>JBPOFS010000005.1:0-235546 GCA_051252515.1 Gammaproteobacteria bacterium
CCCGCTATGAACGGAAACAGATTCTGGGGAGTTTGGAGTTGGCGCTGAGATGTTGGCAGAGTGAAAAAGTGGCGGAGCGGCGAGATTACTTAAAACAGCTTTGGTTGTTTTAACCCTTCGGGCTGCGCACTGCGTGCTTGGTGCCAAATGCTTTGCATTTGGTCGAACTCTAAGGTTCGATCTCTCTCCCGCTATGAACGGAAACAGATTCTGGGGAGTTTGGAGTTGGCGCTGAGATGTTGGCAGAGTGAAAAAGTGGCGGAGGGAGAGAGATTCGAACTCTCGGAGAGCTTTCGCCCTCGTCGGTTTTCAAGACCGGTGCATTCAGCCACTCTGCCACCCCTCCGCAACGGTCGCCAATCTTACTGGAAAATTATTTTCAGTCAACCAGATATTTCCCCAATTTAGCAGAACTTTGCAAATGCGTTACTTTCTCACTTGTGCAATGTACAATTAATTTCAACAGACAAGGCCACCAAGCCCATTGAAATTAGTGGGGTGAGCCCCAAAATAAGCTTTAGATGCCTTATAGTGAAACACAACGGCATCTCAGGCGGTCTATAGTCTGCACAGTTTTATTACGGAGATATATATGAGTCAGATAGATGTTCTAAACGCTTCACAAACCCGTGGATCGGATGTTGCTGTTAATAAAGTATTAAAGAACACCTATTTATTGCTAGGCATGACATTGGCTTTCAGTGCCATCATGGCAATGGTAAGTACCACTGCAGCGCCTATGAATATGTGGGTTTATATGATCGGTCTTTACGGTCTGTTGTTTGCTACTCATGCACTAGCGCGTAGTGCTTGGGGTCTTGTCACTATTTTTGCTTTCGCCGGTTTCATTGGCTACGGCACAGGCCCGATGATTGGCATGTTAATGGCAACGTCCGCAGGTAGCGAAATCGTCACCACTGCATTAGGCGGCACGGCGTTTATTTTCTTCGGCCTTTCTGGATACGCTTTGGTGTCCCGCAAAGACTTCTCATTCCTAAGTGGGTTTATCACTGCAGGTTGTTTTGTCCTGATTGCGGCGATGATCATGGGGATTTTCTTTCAAACCCCAGCTCTACAGCTAGCCATCTCAGTAGGCTTCATGCTGTTTTCTAGTGCCATTATCCTTTACCAAACTGGCCAAATCGTTAATGGCGGCGAAAGAAACTATATCCTTGCAACCATCACGTTGTTTGTATCGATATACAACTTGTTCTTGAGCTTGATTCACTTGCTAACGGCATTCTCTGGCGACGAATAATTGCGCTAGGGTTTGACTAAAAAGCCTCGGTCTTTACCGGGGCTTTTTTATTGCTATCTGTTTATAATCAAACGTCACTCTTCAATGAGCCAATGTTGTGAAACTAACTGTCCTTGTACACTCTGCGCCCTATTCCTCCCAAGCGGCTTACACAGCCTATCGCTTTAGTGTGAGCGCCTTAGCCGCTGGCCATGAGATCTACCGGCTCTTCTTTTACTATGACGGTGTGCACAACAGCAACGCCCTGAGCACTCCTCCACAAGACGAGTTCGACCTGGTCTCGGCATGGAGCACATTAATAGAGCAACATCAGTTAGATGCGATCTCCTGCGTCTCATCGGCGTTAAAGCGCGGCATCCTCGATGAACAAGAGGCTGAACGCTACGAAAAGACAGCTTCCAATTTAGCGGCCCCCTTCACTCTTTCAGGCTTAGGGCAATTAGTCGATGCGAGCATCATGTCCGATCGAGTCGTGAGTTTTGGAGCCTGATATGACTAAGACAACGCCAGTTACTAAAACTATTACCTTTATCAGCCGGGCGACACCTTACGGGCAAGGCCAAGCCAAAGCCTGCTTAGACATGGTGCTTTCGGCGGCCGTTTTCGATCAGAAAATCAATTTCATCTTCATGGATGACGGTATCTGGCAGCTTAAGCGCGGCCAAACCCCCTCGGCCATTGATGCAAAAGACCTCAGTGCCGCATTTGCAGCCCTGCCACTTTATGAAGTGAATGAGTTGTACGTCGATGCTAGTTCGATGCAAGAGCGTGGCTTAGATGCCGCCTCATTAGTCGTCCCAGTAACGGTGCTTGAGTCTGCCAAAATTGCCGAACTTATCAGCCAATCCGATGTGGTCTTTACCCTATGAGCAGCTTACATACGATCAACAAGTCTGGCTCTCATTCTGCATTGGATAGCTGCCTCAAAGTCGTTCAGGACCAAGACAGCGTCTTACTGATTGAGGACGGTGTTTATCTGCTCAACCGAATAGCTGGCCTGCCTTTAACTGCGGGAATAACAGTCTATGCCTTGCGTGAGGACCTTCAAGCCCGTGGCTTTTCAGAATCTGAACTGCCCAGCGGCATCGCAGCGATTGGCTACGATGAGTTTGTTGCCCTTGTGTGCAAACATCAGCGTTCCTTGAGCTGGACTTAACGAGCCATGACATCCCTGACGCTCGCCCAAGAAGGATCAATCCCCCTCGATAAAGACGGATACTTGCGCAATCTCGATGATTGGAGCCCAGAGGTAGCAGGTAAACTCGCTGCAGAAATCGGCATATCTCTAAATGACGCTCATTGGGAAGTCATCCACACATTGCGAGCTTTCTACGAAGCCCATGGTCTCTCCCCTGCTACGCGTCCCTTCGTCAAACTCATCGCAAGAGAGTTAGGCCCTGAGAAAGGCCGCAGTATCTATTTGATGAAACTGTTTCCTGGCAACCCGGCCTTGATCACCAGTAAAATTGCGGGTTTACCTCGCCCAAGCAATTGTTTTTAGAGTATTTTGAGCTATACGCCTTTAGCAGATCTGCTATAATCCGCGATCACTTTTACCGTCTACATCCGACTCAGGACACAACCTTATGAGCCCTGTAAAACGCCTCGCCGATAGCGTACTCGCCGTCAACAATGACCTTCCTATTCGCACGAACCAACCCGTGCATAGTGGCAAAGTTCGATCCGTTTATTGGCTAACGCCAGAAGATAGCGCGCGCTTAATTCGCGAACGCAAATACAATGTGGCAGCTGACGCCCCGTTGGCGATAATGGTAATCAGTGATCGTATTTCTGCATTCGACTGCATCTGGCATGGCGAAGGCGGACTTAACGGAGTGCCAGGAAAAGGCGCTGCACTAAACGCGATCTCCAATCACTGGTTCGGCATGTTCCGTGAACAAGGTTTGGCCGAAAGCCATATTTTGGAAATTCCTCACCCTTTTGTGTGGATTGTGCAAAAAGCCAACCCCGTGATGATCGAAGCGATTTGTCGACAGTACATCACTGGCTCTATGTGGCGCGCCTATACCAAGGGTGAGCGCGACTTCTGCGGCATTCAAATTCCAGACGGCTTGAAGAAAGACCAGAGACTACCAGAGCTTCTGATTACCCCTTCTACCAAAGGCGTTTTGAAAGGCATACCAGGTGTGCCCGAGGCCGATGACGTTAACATCACTCGTAAAGATATCGAGCGCAACTATGCAGCGTTTAATTTCCGCCGCATCGAAGACATCGACTTTTATGAAAAGCTGTTACGAGAAGGCTTTGATGTCATCAGCAAGGAACTGGAAAAAATCGACCAGGTCTTTGTCGACACTAAGTTCGAGTTTGGCTACGTGACCGATGCCAACGGTACTGAAAAGTTGATCTATATGGATGAAGTCGGAACGCCTGACTCTTCAAGAATATGGGATGGCCCTTCATACCGCGAAGGCAAGGTCATTGAAAAGTCTAAAGAAGAGTTTCGTCAGCAATTGCTGCAATACTTCCCAGACCCAGACATCTTGCTTAACAAGGACCGCATGCCAGAGCGTGCTGCATTAGCGCGTGATAATGCACTTCCAGAAGCAGTACTAATGCAGATCTCGCAAACGTACTTAGGTATCGCCGAAAAAATTATCGGCGCCCCCATCAAGCTGTCTGAAAATCCGAAGCAAGAAATTATCGATGTATTACGCCAAGAGTTTGGCTTAATAGATTGAAACGATTAACCGGCGCTATCTTCCAATAGCGCCTCTTTTCGAAACCAAGAATACTTGGATTGTAGCGCCACTACTTTGCCCACAATTATAATCGTCGGGGCTTTCACCTGCGTTGATTGTACCAGTGCCGGCATAGTAGTGAGCGTTCCTGTTAACACCTGTTGCGTGTCCGTTGTCCCTTGTTGCACTAAGGCAATCGGCAAGTCAGCATCAGCGCCATGGGCAATCAGCTCGCTACAAATCCGCTCAAGCCCCACCAAGCCCATATAAAAAACAATTGTTTGATGCTCTCTTGCTAGGTTATCCCAGTCGAGATCTATGCTGCCGTCCTTTAGGTGCCCAGTGACAAAGCGCACGGATTGCGAGCAGTCTCGATGGGTCAGTGGAATACCCGCATAGCATGCACATCCAGAGGCTGCTGTGATGCCAGGGACCACCTGAAAGGGAATCTTTGCCTCGGCAAGCTTATCGATCTCCTCACCACCGCGACCAAAAATAAAAGGATCGCCGCCTTTCAAGCGCAATACTTTTTTACCCTCTTTAGCCAAACGCACCAGCATTTCATTAATTTCTTCCTGTGGGACCGCGTGGTTTGCACGCTCTTTCCCCACGTTGATTTTTTCAGCGTCTGGTCGCACTTTTAACATAATTTCGGCGGACACTAGTCGATCGTAAAGAACCACATCGGCCTCATACAGTAAGCGCAATGCTTTAATCGTTAATAGATCAGGATCCCCTGGGCCCGCGCCGACTAGAAACACCTCCCCTTCTGTACTAATTGACTCCGAAGCGCCTAACTGACTTTCGATATAACGCCGCGCAGAGTCCAGTTCGCCGGCAAACACCATGCTGGGCATTGGGCCTGAAAGCAACGCCTCCCAGAATCGTGTGCGGGATTTGAAATCGGTGATAACGCTTTTTACCCGCTTTCGAAACGCCCCTAATAAAAGCGCAAGACGGCCATAGGAGGCAGGCACAAGGATTTCAATTTTTTCTTTAAGTTTGCGTGTCAAGATAGGAGAAGTGCCCCCACTTGAAATGGCGATCACCACGGGAGATCGATCCACTATTGACGGCACAATAAAACTGCATAGATCTGGTTTGTCGACAACATTAACCGGCAAGCCAAGCCCCTTAGCAAGAACTGAAACGGCACTGTTAACGTCCTCGTCATCAGTAGCCGCGACGACAAGGAAAACCCCATCGAGATCACTTTCTTTAAACTCACGGATTCTTAGCTCGCCTGCGCCGGCTACAACCAAACGCTCGAGCTCGCCCGAGATACTCGGTGCGACAACGCGTAAACGAGCCCCCGCACGATCGAGCAAAACGGCTTTACGATAAGCAACTTCACCGCCCCCAACCACTAAACAGTTCTGGGCGCGGATATTCAAAAATATTGGTAGAAATTGCATCTAGTATTTACCGTGTGGTGACACTGCTATGATCAAAACTGTTTCACGCAAGACGTTCTAAGCCACCCATATAGCCACGCAGTGCTTCTGGAATCGTGACGGAACCGTCGGCATTTTGATAATTCTCTAGTATCGCCACCAGAGTACGGCCTATCGCAAGGCCAGAGCCATTGAGTGTATGGAGCAATTCTGGCTTGCCCGTTTCAGGATTACGCCAGCGTGCTTGCATACGACGCGCTTGATAATCTCCAAAGGTGCTGCAAGAGGATATTTCGCGATAACAATCTTGTGAAGGCAACCAGACTTCAAGGTCAATGGTTCGCGCAGCACTAAAGCCCATATCGCCACCGCATAGCAACATCGCACGGTAAGGTAGCTCTAATAATTGCAGAATTTTTTCAGCGTGGCCCGTCAACTCGTCCAACGCAGTATCGGACTCTGAAGGTCGAACCATCTGCACGAGCTCAACTTTGTCGAACTGGTGCTGCCGGATCATGCCTCGTGTATCACGCCCATAGCTGCCCGCCTCACTTCTGAAACAAGGCGTATGACAGGCAAATTTCATCGGCAGTTGTTCGGCCGCAACGATGCTGTCACGTACGATATTAGTCACAGGCACTTCGGCAGTAGGGATAAGATAGTATTCATCATCGCCTTCCAACCGGAACAAGTCCTCTGCAAACTTAGGCAACTGTCCGGTGCCTAATAGAGATTCACGATTAACGATATAGGGCACATAAACCTCAGTGTAACCATGGGACAAGGTGTGCTGATCAAGCATGAACTGAATCAATGCACGGTGCAGTCTTGCCATTCCCGCCTGCATCACGACAAATCGCGACCCCGTTAATTTAGTCGCGGTAGGAAAGTCCATAGTCGCCATGGCCTCGCCAAGCGCCACGTGATCTTGCACTGCGAAATCGTACTCGCGCGGAGTGCCCCAACGATGCATCTCAACATTGTCGTTCTCATCTTTGCCTTCAGGGACGATTGGCTGCGGCACGTTAGGGATGCCCATCAGAATATTGTTTAGCTCGTCTTGGACATTGGCCAAGGCGTTTTTATTCGCCTCTAAAGAATCACCAAGGCTCGCGACATCTGCCAAAAGCGGCGCAATATCTTGCCCTGACGCTTTCGCTTGCCCAATCGATTTAGAGCGCACGTTGCGCTCGTTCTGCAATTTTTCAGTCTCTTGCTGTAATTCGCGCCGACGTGAATCCAAAGCATTAATATTCTCTATGTCTAACACATAGTTTTTCTTCTTTAATAATGCCGCTAAAGTTTCGGGTTCTGCACGTAACGTCTTAGGATCCAGCATGGACTTAAGTTTTCCTTTTGTCGTAAATGTAAAAGTTAAAAGACACGCATTAATGCGATGCCGAGCCAAGCGAAGAGCAAACAAAGCACTACACTGGCTAAAATATAACTGCCGGCTTGAAGCAAATAGCCTTCTTGCATCAAGATCACGGCGTCTAACGAGAAGGTCGAGAAGGTCGTAAAAGCTCCTAAGAACCCGACAATCAAAATGGCGCGCCACTGCTCAGACATCAGCATGCGTTCGCTTATCAAAATGTACAACATCCCGATAATGAATGAACCCAATACGTTAACGGCTAAAGTACCCCATGGAATCCGATGCGCACTAACGCTGCTAACTAAGGTCAGTAACCAATAGCGCGACACGGCCCCTAAAGCCCCGCCAATTGCTACTGCAAAGGAATAGTTCATCATTTGCTTTGCGCCTTTGTCTATTCGTCTTTAGCGTAACGTTGCTGATCGCTTTGGGCATCGAGTTCACGCAGATGCTCAAGCTTCTCTCGTATCTTCGATTCTAAACCGTGATCTTTAGGAAAATAGAAGCGCTCATCCTTGAGTGGTTCTGGCAGATAGTTCTCGCCTGCGGCATAGCCCCCTGGTTCGCTGTGCGCGTATCGGTACTCAGCGCCATAATCCAAAGACTTCATTAAAGAGGTTGGCGCATTACGCAAATGTAGCGGGACTTCATGAGATTGGCTTTTCGACACCAGCGCACGAATATCATTATACGCGCTATAGACAGCATTACTCTTTGGCGCACTAGCCAAATAGACCACTGCATGAGCAATGACCAGCTCCCCTTCAGGGCTTCCTAGCCGCTCTTGCGCATCCCAAGCGGACATTGCCATCTGCAATGCACGAGGATCAGCGTTGCCTATATCCTCACTCGCCATACGCACTAATCGGCGGGCAATATATAACGGATCACAGCCTCCGTCCAACATCCGCACGAACCAGTATAACGCGCCATCTGGGCTCGAACCGCGCACGGCTTTGTGTAAGGCTGAAATTTGATCGTAAAAAACATCGCCACCTTTATCGAACCGGCGACTCGTCCCAAGCAAGACTTGCTCGATCACATCCATATCGATGCGTTGTTTGCCGTTCTCGCAGATCGACATATCTACGGCTATCTCTAATAGATTCAGCGCTCGCCTAGCATCGCCATCAGCCGCATCGGCAATTTTTCGGCGCACAGGCTCTGCGATCTCGATCGCTTGCGCGCCTAGGCCTCTCTCCACATCGCTTAGTGCAAGCTCTAGCAGAGCGAGTAAGGCCTCATCGTCTAGTGATTTAAGCAAATAGACCCGCGCACGAGACAGTAAGGCGTTGTTGAGCTCGAAAGAAGGGTTCTCTGTACTGGCACCAATAAAGATGAGCGTGCCGTCCTCCACATGGGGCAAGAACGCATCTTGTTGGCTCTTATTGAAACGATGCACCTCATCGACGAACAGAACAGTAGGACGTCCATTATTGCGTCGGAGCATTTGTGCCCGTTCAACGGCTGCACGAATTTCTTTCACCCCGCTCAAAACCGCCGAGATGCTTTCAAAGTGCCCCCCGCAAGTGTGTGCGAGCATCCGCGCCAGCGTTGTTTTGCCTACACCGGGTGGTCCCCAAAGGATCATAGAATGGGGCAAACCACGACGAATCGACTCACCTAGCGGTTTACCTTCGCCGAGTAAATGTTGTTGGCCAATGAAATCTTCGAGTTTTTGAGGGCGCATACGCGCAGCAAGCGGCTGAAACGCCGCAGGAGTCGGCGCTTGAGTAGTTTCGTCGAGATCGTCAAATAATGACTCAGACATGGGGCCTCTGGGTTCTAGCGTCAATGCGCGCTGCGATTGTCGAGAACATCGATATCATCAGGCACTTCGAAAACGAAGTCTGCATCGTCAATAGGCTCATTGATCTGGTGTTCAAAGAACTCCCAGAAAGTGCGTTGCCCATTACCACCGTCCACATGAATTGAACTGAGTTTGGAGGCACGAAAATACAGCGTGACGCGCTCATATAAACTCGCTGGGTCTATGGGCTCTAGAATGAACTCGTAAGCGCTCCCATTGCCCACATCGCCACCACTGATGAAGTAATCGGCTTGAATTTGATCGATTTGCCCATTCAACAGCTGTGCGGCAAGCTCTGAGCGCTCGGCATCCCAATCCTCAATGCTGACTTGCAGCAGATCAGGTTGATAGTTCCACAGGCTTTTACCATCGGTGACAATAAGCTCCGGATAAGGCTCTATTGTTTCCCAGTAGAATCCATCAGGGCGTTTGAGCTTGAACCGAATATTGCTCTCCTCCAACACGCCACCACTGGACTCAACAATAAGCTGACGAACATCCGCTTGAAAGGTCTCAATCGAGGCCAGTAATTGCTCTAGCTCACTAGCAGCACTGTCTTGCCCATACGCTTTGCTAAGCGCAAACACACAAACGCTGCTAAGCAGTATAAAGCGAAGTGAAAATCCTAAACGCATAGTAAAATCCCAATTAGCGAGGCGGTGGTGCAATGACTTCACGGGCTCCATTGGAGCTCATCGAGGAGACCACACCGGCGGCTTCCATTGCATCAATCATACGTGCGGCGCGGTTATAACCGATGCGCAATTTACGTTGTACCGCTGATATAGACGCTTTACGAGTTTCAGTAACGAAGGCCACGGCCTCATCATAAAGGGCGTCAGATTCTTCAGCGCCGCCCTCCTCATCTCCAAATCCGCCAGAATCACGGTCATCACCGCCTTGTGTAATCTCCTCGATATACACCGGTGTTCCACGCGACTTCCAATCCGCGACTACGCGGTGAACCTCTTCATCACTAACAAACGCGCCGTGTACACGAGTGGCGACTCCGCCCCCAGGTGGCATATACAACATATCGCCGTTACCCAGCAGTTGCTCGGCGCCGCCTTCACCCAAGATAGTGCGCGAGTCGATTTTCGACTGCACCATAAAGGAAAGTCTTGTGGGGACGTTCGCCTTGATTAAGCCCGTCAGTACATCAACAGAAGGACGCTGAGTGGCCAATATCAAGTGAATCCCCGCGGCACGAGCTTTCTGGGCGATTCGCGCAATGAGCTCTTCCACCTTCTTGCCAACCACCATCATCATGTCGGCTAACTCATCCACGATAACGACAATCATCGGCAAGGTTTCCAGCACTGGGGCCTGTTGCTCTGTCAGCGGCTCCATCGGATCAGGACGCCACAAGGGGTCAATGATCGGTTCGCCACTTTTAATCGCATCGGCGACTTTCTTGTTGTAACCGGCAAGATTACGCACACCAAGGGCCGACATTAACTTATAGCGACGCTCCATCTCGGCCACGCTCCAGCGCAGGCCATTTGCCGCATCTTTCATGTCCGTAATAACCGGCGTCAGCAAATGAGGAATCCCGTCGTACACGGAAAGCTCAAGCATTTTGGGGTCGATCATGATCATCCGCACCTGCTCTGGTGTGGATTTAAAGAGAAGACTCAAGATCATGGCGTTGATCCCGACGGATTTACCGGAACCCGTGGTCCCTGCGACCAGCAAATGTGGCATTTTAGCCAAGTCGACAATCATTGCCTTGCCGACGATGTCATGGCCAAGTGCCATACTCAGTGGCGACGATGATTTATCAAAGTCGGTCGAGGCTAACACTTGGCTGAGCATGATCATTTCACGATGCTCGTTTGGAATCTCAATCCCTATCACTGTTTTGCCTGGGATCACTTCCACGACTCGGACACTGACAAGTGCTAATGAGCGCGCAAGGTCTTTGCCTAAACTGGTAATACGGCTCGCTTTAATCCCTGGGGCCGGTTGCACCTCAAAGCGTGTAATCACGGGCCCCGGGTTCACCTCTGTCACTTGGATCTCAATACCGAAGTCGCCCAATTTGATCTCTAACAAGCGTGACATCGCCTCTAGAGACTCTTTTGAGAACCCAGGCTTAGACTCGCCTTTGTACTCGTCTAACAAAGCAATGGCAGGCAAATCACCGGGATTAGGGGCTGTAAATAAACGCCCTTGCCTTTCCTTCTCGACCCGTGCGCTTTTGACTACCGGCTTTTTGATCACCGGCGCGATGGTGGGAGGAACGCGTTTTTTCTCTTTTTCAATATAGGTATCTAAGGTCTTCTTGCGTGTCTGACGAATTTGTCTTGTCTCAGACTCCTCTTTCTTGGTGCTCAACCAGCTTGACCAGGCCTGCATTAACCATGCGGCCCAGCTTAAGGTGAGCTCGCCGGTGCGATCGACAAGGCGCAACCATGAGATCTCTACGCTGATCGTCAACCCTAATAGGAACAGAGCGAAATACAATAATGTGCTGCCAACTACAGCGAAGACGGGAACGGTGACATTGACCATCATCGAACCAATCACTCCACCCGCTAGCCAAGGGACATTCTGATCAATCTCAAAGTGCATCGTTGCCAAGGCACAGGCGCCGATCGCCAGCAAGATGATCCCTGTCGCCTTAAGCGCGAACATCGGCCAAGAGAAGAGCTCTTCGCTTTCCTCGGACTTGCGCAAGAAGCCCACCGCCTTCAGCCCCAATGCCAAAGGAAACAGATACGCGAAATAGCCAAACAAATGGAATAGTAAATCCGCAATCCACGCGCCCGATTGTCCAACGGCATTATCAACTTCAGAACCGCTGCCCGTTGTGGTGAAACCTGGGTCACTAGGCGAATAGCTGATTAACGCAATCAGTAAAAACAGGCCAACAAGAAAGCTCATGATAAGCGCCGCTTCTCGCAAGATTCTTTGGGTTACAGACTTAAGCTGCTGTTCTTTATTGACTTTCTTTTGAGGTTTATTTTTCAAACTTTTCAAATACCTGCATTTAAATTTTATATCAAATTCTAGATTCTTAATGGGGCTATCATAATCAATTTTGAGCGCTCCGAAAACAAGCAAAACAGCGCACAGGTTCTAATTTTCTAGAAAAAGGCATGAGTAAGACAAGGGGATCATCTAGAATAAGCGCAAATTCAGCACCAGCCCTTTAAATATTGAGTGCTCGCACCCACCTTTGAGCCTATCCCCCGATGCTTAGACGGTGGCGAATCACGCTAGCCGATCAACAGGAAATCTAATTTTATGACCGACACTATTCACCACAAGCTCATTATTCTAGGTTCTGGCCCTGCGGGCTATAGCGCCGCCATTTACGCTGCACGCGCCAATCTCAATCCTGTTGTGATCACTGGCATGGAGCAAGGTGGACAATTAACTACCACCACTGATGTCGATAACTGGCCAGGTGACGTCGAAGGCTTGCAAGGCCCCGCCTTGATGGAGCGGATGCAAAGACACGCCGAGCGCTTTGATACACAAATCGTGTTTGATCATATCAATGAAACAGACTTGTCCAAGCGCCCTTTCACACTAAAAGGCGATTCTAGCGTCTATACCTGTGACGCCCTCATCATTGCGACTGGAGCCTCCGCTCAATACTTAGGCCTTCCCTCAGAAGAAGCCTTTATGGGCAAAGGCGTCAGCGCCTGTGCAACCTGTGACGGCTTTTTCTATCGTGACAAGCCAGTAGCGGTTATCGGTGGCGGCAACACCGCTGTCGAAGAAGCGCTGTACCTGTCCAATATCGCCTCACACGTCACTTTGGTGCACCGCCGCCAGACGCTGCGCGCTGAAAAGATTCTGCAAGACAAGCTATTCGATAAAGTGAAAGCTGGAAAAATCACGATTGAGTGGGACCACAACCTCGAAGAAGTGCTTGGTGATGTAATGGGCGTTACCGGTTTACGGATTGCTCACACAGAAACCAAAGCCGCTAAAGAATTGAAAGTCGACGGTGTCTTCATTGCCATTGGTCACAAGCCCAACTCAGACATCTTTGCTGGACAGCTTGAGATGCACGATGGTTATGTGGTCATCAATAGCGGCATTGCAGGCAATGCCACGCAAACCAGCATTGAAGGAATTTTTGCAGCCGGCGATATTGCCGACCACGTGTATCGGCAAGCGATCACCTCGGCGGGCTTTGGTTGCATGGCGGCACTAGATGCCGAGAAATACCTCGATCAATAAGCTTCGCGAGATCGCGCAATGAGCACTCTGCCTTGGCTTAGCGACACGCTTTTGGACTTTCCTCCGGTAAGCCAAGCGCTCAAAGACCCCGACGGTTTATTAGCCGTTGGGGGCGATCTGCGCAGTGCGCGCCTTATCAATGCCTACCAACACGGCATATTTCCTTGGTATCAAGACGATCAACCGATTCTCTGGTGGTCCCCAGCTTTGCGCATGGCCTTAGCCCCAGAGCAATTGCGGGTGTCTCGTAGTATGCGCAAAATACTGCGCAAACAACCCTACCGTGTCACGCTCGATACGGCCTTCCAAGAAGTGATCGAGCATTGCGCCGATGTGCGCGAGGACGACGGCACATGGATTACTCCCGAAATGCAGGAAGCCTATTGCCAACTGCACGAGCAAGGCGTTGCCCATTCCGTAGAGGTCTGGGAGGATGATCAATTGGTGGGCGGGCTTTATGGCATCGCGATGGGCCAACTCTTTTTTGGCGAATCGATGTTCAGTTTGCGCGATAACGCGTCTAAAATTGGTTTTATTAGACTCGTTGAACAACTTCAAGCGTGGCAATATCAACTCATAGACTGCCAAGTGCCCAGTGAGCATCTACGCAGCTTAGGGGCAGAAGATATGCCTAGAGACGTATTCCTAGAACATTTGCAACGGTGCAAATCGCTTCCTGGGCGGGAAGGTCCTTGGCAATTGGAGACTGACCACTTTGCAAACTGATGAAATACAAAAATTACAGTTCTATCAGACAAGCCCGCACCCCTGTAGCTATCTACCCGATCGCGAAGCCCGCACTATTTTCCTAGACCCCGCTGTCCCGCTCTCCAAAGCACTCTACAGTCGCATGCTAACGGCAGGGTTTCGGCGCAGCGGTGACCACCTGTATCGCCCTGGATGTGAAACTTGTCAGGCCTGTGTCTCTTGCCGTGTGCAAGTGCAAAACTTCACTTTGAGTCGACGCTTTAAACGCGTCACCAAACGCAACCAAGACCTCGTTAGCAAAGAGTTGACCAGTCTTGATGACCCTGCGATTTATGCCCTATACAGCCATTACATTGAAACAAGGCATACCGATGGCGATATGTACCCTCCTTCCCCAGAGCAATATCAAAACTTCATTGAAACCAGAACAGAGTCGACAAAGTTTTTTGGCTTTTACGAGCAATCACGACTTTTAGCCGTCAGCGTTATAGACGAACTCGACCATGGGCTATCGGCGATGTACACATTTTTTGACCCTGAGCTAAACAAACGTTCTTTGGGTAGCTATATAATATTGTGGCAAATTGAGAAAGCCCGGCAGCTCAATTTGCCTTATGTTTATCTTGGGTATTGGGTCAAAGATTGCGACAAAATGCGCTATAAAACGGATTTCCAACCACTGGAAATGTTTGTAGGCAATGGCTGGGAGTTATTCACCGAAGCCCCTTAGGCAAACCCTAAAGAGACTCTTTTCGCAGGAATTTTGCTAATTCCTAGTAAATGAGGCAAAATGCGCGCACGTTTTTGTCCGCAATCGACACTTAGTGCTCGAACACACAACTCAGGATTGAATAGTTAATGGCAAAAGAAGATCAAATTGAAATGGATGGCGAAGTCGTAGACACGCTTCCTAACACCATGTTCCGCGTAAAATTAGAGAACGGCCACATTGTGACCGCTCATATCTCTGGAAAAATGCGCAAGAACTACATCCGTATCCTTACGGGCGACCAAGTCAAAGTCGAACTGACTCCTTATGACTTGAGCAAAGGTCGAATCACTTACCGCGCTCGATAAACTGCAGCGAGCGCTTCTCAGCCCTCGCTTTTGCTTAGTTCCCTGCCCTCTGCACTCTTGCGTCCTGTGATGGCGAGTTTAACCTCGTCTTTCTCAATTGAAACGACGACTTCGCCGCCATTGGACAGCTCGCCAAACAGTATGGCTTCGGCTAAGGCTTTCTTCAGCTTCTCTTGAATCAACCTTGCCATTGGGCGCGCGCCCATGGTCTCGCTATACCCATGCTCAACAAACCAGTCCCTAGCGCTGTCATCGACATGCAATGTGACCTTCTTGTCATCGAGCTGCACCTGCAGTTCAACAAGGAACTTGTCCACGACTGTACGAATCGTTTCCGTATTGAGCGCACCAAACTGAACGATGGCATCCAAACGGTTACGGAACTCAGGCGTGAAGGTTCTTTTCAAAGCCTCCATACCGTCAGTGCTATGGTTTTGCTTACTAAAGCCTATCGAAGCGCGTGACATCTCTTGCGCCCCGGCATTCGTTGTCATGATTAAAATGACATTGCGGAAGTCGGCTTTGCGGCCGTTGTTATCTGTCAACGAACCGTGATCCATAACCTGCAGCAACAAGTTAAAGACGTCTGGGTGTGCTTTTTCGATCTCGTCGAGCAATAGAACACAATGTGGGTTCTTAGCGACAGCCTCTGTTAACAAGCCGCCTTGATCGAAGCCCACATAACCAGGAGGCGCCCCAATCAATCGAGACACCGTATGGCGTTCCATGTATTCAGACATATCAAAACGCAGCAGCTCGATTCCAAGAATTTTCGCCAATTGTCGTGATACTTCTGTCTTGCCCACACCGGTAGGCCCAGAGAACAAATAAGAGCCGATAGGCTTATCTGGATGATTAAGTCCTGCGCGAGATAATTTAATGGCTGAATCAAGGTTATCAATTGCCACTTCTTGACCAAAGACCACCATGCGCAGATTGTCTTTGAGGTTTTTCAAGGACTCCACATCATTGCTAGACACATGTTTCGGCGGAATGCGTGCAATCGCCGCCACCACTTTCTCCATGTCTTGAGCTTGAATCAATTTTTTGCGCTTACTGGCTGGCTGAAGGCGCTGAAAAGCCCCTGCTTCGTCAATCACGTCAATAGCCTTGTCAGGCATAAAACGATCGTTGATATAGCGCCCAGCAAGCTCAGAGGCCACTCGTAAGGCATTATCACTGTAACGTAGCTCGTGATGTGCCTCGAATCGAGATTTAAGCCCTTTTAGAATGCGATAGGTCGTTTCGACATCGGGCTCTTCCACATCAATTTTCTGGAAGCGTCGTGACAACGCGCGATCCTTCTCAAAGATGCCGCGGTACTCTTGGTACGTAGTAGAGCCTACGCAGCGAAGATCCCCAGAGGTTAATACTGGTTTGAGTAGGTTTGAGGCATCCATAACCCCACCGGAAGCAGCTCCTGCGCCGATGATGGTGTGAATCTCATCAATGAAGAGAATCGCCTTCGGGTTTTTCTTAAGCTCGCCTAACAGCGCCTTAAAACGCTTCTCGAAGTCCCCTCGGTATTTAGTGCCTGCCAACAAGGCGCCAAGGTCCAGTGAGTAGATCACATTGCCTTTAAGCACGTCTGGCACCTGATCTTCGACGATCATGCGCGCAAGCCCTTCAACCACAGCCGTTTTACCGACTCCGGACTCTCCCACCAATAGTGGATTGTTCTTGCGACGGCGCGATAACACCTGAATCAAGCGAGTGACTTCTTCGTCACGCCCGATCAAAGGATCGATCTTGCCCAGTTCGGCTTGATGATTAAGATTCGTCGCGAAATTGTCCAGCGCACTAGCGGCGCTCTCAATGTCATCCTCTTCACCCTCTTGATGAGAGTTTTCCGAGTCAGGTTCACCTTCGCGTCCTGGCACTTTAGAGGTCCCGTGCGTGATGTAGTTGACCACATCAATACGAGCGATATCTTGCTGTCTTAGCAGAAACACCGCTTGGCTTTCCTGCTCACTGAAAATAGCGACTAGGACGTTAGCCCCTGACACCTCACGCTTTCCGGAGGACTGCACATGAAAGACTGCACGCTGCAGCACTCTCTGGAAGCCCAGTGTCGGTTGGGTTTCACGCTCGATCTCGAGCTCTGGGATTAGTGGCGTCGTGGTATCCACAAAATCCAATAATTCAGCACGTAAACGTGCCATATCGGCGCCGCACGCAAGTAACACCTGCGCTGCGACCTCGTTGTCCATTAAGGCAAGCAATAAATGCTCTACCGTCATATATTCATGTCGCTTCTTCCTGGCTCCGGAAAAGGCGCTGTTCAAAGTAATTTCTAGATCTTTGCTCAACATAGCTTTGCCTTCCGTTAACTATCGATTTCTACATGACAAAGAAGCGGCTGATCACAATCACGCGAGTAATCATTGACTTGCTGCGCTTTTGTTTCCGCGACGTCTTTACTGAAAACCCCGCATACCGCCTTGCCTTCAGTATGTACCCTTAACATGATCTGTGTCGCCTTTTCTACGTTCATACTAAAGAACGAACACAGCACATCAATCACAAAATCCATTGGCGTATAGTCATCATTGAAAAGAACAACTTTATACATTGGGGGGCGCGCCAGCTTTGGCCGCGCGTTCTCGGTTGCAATGGCGTCATCACGCTCATCATCAGAAGAACCCCATTGGCCGGAGTCCGCCATAGACGAAGGCGTTACGCCTACTATTGAAACTTCACTATCTAACATCTTTACGGATTTCCTACTGCTTTACTAATGGGAGAGCGCCCACCACCGCTTTAGACCTGAACTATTTAAGCTAATAATACGCTCGAATTCACAGATACGAAAAATTAATTTCTACCCTTGTGCGGCAATCCACACCCCTTCATTTCCTGCGCTATACGCACTAGCTTGATCTCTTTATGGGGGCAGTCATCCGCACTATCAACATTGACAAGCTAATGGCAGTACGTTATACGAAGTGCTGCTAGTGGTTATCCTTGGTAAATAAAATAACAACAACACGTTACACGGGAGTTTTGCCATGAATACTGGGCAAGTGAAGTGGTTTAATAACGCAAAAGGGTTTGGCTTTATTCTTCCTGATAATGGCGGCGATGATCTATTCGCGCATTATTCAGCAATTGGAATGGAGGGCTATAAAACGTTAAAGGCTGGGCAGACGGTTTCTTTCGAGACTATAGAAGGCCCCAAAGGGCTGCATGCTGCTAATATTATGCCGATTGGACTCGATCCAACGGAAGAATCTACGGCGAGTGATGACAGTTGAACCATCCGCCTCCTTAAGAGACAACTCTAGTCAATAGCCCTTCATCACGCTAATCGCAATGAAGGGCCACCTGACAACATCTCACATCAAAATGCTACGACAACCGCCTTAAGCGTTTGCCAATGCATCATTGAGGATTGCGCTCGGGCGCATGGCGCTGGACACTTTCTCTTGATCTGGCTGGAAGTACCCACCGATATCCATTGGCTTGCCCTGCGAGCCGTTTAACTGCTCAAGAATAGCCTCTTCGTTCTGCGTTAACTGCGCCGCCAATTTAGTGAAGCGCGATTGCAGTTCTGCATCTTGCGTTTGTGCCGCTAACTCTTGCGCCCAATACATCGCCAAGTAGAAATGGCTGCCGCGATTATCTAGCTGCCCTACTTTACGTGCTGGTGACTTATCGTTATCCAAGAAGCGTCCTGTTGCCTTCGTTAACGCAGCCGCTAGAGTGATCGCTTTTTGATTGTTGGTTTTAGCACCCAAATCTTCAAGCGAAACAGCCAATGCCAAGAACTCACCAAGAGAATCCCAACGCAAATGTCCTTCTTCAACAAATTGTTGAACATGCTTAGGCGCTGAACCACCAGCGCCTGTTTCAAACAAACCACCGCCCGCAAGCAACGGCACGATTGAAAGCATCTTTGCGCTCGTTCCTAGCTCGAGAATTGGGAACAAATCGGTTAGGTAGTCGCGCAACACATTGCCTGTGACAGAGATTGTGTCCTTACCTTCTTTGATACGCTCTAGTGAAAAGCGAATCGCTTCCACAGGCTCTTTAATAAGCACTTCTAGACCGGTGGTATCGTGTTGAGGCAAATACTGTTCAACTTTTTTGATTAACTGCGCATCGTGAGCACGGTTAGCATCAAGCCAGAATACTGCTGGTGTGCCGGTAGCACGTGCACGAGTGACCGCAAGTTTTACCCAATCCTGAATAGGCAAATCTTTAGTTTGGCACATACGCCAGATATCGCCCTGGGCGACATTGTGCTCAAAAATCTGCTTACCTTGGTCATCAACAACACGCACGGTTCCGTTTGCAGGAATCTTGAATGTTTTATCGTGTGAGCCATATTCTTCAGCTTTCTGCGCCATAAGACCAACGTTAGACACGCTGCCCATTGTCGTTACATCGAATGCGCCGTGCTTCTTACAGAACTCGATCGTTGCTTGATAAATCCCGGCGTAACAGCGATCAGGAATCATAGCGATCGTATCTTGTAGCTTGCCGTCTGGTCCCCACATCTGACCAGATGAACGAATCGCTGCAGGCATTGAGGCATCAACAATAACATCGCTCGGCACGTGTAAATTAGTAATGCCTTTATCAGAATCTACCATCGCCAATGGCGGGCGAGTTTGATAAACCGCTTGAATATCAGCCTCGATCGCTTCGCGCTGATCTTGTGGCAAACCTTTGATTTTCTCGTAAACATCACCCAAGCCATTAGCGGAATCAACGCCTAGTTCTTTAAAGAGGTCTGCATACTTTTCAAACACATCTTTGAAATAAACAGTCACTGCAAGACCGAACATGATCGGGTCAGACACTTTCATCATCGTCGCTTTAAGGTGCAATGACAGTAAGACGCCTTGCTCGCTTGCCGCCGCAATTTGCGCAGTGAAAAACTCACTAAGCGCTTTCGAGCTCATTACCGATGCATCGATGACTTCTCCGGCTAGCAACGCCGTTTTCTCTTTTAGGACACTTACAGTGCCATCGGCTGCTACAAATTCAATACGCACCGCGCCAGCTTTCTCAGCAACGTAGGATTGTTCGCTGCCATAAAAATCGCCTTCACTCATATGAGCGACATTAGACTTAGAGTCTGCGGCCCACTTGCCCATTGAATGGGGGTTCTTGCGAGCATAGGCTTTTACTGGAGCCGCCACACGGCGGTCAGAGTTACCTTCGCGCAATACTGGGTTTACAGCACTGCCCAAAATTTTGGCATAACGCGCCTTGATGTCTTTCTCTTCGTCGCTCTTAGGCTCTTCTGGGTAGTCAGGCAAAGCGTAACCGTGTTTCTGCAATTCTTTGATCGCGCCATGAAGCTGCGGAATCGATGCACTAATATTGGGCAGCTTAATGATGTTGGCGCCAGGGGTTTGAGCCAAGTCACCCAATAGGGCAAGCGCGTCTGTTTGTTTCTGCGCATCCGTCAACTTGTCAGGGAAATTAGCAATAATACGACCCGCTAACGAGATGTCCTGTGTCGTGACATTAATGCCCGCCGGGTTAGTAAACGTTTGAATAATGGGAAGCAGAGAATAAGTCGCCAGCGCAGGCGCTTCATCAGTAATGGTATAAATGATCGTTGGAGCATTAGTCATAGTTGTTCCTTGTTTACGTAACCGGGTTCACCAAAAAAATTCAGTGGCGGGATAGTCGAACTGATCTCTACACTGCGAGAACGAAAGCTTTGCGCTCTATATTATTTTGCGCGGCATTATAACAGCGTAGGCTTTGTTAGAATAGCGGCTAACGCGATACTCTAACCCTCGTATCTCGTTTAACGCTTGTCTTAACTGCAATAAAAAAGGACCTATCTCCCCTGATGGCTAGACTGATTTTACTAAACAAACCTTTTGACATGCTCTCTCAGTTTACCGATGGGGACGGACGACGCACTCTTGCCGATTGCGTTGATATTAAAGGCGTTTACCCCGCTGGGCGGCTCGATAGAGATTCCGAAGGCCTTATCCTATTGACCGATTGCGGCAAACTTCAGGCCAAAATCAGCGACCCAAAACATAAGCTAGGCAAGGTGTACTGGGCGCAGGTAGAGGGGGAAATCAGCGATTCAGCGCTAGCGGCTTTGGCCAGTGGCGTACAGTTAAAAGACGGCCTCAGTCGACCAGCACAAGCAAGGCGCTTAGAACAGGTGGATATTTGGCCACGCACCCCTCCAATTCGTGAACGCAAGCTTATCCCTACCTCGTGGGTAGAACTCACACTCTTTGAGGGTCGTAATCGACAAGTGCGACGCATGACGGCCGCGGTGGGCTTTCCGACGCTACGCCTTATTCGACGCAGGATCGGGACTTGGGATATAGGGGATTTGCTGCCAGGGCAATCAACGGCGATAGAAATCCCCAGTTAAGAGGATGTTTCCCAGCGTTGACGAGCGATCTCATCGGCCTCACGGCTTTCTATCCATTGCGATTGCTCGCCTGTGGCCTGTTTCTTCCAAAATGGCGCCCGAGTTTTAAGATAATCCATAATGAACTCGGCCGCGGCAAAGGCATCGGCGCGATGGGTGCTTGCAACACCCACATAGACAATCTGCTCATTCGCCTTGAGCTCACCAACTCGATGCACCACACGACAGGCCAGCACATCCCAGCGCTGCTGTGCTTGGGTCACGATATCGGCCAAAGCTTTCTCAGTCATACCAGGGTAATGCTCTAAAAACAGGCTTTGAACACTGGGCTTCTCGCCTTTATCGCTGGCCTCATAGAACTCACGCACCAAACCTGTAAACGTGGCAATCGCCCCAGCGTTATCAGCCTCCTCACGCAAAGACGCATATAGAGCCGCAATATCAAAATCCGCTTCTTGAACGCTAATCACGCCTAGCCTCCAGTCATTGGAGGAAAGAAGGCAATTTCTTCATTGCCTAGCAAAGCATGAGTACGCTCAACGATAGTCTGATCCACTGCGACTAACACTTGCGTGGAGTTGCTCAATATTGACCACGCTTCATCTCGGTTCTCCACAAGATGAGCAATCAACTGGGCCACAGTCATTTCAGTGCTGGGCATTGCTAACTCTTCACCTTGCGTCCCGAGTGTTTCACGCAGCGCTGCGAAGTAATGTACTTTCAACATAATGATTCCTGTAAGCGTGAGGGTTTACACCGCTTCTCGCGAGTAATGCCCTGATTTTCCGCCCTTTTTTTCCTGCAGACTGATGTGTTCGATGACCATGCCTTTATCAACGGCTTTACACATATCATAGATCGTCAGTGCCGCCACTGACACCGCTGTCAGCGCTTCCATTTCAACGCCTGTTTTACCATCTAGGGCGCAGGTAGCGCTGATATAGACCTTAGCATTGACCTCATCAAGCTCGAACTCCACTTTAACCGAGGTCAGCATCAAGGGATGGCAAAGCGGAATAAGGTCTGCGCACTTCTTCGCGGCTTGGATGCCCGCAATACGCGCCACCGCAATCACATCGCCTTTTTTATGCCCACCAGAGGCTAGCAATTGCATAGTCTCTGGCAGCATCGACACGACGGCACTGGCTGTAGCGCTTCGGCTAGTCACGAGCTTACCACCCACATCCACCATGTGTGCGTTGCCCTGTGCGTCTAAATGCGTTAATTGCCCCATACCCTGCCCCATCGTTGTGTTGTGTGTTTGCGTGCGTATTATCCACGTAATAGGCAAACAGCTAAAGTGATACCGTATCCACACCATTGTATTGTCGATTTTGAGTGATTCTAAGAGGCATTCTTAGGTGTTTTGCGGTACGATTGCGCCTTTATTTAATCCGGTGGATCTCCTAGTCAAATGGCCCAATGGCACCCCCACAAAACCGTCGCGACTATCGTCGTTCGTGACGCCAAGTTCTTGATGGTTGAAGAGCTCATTGATGGCGCCCTAGTGCTAAACCAACCGGCCGGGCATTTGGAGCCAAACGAGACAATAGCCCAGGCGGCGATTCGGGAAACACTAGAAGAAACAGCTTGGGAGGTAGAGCTCACCGCCTTTCTGGGGCTTTACCAGAGCAATGCTGTTGCTAAGAACACTTGTTATATTCGTAGCTGCTTCATCGCCAGCCCCGTGCAGCATTTCCCTGAACGGCCACTGGATACCGACATCGTTAGAGCCCTATGGCTAAGCCGCGAAGAAATCAACGCACGCAAAGACCAGTTACGCAGCCCGGTAGTCATGCGCGTAATCGATGACTATCTCGCAGGGAAACACTTTCCTCTAGAGGCCGTCACATTTTTAGACTAAAACACACCCGATCAGTCAGTCCATTACAGGCAAAACGAATACGAACGTCATGACCCTTACACCTGAAGCAAAAGCAGCAAACTCACGCATCAAAGTCATCGTTGGCATGTCCGGCGGTGTCGACTCCTCCGTGGCGGCACTCCTGTTGAAAGAACAAGGCTATCAAGTGGAAGGCCTTTTCATGAAAAACTGGGAAGAAGATGACGACTCTGAGTATTGCACCGCTAAGGCAGATCTAGCCGATGCTGAATCAGTCTGTCAGCGCCTCGGCCTGCATCTGCATAGTGCCAATTTTGCCTCAGAATATTGGGACAATGTATTCGAACACTTTATTCAGGAGTACCGCGCGGGTCGCACCCCAAATCCCGACATCCTGTGTAATCGTGAGATCAAATTCAAAGCATTCTTAGAATATGCCAGCGAGCTAGGCGCGGACTATATTGCCACTGGTCATTATGTGCGCCGCTTCGATGACAATGGTCACACCTACTTGCTTAAAGGGCTTGATCAAAACAAAGATCAAAGTTACTTCCTAAGCGCCGTGGGTGAGTCCAGCCTCAAACGCAGCCTCTTCCCTGTCGGCGAATTAGAAAAGAGTGAGGTGCGCGCACTTGCGGCCGAACACGGCTTTATCACGCACGACAAAAAAGACAGCACGGGCATCTGCTTTATTGGCGAGCGTAAGTTTAAAGATTTTTTACAGCAATATATTCCCGCTCAACCTGGGAAAATTGAAACCGTTGATGGCCAATTGATCGGGGATCATCATGGGTTGATGTACCACACCTATGGTCAACGACAAGGCTTAGGCATCGGCGGTTTACAAGAGTTTGGTGACGCACCGTGGTATGTCGTAGACAAAGACTTAGACCGTAATCGTCTAATCGTCGCACAAGGCAATGACAACCCTCACCTGTTCTCTTCAAGCTTAAAAGCGACACAACTTGCTTGGATCAATGACGAGCCCCCGGTTTTGCCGCTGCGCTGTCATGCCAAAATTCGTTACCGCCAAGCCGATCAGGTCTGCACCGTTGAGCTCGTGGATGGTGATAATATTATCGTGACATTTGCTGATCCACAAAGAGCGGTTACACCGGGTCAAACGATCGTCTTGTACTCTGGCGACACTTGTTTAGGAGGCGCAGTCATTGAACAATACTTCCGCTAAGTTTAACGATTGGGAATATCGCAATATTGCTCTGGCCGTAACAGTGCAATGCGCCCAACTCGTTCACACTCTCGCCACCACAGGGCGCGCAGACCCAGTGCTGATCAAAGCCTGTGTCAAACCCCTGTTAGTCCTTAACTCCGACAGCGTTGCCGACATTTACCCTAACGTCAATTATTTTGCGACTGGTCTGAGCGCATTGCAAAAGTCCTTAAGTGGCGAAGGCTTACGAGAGTTTTCTGAAGCGATGAAATATGTCCTAGGCATGAGCGTACTTCAGCAACAGCTTAGCACTGCGCCCGCGATGCAAAGCGCCATTCAGCAGCGCATGCAACGACCTGACACTTTGTATTTAGACAACGACGAACAAGGCTTGCCGGCAGACGATATGCTGCGCACACAAAAATCTGAGAACTTTGATTACGCCGTGTTTGCCGCGTTATACCAAGACACCATCAGTAAGCTAAGTTATCGCGTGCATGTCAAAGGCAACGCCGAGTATCTGCGCAATCAACAGGTAGCGAATCAGATTCGCGCCTTATTATTAGCCGGAATACGTTCAGCCATGCTCTGGCAGCAACTGGGCGGAAGACGCTGGCATTTGTTTTTCTATAAAAAACGCATTCGAAGTTGCGTAGCGACTATTCGCCGCAACCTGATCACTCTTCATTAACATTATTAGACTATTCGCTAGGAATTTATTATGACAGCACTCCCTTTGAGCGGACTTACCGCAATCTCTCCAATCGATGGCCGTTATCGTAACAAGGCAGACGCACTGGCTCACTATTTCAGCGAGTTCGCCCTTATCCGTTACCGAGTGATTGTAGAAGTGCGATGGTTACAATGCCTCGCCGCGCACCCACAAGTAACAGAAGCTCCGGCTATTGATTCTGAGTCAAATCAAGTACTAGAGAACATCATCTCAGAGTTTTCTTTAGAGGATGCGCAACGGGTAAAAGACATCGAGGCAACAACCAACCACGATGTAAAAGCGGTTGAGTATTTCATCAAAGAGAAAGTCAGCAATCATCCTGGGCTGGCCACGCAAATGGAGTTCGTCCATTTCGCTTGCACCTCAGAAGACATCAATAATCTTTCGTACGCGTTGATGCTCAAAGAAGGTCGCGATAACGTCATGTTGCCATTGATGCGCAATCTGATCGACACCTTAAGAGCGTTAGCGATCGAGCATGCGGAGCAGCCATTGCTTGCCCGCACTCATGGTCAAACGGCATCACCGACCACTGTCGGTAAAGAGTTCGCCAATGTGGTCGCTCGCTTAGAGCGCCAGTTTACCCAGTTTGAAAACAGCGAAGTGCTTGGCAAGATCAACGGCGCGGTGGGCAACTACAACGCTCACCTCTCCGCTTATCCTGACATCGATTGGCAGAGCAATGCCCAAACCTTCGTAAGCTCTCTTGGGCTTACATGGAATCCGTACACAACACAGATTGAACCGCACGACTATATCGCCGAAATGTTCTCAACTTTGTGTCGTTTCAATACTATCTTGATCGATTTCGATCGCGACATCTGGGGCTATATCTCCCTGGGTTATTTCAAGCAAAAAACCATCGCTGGCGAAGTGGGTTCCTCCACAATGCCGCACAAAGTCAATCCGATCGACTTTGAGAACTCCGAGGGCAACCTAGGGATTGCAAACGCCGTGATGCAACACCTTGCAGAGAAGCTGCCTATTTCGCGCTGGCAGCGTGACCTAACCGACTCCACTGTATTGCGTAACATCGGTGTTGGTTTTGCCCACAGCGTGATCGCCTATCACGCCAGCCTCAAAGGGGTCAGCAAGCTTTCTATTGCCCCAGAGACTCTACTCGCCGATCTCGATAAGAGCTGGGAAGTGCTAGCCGAACCTATTCAAACTGTGATGCGTCGTTATAGCGTCGAGAAGCCTTATGAGAAACTCAAAGCGCTAACCCGCGGCCAGAAGATCAATCAACAAGTGCTCGAACAGTTTGTTGAAACACTCGACATTCCCGAAGAAGGCAAAGCGCAGTTACGCGCATTGCGCCCTGAAAATTACATCGGCAATGCCGTAGATCAAGCGCGCAACATTTAGTGCTAAGCAATCGATTGACTGGAGTTTACGCGTGAACATATTACCCCCCGACTTTGATCCGGCACTTTTCCTATCTGAGTATTGGCAGAAAAAGCCCGTATTGATTCGGGGGCAAAAAGCCTTTGTAGACCCAATAGGCATTCCAGAGATTGCAGGTTTAGCTTGCGAAGAGTTCATTGAGTCAAGATTGATTGTCAGTGATGCCGATCGTAAAAAATGGCAAGTGCACAATGGGCCGTTCACAGAAGAGTTTCTGAAAGGATTGCCCAATAGCCATTGGAGCCTCCTCATTCAAGCGGTCGATCAATGGCATGACGATGTGCGCGCCTTAGTGAAAGACTTCGACTTTATTCCGAATTGGCGAATCGACGATGTCATGATCAGTCTTGCCAGCGATGAAGGCGGTGTCGGCCCCCATTTTGATTATTACGACGTGTTCCTAATTCAAGGGCATGGCAAAAAGCGCTGGCGTTTAGGCGGTCCTGTGGACAGCAACACGCCATTGCTACCCGATAACGAACTCAAACTCCTTAATGAGTTTGATACACAAGAAGACTGGATCGTAGAACCCGGTGACATTCTTTATGTTCCCCCGAATATTGCTCATTACGGCGTGTCCATAGGCAATAGCGTGACCTATTCCGTAGGGTTTAGGACCCCTTCTGTCGTTGAACTTCTTGATGACTTTAGCAATGATTTGATGGAAGGCTTGCATGAAGAGCACCGCTACATCGACACGGCCCCTAAAAAGCCAACGCTTCCAGGTAAGATTGAAAACGATGTCGGCGAGCAGTTAATGGCCCTTTTGCAATCTCACCTTGCCGACAAACCGCGCATCACCCGCACGTTTGGCAAGTATATGACTCAGCCTAAATACCCTTATTTACTAGAGCATAGCTCGCCGGTCACGGTGGAGCAGTTATTGACAGCCATGAAAGGTGGGCTGCCTCTTGGCCGTAACCCTTCCTCGCGCTTTGCGTTTGCCGAGCTTGAAGCAAACGACGATTCATTAGGCATGGAACTCTATGTCGATGGCAAAGCATTCCCTTGTCCTGCTAGCATGCAGGCATTACTACCAAGCTTATGCGACCCGTTCGCGGACGAGATCGATTGGCAGGACATCGCCAAAACCGATACAGCCTGCGCAGAGCTATTAGTGACCTTATACAATCAAGGCAGTCTTTGGTTAGTTGACCAATCAGATGAGGATGAAGAGGCTTAATGAACAAACCGGCCTATAACAAACAACTCAGTAACCACTCCAGTGTCTTGAGCATGATCCTGGGGCTATGTGTTTTATGGACTTCATTTGCGGTGGCACAAGACAACGACACGCCGGCCAACCAACAAGCCGTTATTGAGATAGTGCGTTTGCAACACCGTGATCCTGATGTGGTGCGTGAAGCCCTCGCCCCGCATTTGGACCCCCGTGGGTCAATCAGTCAAATCGACCATAACTTGATTATCAGCACCTCACGAGCCAATTTAAGCGCACTCGAGGACTTAATCGCCGAAATAGACGTGCCATTGAAGCAGTTACTGGTGCGAGTGGATTTCAATTATGGCGGCAGCAATGTTCAAACCCAAAGCGATGGCAGCACTCTCAATAGCATCAGTACCGATGACGTGCGCGAACACCCCGTGCAAAGCTTATTAGTCACCGAAGGCGAATTTGCTTATTTTAATCGTCGCCTTGCAACTCCTAGCACTAATGTCGCCTTTGGCCCGTTTGGCTTGCAGCTACAACAAGACAACGCCAGTGCCGAACAAAGCTTTACGGTGCAGGCACGCATGCAAGGTGAGCAAATCGCACTGACCGTCGCCATGTCCCAATCCTTTACTGGTGACTCCATCGAACCCAGTCTCAGTCAAGCGCTACAAACAGCGCTCACCATTGACCAGAATCGTTGGGTGCCTCTTAACCCCAGCCCTTCATTTGCACAGTTTGGCGATGATCAAACAAGCTTTGCGACATCGAACTCATCGTCAGAGGATGTGTTAGCCGTTCGTGTAGAGCTAATGCCTTAAGCCCCACGCTTATTCCATTCTTGCCCATTGAGCATCGCAAATGCGTTCCCATTTTATTGAAACACTCCCCTATGAACGTGACTCGGCGCTACTACTGCGCCGTTTAAGTCCATTGACCGGCTTGGTGTTCATCGATAGCGGCATGGGGAAAGACGCTAACGCCCGCTACGATATTCTCAGTGCATTGCCCGATGCCGTGCTGGAATGCGCTGAAGATAAAACAGTCCTCGTGACAGGCTCAGAGCGCACCCCTGTAGCAGGCGATTACTATAGCGCCCTGCAATCACTGCTGGCCGAGTACGCGCCTGCATCCCCTCTTCCTGCTCCATTGGCGGTCTTACCGTTCGTGGGCGGCGCCATCGGGTATCTAGCCTACGATAATACGGCACGCATTGGGATTTACACTTGGGCCATCGTCGTCGACCATCACACACAGCGCACGACTCTTTTCGCCTTAGAGAACTGTAGCGATGCGCGTTTACGAAGTGTTCAGCAATGCCTTTCGAGCACACTTGCTGAGGTGCCAGTCTTTGCTTTGCAGCAGCCGTTCACATCGAACTTCTCTCAAAGCGAGTATCAACAAGCTTTTACACGCATCCAAGACTATATCCATGCCGGGGATTGCTATCAGGTCAATCTCGCGCAGCGCTTTCAAACCGAGTTCTCAGGCAATCCCTTAGCGGCCTACCTCACTCTACGCCAATCCATACACTGTCCTTTTGCCGGCTATATCGACACACCCAATGGGGCCGTGCTGAGCTTTTCACCCGAGCGCTTTTTAAAGGTGCATGAGCAAAGAGTCTTAACACAACCGATCAAGGGGACACGCCCACGCTCGGATGACCCAGAACAAGATCACGCTTTGGCTCAGGCCTTATTGGAAAGCCCCAAAGACCGTGCGGAGAATCTCATGATTGTTGATTTGCTGCGCAATGACTTGGGCACGCTTTGTGTCACCGGTTCGGTAAAAGTCGATCAGCTATTTGAACTGCACAGCTTCACGAATGTTCATCACTTGATCAGCAGCATCAGCGCTAGATTAGAAGCACCGCACACGGCATTGGATTTACTCAGAAACTGTTTTCCCGGAGGCTCCATTACAGGGGCTCCCAAGAAGCGGGCGATGGAAATTATTGCGGAGTTGGAACCGGACTCGCGTGAGGTCTACTGTGGGAGTCTTTTTTATGCGGGCTTCGATGGCAATGTCGATAGCAATATCATGATCCGCACACTGCATTGTGTGCGGAACACGATTTCGTGCTGGGGTGGCGGCGGCATTGTTGCGGACTCGGATTGTGCGCAAGAGTACCAAGAATGTTTTGACAAAATTAACAATATAATCAAACAATTATAAAGCCAACCTAAAGTCAATTATTCCGCGATATCGCGATCACTACCCTTCGCAAATTCTTTCTGTAGGTCAGTATATTCAGTCACCGACACAAACTGAGAAAACTCAGCAATGACGTTTTCAGGCGCTTTGAATAACACACCCAAATCCGCTTCAGACAACATCGTCGTGTCATTATAGGAATCGCCAGCGGCCATAACGCGGTAGTTCAAGGCATGGAAAGCCTTTACACACTGACGCTTAGGATCTTTCTGACGCAACTTATAATCGACAACATTGCCTTTTTCGTCACTGATCAAGCGGTGACAAAATAGTGTGGGGAAACCCAGTTGACGCATCAATGGCTGTGAAAACTCATAGAAAGTGTCCGACAGAATCACAACCTGAAAGCGTTCTCTTAACCAATCGACAAACTCCCTGGCACCAGGCATGGGGCTCATCTCAGCAATCACCGCCTGAATATCAGGCAATCCAAGCTTATGTTCTGCCA
Source organism: Gammaproteobacteria bacterium (assembly GCA_051252515.1). Classification (GTDB taxonomy): domain Bacteria; phylum Pseudomonadota; class Gammaproteobacteria; order Pseudomonadales; family Pseudohongiellaceae; genus UBA5078. The sequence continues at coordinate 29,861 of JBPOFS010000005.1, forward strand.
GCAAGCGCAAGCGCTGCTTCATAAGCACATCATAGTCAGGAATGTCGCGGGTCGTCGCGCGCAATTCATCAATTCCAGTTCGTTCAGCAAAGCCGATCCAAATTTCTGGAACCAACACCCCTTCAAGATCAAGACATACAACTTCCAACGCAATTCCCCTTGTCACAGGCTAGTGTAAAAGCGAGTAAATGTACCCACATCCGTACCCCTATGCAAGGCAAGCGACTGTTTACCCACACGCTTAAATCGTAGAGAATGCCTCGCATACAGCAAATATCACGCTAAAGCCCACTCTTCTATGCGACGAATTTATGATAACCACGCAAAACATCGATGCCATAAACACTGAATTTGAGTCTCTAGAACCCAAGCAAATCCTCAAACGAATCTTAGCCGATATCGATAATATCGCCATCTCGTTTAGCGGTGCAGAAGACGTCGCACTCGTGGTCATGGCTTGGAAGATCAATAAACAGGTTAAAGTATTCAGCCTTGATACCGGCCGCCTGCCCCCTGAAACCATGCGTTTTCTTGAACAGGTACGTAAACAGTACAACATCGATATTGAGTTTTTGAGCCCAGATGCTGTCGCTTTAGAGGCGTTTACGCGCAAGAAAGGCTTATTTAGCTTCTTTGAGGATGGCCATGAAGAATGTTGCGGCATTCGCAAAATTGCGCCACTGCGCCGTCATTTATCCGGCTTAGATGCTTGGATTACAGGCCAGCGGAAAGATCAAAGCCCAACACGTAGTAATGTGCCGGTGGCGCAGATCGACAAGGCGTTTTCCTCGCCAGAGAAACCCCTGTTGAAGTTCAACCCTTTTGCCAATTGGACGTCAAAGCAGGTCTGGGAGTACATCCGTATGTTCGATGTGCCCTATAACACGCTGCACGACCAAGGCTATATCAGCATTGGCTGTGAACCCTGTACTAAGCCGATTGGCCCTAACCAGCATGAGCGCGAGGGTCGTTGGTGGTGGGAAGAAGCCACAGCGAAAGAATGTGGGCTCCATAAGCCTGGTGTTATAGCGACAGATCAATAACGCTTAACGCAGTACCGGAATAGTGGCATCGGCAAATAATTGATCGACCTCATACTGAGATCCACAGGCTTGCGCATTGGCCACTAGCTCTTCGGTCATATGCGGTGCAAATAAGGCGATAAAGTCCATCATAAAATGCCGGAGGAAAGCGCCACGGCGAAACCCAATGCGCGTGGTGCTATAGGCAAATAAATGACTGACATCGACAGAGACCAAATCGGTATCTTTGCTTTCATCATAGGCCATGCTCGCCACAATCCCGATGCCAACACCAAGGCGCACATAAGTCTTAATGACATCGGCATCGGCGGCAGTCACGACTACTTTGGGCTCTAAGTCTTGCGCACTAAAGGCTTCATCTAATTTTCCACGCCCCGTAAACCCCGACACATAGGTGACAATAGGGTATTGCGCTATATCAGCAAGACTAACGCGCTCGATCTTCAATAGCGGGTGCCCTGCAGGAAGTAGCAACACACGGTTCCAGCGATAACAGGGCATCATCACAAGATCCCCTACTAATTCCATCGACTCGGTGGCAATGGCGAAATCGGCCGCCCCACGGGCTGCCATCTCGGCGATCTGCAATGGTGTCCCTTGGTGCATATGCAAAGACACCTCAGGGTAACGCAAGACAAACTGACTAATCACAGACGGCAATACATACCGCGACTGGGTATGGGTTGTTGCGATAGAGAGACTTCCGGCACTATCACTGCTGTACTCTTGCGCGATTTGGCGAATATTGTCGACACGTAACAAGACCTCGCCCGCCGCTTCGAGAATTTTCTCGCCTGCCGCTGTAAGCCCTGTTAAGTGCTTACCGCTGCGAACAAAGATCTGCACGCCAAGCTCTTGCTCTAGCTGTAAAATCTGCTTACTGATGCCCGGTTGTGAGGTATAGAGACTTTGCGCGGCGGCAGACACGTTCATACCGCGACGCGCCACTTCCCACACATAACGCAGTTGCTGTAACTTCATTGCCCTACTCCATCATTACGCATCATGCGCTTTATCAGCGGGTAAAGAATTAGCGACCCCATTAGGGACATGCCCAGTGGCCACATGGCTACGCGCGGAATCGCAATGAGCCTCTTGGTCATCGAAAAACACGTCCGCATCATAGGCATTGAGAAATGCGCCTTTGTCCATTCCCCCCAAAAACAGGGATTCATCGATGCGAATATTCCATGCTCGTAATGTTTTCACCACTCGTTCATGAGTAGGTGCCGAGCGCGCTGTGACAAGACATGTGCGGATTGGAGACTCCCCTGGGGCGAACTCCATTTGCAGTTGTTGCAAGGCCGCTAGGAATGGTTTGAAAGGGCCACCCGATAATGGCTGATTGGCGGCGAGTCTCTCGCTGGCCGTGAACGCTTCAAGACCACTGGCTTTATAGATTTTTTCGGCTTCATCGGAGAACAGCACAGCGTCGCCGTCAAAGGCGAATTTCAATTGCCCCTCATGAGAGGATTTTTTCTGCGAAGGCAAGATGGTCGCAGCCGCAATGCCACGCTCCAAAGCGTGGCGTACATCGCTTCCGTCTGTCGATAAAAAGAGATGGCAATTAAAGGCAGCAATATAGCGATACGGACTATCACCGCCACAAAACGCAGCACGCGTAATATTAAGACCATAGTGGCTAATCGAGTTGAAGACTCGCAGACCCGTATCGGCACTATTACGCGACAGTAAAATTACCTCGACACGAGAATCATTGATGAGCGTATTGAGACTCAACAGTTTGTTGACCAAGCCGAATGCATCCCCAGGTGCCAAAGGCTCTTCTTCATGGGAGATTTGATATTGTTGATAGGCCTCTAGCCCTTGCTCCTCAAAGACTTTATGGCTGTCACTGAGGTCAAACAAAGCGCGTGATGAAATCGCTATGACCAACTTTTCTACTTTGGCATCCTTCATGGTATTGCTCACACCTTGCGTATCGAAAAATCTATTAGCGGGCGCAAGCCCGACAGAAACAACAGTATAGTGCATTCTATCGCGTCATTAGTGGAGAAAATCCCTAAAAACCATAGCATTGAATCGCGCAGCAACGCTAAACTTCGCGCCAAGCAACCCTTTGCAGTCCAACTATTGAGTGTTTCCATGTCAAGCAAGCAGGACCCTGAAAAATTAGCCCTCGTGCTCTCCGGTGGCGGAGCTCGTGCAGCTTATCAAGTTGGCGTATTACGTGCTGTTGCAAACCTCCTGCCTCGACACTCAAGCAACCCCTTCCATATTATTACCGGCGCTTCGGCTGGAGCACTTAACGCAGCCTCCATCGCTAGTAATGCTCAGCGACTGCGTACCGGTGTGCGCGCACTCGAGTATGTGTGGCGCAACATTAGCAGCGAACAGGTCTATAAACTCGATTCAACAAGCGTGCTGGGCAATGCCTCTAATTGGATATTGTCGTTTCTAAGGAACCGACGACGAGACACTCCTACATCCCTTTTGAACAATGAGCCCCTCGAGCTGCTGCTGAGCAAAGTAATTAAATTCGATCGCGTACAACGCGCGATTGATGCGGGACACTTAGAGGCACTTGCAGTGACAGCCTCTGGTTATACAAGCGGCGAGTCCGTGTCGTTTTACCAAGGCATCGACTCCATGCACAATTGGGAACACCCTCATCGCGTGGGCATACGCACTCAATTGAGCGTAGAACACCTGATGGCATCCACTGCACTGCCGGCATTGTTCCCTGCCGTGAAGATAAATCGTGAATATTTTGGTGATGGCGCGATTCGCCAATTAGCGCCCTTGAGCCCAGCAATACATTTAGGGGCCGACCGGATCTTTGCAATAGGGGTGAGCAGCAAGGCCCCATGTCCTGAGAAAGGGGCAAACCCGCTGCATCCGTCTCTTACGCAAATTCTGTCGCATATCCTCAATAGCGCCTTTGTCGACACCCTTACCAATGACGTCGAAATCCTGCAGCGTTATAACAAGATGGTGCCATTGATTCCGCAGGAAATGGCCGATGCCGACAGAGCCTTGCGCCTGCGCCCTATTCACCTGCTTGAAGTCTCCCCTAGCGAAAACCTCAACAGTATCGCCTCGGAGTATTTTGAGGATATGCCTCGTGCGTTAAAGCTATTCATTCGTGATGCGGGCTCAAGCTCAATGCTCAGCCTTTTGATGTTTGAAAAATCCTATACATCACGCCTAATCGATCTTGGTTATGCCGATGCCTTAGAGAAGGAAGCCGAGATTATGGAGTTTTTCAAGACTTCCTAAAGGCCCAACGTCCCTATGCCTCAGGCGCAATTGAGCACTTCAGGCCCAATCCTCCAATGCCGCAATAACCATCAGGGTTCTTTGCCAGATACTGCTGATGGTAATCCTCAGCGTAATAGAAGGTCTCTAAAAGCTTTATCTCGGTAGTGATATCCCCATGCCCCGCCTCGCTCAAGGCATTCTGAAACTGACGAGCACTGGCTTCGGTCAACTTAAGCTGTGCCTCAGTACTTGGGTAAATAGCCGATCGATACTGGGTCCCTTGATCATGGCCCTGACGCATGCCTTGAGTGGGATTATGAGATTCCCAGAAAACCTCTAAAAGTCGCGCATAAGAAAGCTTGCTAGGGTCGAAGAATACCGCCACCACTTCTGTGTGCCCCGTCATGCCACTGCAGACTTCCTCGTAACTAGGGTTTGGCGTTATTCCGCCTGCGTAACCTACGGCAGTGCTGTAGACCCCTTCTAACCTCCAGAACACCCGCTCAGCGCCCCAAAAACAGCCCAGTGCGAACACAGCCCGTTCGATCCCTTCGGGCATAGGCTCGGTCAATGGATTACCGTTAACGAAGTGTTTGTCATTAACGGGCACTGCCTCTTTTCGGCCTGGAAGAGCGGAGTCTTGAGTCGGAAGCGTTAGAGGTTTTGTACTGAACATATTAAGAGTCCTAGTTGAGATCTAAAATTTGCCTCAAACGCATAGAATATGAGGCTTGCAGTGGCAGTCAGAATTCTTGAATCATGGGGGGCAATAGTGCATTATCGCACCCTTAAAATAGACCCTATAAGCGCATGTGGCACTACCATGCCACAAGATTATACCCCTCGCTAGGGAATGCTGCACAATGGCGAAACGGTCTAAACATCATCTAAAGGAGCGATACGCTCCTTGTTCCAAAGCAGATTAAAAGGACTCTTCATGCAATCGGCGTTAATGAGCAACTACGGCAACCCTGATTTAGAATTCGAACGCGGCCAAGGGTCCTACCTCTACACTCCACAAGGTGAGCGCTACCTTGATTTCACCATGGGGATTGCCGTGAACTGCCTTGGGCATTGTCACCCGCATCTCGTGGCCGCCCTGCAAGAGCAATCTACGAAAATTTGGCACAGCTCGAACTTATTTCGTATTCCACAGGCCGAAAAATTAGCGCACAGACTTGTAGAACACACTTTTGCCGATCGCGTATTTTTCAGTAACTCCGGTACCGAAGCGGTAGAGGCCGGTTTTAAAATGATGCGTCGCTACCATTACAGTCGTGGAGACAAGGATCGCGTTCGCATCATCGCGCTTTCACAATCGTTCCATGGCCGCACGCTTGCCCCAATCGCGGCCTCGGCCAATCCCTTGCATGTCGAAGGGTTTCTAACGGGAGACCCTGGGTTTGATCAAGTGCCTTTTGGCGATATTCACGCATTACGCGCCGCCATCACTGATAAAACTGCCGGTATTATCTTAGAGCCGATTCAAGGGGAAGGCGGCATTCGCTTAACGCCATTTGATTACCTGCTACAAGTACGAGAGCTGTGCGACGAGCTAGGCATTCTACTCATGTTTGATGAAGTCCAATCCGGTGTGGGCCGCTCTGGCTTTTTATACGCCTATCAAGCATCCGGGATTGCGCCAGACCTACTCGCTTCGGCGAAAGGGCTTGGCGGTGGTTTCCCTATTGGCGCCGTTTTAGCTAGTGAACGCGTCAGCGCTCCTATGGTGGCGGGAACTCACGGCAGCACTTTCGGCGGCAATCCTTTAGCCACAGCAGTCGGCAATGCAGTCCTCGATATTCTAATGGCCCCAGGGTTTCTGCGCACAGCGATGGAGAATGCCGCCTATCTACGTGCTGGAATTGCAAAGCTTATCGTAGAGTTTCCTAAAGTCCTCGCCGAACAAACTGGCATGGGTTATATGATTGGTCTGCGATGCGAATGCAGTAATACAGACCTACTCGGTGCATTGAAAGAACGACACCTGCTTGCAGTGAAAGCGGGCAATAACTCTATTCGTTTTCTTCCGGCGCTTAACATTAGCCGCGATGAAATCGATGAAGCACTCACCGCTCTAAAAGAGGCGTGTGTCGCACTAAGTGTCACAGACTAGTTTATGAAAACCACTGCATCTCCCACTTCATTTAGCGCTAATGATCTATGGTCACTCATAGACCTTCATGCCGATTATTATTGGCAGGAATCTAGCACTTTTGTTTGTGTAGAGATGCATTGCAATAAACGTCTTGAAGGAGCACATAATCCCCTTCAAGAACTTATCGGTAGTACGCTATGGGACATGGGCTGTCTTGTCACCGGTCGCGCACAAAACTGGCGTCAACATCTTACTGAACGTAATCAACAAAAAGATTTCAAAGAGCTTATTTGTAAGCTTCCTGCACGATTGAATAACGATGAGAATACTCGCTTTGTAAGTATCAGTGGCAAAGCCCGGTTTGATGAGAAAGACCGTTTTATCGGCTATCACTGTTTTGCCAGAGACATCTCCGAACAAGTAGAGACCGAAATGTCACTACGCCGTTTTCGCTCCGCAATGGACATGTCCGGAGACATGATCTATCTGATCGATCGCAAGTCAATGAGGTTTATTGACGTGAATGACACCGCATGGAAAAAGGGTGACATGTCGAAAGAACAGCTACTGGCACTCGGACCGCAAGACGGCTTCATGCGCGAAACCGTTGAAGAGTTAGAAAAGCGCTACGACCACCTCATTATAGACGGGGGCACTAGTCGTACCGAGCACAAAATCCTAGACAAAGACGGCAAGCCCGCCTATTTGGAAACTTATAGCCGTGCAACATGCATTGACGGCAACTGGATTATCATCGGTGTGACTCGAAACGTCACTCGACGAAAAAACACCGAGCGTACCGCCCAAAAACTCCACCGAATGTATTCCTCGTTAAGCGAAACTAATGCGGCAAGCCTCAGGGCTGTCTCCGTCGAGAGTCTTTATCACAGCGTTTGCGATGCCGCTGTTAAGGGCGGAAGATTTGCACTAGCAACGATCTTCGCGCCTAACGAAGATCAAGCCCTTAGTGTGGTCGCCTTTGCAGGAGAGTCTGGCCCAAACCTTCACAATGTAATAGTGCCATTAGACCCTTCACAAGCAGCATCTAAAGGCCTCATGGGGACCGCGTTTTTCAGCAAACAAGCATGCATCAGCAATGATTTTCTCAACGATCCACGCACTTGTCACTGGCACTCTATGGGCACAGACGATAACGTTTACAGTGCCGCCGCATTTCCTTTATTGTGCAAAAACGAATCAGTCGCCATCTTGCTGTTCTACTCCTATGAGAAAAACGTATTTGACGATGAGCTAGTTAAGCTACTGCAGAGCATGGCTGACAATGTTTCTTTCGCACTGGAAAACTTCAGCAATGAACAACAGCGAAAATCAGCCGAAGCCGTTTTGCAAGAGAGTGAAGAACGTTTTCGTAGCTTAACGCATTTATCTACAGATTTTTTCTGGGAGATGGATAGTCAGTTTTGCCTGAAAACTTACGAAGGCCGCGTCGTAGGCGAAAGTAATATTAGAGCCGTCAGCTCTATAATTGGTCATGCTTTTTGGGAGTTCCCCGAAGTCGTATGCAACTCAATCACCTGGGGCGAGTTCAAAGCAAAACTCAACAACCATGAGTTGTTTCACGATGTGGAAATCAGCTTTACCAATTCCGAAGGTAATGTTTATCACTTGGCGATAAGCGGAGAGCCTATCTACGACAACGACGAAAACTTTAGCGGCTATCTTGGGATTACAAGAGACATCACTGAAAGACGTCGTAACTCCATGCATATTCAGTATCTTGCTAATCATGACACATTGACGGATCTGCCCAATCGCGCCAAATTTAACGAATTACTAACGAACAGTACGCGCCTAGCCAAACGTTATCCCGATCGCGCCTTTGCCCTATTCTTCATCGATATCGACCGCTTCAAAAACGTCAATGACACCTACGGGCATCATACGGGTGATGAGTTACTTAAAGACATCGCAAGGCGCTTAAAGTCTTCGTTGCGTGAAACGGATGTCGTGGCGAGACTGGGTGGAGACGAGTTTGTCATCATCGTCAATCAAGTGCAGGAGCGCGACACCATCAGCATTATCGCCGACAATGTACTTAAAGCATTTCCTGAAGCAATAAACATTAACGGAAATGTGTGTGACATCAGCGTCAGCATCGGCATCAGCATCTACGGCGTTGATGCTGATGATGAGGATACTCTCCTCCAACACGCGGACTCCGCAATGTATGTAGGAAAGCCGTTAGGAAAAAACAACTACCAATTTTTTAGCTCGCCAGAAGACACTTCAGCCCACGCTTCGTAACCACCATCTAAACTGAAGGTCTTTTCAAAACCCTTCTCTTCAAAAAACTTTGCAGCGCCTTGGCTTGCGTTGCCGTGATAACAGCATACAATTAGCGGACGTGTGAAATCGTGAGCGGCGACAAACTCGTCCACCACATCACCGGTAATATGAATTGCGTCTGGGATTGCCCCAGCAGAAAAAGACTGGGGATCGCGAATATCCACCACAACAGCGCCCTCTTCGATCAACGCTTTCGCCTCACTGACATTGATTCTTCCATAAGCCATGATTTATTCTCCTTTGCTGCTGTGTAAGGTTAAATGATTGGATTCGCCAACTATGGATTTTCACCGTATTATATGGCTTTGCTAACTAACTGCTTCTTTGCCACCCCTAAAATTAACGAGGTCTACTGTTTGTGACTCAGGAAAGTAATAATGTTCATTTTTGGAACTGCGTTTTACACATCGCAGAATCTACAAATGCGGCAAAAGGGCCAGAAGCCAAAAAGATTTTACTAGATCAACTGACAACTTTAAACGAAGCATTCTCAGACTGTGACCCAGTTGAGAATTATGAAGCCTATGTTGTGTTGAAAATGAGCGAGGCAATGACCCGAGTCATTGAGAGTGACAAGGTCGATTAATCAATCGACCTTTATTTGATCAAAGCTTGTGACCACAGGATGCGTTGTTTTTGTTTGTGCACGCTCCGGGTCCAAAGACGTATCCTGCGCCCGTATCACCCAAGTGGTTTTGAAACCGGCCGCTTCTGCCGCATCAAGCTCCTCTTTAACATCCGAAATAAACAAAATGCTTTCAGGCTTTAACGCTATCGCTTGCGCAATATTCTCATAGGATTCCACATCACGTTTAGCCCCAATCGTCGTGTCGAAATAGCCCGAAAATAATAGCCGAAGATCTCCGCTATCGGAATATCGGAAAAACAACTGCTGCGCCTTGATCGAACCCGAAGAGTACACATACAAATTGCGCTCTTCTTGTTGCCACTTTTGCAAAACCTCGGGCACGTCTGGGTAAACATGGGCTTGATACAGGCCTTGCTTATAGCCCTTCTCCCATACCATTCCCTGTAAGGCTTTCAATTCTGTGTCTTTCACATCGTCGCGAATCCATTGCTCTAGCAATTTGATCATCGCATCGATTTTGTGCAAAGCGATCCCGGTACTTTCACTCAAGCGCACAAGAATACGCATGACATCGCGCTCTTCTTGATGCTCGCGCACAAATGGCCCTATGTGCTTAAGCGCGTACGGAAAAAGGACATTGTGGACAAAACCAATACTACTGGTTGTCCCCTCTATGTCCGTGACGATTGCAGCGATCTTCATCAATACTCCAGTCGCGAGAAACTCTCAGCGATCGATTCTCCCATGTAGTTGGCCATCCAACTATTAGGGTAATTAAAAATAACATAATGGGTAGTTCCATTTTACGAAACTATGACTGTTAAAGTTCAGCCTGAAACCCAATAAATATCCCATTGCCTCATGATGGCGCATAGCTTTCGCTAAATCGCGCCCCAAATGTACAGACTAGGCCTTCTTCTCAAGTAAGCAGGAATCGGGCCATTAGTCGTGAGCGTTAATCCAGCACGCTTACCAAACCTTTCAAATAAAGGCTTTCTGGAAAAGGTAAACCAACGGGATGATCCTCGGCTTGATGTAAATAGTGAATGATCTGCCCTGTTCTACCCGCATCCAACACGCCATCGGCGGTTATCTTCTGGAATAAGGGTAGATCTATCGCTCCCGAACAGGAGAAACTCACAAGAATGCCTCCTGGGGTCAAAAGCGATGCCGCCTGCAACGCGATATCTTTATAAGCGCGCGCCGCTTTCTTAAATTGCGCTTTTGTCTCAGCGAATTTGGGCGGGTCTAACACTATTAAATCAAACTGACGTTCTTTGGCTTTGTATTCACGCAATAGATCAAATACATTCGCGTTCACAAGATCGTACTGCTCGCTCTTAAATCCATTACGCTCGAAGTTGCTCTGTGCAAACTCCAGTGCCGGCCCTGAAGAATCAACATTGATTACATGGGAGGCCCCGCCTTGCAGTGTCGCCACGCCAAAACCACCTGTATAGGAGAAGCAGTTCAATACACTGCGACCTTTACTAAGGTTTTTCACAATTTCGCGATTATCATACTGGTCCAAGTAAAAACCAGTTTTATGACCGTGCGCGATACTCAGGCCATAAATTCGACCCTGCTCGTTTATCTCTACTACTTCTGGAGGCTCTTCGCCCCAAAGCAAACCCTGAGCAGGCGCTAAACCTTCACGCTTGCGCACCGCCGCATCAGAGCGTTCGTATATGCCTTTGCAAGGGACTAACTCTTTAAGGAGGTCGACGATGACGGCTTTCCAGGCTTCAACCCCTACAAAGAAGAACTGACAAACGAGGTAATCACCGTAACGATCGATAATAAGCCCTGGCAGATCATCGGACTCGGCATACACTATTCGACAACCCGTACGTTCGGGGTCATTCAATAAGGCCTTGCGTCGCGTCACGGCCGCTTCCAATCGGCGCTTGAAAAAAGCCTCGTCGATCACCTCTTTAGTATCAAAACTCCACACGCGGGCGCGGATTTGAGAGCTAGGAGAATAGGCGGCCGTCGCGATTGCCTTGCCAGAGGCATCCAATACTGACACGGTCTCTCCGGCCTCAGGATTACCAGAAACGCCTTTAACGGCTCCTGAAAATACCCAGGGATGTCGACGTAAAAGGGAGGATTCTCTCCCCTTATTGAGTTGCAATGTTTTCATGAGCTCCAAAGATGCTTGATCACGCTACGCCCGTTATCAGTTTAACAAAACGCAAAGTGGGGGATTCTACTCTGTTTGCTCGCTCGGACAAAGCCGTCTAGCCATCACATGTTGATATCGGCCCATTGAGCGATAGGGTTCTTGACGGGAAAGCTCAAGCTCAAGCGCCATCAGGTCCTCCGCTGGCATCCGGCGCCCATCTTCGGTCAACAAATAGTCATGAAAGACACGAATACCGCTATGACAAAGTATTTGCCAATCGCGCGCGTGTAACCACTGCAATACTTGCTCAGGCGCTAGCGGCCTATGAGGGGTTAAACTGCCGGGACGGGGTTTAAATTGGTCATCCAGAATGGCCGAGCGCTTGCCGCGCAATAAGTTCTTGAACACCAATCCATGCCGATTGTAGAACGTGAGAGACAGCGTCCCGTTAGGGCTCAACAGTCGCCGTAAGTCAGCAACAAGTGCTTCTTGCTCAACAACCCACTCGAGTACGGAATGACAAATGACGAGGTCAAACGGGAGCCGCGAGCCCTGCGTCACTTCATTGGCTAACTCAGCAATCGGTGCATGAACAAAGTCGATCGACTCGACTCCTCGCTGCGCGGCATGTTCTTGCGCTAGCCGCAGCATTTGCTCTGATATATCACAATGGGTCACCTGATGACCAAGCGCCGCCATTTGTAATGAGAACTGCCCTTGCCCACCCCCAGCATCAATAATACGCAATGGCTCTGCCCCCGCCGGGAGCTTGGCACTTGGGAGCAGCTGCGCAAAATCCTTCTCGATGACCGCAAGCCGTATAGCGCCCTTCAGCCCTCCATAGATATTGCGCGCAAATCGCGGAGCAAGATCATCAAAATTACGGTCAGCCTCCATGACGACTGGAGTACGACGGCGGTCACCTGGTTGTGTCATCGATCAGTTCACCAATTGCCCTGCACTGTCTAACTCAACAATGGGATAACCAAGCGCTGCCAAGTCCTCCTCAATGACCGCTTTATCCCCAACGACCAACAAGATCATTTGATCAAAGGGCAGTTTCTCGCTCGCTAGCGCATCGACATCTTCCTTGCTGATCGTGTTGATAATTTGTGCCTGTTGCTCTACGAAGTTCTCTGGCAGTTCGTACTGTAGAATTCTGCCGAGAAAACCAGCCTTCTGTCGTGGCGTTTCATAGTTAAGCGCATCGCGTTGTCCTATCGCCGAGCGGGTAAACGCGAGTTCTTCGTCCGTGATACCCGTGTCCGCATAGCCCACGATCTCATTCACAAACTGCACGACAGAATCTGCCGAACTATCGGTACGCACACTGGCCGCCGCAGTGAAAGGCCCAGGAATTTTGCTACTAGAAAACCCACTTCTAGCCCCGTAGGTATAGCCTTTGTCCTCACGCAGATTAAGATTGATGCGGCTGCTAAACGCACCGCCCAATACATAGTTCATCAAAGACGTTTGAAAGTATTCACCAGTGGCGTCATAAGGCATATCGGTAATGTAACCAATGCGTATTTCCGATTGCGCTACACCAGGCTTATCCACCAGATAAAGAGTGTTAGCATTTATCGAGGGAAGCATCGGTTGTTCGCGCGACTCTGGTGCCACTTTTGGTAAGGCGTCAAGGAACGACAAGCTAGGAAGAATGTCAGCCTGGGCGACATCCCCAACGATGACTAATTGCAAAGCCTCTGTCGCAAATGCCGTGCTGGAAAAAGCTTCAACATCGGCCAACTCCAGTGCTTGCAGTGTCTCAATTCGTCCATTCATTGGCACAGCAAAACTATGCTCTGCACCGTATAGAAGCTTATCAAAGACCTCACTGGCAATGCTGGATGGGCGTTGCTGTGATGCTTGTAGCGCTTCGATTTGTTGGCGACGTAAGCGATCAAAGTTCTCTTGCGTTAATGCCGGTTGCACTAGGCGTTGCTCAAGCAATGCTAGCGTGGCCGATAGGTTTCGACTTAGCGCATTGACCGTCACAAGCATGCTGTCGGCCCCTGCATTAACATTGATGCTAGCCCCTAGTTTTTGCAGCTCCCGCTCGAAAGCTTCCGCCGACAAAGACTGCGTCCCCTCCTCCAACATGGCCGCTGTTAATGTTGCTAAGCCATACTGCGCTGGCGATTCGGCAAGCTGCCCCCCTTGAAACCGTAGCTGCATATAAACAGTCGGAATTTCAGTGTTCTGTGACCCAATAATTTGCGTGCCGTTCGCCAGCGTTGTTCGCCAAAATGGAGGCACCTCTACTAACGGTGCTTGGCCTGCCACAGGGCGTTGGCTGCGATCAAAATCATCAACGACTGGACGTGGCTCAAGATCATCTAACGAAGAGTCTGCCACGCGTATTGCCTGTACAGCCTCAAAGTCATCGGCTCGTGCCGAGGCATCTGGGTTATCACTGGTCATCACACTCACGACCACTGCAGGCTTATTGGCGATGTAGTCATTGAAGACGCGCAAGATATCCGCTTTCGTAAGGCCTCGTAACGCCACGAGCTCTTTCTCTAAGAAATTAGGATCATCCAGAAGATAGTCATAAAGCGCTAAGCGCGATGCTTTACCGCGGACGCTGGCAAGCCCATTGATAAGACCTGCCTCGGTGTCACCCTTGAAGGTCGCCAGATCCTCGTCATCGATATCATCGGCACTAAAATTGGCAATTATCTCTCGCGCCTGTGCTTCAAAATCGCCAAGGCTCGCATCAGGATAGGTTTGTATTTCCAAGCTAAAGAATCCCGCAAGTTCTTGTGCGCTATGCGAGGCACTTGCATCGATAGCTTGATCGGTGAGGACAAAGTTTTGATAGAAAAGCGAGTTCTTCCCGCCACCAATAATGTCCGCCAATGCCATCAATGGCACTCGATCGGGATTCGAATACGCCACCGTTGGATAGGCCATGACTAATAGCGGGAAACGAATATTTTGATCCACATAGGACACATAGCGATCACGATCAAGCGAGGCCGTTTGCGTTTCGGCTCTATCAACAGCAGGGCCACGCGGAATGCCCCCGAAATACTGATCAATCATGGCCAGCGTGCTTTGCTCATCAAGCTGTCCGGCAACGATTAGCGTGGCGTTATTTGGTCCATACCATCTTAGGAAAAAGTGTTTCAGGTCATCGAGTGTCGCTGCATCCAGATCCTCGGGATAGCCGATCACTGGCCAAGAATACGGGTGACCACTGGGATACAAGGCTGCAATCAATTCTTCATAGACACGACCATAAGGTCTGTTCTCGACATTTTGGCCACGTTCGTTCTTCACCGTGTCACGCTGAATCTCGAACTTCTCCTGGGTCACCGCCTCAAGCAAAAAGCCCATTCGATCGGCTTCTAACCATAGAGTGGTTTCTAACTGATTCGAGGGTACCGTTTGAAAATAATTGGTGCGATCCGTACTCGTCGAGCCATTCATGGTGCCGCCGGCTTCCGTCACAATTTTAAAGTGCTCATCATCGCCAACATGGGCAGAGCCTTGAAACATCATATGCTCGAAGAAGTGGGCAAAGCCTGATCGCTGGGCCTCTTCTCGGGCCGAGCCCACATGGTAGGTAATATTCACATGGACTAAGGGATCAGAGTCATCTTCATGTAATAGGACGGTGAGGCCATTGTCATACACATACTTTTTATAGGGGATGCCTATGCCATCTGCACTGCGCACGACGGTTTCAACTAGCTCATATTGCGGCACAGGCGCAGGGGCCGCAGTAGCGCTGTCGGCAGCTGTGTTCGTTGGCGTGCTCTCGTTTGAGCAGGCGCTGATAACGATAGTGGCTAATAGTAGTGCGATCAAACGAAACATGGTCACCTCGACGTCTTAAATAGAACCCCCAACATTATCACTGTTTATAGGCGGTTTCCCCCTAAAACAAAATACTAGTTGAAGATTATAGTAAGCTTGCTTATTATATGCACACTATGAATAAAAATTTCGATAAGAGTTTAGGTTTTGCCATACACGATGTCGCACGGCTTTTACGTGTGAGCTTTGATCGCCAAGCCAGTAAAACAGGGCTGACGCGAGCGCAATGGTCGGTAATGGCGCATCTGCGACGCAATGATGGCGTCCAGCAAAAAACTCTCGCTCAGCTAATGGATATCACTCCTATTACGCTAGCCAGGCACCTCGATCGACTAGAAGTCGATGCATGGATCGAACGCCGTGATGACCCCAATGATCGCAGGGCCAAACGTGTGTTCATCAATCCTAATGCTGGCCCAATGCTCGAAATTATGAGCGCGCATGGACAAACAGTCCTTGCTCAGGCCACTAAAGGCATCTCTGCTGAAGACGAGGCAAAATTTATGCACGTATTACTCCGTATTCGCGCCAACCTTTGCTCTGCCAATACCGGGCAAGAACCAAACGAATAGAAGTAGAAAGGAATTAGAGGCTGTACCCATGAAATTTGCTGCAAAACTACGTAACCTCACATTATTGATTTTAGGCCCCGCGGTCATTGCCGGTATCTCGCTGTTTGTCTATATGCAAGGCGGCCGCTTCGTCAGCACCGACAATGCCTACATTAAAAGTGATATTACCTCTATAAGCAGTGAAATCACCGGCCGAGTAACCGAGGTGATTCCACATGACAATGATCGCATCGAGAAAGGTCAGCTGTTGTTCCGCTTAGATGACGCGCCCTACCGTATCGCTCTAGCAAAAGCCCAGGCTAATCTAGCCAATTTAAAAGGCACTCTAGAAAGTGAAAAGGCGGATTATCGTAGCGACCAACTAGCCATTGAAAATGCCAAAACAGACGTTGATTACCGTTACAAGGAAATGGAACGTATTCGTAAACTGGTGAGCACTCGGTCTGTTCCAGAGGCGCAATTCGACCAAGCCGAATACGCATGGCGCACCGCCACCAATGCTTTCGATAATCGCACGCAAGAACTGCAAACCTCTCGTGCGAAACTTATCGACCCAGCCCTGCCAGTTGAGAAACATCCTCGCTATTTGCAGGCACTTGCAGAGCTAGAGAAAGTCGAACTGGATATTAGCCATCTAGAGATTCGTGCCCCTATTGCCGGTGTCGCTGTAAACGTCTCTGTACACGAAGGCGAATATGTCATTGCTGGTTCCGAGCTCGTGAGCGTGGTCGATGATCGTAACCTGTGGCTTGAGGCAAACTTCAAAGAAACTGATTTAACCTATGTGCGCCCTGGCCAACAGGTCGAAGTCACTATCGACGCCTTCCCAGGACAAACCTTTGCCGCTGTCGTTCAAGGCATTACGCCTGCGACAGGGTCAGAGTTTTCATTGTTGCCGGCACAAAACAGCTCGGGCAACTGGATCAAAGTGGTCCAACGTATACAAGTGAATATCGCTTTGGATGAGATCGACCATAGCTTGCCGATCTCCGCTGGCATGAGTGCCAATGTCGATATCGATACAGGGCGCAGTCGTACTCTGCCTTGGGTCGCTGCTAAGTAGACGCCGGAGAAAGTTAATGTCTAGTGCGTCAGTAGAACCCAAACCAGTCGAGGTAGCATTTCGTGGGTTTATAACCCTATCGATCATGTTAGCGACCATCATGCAGGTGCTCGACACCACGATCGCCAACGTTGCCCTGCCGCATATGCAGGGCAGCCTTACCGCTACCCAAGAACAAATCACCTGGGTCTTAACCTCCTATATTGTGGCCTCGGCCATCATGACCTTACCCACGGCTTGGTTAGCAGGCCGTTATGGGCGCAAGCGCGTTTTCTTGGTCACCGTAGGCGGTTTCACTCTAACCTCCATGCTTTGCGGCATGGCTGGCTCCATCGAACAGATGGTGTTGTTTCGTATTCTACAAGGGTGTTTTGGTGCGGCATTAGTGCCATTAGCACAAGCCACCATGTTGGATATCAACCCTAAAGAAAACCACGGCAAAGCGATGGCAATGTGGGGAATGGGCGTGATGATCGGCCCTATTCTTGGACCAACCTTGGGCGGCTGGTTAACAGAGTCTTACAATTGGCGCTGGGTCTTTTATATCAATCTTCCCTTGGGCATCATTGCGTTCTTAGGAATGTTATTTTTCATGCCCGATTCCGAAAGAGTAAATCGCCCTTTCGATAAGTTCGGTTTTTTAATGCTGACTGTGGTCATCGGCAGTGCGCAGCTATTGATGGATCGCGGCGAACATGCGGGTTGGTTCGAGTCTCGTGAAATCCTACTGTATTGCGCTCTGGCTGGCTCGGCCTTATGGATGTATATCGTGCACTCCATGCGGGCGGAACACCCTTTCCTAACGCCTGCCATTTTCAAAGACCGTAATCTGATGACGAGCCTCGTGTTCATCTTTTTCATCGGCATTATCTTACTTGCGACCATGGCATTGCTGCCTCCCTATATGCAAAACCTCATGGGTTATCCTGTGATGGATGTAGGGATCATCATGGCGCCAAGAGGTGTCGGAACGATGATCGCGATGATGATCGTTGGCAAAATCAGCAATCACACAGATCCACGTGGCTTGATGCTATTTGGCCTTCTCTGTACTGCCGGCTCTTTGTATGCGATGACAGGGTTTAGCACTTACGTGCCACCTCACACACTTGTTTGGACAGGCATGTTGCAAGGCTTCGGTTTGGGCTTCATTTTCGTCCCACTCAGCACCGTCGCCTATGCCACGTTAGCGCCACAGTATCGTGCCGAGGGCGCTAGTGTGTTCAGCTTAAGCCGCAATATGGGCAGCAGTGTTGGGATCTCGATGGTCATGGTGGTGCTCAGTCGCAGCATGACGAGCAACCATGCCTATCTCACGGAGAACATTACCGCGGCGAATTTGGGTATTGGCACCCATCAACTTCCGCAGTCCATTGCTGAGAACGGCAATAGTCTGTTGTTATTGTTGGACGCCGAGATCACTCGACAAGCCGGCACTATTGCCTACATCAACGATTTTAAATTAATGATGTGGATGGTAATCGCTGCAGCCCCCTTAGTGTTTCTATTACGTCGCAACGCGCCAGTTCCCAAACTAGCGTAACGAATTTACCCCCTCTTTTTATCCCTATCGAGGCTTGAGCGCACCGTCGTGCGTTCAAGCGCCTTTAAATCGCGGTAAAACCTCAGTTTTTCATATAAACAGCAACGGATAATGGCCCCTGCTGCGTATGTACTCAGCAAATAGACTCTATTCACTAAAATTTGAGACTTTGCCGATGGATTCGCAAGACACATTGACTGCCAACACTCAAGACTCCCCCTTTATGGCGCCTCCTTCTCGTAAGAAGCGCAAGATTCGCTGGCCCGCGATCACAGTAATTTTACTGTTCGCGGCCGGTGCTTTTTATTACTTCAACTCGGGTGAAGAAGTCGAAGAAGACCAACCCCTAATCTCTACAGTCAGTATTGGCAGTATTATCAATACGATCTCCTCAGCTGGCTCTCTCCAGCCTTTCGACTATGTTGATGTCGGCGCCCAGGTGTCCGGCCAACTGGAAAAACTCTTTGTTGAGGTTGGCGATATTGTAGCCGAAGGCGATGTACTCGCTGAGATCGATGCGCGGACACAACAAAGCCGTGTTGATGCCAGCCGCTCTGCCATTGAAGCCCAAGAGGCTCAGTTGGGTTCACGGCGCGCATCCTTAGAGCTCGCGCAGACCAACGCTAAGCGTCAAGAACGTCTAATGGAAGCGAATGCCACCAGCCAGTTGGACTACGACACGGCAGTAAATAATCTGGTGTCAGCCGAGGCAAGCCTGATACAGCTCCAGAAACAAATCGAACAAGCCCGCGCCAGCTTACTAAGCGAAGAGACTCAATTGGAGTTCACACGTATCTACGCTCCCATGGCAGGCACAGTAGTCTCTATTGAAATGAATGAAGGACGTACCCTCAACGCAAGCCAACAATCCCCTACCGTCCTTCGCATTGCCGATCTTACGACCATGACAGTAGAGGCGGAAATCTCTGAAGCGGACATCGGTGACTTAAAGAAAGGCATGGAGATCTATTTTACAACGCTCAGTGGTGGCACTAGACGCTGGACTGGGGAACTACGACAGATCCTCCCTACCCCTGTTATCGAAAGTAATGTCGTTCTTTATACTGGCTTATTCGACGTCGATAACTCTGACGGCAGTTTATTGCCCGAGATGACCGCACAGGTTTTCTTTATTACGTCCTCGGCACGTAATGTGCTGACAGCTCCATTAGGGGCGTTAACATTCATTGATCCGGCCGAATTGGCTGCACGGCGCGCTGCGGGAGACGCCAATGCGGCAGCAAACACCAATGTTGAGGGTGCCGCACCGGAAACTAACACTAATGCACAGCAGCGACGCCCAGGCGGTGGACAACGTCCTGCCGGTGTTCGTCGCCCCCCTCGTCCTAGTGCCGAAGATTCAGGAGCTCGCAGCGTTGCCTTAGCACAAGTGCTACAAAGTGATGGCACCACACAAGAGCGTAGAGTCGTTGTTGGCGTCACGAGCCGCGTCAGTGCACAAATTATTTCCGGTTTAGAGGAAGGCGATCAGGTCGTGTCTGGTATCGTGCAAACAAGCTCCCGTGCGGCAGCCGATACAGGCAATAGACCCCGCGGTGGCTTCCCAGGAGGCTTCTAATGAACACAGGCGTTATCGATGGCGCGCATTTGCCCAACGATCGTTCAGTGGGCAACACAAAACGTGACGGCGAAGTCATTGATCAGAATATTCCGATCATAGAACTGCGCGACATTTCTCGCACATTTGTGACCGGTGGTGGCGTCGTCGTAAAAGCTTTACGCGGAATCAACCTCAAGATTCATATGGGTGAATTCGTTGCGATCATGGGTCAGTCGGGTTCGGGAAAATCGACTTTGATGAATATCTTAGGCTGCCTCGACAAACCCACTGACGGCACCTATATGTTTGCAGGTAAAAACATCAAGGATTTTGCACCTGATGATCTTGCCTGGTTACGCCGTGAGGCATTTGGCTTCGTGTTCCAAAGCTATAACCTATTGCCTCATGCTAGTGCCGAAGAAAACGTCGAGATCCCTGCGATCTATGCCGGGCTATCCTCTGCCGAGCGCAAATTTAAAGCCGAAGCACTGTTGAGCTCTCTCGGGCTTGGTGATCGTCTCGACCATCGCCCTAGCCAACTCTCTGGTGGACAGCAACAGCGGGTGTCTATCGCCCGAGCCCTAATGAACGGCGGCAATATTATTCTTGCCGACGAACCTACAGGGGCATTGGATTCTAAAAGCGGCATTGAAGTGATGGCCTTGTTGAAAGATCTTGCCAAACAAGGCCATACCGTCATTATCATTACGCACGATCCTAAGATTGCGGCACAGGCCGATCGCAGCATCGAGTTTAAAGACGGCCAAGTAATCGAAGATAAACGCATAGAAGGCCATGAGCACGAGTATCAAGGCAATCAGAAACTGCGCCAGCTGTTCATGAACCGCAAGGCCACCTCGCCTTTCGCTGGGCTTGGTGACGCCATCAATATGGCATTTCGCTCCCTTACCTCTAATATATTTCGTACCATATTAACGTTGCTAGGCATCGTGATCGGTGTCGCCTCGGTGGTCGCCATGCTGGCCATTGGCCAAGGCGCTAGCCAAGAGATTGTCGATAGGATTAGCTCGATCGGCACGAATCTATTAACGCTGCAGGCCGCAAGAATCCCAGGACAAAGGCGCTCGGCCCCATCCACGTTAACCTTTGAAGATGCCGACGCGATCTATGCTGATTTGCCTAATGTATTAGGTACTTTGCCAGAGTTACAAGGCAACTTAACTGTCCGCTATGGTCGTCAAGATTACTCAACCACTGTGACCGCCACTGGTGAATCACTCCCGGAACTACGCAACTGGCCCTTAGCACAGGGCGTATTTTTTACGCGTGAGGATAGCGACGATTACACGTCAGTCGCTGTCTTGGGCTCTACTGTGGCCGCCGAAATGTTTCCCGATGGTGGTGATCCATTAGGCGAGTATATTTTGATTCGCAACATTCCTTTCCAAATCATTGGCGTGCTTACAAGCAAAGGGGCCTCAGGGTTTGGAGGTAGCGATCAGGATGACGTGGTCTTTGTACCGCTACGAAGTGGCGCACTGCGTTTATTTGGTCAGGTCTATGCCCGCTCGATCACTGTCGCTGTGGAAGATATCGACACCATTAGCGCTACCGAAGACAATCTGCGCGAGTTTATGATTGCCCGTCACGGCGCTGAAGACTTCCGTATCTTCAATAGCGCGGAGCTACTCGACACTGTCTCGGCTTCCCAAGACACCATGACAATGCTGTTAGGGTCAGTGGCCGCCATTTCATTATTGGTGGGCGGTATCGGTGTCATGAATATCATGCTGGTCTCTGTCACCGAGCGAACCCGGGAGATCGGGATTCGTATGGCCACAGGGGCTAGGCAATCTGACATTCTCGCCCAGTTCCTTTCTGAGGCGATCGTGGTCTCCGGTGTCGGGGGGCTAATAGGTATTATATTCGGTGTCAGTGTAGGGCTTGTATTGCAGTACTTTGGCGTGGCCATCAAGTTTACTTCCACCCCGATGATTTTGGCTTTTTGCAGCGCTGCGATTACAGGGCTCGTATTTGGCTTTACCCCTGCCCGCAAAGCAGCCCGTCTTGACCCTGTTGTGGCATTAGCGAATGAATAAGGATTATAGAATTATGCGTTACCTATCTAGACAAACGCTAACAAGAACCGCCATGGCCACTTGCATCGCATTGGCGGTAAGCGCGTGCGTTAACACCGAAGTGCCTTCACTCATTGACACCGATGTGCCACAAGATTGGAGCCTTTCAGCGAACGAGACGACGCCACAATGGCCTAGTATGACTTGGTGGCAGAATTTTTCTGACCCAGAGCTGAGCGCTTTAATCGCACAAGTCTCACAAGAGAACTTTGATTTGGCGAACAACCGCCGCAACCTTGAAACGGCACAGATCAATTTACGCGAAGCCGGTTTTGATTTATTACCAAGCGGTAGCATTACCCTTGGCACCGGTGCGAGCTATAGCGAAACACGTGCCGACGGCGCTAGTACGAGTAGCAGCCCGAACGTGCCTTTCGAACTCGGTGCCACATTAAGTTACAGCAACATCATCAGCAAACCGGCCATTTACACTAAAGCCGTTGCAGATTATGAATCCCGTGCCGCACAAGTGGCCGACGTGGCACTCACCACATTAGGCACTTCTGCCTCTACGTATTTTCAGCTGCTATTGATTCGCGACAAGATTACCGCGGCGCAACAGAACGTTGCCAATGCTCAATCGATCAGCGATATCGCAACAGCCCGAGTTGAAGCCGGTGTAGCAGTGCCCATCGAAGCCTTGCAGCAACAAATTGCCTTGCAGCGCGAGATGGCAGCCTTGAGCAGCTTAAAACAGAGCGAGCTTTCAGCGCTGGCATCATTGGCTCTACTCAGTGGCAACGGAGTTCAAGGTTATAGTATCAATGGCGAAACACTGGCCGGTATTAATGTGCCCACAATAGCCCCAGGCATCCCTTCCGAGCTATTGTTGCGACGCCCTGATCTGGTTCAGGCCGAAGCCAACTTACGCAGCGCCACCGCCAGTGTCGATATCGTGCGCAATGACTATTTTCCAGACATCGCACTGACCAGTAATCTCAGTGCGGGCAGCACATCTCTTACCGAGCTTGTGACCTCCCCTGACACGTTTCTCAATTTTAATGCCTCGGTATTGCAGACCTTGCTCGACAACGGACAACGCTCACGCAATGTAGAACGCACGCAATTAACACTGGAGAGTTCATTCTCCGATTATCGTAAAGCGGTGTTAAACGCGTTTAACGAGATCGAAGTGTTGCTCAGCAATATGCAAGTGCAGAACGAATTGGTAGAGGTGTCTTTGCAGAGCTTAAGTGCCGCAGAGGAATCGTTCAGGATTGCACAGGTACGCTATGAAGAAGGCGTCACTGACTTTCAAACCGTGCTGACGACTCAGAACACTTTATTTAGCAGCCGAAACAGTTATCTGGACACCAAACTATCCCAGCTCAACACCACAGTGAATCTCTATCAGGCGCTCGGTGGCGGCTGGGAGAAAGAAACGCCCTAGTGCTCTGCACTGGAGATTGGGGGTTTGATGGGCTAAAGTGGCGCTTTGTTCGATAATAGAGATCCACTTGATGGCCGAAGACACTGAGGCAAAAAAAACCCGCAAAGAACGTATCAATGACGTAATTTTCGGGTTCGATTCTAAGGCGGGTAGAAGCTTCGACCTGGTGTTGATCTTCGCTATCAGCGCCAGTGTGTTGGCTGTGTTATTGGACTCAGTCAGCTGGGAAAATACAAGCTTTGACCTTGTCTTGTATCGCCTCGAATGGCTATTTACCATCGCCTTTACTATTGAGTATGGTCTGCGTGTTTACAGCGCCGACCATCCCCGTCGTTATATCACCAGCTTTTACGGCCTGATCGATCTTTTATCAATCTTACCGACTTATCTTGCCTTCTTCTTTGCCGGCGCCAACTACCTTGTAGTTATTCGCGTGCTTCGGGTATTGCGTATATTCCGCGTCTTAAAATTATTCCGCTACATTGGTGAAGCCAATCTATTGTTCAGTGCCCTTGTAAACGCAAGGCGCAAGATTTTCATCTTCATCTTCGCCGTCCTCAATTTGGTCGTCGTGTTCGGGACTCTCATGTTTCTCATCGAGGGGCCGGACAATGGCTTTAGCAATATTCCCCAAAGCATCTATTGGGCGATTGTGACGATCACTACCGTGGGCTATGGGGATATCGCACCACAGACACCTCTTGGGCAGTTTGTGGCGGCAATCGCGATGATTTGTGGCTATGGCATTATCGCCGTGCCCACCGGCATTATCGGGGCGGAGTTGATGCAGGAGTTTCAAACAAGAGCATCACCCTCTGCGCAGAAAAAGATCGAATGCCCTCATTGCATGGCGAAGGATCATCAGAGTGATGCCACCTATTGTCGCGCCTGTGGCGGACTCTTAGCCCCCGAGAAGTAATACTAACCCCAAAGGTTATGTCTTCTTCGCCAAGGCATCCTTCAGCCCCGCAAAGGGGTTATGGGTGGCAGCAACCGATTGGTTTTCAGCGTTACCGCCGTAGCGGATAAAGTTGGCAAACTTGCTGTGTTCTTCATCGTGACAATACAAGCACAGCAGCTCCCAGTTGCTGCCGTCAGTAGGGTTATCATCATGGTTATGATTGACATGGTGCACCGTGAGTTCGCGCAGATTAACCCGGGTAAACTCCCGAGCACAGCGCCCACAGATCCACGGATACAGCTTAAGTGCTTGTTCACGGTAACCCTTCTCGCGTTTCGCCATATAGTCACGCTGGGCGTCTAAGGCGCGATCAACTTTAGCACTCTTTATTTTATCCATAGGTCACTCGTCGAAAGCTAAGAAATTTGGCTAATAGAATGAACCCTTGGCATCTTGATAGCCAGCATTGATAATCAACACTCACTCAAGCAGTGGACCCTCTCATGACACCGCGTTTTAAAAAGCTTCTACTCCTCTTTGTGCTTCTATGCATGACAGCCTATCTGTTAACTCAGACCAATGCACAAGAAGGCACTACGGACACTGGCCTTAGCGCCGTATTTACACCACACAGCTTCGCCAGTGACGACTTCGATCTGCACTATGTGGACAGTGGCAATATTGGTAAACCCACCATCGTCTTCATCCACGGCACCCCTGGAAGTTTGCGTTCGATGCGCCGCGTTATGGCTGATCCTGTCTTGCTCAGTGCGGCACGACTGATCTCGATCGATCGACCAGGCTGGGGACAATCGGCATTGCCCGAAGGCCAACGCAGTGAAGCCGATTTCAATACCCAAATAGCCCTGATCACCCCACTGCTCTATCGATTAAAAGAAGAATCAAACGACCAACCCTTACTTCTAGTCGGGCATTCCTATGGGGGATCTATTGCACCCTACATCGCGTTTCGCCACCCCGCACTCATAGACGCAATTGTGATGGCCGCCAGCGCGATTGATCCAGAGCTTGGCAAACCACGCTGGTACAACCGCGCCGCCAACACATGGCTCGTGTCGCGCTTTTTAGACGATGCCTTGCTCAAGGCCAACGATGAAATAAAGGGAGTCTATGACGCACTGGAACAACTGCGCCCATGGTGGGCTGGGGTGACAATGCCGATGGTGTTTGTGCAAGGCGAAGACGACTCACTCGTCGATCCGCGCAATCTAGATTTTGCCCAACAATATTTGCCGCCGAACAATACCAAGATTGTGCGTCTGCCAAATCAAGGCCATCTATTACAGGTTCAACAGTATGAGCTGCTAGCCCAATTAACCTTATCGTTATTGGGGCAAGTCACGCAGTAGTCTGGGGGGTAAGTGAGTTTATTCTTGGCAGAACGCCACACGATTGCGGCCATCTTTTTTGGCTTGGTACATAGCGGTATCGGCGCGCTTCAAGAGCGCATCGCGGTCAAACTCTTTATCGACATACAGCACCACACCAATACTGCAGCTAAAATTTAACTCCGTTAGCTCTTTTGATTCCTGCTCATTAGGTGTCATGGCATAGGACAGCAACGTCAGTGGGCGTGCAATTTCATTAAGGATACGATTAGCCACAACCGAGGCTTTCGCTCGGGCATTGACTGCCTCTTGGCCTAAGTCAGTAATTAGCACCACAAACTCGTCACCACCAAGGCGCACGACAGTGTCCTCGGCCTTGACGCTATCTTTAATGCGAAAGGCCACCTCTTTTAAAAGCTCATCACCGTAGCCGTGACCATAACGATCATTAAGAGGTTTAAAGTGGTCGAGGTCTAGCATCAAAATAGCACCAACCTCCCCTCGTTTAGCATTGGCTTTAAGGGCAACTTCTAACTCTATTTCTAACAACCGTCGATTGCCCAATTGAGTCAAAGGGTCTTTCAGTGCCAGTTCAAGATTAGCTTGTTCAGCTCGCTCTTTAAAAACGACCACTAAACCAAAGGCAAACATGATCAAAATGACCATGGCGCCGACGGAAACAATCAACGAAACAACGCCAGTAGAGGACATTGACTCAATCGAGCGAGACCCAAATATTGCGACGCTTGCTCTGAAGATAAACATGGCAATGCTTAATAAGGTGGCGCCCAAAAGGATCCATTTGCCACGGCCAATCCGCGAGTTAAATCCTCGTAGCACTACCCATAGCAATAGGCTGGTTTGGTATACGGACACTACGCTGCCAATCGACACCCGCATGTCGAAGTTTTGCATAAACACCCAATAGGACAAAAATATTGCCGGAATGGGCCACCAGACAACCGCATTGGGCAGTCGTTTCTCATTAAAGCGCGAGATGCCTTCAACATACAGCGCTAGCATGGCTGCAATGAGGGAATTGGCGATGACAATGGAGACAAAATCAGGGATATGACCGCGCACAGCGATCAATACATAGCTCGCGGAATGAATACCAAAGGCAGCGGCCCAAAGTAACAGTAATCTATTGCGCCCGTACGCGATAAATAACACGCACATGGCCAAAGAAAAACTTACGGCGATATTAGCAACAAAGAGTTCGAAGTTGGACACGTAATATAGTTCGCTGCGCAGTGGCGGCGACTCTCTCCTGCTTTTTATAGTAATTTTTGGAGTATATAAGAAATGACGGCCAATAATTGGCAAAAATCCGGATTATTTTTTAACAATTAACATTGTTATACGCAGGCTTACTGCGAGTGGATCAGATTATTTTTGTTGTTTACGCAGTATTCTATAATCTAAAAACAATACCACTGCGATATACCCCCCGCCCCACAAGAGCCCTGGCAATATCGCGGCCCAAATATTCAATGTGCCTAATAGTTGATGTAGGGTTAAAGGCAGCAATAGCATCACCGCAAAGGTGAGAACAAAGCTTATCAACAAGCCTTGAAGGTTAGCACCGAACCTTAGCAGTAGCTTTCGGGCACTGGCGGTTACTAGCCAGGTCGACACAAAAGCGTAGGCCCCCTGCCCTAAACCCGCCCGAATGGCCATGGCACTGCCATGTTCCCAATTAACGAATGCGGCCCAGGACCCATAGATGATCAGAGCGGCAACCGCGGCGAAGGTCTTGTTCAGACCACCCCCTCGCCGTCTTGGTCAAATACAACACGATTGCGCCCAGCTTGCTTGGACTCGTACATCGCTTTGTCGGCGATCTCTAGAATCCTATTCGGGTTGAGCTTATTCGAATTGAAGAATGCGACGCCGATGCTACACGTACAGACGTAGCTAAACGCAGCGTCTTCGGACTCACCGAACTGGGAAAGGAGATTAAAGGGCTTGGCGACCTCTGTTAG
This sequence comes from Gammaproteobacteria bacterium, assembly GCA_051252515.1. Lineage (GTDB taxonomy): Bacteria > Pseudomonadota > Gammaproteobacteria > Pseudomonadales > Pseudohongiellaceae > UBA5078. Next base: position 57,533 of record JBPOFS010000005.1, read on the forward strand.
CACTCGATTAGCGACGATCGCCGCGTTCTCTCTCGCGGCTTTTTCCTCGGTACCTAGGGATGGCAGTAGTAATACAAACTCGTCCCCTCCAAGTCGCACTACAGAGTCCTTGGCTTTCACACTGTCTTTTAAGCGAAAGGCGACTTCCACCAACACTTGATCCCCGATGGAGTGGCCATAGGTGTCATTGAGGGTCTTAAAGCGATCTAGATCCAATAACAGCACAGCGCCAAACTCCTTGGTCTTGCCGCTCTTGCGCATCGTTAATTGCAACTGCTCCTCTAGTACTCGGCGATTGCTCAATTGCGTCAATGGGTCGTGCATGGCCAAACGGAAGTGTTCTTGCTCTGCTCGCTCCTTAAACATCACGAGAAGCCCAAACGCAAACATGATCAATCCGATGGTCGAGCCAATAAAGGTAAAGGACTGGACTGGATTATTACTAGTGATCGATAAGATAAGGCCGTTGCCTGACAGTGAAAACATGGCGCGGAACACAAACATGGCGGTGGTGATGACTGCCGCGGTGATGATAATCCATTTGCCACGCCCTTCTTTTTCGTTAAAGCCAGAGGCAATGCTCCAGACAAGAAGGCCTGTTTGATAGCTCGATAACACAGCGCCAATGATCACGCGCATATCAAAATTGGTGTCGTAATACCAAAAGGACACCACAGTGAAAGGCACCGGCCACCAGATTAGAAGGCGTCGTGAGCGGATCTCTTCGAATCGGTATATGCCTTCGGTAAACAGCGCGAGCATAGCCGATAACAAGGCGTTGGCCACGAGTACCGAGAGAAAATCCGGGATAACGCCGCGAAAGCTCAACAGGACATAGCTCAAACCATGAATGGCAAAGGCGCACGCCCACAGCAGTAACTGCCGATCACGGGCAAACGCGACCATCAGCACACACCACGAAAGGGTAAACCCTACGGCAGTATTGACTAGAAAGAGTAGCTGAATCTCTGGCAATCGACTTTACCTATTGTGATTTATTAGCAGGAAATCCCGTCAGTTTAACATGATCGAAAAACTTAGACGATTGTCTATTTATGGGGGGTAAACGGCTTGATTTGGCCTGGAGGGCTTAGGAGGAAGTCTTCTTAAGGTTTTGATATCTAGATAATTTAATGTTTAGTGTTAGCGATGAACAAGAGCGCGGACTTCCCTTACGTGACACGCCGTAAACCCGTCCTTGGGGGCTCGACGCCAGCATCCATGCTGGCGACGGTCACATAAGCGAAGTCCGCGCTCTTGTCTTCGGATTTGGTGGTACTTTTACGGCGGCTTAGGCTTTCGCTGGGGCTGCTTTGGCTTCTTCTGCTTTTCTTGCTTTGTCGGCGACGTATTGCAATTCAGATACGCGGCGTAGTTGTTGCAAAGATGTCAGGTGAGCGTAGATCACAGGCAATAGGCCCATTTTACGGAGCTCCAAAAAGTCTTCGTCGGATAGTTCGTTCAGGGCGACTTCGTTGACGACATAAATGCCATCAATGCTGTAGCGCTGAGCATCGGGACGGTGTTGGAGCTCTACTTTCTGGGTAGACAGTAGGTTTCTTTCCGTTAGTCGCTTACACATTTCCTGGGTGTTGCGGGTTTGGTCGGCCACTCGGGTTAGGGCTTCGATTCTGTTTTCGAGGTAAGGAGTACGTTCGCTCTTCTCATTGAACAGGGTTTCGCCTTCTGTTTCGCTTACCAGTGGGCTTTCTTCGTCGATAAGGATAATGAGCTGATCGCTCTTTTCGTCAACGCGGGCGATGGTGAACGGGGCATTGCCGAAGCTGACGGGAATGACGGTGCCTTTGTACTGTTCTGTTTGGCAATAGAGGTTATGGCCTTGACGCAAACCCATTAGAGCCACTGGGATGAAATCATCAGTTTTGCCGAGTTTGACGAATACGAGTGGAAATTCGGCGGCTAGGGTGAAGAAGTCTTGAATGACGATGGGAACGAGGTGGTTTTCTTTATAGCGGGTGTAATCGCCTGATTGAACTACCTTTAACTTAGCGTGTTTATCATTTCTCAGTGGTACTGGAGAGCTCATGCTTGCTTACCCTTGTTGATGTTTTGGTTTGCTAACATCTTAACCATTCTTGGCGGAAAACAACAGTTGAGGGTGGTGATGGACCTGAGACCGAGATTCGGATCAGTGACACGCCGTAAACCCGTCCTTGGGGGCTCGACGCCAGCATCCATGCTGGCGACGGTCACTGATCCGAATCTCGGTCTCAGGTCTTTTGGTTTTGCCGTTGTTTAGAGTAGGATTTCATCATAGGATCGAGTACAACTAGCCGATCAGCGCAATACAGTTAGTTTTGTTCCCCACTGAGATCTCGCTGTTTGCCACCAAAAAGCAAGCCTAACATTTTCTCTTGATGCTCCTTAATGGTCTCAAAACTCCATTCTAGTCCTGAGCTAACAGAATTTTCATTATCTTTGCATCTCTGCATCATGATCATAAACTTTATAGAGGCCACGCTAACCAATTTAACTTTTCCAGAAGCATCTAAGTAATGGACACGTTTTGCTACCGGAGTCCAATTTGAACCTGAGCTATTCGCCTTGCTACCGATCATGGCGTAGTTACCAAAGCAGTTGATTTGTGCTTGATTCGGCTTCCCCCCTACCCCATTAGCATTGGCTTGCGGGAAGTAATGCTCCAAACTCCTACGGGTTCTCGAAAAATAAAATTGATCGAAAACTTTCAAGTCAAAATCACTACACCCAAGTGCGGAAAAGAAATCAGTACGTACTTTATCGCCTTCTTTGGCACTACTACCACGCAACTCATTGGCATATTTTTCCCATAATTTGTAGTCAAGATAGTTGAAAACGAACAAGGAGATACCCTTTGATTTTTCAGTGCCATTTCCATAGATTGCAGTAAAGTCAAATCCTTGATTACGTATCGGACAATCGAACTGACTTCCCTTTAGAACAGTACTGTCGAAGCTGCCTGGGTTCGGAGTATTGATTTCATTAAGGTTTTCTTCAGACAAATACACGTCTTTGAAGTATTTATCCGCCAAACACAATAGAAAGTCGCAATACTTGTCAGCATCCCTGACATCAGATTGAAACAGATACCGTAAGCAATAAAAGAGGTAGTTCTTCCTCTGCCTTGCCGAAAACGACACCTCGAACATCGAAAGTAACTGCACCAGTTTCTGTTGGACATCGTTTTTGTCGTAAGTATTTTTAAGATATCTATTACCCCCCTCTTCTTTCCTTTTTTGCCATTGCTGTAACTTCCACGGGTTATTCTCAATAGTGTCTTCGTCATTTGAATGATGAACGAGATAGTTATCTAATAGGAATTTCGCCTTTAGCAAGTAGAAGCCAAACTGCTTTGAAAATTGCTCATCAACCTGCACTTTATCAAACTCATTAATCAATTCTTTATCGTCGAGACTAAAATTAATAGGGAAAAAACCCTTCTCGTCCATACGGCATAACTTCAACACAATAAGCAAGAAATTCGAAAAATCCATAATCGGTTGAAACGTATCGATTTTGTCCTCTTGCTTCTTCTTTTGTGCCACTTCGGATTTGATAAGCTCATTGATTTTCAATGTTCCTGTGCTTTCATCCACCACAGGTAAAGCATCAAAGTTCAAAACATTAAACTTACAGAGACCACTCCCAAAAATTACGGTTTGATCATATTTTTGCTGTATGTAGACGTTCATCTCACAGCAAAAACCCCAAAGTCGATTGAATTTTGCTTTGTCCGTGCCATTCAGCTTTTCGATAAGTCGAGCCTTAATGATTTCGTGCTTCTCCAGTTGCTCTCCTCTAGAGTTCATAACCTCAAAGTAGTGGTTTAAGTCTATATCTTTCGGAACTTGGTAATGAATTAGATGAACCTTTTTTTGAAAGTAATCTTTAAAAGCTTTTCGGTCATCCTCACTTCGCGGCACTATCTCATTAATGGCATCCTGAGCAGACTTGTAACCTTCTACAATTCCATAGTCTTTTTCATCAATCTCAAAACTGGGAGCACTTTGAATAGTATCATTTGATTTTCTTCGTGCTCGATAGGTCAGTTTATTTCTGAAAGAAATCCCCAATGCACTTAGTATGAGACTAATAGTGGTTAACCGCTGTTGCCCATCAATCACTTCATAAACTTGATTTCCTTTATTAAAAGAAACCAAAGTTCCGACAAAGTAGGTCTGTTTTTTCCCCATGCACGCATCATAGACATCTTGAATTAGGGCGGATATTTCATCTTTTTCCCACGCGTAATTTCTCTGGTAAATCGGCACTTCATAAGTTGCTTTATCGCCATTGTAGACTTCGTCAATAGACAACTCTTTCAGCGGAAGAGCCTTAGCTTTAATAGTCATGTTTCATCCGCCATGAATCTATTTTTATTGAAATAATAAAGATAATTTTTATAAATACCATCTTCACCCTTTTCCTTAAAATTATTATCACTCGTCTTTACTTTGTCGTTCGGTAAAGGATTTACTCTATTAGAGAGCTCACCGAGAAGCGAAACAGGCGAATCTGACCCAGCTATAATTTTGTATATATTGAAAGAGTTTATACGGTCATTTCCCATAATATAGTTTTGCGCCGACAGCCAACCAATATTATGATACTGCGCCCTTAGAGAATAAGCCCAGACAAAGGAAAACACTACAAATTGATCTAACATCTCCAAATCCATCTTACTCGGTCTCTCAGGACAGAACCTGTCAACATAGAGTAGGATTGCTGTATCAAACAACAAGCGTGTAATTTTGTTGCCAACACCATTTTTGTATTTTCTAAGATCGAGTGTTTTTACGATATCGTTATCATTAATGTAATAACCCTCATATTTGTCGTTGTTCTTAATATCTTTAAGTATTTCATAATAGTGTTTTGCATAGTCAAAAAACGGCTTGCCCGCTACGATTGGCGAATCCAGCTGAAACTGCCTAAGATTCTGCATACCTGAAACAAAAGGGATTGCAGAATTATTGACCATATCAGGGTAGGCAAATGCCCCTTTATAAAATTGAGCGTATGGGAAGTTATCCTGCCGGGTGATGCCCTTGAACTTGTGTATATTATGCTCAGTGAGCCCCCAAGCTTTATTGCCCTTTGTCCATTCTTTTACACGGTAGAGGTAATTACTGAATAGACCCGAGAGTTCTTTCTGATCTAAATCTTCCCAGTTTTTTACAACGTTCTCGGTTTCATCCACATCTAAATCGTTCATCTCACGAAGATGGTAAGCTTTCAGCAAATCATGGGGATAAAGCTTTTTACCACGGGAATTTTGCGAATCAAAGAACTGAAAGGCTTCGGACAAATCATGTGTAATAACAACGATGAGTTCGCAGTTATTTTTAATATACTTCCGCAGTTCACTTTTATCATTTTTGTCAGAGATATTACTTACACGTCTTTCAAGTGTGAGGAAGTTATTGGGTATATTACGACAATTATATGGGTTATTTGCGAGGGGTTGTTCTAAAAAACTAATTGAATCATCACCAAGAGCTTTAAGTAGCAACGAAAAGGTAATAGTTCGCTGTTGTCCGTCAACGATGTTATATGATGACTCGCCCTCTTCGTGAAGGATCAGCGTTCCTACTCGATATGTTTCTTTATTCTCGTTTTTAGCCGCAATAATGTCATCTAGCAGTTGAATTACATTTTTTGCTGTCCATTTATAGGCCCGCTGATAGTTCGGTATCACCAAGTTAATGTTAGTAATAGGGTTTCCGTCTTTGTCCTGTGTGATCCTATTTTGCAGCAACAAGTCACCGATCTTGGTTATTGCGAGCTTTAAGCGAGTGTCCAAATTACATTCTCCTATGCAAATCTTCCTCACCACTGGCTGAACCAGACCAGGGAGTTCAACCCGTCTGGTTGCCGAAACTACTATAATGATTGACTCAGGAACCCGTCAAACAGAGGTACTATACTTCATGTTAGAGCCGCGTCCAGCAATTTGATGGAGCACAAAATTAAAGGGGGGGGGGGGCAATACGAGGTTAAATGCAGAACACGCGTAGAATCATGTAGATATTCCCACGTTACAACTACATAGCAACGATAGCGCTCGCTAACTTAAAGGGCATTACAAATCAGATTACTAGATAATATTGTCTGTTAGATACTCAAGGTGTTTGCCATCGGTACCACAACAACCACCCAGTACTTTTATGCCGAAGTCTCTATTCAATTGCACCATAAGATTGCCCCACTCTGCCACGGATTCAGATTTGAGCTCGCTAGAGCCCTCAAGCTGCGCATGGCTCAGCGACGATGCGTTTGCCTGTAGCCCAATTAACCGGCCAGGTGGCACTTTGGTCAGTGTTTCTAGATTCAAAAATGATGGGTAGGAGCAATTGATAAAATAGCCTAGTGGTTTGGTCGTGGTTTTAGCGTCCACATAGGCAATTGCTGTGTGAAGCTCTGTGCCATCCAATACTTTGCCATCGGCGCCAATCACAAAACTGATGATATAAGGCAAGCCTGTTGCTTCCATTGCCTGCGCTATTCCCGCGGCTTCCTCAACACTAGGCAGCGTGACGGCCATTAGAAAATCGACCTCTGCACTTGCCAGCTCATCAATCTGCCATTGGTGGAAGTCTCGCGCCTCATTCAGTGACAAGCCTTCCTCGGGCAAGTAACAGTCGTTTTTGCAGCCTATTAGGCCGCCTACTTTAGCGTTTACTGCTTTGGTTTGCTTGGCCACTAGTTCCTTCATGAACTTTGCGGCTTCAACGTTGATGTTTTGCGGATACTTTGAAACTGCCACTCGCTCTTTGTTTGTTCGCCACGTTGGCGTGCTCAGTAGGATCGGTCGATCGCTGGCCACGGCGATGTCTATATACTCTTGGTACAGGTTACGTAGTGCCGCCCTGCCCTCGTCACTTAAAACCAAAGGGGCGTTCACTAGTTTTTCGTCTAGCTCTATCGACTTGTTGCGGCGGAGTCTTTCTACTACGGCGGCTTCGGCTAGGATAAATTTGTGTTTGTGTAGCAGGTGTTTCATTTTAGGCTCTTGATTAATGGGGTCAGAGTAGATTTTTATAAAGCCTCAGCAGCTTCCAACCTACGCAAATGCCTTTCTCTGTCCTGCCGATCTAGTATGAACTCTGTTTGCTCGATCACAGGCTTAAGAATGAGCTTGTGTGCAGTCTCAAGAGCGGCATCGGCCGCCACAGGATAATCAGGGCTTACACCAGTCCCTTCCCAGTTTTCTCCAGTAACAGCATTGATAGCTCTACCGCTGGACACCCATAAATAGAAGTTGTCGGCAATACGTTGCATCCCGCCTGGATGTGCGCCGCCACGTGTAAGCTCACCCACTATTTCCGCTCGGCCAAAGGCCTGCATTGCATAGCTGAAAGCCTCGGCCGCTGAGAATGTCGTTTCACTATTGAGAATGAAGACTGGTCGCTCTGTACCGTACCAGGCTCCATCAAGATCGGCAGTACTCCAGTATTCCTCAGTGGTGTCTGATTTCTTCCAGTAGATGGAATCTACATGCACAGGGTCTGGGCCGAGAAAATAACTCGCCAGTAGCGCCACAGTTTCCGGCATACCGCCAGTATTCTTGCGTAGGTCGATGATCAAGCCGCCTGTATCTTTTAGAAAGTCCATTGCATTAGCCAGTACCGCCGCGGAAGGTTCAGCATCCATAAAACCCGTAAACTCAAAATACCCTATATTGCCGTCCAAGCGACCGACAGAGCGAACACCGGCGTTAAAATACTTATGCATATTTTGATCTTGAATCAACATCTCCGGAGTCTGATTCAGATATTCCTCCTCCGTTGTAACTTTATCTTCACTGTAAAAAATGAACAGGTGCTCATCATTGCTTAGCGCACGTAACTCTTCAGTTAGTTGATCGGTGAATTCGGTAGCATCGACCAGCGCATCATAGCCCCCGTTTTCAAGACGAGTCATGAGAGCTTTTGCCATGGAGTCTCCTACCTCAGAGAAGATGTATTGTTCGGCCAGAACCTCAGACATCTCATGAACTACTTGATTGATGGTTTCGGGTAGCAGTTCTTCGGAGGGGAAAAGATTGAATGATGCGCTTACGGCTATTAAGAATACGGTTGTTTTTAAAAAAATTTTCTTATACATAACGCCAACTCCATACTTAGTTCTATTATCGAGTTTGAAATTGGTTTAGATGTCTTAACGCTCGCATTTTCGGCTGGTTTGGAGCCCAGCGAAAAACCAGCCCGACAACATGCATTTGCTAAATTTTGTTTGCAAGTGATACAAAATGTGCCTTTAAATCTTCACTGGTCGACATGATCGTACACAGCTTTTCTTTTTGGTACTCTGCGAGAAAAATCTTACCAAGCCGCTGTAAATACATAATCTCAGAAGGTTGAATAGGCGTATCTAGCCCTTCGCCAAATGATTTCTTATAGTGCCAGTGATTAAAATATATGAATGAGTAAAACTCATTTACGTTACAATCGTTGAAATACTCTTCATAGCTCATACCTCTATATTTAAGCAATGCCTGCTTATAAGCATCAGGGCTGGAGCACAAGTTAGAATAGCTTTCCTTATGCACTTCATCGTAAGTAGATATGGCATCTCCTTTATGCTTAAGTACACGAACGCCATAATTCATGGGGGATACTTTACCTTCCCACCACTCCGCGAAAAGTGATGGGTAGAGATCGGTCTCGAGAAGGGTATTAATACAATTAAACTCCTTTATTTCATGATGAAATGGAGTGCCAAATTGAATGCCAACCTCTTCTGCATATGACAAACATACCGCATCTAATAATTTTCCTGAAAAACTACATATAAGCTCGTATACGTCTACAACCTGATCATAACTGCATGATTTATTCTTGAATTTCACATGAAAGAACCACTTTCGCGATATTCCTAAGCATTCGCCTGGCTCTCCATGCTCTAAATCCATAAATGCCATACTATGAAAAACTAGAAGGTCATGAAATATTTCATCTGTATTTTTCATAGCTAAGTCCCAGGAGTAACTCCCTGGTGCTTTTAAGTCACCAATCCCTATTTTGAGGAGGTAGTCTTGGGATGACTTTATTCTAAATAGGCCAGTAATTATTGACTCCGCTGGAAAAACAAGAGCTTGGTGTGCACTGACATCTCTAAGTTTTTTTAAGATTTCATAGTCTTCTTGGTTTTCATGACGATACAGGTTAACGCAGGAATTCAACCATGGCGGCGAGTTTTTAATTGCAGTCTCTATAAAAAATAGCAATGATCTTAGAGAGTTATTTAAATTTAGAATAAACAGCTTGGGGTTATGATAGGAAATATCCAGTGAGTCTCTGTTCTCATGAACAATTTCAATATTCTGCACCAACTCAGGATGAGATTTAGACATCCCTTCAAAGAATAGTGAAGACTTCTCTAGATTAAACACTCGCACTCCTTGAGAAATTTAACGCAAAACTTTGGCGCAGCGTAAGCTGTCCCAGCCACGATAGTGGCGACAACAGCGCCTTGTTAGGCATGTAATACTCCATAGCTAGCTCTGCTCTTTGCTTTTAGCCATAAATGAGCCAACCGCTATTCCAATGCCACTCCCGATCGCAATACCGATAGATAAACTGAATGCCAGAACATTAAAGGCAACACCCACAGCAACTCCAACCGCAGAACCCACGCCAACGCATATTGCCATATACTTACCTACAGCATTGTTTATCGAATTATCTTCACGTGACATATTTTCCTCCCTGTATCAGTAAATTTGATGTCTGCCTAACGCTGCGGTAAAAGGCGCAGCGTCAGCTGCGTACAGTGTAGCGAAGCGGAACGGTTTTTGACCGCCTTGTTAGTAATTTATGAACTGCCCCCAATCTATGCCCCAACCCAATGAAGGAACCGAAGGAGCTGGTGGCACTGATGGAACCGCTGGAACTGGAGGGACAGAAGGTACAGGTGGAACTGGAGGAACAGATGGTACTGGAAAAACAGGCCCGCCAGACCCGCCGCGAATGAAGGCCACAACACCACCTCGATGGTCACGATAAACTCCGCCATCAAAAATACCTAAGTGCTGGCCATTAAGATGATAAATATTTTTATCGTTGAGCCATGCCATAACTCTTCCATTTTTGTCGAATATCGGTTCCATAGTGTTCCCTCTCTAATTGATGCCTAACGCCTAATTAGCAGGCTAAAAATAGTGGGCCAAAATGGAGCGAAGCGAACAGCACGCTGATTTCAGTCCTTGTTGAATTTCTTGTTATGCAACGCTTTTCTTAAATATTGAAAAACCAGCTTTAAATAAAACATTTTTGTAAAAAGATGATTTTTTCTTAAGGAAGTCATCTACTATTTCGATTAATTCGTCTAAAAAATCTGCTGTAGTTTGAATCTTGCTTTCCATTATATAATCAACTTTTGTCATATCATTAACCAAATGAAATTGATGTGCTGAAGTGACTACGATATAACTGCTAGTAGTTCGACTTAGCAGTGATGCTATTTGCATTCCATCCTTCGCTACGTCCGGCTCTGTAATTCCTTGCACATCTAATATAACAATATCATATGGCTTTTTCTGTAACCTACTAAGTAATGAATTATCTATTTTTGAATGCCTGTCTATTTTGGTAAAACCTGCGTTACTAGCTATAATTAGCATATCTGTATTAAAGTAAATATCTTCATCATCTACAATACATATATTTATATTGTTAAGTTTCATTAGTAACTTACCAATTCCTTGTAGTGGTTTATGCTTCATGCTCTAAGATTCCTAATTATAAATATTTGTTGTGCATTTTCATTATCTATTACTTGTTGCTCATGAACTAATTCTAAAAAATCAGAGCTTCTCTTACTAAGCTCGTTATAGTGTTGAATTAGCACTTGCGCCCAATATAATCCGTAACCAAAGCCCTCGGACTCGTTCTTTGTCTGAAAACCTTTGTCAAATATCATTTCCGGGTTAGTAATGGGCTTCGATATATTAATAAATTTTAGTTCCATATCACTATTCTTATTTACCGTAGTACTGATTGTCGCAGTACTCTCATCAATACTATATTTCCAAATATTGTCCATCATAATTGAAATAATGTACTCAATCATATGTGAAGCAAAGGTAATATTAGTCTTTTTATTTACATCAAAATGGAATTTGATATTTTTAGACCTACGAGTATTAGCGATCAAAGAAAAAACTTTAGAATACTTATCTAGCACCCTAAAAAGGTTAGATTTTTTTTCTAGGTTTGCAGAATAATGAGAACTTGGATGAAATTCATTCACTCCAGCAATCATTTCTATAAATTGATCTATTATTACTGTCGCCCCAACAATTTTACTAGCAGGTTTATCAAGCTCAATTTTTTTAGTGCTTACTGTAGGGTCTATGAGCGATGCTTCTGCAACAATTGTTTGAAGTACTTTATGTAGTTCATGTCTTAAGTTATGAGATATGTGCCTTAAAGTTACAGATTCTTCTTTCTTTTTAATCACACTTCCAGTGTTGTAAAACGCGACTCCGTATTGGCAAAAATCAAATGTATCTACCTCCGATTTTTCACAATCTTTAGAGGGACAACGAATACAAATACCTAACATATTACTCCTTGACTATGATGAGTTGCATAACGGCGCCAGAGACTCCGCTTTGATGGCTTTGTTATGTGCGATGTTTACTAATACCATAAGAAATTGAATTTATTACCATCAAGGTGGCGAGGATAGCCCGAATTTAGCAGCTAGCAGCGCTGTATCTTTTCCATCATTCCGCAAGCGCAGTGACTTCAAGATCCGGTCTTGTGTGTCAGGTGTCCAGTATATTTTTAGCCTTTCTTTAGCCCTGGTGATAGCAGTATAAAAAATGTTGTGCGTAATTAGCTCTTCGGTCTCATCGGTAATTACAATCTTAACAGACTCGTATTCCAGGCCTTGAGCTTTATGAATTGAGACTGAATAAGAGATTTGAAAAGGAACTACCGCACTCGATGATGCGTCGTCATCCTCATCAGAATTTCGATGCTGCTGCACGATAAATCGAATTACAGAGTTTCCGCTCGTCGCGCTGTCGAGCAGTTCGAATTCATAACCATCGGCATCCCATTCATTAATGGCGATATCAAGCTCAACATCGAATTGTGCTTCGCCCTTCAAAACCTGAATATCGGCAATTCTTCCCTTCAAATTGTTATAAATCAAAGGAGCGAACCTATTGGACTCATTGAACAGTACGGGGTCACCGACTTTATATGCTTGAACGCCCCACTGTGTCGCAGGATTATTATTACTACCTTGCAAGAATCGGTTGATGTTGTTTATGCCGTAGAGCCCGTCATAATTTAGACAAAGGATGATTTCATCGGGCTCAGAGTTCTCAAAGATCGATTCATTGAGTGTTGTTGAGTAACCTCCCTTTGCGACGTGTTCAACAATATCGTCCTCTATGTTTCTGACCTTGCCCCAAAGCTTTAGCAGCTTTTCGTTCTGGCTGCGATAAGGCTTCGTGAGCTCATACACCGACGTTTTTGGCACAAATTCTCGGGCCATATTAAACCAGTTACCAAACTGTATTGACTCAATTTGATAAACATCGCCGACCAATACTAACAATTTGAACGACGCACGACCGAGAACTGCAAGCATGTCAGCATTATCAACTGTACTGCATTCGTCGATTACCAACAGATCATACTCAGTGTTTGAGTTTCTAGGAGAAAGGAATCTGGCCATGGTGCTAAATGTGGAGTTTCCTGTACTAACCCTTCTCTTGAGATTATCGACAGCAGGATTAGTTTTAGCCAGATAGAGTTTCTTTCGGTCATGGAAGAAATTTGAAATGTGGCTAATTAACGTCGATTTACCCGTTCCTGCAGACCCGTAAATCAGCGCAACCGACGAGTTTTCAAAGAGTCGCCTAAGTGCAATCCGTTTCTCATCGCAGTCAATAATATATCCAGACGTATGCAGCCAAGAGTCTACAGACTTCGCGTAATTCTTGATACCTATCGCCGACAGGTCTCGCAGTCTTATAATAATGCTGTGCGTGTCATCTTCATAACACCTGACATAGAAGTGCTCTTTGTAGCTCTCAATTCTTCGGTGTGCGTGCTTCCAATAGAGGCGTTTGTTAAAATTTTCAACTAAGGCATCGATATTATTGAAGCCAACAAGTTCTCTTCTTGACGTGTATAGCTGACTATGAATTTCTATATTATTTCTTATATAACGCGCAAAAAGTTCATGCTCTCTATTAGCGGAAGGTAACGAATCAAATAAATCGAAAATCCTTGGATTATGGTTAATCAGCGAGGTCGCGAACGGCATTTCGTCGAAAGGGATGCAACCCCACTTCAGGTTTAAGTTGGATAGCCTCTTACATTCTTCGGATTGATACTGAAGCTTAATGATTTTGTTATTCAGCCTATAGAGTAGATACCTAACGATATTAGTCCCTAGCGAATTCGTCATCACAAAGTGGCGACACCTGTCGATTACATCAAAGATGTTGCTGCTTTTAGCTTGATGAGTAATCTGTCCTTTTATGTTTTCATAGATAATGCTCGGCGAATCAATTAGCTCTACGAGGGATTGGCCAGAGTACGTAAGAAACCTCATTAGCTCTCTGTATTCGATCGTTCCTCTGCCAATCTTGCGATGCTCGCCGAATATACTCGCGAAATTATCTAGCTCACATGGCCTGATAGAAACCTCCCAGTTGTCGATAATCTGGATTGGCATTTTCTTGGCAAGCACTTCTATGACATCGTTGCTGACTGCAAGCTTGACAGCATAGTTCGGAGAAATTTCAGCTCGAGTGAAAGCAATGACGCGATCGAATTTGCTTGCTCGCTCATTGGCTGTTGTGAATGTTACTTCGTAGTACACCTCATGATTTACAAAGAAGGGTTTAATTTTCTGGATGTAATATCGATCTGTATAACTACTTGATAGTCTTGTAGGGTTTCGCCGATTCATTGCCTCTACAATCTTTTCATAGTATTCCTTGAGCGCTGGATCTAGGATGATTGGGAAGCTGTCTATGTTGTGGAGAACTTCAAGCCTGTATTTGTTCTTCAGGAGATACTTTATTCTGATCAGATATTCATAGTACTTGAGCATCAAGCGCTCGGAGTTTTCCGGATCGAGCGTGTAGTGAGAAGCAGTAATCTGAAGAAAGTCGTGGAATCTGTATAGAAACCTCAAGTTTCCTCTAGATCGAACAAATGCGTTTGCCTTAGTTATATTCTCGTACGATACTTCAACGTCTTTATTCCCATGCTGCGCCTTCAAAGCAATATGTTCAACGAAGTTCCGAAGTTGCGCGAGGATGTTTTGCGAAAGTAAGCCTCGCTCTGAATCATCGAACCTGCTGATGTTCGCGCAGATAACCTTATCTATGGTGAGTATCGCTTGATCTACTGCATTCATGTGCAAATCATACTCCTGCATAACTTTGGGCGAATGCTATCCAGCACAGCGCCATGCTCGCCTATAACCAACGGCTGTTGATATATCGACCGAATCTGCAATAAAGCTCCTAAAAAAACTAAATTGGTGACGTTTTTCGACCGGATGTAACTTTGATCATTCCGGTATATTGAAATGTTCACTGCGCTCTCCTTTGCACATAACGCCTCATTCAGAGGCAAATAATTGTTGGATAAAATGGCGACGCAGGAGAAAAAGCCAACTGTTATTTGTCCTGCTGCAATGACTTGTTAGGTGAAATTAGCGCCTTTGGTCGTTATCATCGGGAGAAATATTATTAGTTGAACTTTTATTTGAACTGGCACCTTTAGCGATAGCAAACCCCGAAACAGCTGAAAGTATAGGAAGACCAGCTTCAGCACTAATTGTTTTAGTTATCATTAAAATAGCTAAAGTAATAACTATAAAGATAGCCATAATTGTTTGGCCATAAATAGACCAAAACTCATTTCTTTTATCCCGATGGTCTGCATATGAATCTACCAATGCTTTAAGTTCGTTCGCGCTATTATTGGGTGAATTACCCAATAATAGGTCAATGACTATACTTTCTTTAACTCTAAGTGCATCCCACAATGAAGCAGTATAGATTTGTTTGCCAAACCAAATAACACCGGCAATAACAATGACTCCTAATATTCCAAAGAATATTGACAGCCAAAATGCTCCATCATTTAATGTAAATGCTATTTGATTATCCACGGAACCTTCCTTTCACCTAACGCCTCAAAAACCGGCGCGCTTTAGCGCGTCCGGAGCAGCAGGCGCGTAGTTGTTTGATTTGTTATGAGGAATACTTCTCTTCAGCCTCCGCCTGGTATTTGGCACAGGATTTTCCCCAGTTTGATTCAGTCCAAAAATAATTGATTAGTTCATCTAAATTATTTTCATCATTCGTTATAACTTTAATTCTTTTATCAGCAGGTTCTCTAAAAGGAACCGAGCTACTAAATATTTCACCATATGCCATATTCTGCATGCATACTTGAAAGTCGCCAATATACATCTGTGCATCGCTAGTTAGCTGTAAAAGTTCGTCTAATACTAAGGCCCTATCTTGCACAGATCTTAGGCTCATAAAATCATGATGTATAGATTGAAGAGAAAACCTGAACGCACGAAACAATTTGATGTTTACGATTTCATGTGACTCAACTTTACTGACCAAGGCCAGTAATGCTTCTCCAAATTTTCTGAATATTTCTTCATATTCTTGTTGATTTATTACGGCTCCAGCTCCAACATTCGAGTACTTCTTCACAACGCAATATGTGCTTATGTCTCGAATCAGGCTGCTCGAACTATCTGAGATACTGCCTATATCTTTGAAGAGCTCAATTCTTGTATTCCGTTTCGATTCCTCTTTTTGGGCTGCCAAAGTATTGGTATGTTGCGTGCCAAGTTGTCGAAATGCATACATAACCGTAAAAATAGCAACGACAATTGCTACGATTGGTGTGGAGAAGTCTTTCATCACTTCGTAGCAGCTGACATCTGCAACAAAAAAGCAGCTAGTCATTAGTTCTTCACCGGATTGCACGATACTTTTTATTCCTCATAACGCTCGCCTCAAGTGCGCGCTAATGCGTCACTTTGAAGGCGCTTGTTATGTGGCTTAATCAAAAATAAATCCAATTCTTATCACTTTCTCTTTTGGTGATCAGCACACAATCACATGATCTACACTTGTATGAGATCATTACCTTGCTGTCTTTAACTGTAAGCTCCCTATTCTTTTTTGTCGTATCCTTTTGCTTGAAGTATAGGTTTTGATATGACAATCCAAAGTATACAAAACCAAATAGAGTTGACTTAAGCGCTGCTTCGCCCTCAACCATTTCATTCCCGCAAATTGAACAATTCATTCTGACATCCTTCTCAATTCGACTTCACATAACGTCCGCTTCAGCTGCGCCAAAGCCGGAGCGTTTTTGTGTTATTGTTTGAGCGCAGCGAGTAACATAAAAACGCGTAGGTTTTAGTGTCAATCTGAAAGCGCTTGTTATGTGTTGAACTTGGCAACATACAACCTCATCTTTTCTGATTTGTAATAACCGCTTTTGAGATAGAACTGCTCAGCTGACGTATCTATCCGAGTTAATAAATTTACGGTTGTAACCCCAAGGCTCTCTAGAACTTGATGGAGTCTGGTCAACATAGCCGAACCTACGCCAGTTCGCTGACAAGCCGGACTCACACACATCTCCTTTAACACATATAAGCGCTCATCCTGATAGGGTTCAAAATTTCCGAAAATGAAGCCGACCAAACAATCATCTATTCGAGCACTTACTCCGACAAAATTTGGAGTTTCTCTATAGCAACTAAGTCGTTCACCGGCTGCTTCTACGGACCAGCCCTCCTTCCAAGGCGGTTGATTGAAGACATTGGCGTATAGCGAAGAAAACTCGTCAAGTTGCCTTGTTTCAACTTCGTCTATGATCATGTTAGGACTCGGACACATAACACCGCTGCTAAAGCGCAAAAGTAAAGCTGGCGTGGCTTTTGCGTTTTTTGCAAAAGGCATGACAGCTTTATTTTTTCGCTTTTGAGCGCATTGTTATGTGGCATTTACTTTGGTTCTCCTGCATTAAATTTACCTGCAGATATCTTCAATAATTCCAAACTATCGTACGGCAGTTTCGATGCTTCTTTAGGTTTTAATGCCTTCGCAGATGCAAGCAAGTTATCTACGGTAGACATTTGGTCACTCCACATATTCTCAAGAAAAACCATGCCATCAGCATTGCCTCTATCTTGACTTTTCAATGCTTTCATACGCTGAGCAATCATAAGAGTTCTTTTATTCACAGAATTTGCTAACCCAATCAGCATATGGAAGGCTTGGTCATTTTGTGACTCCTTATTTAGATGATCAGCGATCCACCTATAAATTGTTAAGACATTTATTCCTAATGATAATAAAGTTAATAAACTTAACGTAATGCCACCTGAATTTACAATTTCTTCCATTTATCAATTCTCAATATTTCACTGATACACGAAGGCCACATAACGCCTTTCTTCAGCGGCCAAAGCGTGCTGGCGTGGCTTTTGCAAAAGGCATGACAGTACGATTTGGTCCGTCTGTAAGAATTTGTTAGGCATTTTCTGCTAACCGAATCGTGTTGTAGATTACTGCACAGTCGATATAGCTTACAAATCCAGACTCGGCGGTACCACGAACTACTAACCCGACAAACTGTGGAGGCAGTTCCAGCCGACGAGGTCGCCGAAAGACCATGCCACCGCTTAAGCCATCAAGGTTTTCTAACTCTATTGATGATTCGAGTTTTACTGTATGGCAATACTTCTCTACGCTCTTTCTCTGGTAGACGGCGCGAAGGACTACCCGCGCGAAATGTATCCGCTTTACTTCATAGTCCACATACCTCTTCTCGGAGGGATACGCCATGATGAATAGCTCGTCTCCCGCAATCAGTTTGCGATTGTCGTAGAAGTCGCGATCTGCTTTCCACGCACGGAGATCTGAATATTCAGAAAAGTCAGCGTCTTTAAGATCAACCTTTAGCATATACAAGTCAGAGAAGTCTTCCCGTTCTTCGTTTCGCGCAATACGAATTAGCTCGTTATATGGAACTGAGTCTAGCGAAACTTCTGTTGGGAAGATCCTGAGGTCCTCTGCACTAACCCCCTGATTCTCCATTACATGACTCGCTGTAACCCAATAAATATTCTGATCGCTGCAAACGAGTACCGAAGAGCCTTTCCCCCAATACTCGTAGCCGTCCACTTGGGATTCAAACAATACTGGTCTGACGGTAAGCTCGGGCTCATTCATGCCTAACGCCTCAAACAGCGGCATGGTGAAGTTGGCGGCTTTTTTGGGACAAAAAAGGTGACAGCTTTGCCATGTCCGAGTGCTTTGACTTGTTATGAGTCATCTTCTCTAAACCACACTTGCTGAGAAGGGACTACCTTTTACACCGCGACCCTGTATTTCACTTGCATGGCCAATTGCATTCAAAACCTGGAATAGGAAAGTGCAATTACAATCATGCCCAGATGGCCTAGCAGACGAATCATATACAGATGGTAAGAAATGTTTAAGTTCTGTAGTTGTGACAGTTCGGCCATTAAATTCTTCAAAAGCTTGGTACATATCGTGAAACCTAACTGATATAGAAGAATTAGCTCTCTTGTAAGTAATTCCCTGTCCCGATATGGATTCAATTAGAGATGTACCACCACCTGGATTCTCAAACTCAGTACCCGGAGTGAGCGTATCTTGGATTAAAATCACAAACTCATCGAATTCCACTTTGCTCTCCAAATGACTCATAACGCCCGCGCTCACGCGCAATTTTTGAGCTGCAACGCAGCGTAAAAATTGTCGCTGTGCAGCCGATTGTTATGCGGCAACTGAATGGGGACCAATATCTATTCATTTACTGAAGTCACTAATCCTACGATTATCCTTACTGTCTCTAACGGGCTCCCTTCTCCGCTAGGGGCGGTACACGCCCACTGAACAACGAGATCGCCTTCTCCTTCACGCGTCGCTTCGAAATAGTCCCAATCAGATCTAGTCTCTGTAGCCCGCTGACTGTCGATCGTAGATACAACTATGGGAACTGCCGGTAGGAACTCACCGCTTGCTCCGTATGCCTCTATGACTAATTCGCCTATTTGCGAATCTACATTTGTTCGATGAATCCGATCGCCAACCTTCAAGAGCAGAGGGTTTGGAGATACTCTAAATTCAGAGACAGCAGCCGATAGATCACATGCTTCCCGCCCCGTGTGTATGGTGAAGGCTCGATATCGAAGATCTGAAGGCCCACCAGGCACCATTGACGAATAGCCCTCACCGAATTGGCCAGCCAACGTATCTGGTAGCGCCAAAAGCATCAGGCATGCAGTGACTAAAAAAATTGGAGCTCTCATCGATGGCACCTTACTTGCTTTGCCGCATAACGCTCGCCTCAAGTGCGCGCTTGCGCGTCACTTTGAAGGCGCTTGTTAGAGTAGTAATTCAAGAGGCACAACTCCCGGAATACACTTGCCCGTTTCGACACGGCTATTGAATCCGCATTTTCTGTAAAACTGCTCAGCGTTCTCAGAAGAATTCACCCAAATATAGTTTCTGTCAGATTTCTCTCTCGCAGAAGCTATCGCGTATTTCAAAAGCTTTACACCAATCCCACGCCCTTGCTTTTCTGGCATTACGAAAAGGTCTGATAAATTCCAGAAGTTTTTAATCAGGATATAACCAACAACCTGTTTTTCTTCGACATATTTAACAAAAATACACCTATCTTTAACTGCGTAATCTCTAATATTTTTGGCAGCATGGATTTTAAGCTCCCTCAGAACTGAATCTTCAAGCAAGATCGATTCAGTCAAGCATCTTTCGGCTATGTTCTGAAGGTTAGGAATATCACCTTCATATACTTGGAGGATGCTCATATCTACTTACTCTCTAACGCCCGCGCTCACGCGCAATTTTGGAGCTGCACAGCAGCGTAAAAATTGTCGCTGTGAAGCCGATTGTTATGAGAGTTCCTCACTGAACGATCCTCTTCAAAGTTTCAGTGAGCTTCAGGCTTTCTCTTTTTCTCGCTGATAAACTAACAGCGCCTATAAAAATCAAACCAGCAGTTATAGCAACTACTGGTATCCATTCTCCCCAAAATCCAGAAACTAATGAAAAGAATACGATTGCAATTAGCGTACTCGGAAGCCATGGTTTTACGTGCCGAAATTCGATCTTACTACCATTCTCTGCCTCAGACACAGTGCCACAAATGACTAATCTGTAAGGATGGCTGAACCCATCCGGCGGTAAGCTCACCCTGAAGCCTCGATCTTTAACCGCACCACTAAGTTCAGAAGACACTCTAAAATTCACTTGTCCGGTAGAATCAGCAATTTTCTCGATAGCACTCTGAGGCGTAAGCTTAGAGTATATACAGGTCATTCAGCTCCCTCTCACCTCAGAATTCTCATAACAGCCTAGTTAACAGGACTACGTCCTCTTAACAATTATTAGAAGGAGTCCCTATTATTTTTATTGGTCTGCCCAACAAGCCCAAATCCATTAAGCTTTAACCAGGCACTAAACAGTTAAGAGGACACTGTCCTCAAAAACATCTTAATTTGTATGCAGGAACACCCTCTCCCGCCAACTTGGTGTTATATACGCAACACAAAGGCCACGTCCAGCAATTAATGCCGTGCAAGGATAAGAAAGGCGAAATTTAGGATTAAGTGAGGAATAGCAGAAAAAGACGCGGATCTGTCTACATTGCGTCTACATAGAAAAATAGATTGGGGTTGCCGAAGAGGCTAGAGGATGTAACGGCTTGAAATTATTGGTGCCCGGGACCGGAATCGAACCGGTACGATATTTCTATCGAGGGATTTTAAGTCCCTTGTGTCTACCAATTTCACCACCCGGGCTTATAGAAAGGTGGTCTAACGCAATGCAAAGTTACCAGAAGATGCCTGGATGTGCATTGTTGTGATTTGTATGGAGGCTGGGGTCGGAATCGAACCGGCGTTAACGGAGTTGCAGTCCGCTGCATGACCACTCTGCCACCCAGCCAAAAGTCCTTCAAACTTACCTACTCAGCTAGATTGGCCGACAGCTTTTACAATCAACTGATGGGCCTTAAGATAGATAGTTATGACGTGAAATTGGAGCGGGAAACGAGACTCGAACTCGCGACCCCGACCTTGGCAAGGTCGTGCTCTACCAACTGAGCTATTCCCGCTTAATTTCAGTCAAACCGGTTGTTAAGAGCGAGCCAAACAACCAGCCTTTCGAACTGATCTACAGTGCCAATACTCAGTCTTGCTGAGCCCTGTAGGTCGAAAGAGGCGCCTATTCTAATGCCAAACAAAACTATGTCAAGCGCTGCCTTATTTAAATTTAATTCTGCCCTATTCTCCTTGCAAGGTTGGCAGGGCTGCGCGCAGATACGAGACCATGGACCAGAGGCTAAATACCGCTGAAAAATAGATTAAAACGTATCCTAGCCACACAATCGACTGAGGGGTTGCGGCATCAGTTGCCAACAACAAAGTAATCGCGATCATCTGCACTGTTGTCTTCACTTTTCCCATATATCCGACTTTTACGAGATTACGTTTGTTACTTTTGGCCATCCACTCGCGCAAGGCGGACACAAATACTTCGCGCGCGATAATTATGGCGGTGGGTAAAACAAACCAGATTGAGGGATGATTGGCCGCAAGCAAGACCATGGCCATCACAACCAGCAGCTTGTCAGCCACTGGGTCCAAGAATGCGCCGAAATCTGATGTCTGGTTCAGCTTTCTGGCTAAATAGCCGTCAAGCCAATCTGTGAGGCTCGCAATGGCGAACAAGCCGGCGGCGTAGTATTGATGATATGGCAGTGACGAGTAGTGCAAAATGATCACAATAGGGATCATGAGTACACGTGAGCATGTCACTAGGTTAGCCGCGTTCATTATGGGTGGTTCTCCCGCATTCCGTGCTGAGTTAATTCAGTCATTCATTCTACTCGTTATGCAACCAAGCATAAATCTCTTCTGCTAGCTTTGTACTGATCCCAGCCACTTTCGTGAGCTGAGCCTCACTCGCGCGCTCTATCTCTTGCTGTCCGCCAAAGTGCCGCAGCAGATCGCGACGTTTTTTGGGGCCAAGGCCTGGGATCTGCTCCAAAGCCGACTTATTACGGGTCTTAGCGCGCCGTGCGCGATGCCCTGTGATCGCGAAGCGGTGGGCTTCATCTCGAACCTGCTGCAATAGGTGCAAGGCAATCGATTCGGTAGGCAACACGATCTCTTTCACCGAATCGCCTAAGGAGAGAAACAAAGTCTCCTGCCCTGCCCTACGCGATATGCCTTTAGCGATACCAATAAGCTGAACACTGCCAAGCTGACACTCATCCATTACACGGCGCGCTTGGGATAATTGCCCCTTACCACCGTCTATCAGGAGGATGTCGGGGACTTTACCTCCATCCACTGCCTCATTGGCCTCCTTGGCTACCCGCGTATAGCGGCGCGTCAGGGCCTGATCCATGGCGGCATAATCGTCGCCGCCGGTAATGTTTTCAATATTAAAACGACGATAGTCAGTTTTAAGCGGACCATTGACGTCAAACACCACGCAGGAGGCCACGGGGCTCTCTCCTGAGGTGTGGCTGATATCGAAACATTCGATACGTTGCGGCAAGGCATCTAGGTCTAGTGCCTGCTGTAGCTGCTCAAAGCGCTGCTGAACGTTCTGTTTGTTGCTTACGAAGCTTTGCAGGCTCTGGGTCACATTGGTGATCGCCATGGCCTGCCAGCGTGCACGGTGTCCACGCACATTGCCGCTAATCTTCACGGTCTTGCTCGCGCAAAAACTCAAGGCCTCGGCCAGTGCTGGGGCATCCTCTATCTGGGGGGCCACAATAATCTCTTTGGGAATATTGGGCGCATTGTCAGCCTTCACGTAATACCTGGCGATAAAGGCTGACAACAAGGCGCTCTCAGAGCTTGCCAGCTTGTCTTTAGGGAAGAAGCTCTTGCTGCCTATCAAACGTCCTCCGCGAATCACAATCAGATGCACACTGGCGTAGGAGCCTTGCATGGAGGCGGCCAGCACATCGGCATCGCTGCCTTGGTCCGATACATACTGCTGCTCATGTATACGGCGTAAATCGGCAATTTGGTCGCGCAGTACGGCGGCTTTCTCAAAATCCAGGGTCTGCGACTTGGCCACCATCTGATCGCTCAGCTCTTTGATGAGCTTATCGCTGCGCCCATTAAGGAACAGCGTTGAGAAGTGCACATCCAGAGCATAGTCCTCTGGCGAGATCAGCTTTACACAAGGGGCGCTGCAGCGGCCTATTTGGTGCTGTAGGCAGGGTCTGGTGCGATTACGGAAATAGCTGTCTTCGCATTGGCGCAGGCGAAACACTTTTTGCAGAATACTGAGGCTTTCACGCACGGCACCGGCACTAGGGTATGGCCCGAAATACGTGGCATCACGGCGTTTGCTGCCACGATGAAAGGCTAAGCGTGGGTATTCGTCTTTGCTGGTGAGCATGATGTAGGGGTAAGTCTTATCATCACGCAGCTCGATATTGTACGGGGGGCGGTGCTGCTTGATGAGAGTCTGTTCTAGCAATAAGGCTTCTGTCTCATTGCTAGTGATAGTGACTTCGATATTGCGAATACGCGCCACAAGCGCCATGGTCTTGGTATCAAGCCCAGAGGCACGAAAGTAGTTACCCACGCGTTTTTTGAGGTTTTTGGCTTTGCCCACATACAAGATGCCCCCTTCCTCGTCCAACATTCGGTAAACACCGGGACGAGAACTGAGGCTGGCGATCAACGCTTTCGGATCGAACGGATTAGGAGTGTCAGTAATTGGGGACAAGACTCGACGCATCGCTGAGGCCAAACTTCACGGCAAGTATCGTAAGCTCCACATCGCTGCTGAGGCTCAGCTTATCGAAGATCCTGTAGCGGTAGCTGTATACCGTTTTGCGGCTAAGGCTGAGCTTTTCGGAGATCAAGTTCACCTTTTGGCTATCGATCAGCATTAAGGCCACTTGTAGCTCGCGCTCTGAGAGCAAGTCGAACGGGGATTTACGCGGTTCAGGCGCAGTGATCTTTTCGAGCTTAGAACTGATTCTGGGGCTGATATAGCGCTGGCCGCTGTGGACGAGGTGTATTGTCCAAAGTAGCTCTGCCACTGGGACACAGGGGGTGATATAGCCGCTGGCACCGGCGCGTAACATGCGCGAGGGTAAAACGCCCAAACCAATGGGAATCATTACAATGACGCGTGCTTCTGGGTGATCGACCACTAGGCGTTGAGTGAGCTCTATGCTGCTCAGGCCAGGTTGTTTGAGGTGCATGAGCACGATATCGACAGGCGAGTTTTCAAGCTGCAGCATTGCTTCTTCTATGCAATCGGCTTGTGCCACGACTTCCATCCCCTGCTCTTCTTGGATTAACTTCACCAAGCCAGCACGGAGTAATTGGTAGTCATCAATCAACATGACCTTAATAGGGTTTTGGCTCTGAGACATCTTTATAGACCTACTTCCTGTCGAATTTTGAGTCCCCTTTCTATCTGGTGTTTTACCATAGGAGGACATTTAAGTACATCAGGTCGCCCTAGGCAACACTGTGAGCTAGATCACACTATTGCCCGGCTCGAAGGCTGGGACCCACTGGACTTCTGGCTCTAAACGAATTTGATAACGCTCCCATATCGATAGGATGATCGCTTTGGCGAGCATCTCGATATCTTGTGGTAGCGCGTTGTGCTTATTCACTATCACTAGGGCTTGTTGTTCATATACGGCTGCCCCACCCTGTGATTTGCCCTTCCATCCGGCCTGATCGATCAGCCAAGCCGCAGGCACTTTAATCTGCTGATCGTCTTGGGGGACATCAAAACCGGGAATCTCAGGCCATTGTATTTGTAATCTTGCATAGGCTTGTTTAGAAATAATCGGATTCTTAAAAAAGCTTCCGGCATTGCCTAGCACTTTAGGGTCTGGGAGTTTTTCACGACGAACGCGGCACACCGTCTCAAACACTTCCTCTGGGCTTGCCGACTCGACCCCATTGGGCAACGCCTGTGCTAAGGCTTTATAGCTGCAGTTGACCCGAGCCTGCTTGTGCAGGGAGAAACTGACGGAGATGACGATCTTGCGTTCTCGCAATGCGCCTTTAAAGATGCTGTCACGGTAAGCGAAATCACATGCTTGTGCGTCCAGCGTGTGCACTTGCCCCGTCTCGATATCCAAGACGGTTACCGCCTTGATGAAATCTTTGACCTCTACGCCATAAGCGCCAATATTTTGAATCGGGGCTGCGCCAACGCAACCGGGGATCAACGCCAAATTCTCTAAACCATAATACCCATGTTGTAGACAATAGCGAACAAATTGGTGCCAGTTCTCTCCACTTGCAGCGACAAGCGTGACGCTATCGGAATCAACATCGCTTTGCTCAATACCTTTTAAGGCTATCTGCAAGACTAAACCTGGGAAATCTTGCCTCAGCAGTAAGTTACTGCCGCCGCCAATAATCAATAGTGGCAGTTGTTTTTCGCGCGCAAACGCCAATGCTTCGCGCAGCGTTTCTAGCGAGTCCGCGGCACAAAAATAACGGGCACGCACTTGCAAGCCAAAACTGTTATAGGGTTGAAGCTCGACGTTCTCTTGCATAGCGTTCAACTAAAATCCTGTTTCTGGATATGGGCTAATAATCCCGCGGACGCCTCTTCTACAAGGTCCAGTACTAATTCAAATCCGTCGTGTCCGCTGTAGTAAGGGTCAGGCACTGCCATGGAATCGTTATCGGCAAACTCCATAAACAAATTAATTTTGTGGTGATACTGCTGCGGCGCTAATGCCAACAACACCTCTAAGTTAGTGTCATCCATGGCCATAATATAATCGTAGCGTTCAAAATCGCTCTTTTGCACTTGTTGGGCGCGTTGCCCGCTAAGGTCGAAGCCGCGTTTTATCGCAGCGGCGCGCGATCGTTTGTCTGGTTTTTCACCAATATGGTAATGACCGGTCCCCGCCGACTCGACGTTGATCGTATCGGCCAAGCCTGCATCGGCGACTAATTTTTCGAACACGGCATGTGCGGTGGGCGATCGACAAATATTGCCAAGGCACACCATCAAGACATTAATAGGGGTCGACTTGTTTCCCATTATGCGCTCTCGCTATGCGCGGCTAAGTACTGTCGTACGGCTTCTAAATCTTCGGGGGTATCGACACCGGCTGGCATTTTCTCTGCCGCCTCCTGCATGTGGATACGAATTCCGTGACTCATCGCGCGCAGTTGTTCTAATCGTTCTGCAACTTCAAGGGGCGCTTGCTCCCAGTTTACATAGTGATTGAGTGTGGACACGCGATAGGCATAAATACCGATATGACGTTTTCCAAAAGCGGCTTGCGCGATTGTATCGCTATCGCGCTGAAATGGGATCGGTGCCCGGCTAAAGTACAAGGCAAAGCCTGCGATATCCGTCACCACTTTTACGATATTGGGGTTATTAAACTCATCCTGTTTTTCAATGCGTTCGTACAGCGATGCGATTCCCGCCTCTGGGTGATCGCCGAGACTTTTCGCGACTTGATTAATCGCCGCTGCAGGAATTAGTGGCTCATCGCCTTGAACATTGACCACCACTTCATCGCTCGCCAATCCAAGTTGTTTTGCCACCTCTTGAATGCGGTCGGTTCCCGATTGGTGATGCTCGCTGGTCATGCACACATTGTCGGTAAACTTCAGAGCCGCCTTAAAAATGCGTTCATCATCTGTTGCGATGTAGACAGCGCCAGCATTACTTTGCAATGCGCGCTCGTACACGTGCTGCAACATCGGTTTGCCCGCAATATCCAGCAATGGTTTGCCCGGAAGTCGAGTGGATGCGTAACGCGCGGGAATCACAACAGTGAATGACATTTAATGCTTCTCCCTTTCCTCACTGCTCAGTTTTCGGGCTTCCTCTTCTAACATTACCGGAATGTCATCACGCACAGGAAACGCCAGGCCATCGCCAAAACAAATTAGTTCCGCGGCTGCACGATCATGTTTAAGGGGGCCTTTACAGACAGGACACGCCAAAATACTCATTAACTTCTGGTCCATTTTATCTCCTTAATGTTGAGAGGCTTGAGGCGTTTTCGCTGCCACCAAGCTTTGAATATCTGCGACGATTGTCGTCATTAACGCCTGTTCTAACACAGCGTTCACTTCCAAATACCAGCAGTGTTTACTGGCGAATTTTTCGCACTTCACGGCATCTTTATGAGTCATCACGACCGTGTCTTTGCCTGCAAACTTCAAATCAGCCGTGGTGAAAGTATAGTGATCGGGAAACGGGTGACACAGGGGCGTTAAGCCGAGGTCGCGCACCGTTTTGAAAAAACGCTCAGGATTACCGATGCCCGCAAGCGCGTGTAACGACGCTCCCTCGCGCACCGGCAAGGCGTCTAATGCCACGCGCTGCCCGCTGTGCAAATTAACCCAAGCCGTTGGCTCAAGGCGCATTGTTCCCGCTGTTGGCAAACTAGCATGTTCAGATAATGAAGTGCGCCACTGGGCCTCGTTACCGCCATTGACCACGAGATAATCCACCTCTCCTAGACGCTGCGGCGCTTCACGCAGTGGACCGGCAGGCAGACAAAAACCATTGCCCAACAATCTATCGCCATCTAGCACAACAATTTCACGGCTACGCGGCAATTTATAATGCTGCAAGCCATCATCACTCAACACCACATCGCAGGGGTAGGCTTCTAGCAATGCGTTCAGTGCCTTAATGCGAACGGGGTCTACCACGAGCGGGCAATCGACACTGCGTTTGATCATCACCGCCTCATCGCCCTTCTCCTCTACTGAGGAGTCACCATTGACCTGCGCTGGATACTTTGTCGAGTTACCCCCGTATCCGCGGCTGACAATGCCGACACGCAAACCTTGTGCTTGCAGACTCTGCGTCAAGGCAATGATTAAAGGTGTTTTACCGGTACCGCCCACGGTGATATTGCCAACAATAATGATCGGCGGAAATTGAGCACCGGAGACGCGGTTAGCTTCTTGTTTAATGCGACGGCGCTTGGCAAGCAGCGCATACAGCCACGACAAAGGCAGTAGTAGATAAAGCCAGGAACTCTTGCGATACCAAGCCGAGACAATACCCATCAGGCACCTATGGCATGGTCAGAAAACTGTAAGCGATGCAGGTTTGCATAGTGCCCCTGCAATGCCATCAATTCTAGATGATTGCCCGACTCCACAATCTGTCCTTTATCCATGACCAGAATGAGATCGGCGTTCTCTACCGTCGAAAGACGATGGGCAATAACAAACGTCGTACGTCCTTTCATCAAGGTGCTTAACGCTTGTTGAATATGTTGTTCGGACTCTGAATCCAGCGCTGAGGTCGCCTCATCCAAAATCAAAATGGGTGCGTCTTTTAAGAAGGCTCTAGCAATGGCGATACGCTGTCGTTGACCACCGGAAAGCTTCATGCCCGAGTCGCCCACTAGGGCGTTAATACCACCGTCTAAATCTTTAATAAATTCCATGGCGTGGGCATTACGCGCAACTTCTTCGATCTGTTCGGCACTAACACTGTCACCCAGACCGTAAGCAATGTTCTCCGCTACCGTGCCTTCAAACAACACGACATCTTGGCTTACCAGCGCGATCTGCTGTCGAAGATTGTTCAGGGTATAGTCTTGCACCGGCACACCGTCGATCAAAATAGTGCCTGACACCACGTCATAAAAACGCGGCAATAAGCTAACCAGTGTGGATTTTCCACTGCCTGATTTTCCCACAAGCGCAACACTGCGCCCTGGCTCTACCTTAAAGTTGACGGCGGCCAGTACGGTTTCGGCGGCCTTGTATTCGAAGCTCACATTTTGAAATTCTACTTCGCCTTTAACCCGTGCAACTTCGTGTTTGCCGTTGTCGACCTCGGGCGCTTCGTCGAGTAAGGAGAAGATGCTTAGCGCCGCGGAGATACCACGTTGCACCACAGAGTTCACATTCGACAATTGGCGAATAGGTTTTGCTAATAAACCAGCGATCGTCAGGAAGGTCACGAAGTCACCGGCTGAGGCATTGGCTAAGACATCAGGAGACATCGCGAACCAAATAAGCACGGCCATGGCAATACTGACTAGCGTCTGCACGATGGGCACTGCGATCGATTGCGTGCCGACCATTTTCATATTCTGACGACGATTGCGCTCACTGGCGCGGCCAAAGCGTTGCAACACAAACTCTTTCGCATTGAAGGTGCGCACAACGCGCTGGCCTTTAATCGACTCATTGGTTATTTGGGTAACGTCTCCCATGGAGTTTTGCATTTGGCGGCTGTATTTACGGAACTTCTTAGAGGCAAACGACACCACGAACGCCACGCACGGGGCGACCAATAAGAACACGAGACTCAAGCGCCAGTTAGTCCAAAACAACGCGATCAATAATCCGATGACCGTTAAGCCTTCGCGAAAAATAACCGTCACAGCGTTAGTGGCAGCACCACTGATTTGCTGCACATCGTAGGTCACTTTCGACACGAGTCGTCCAGCAGTACTTTCGTCGTAATAGCGGGCAGGAACATCAAGCAAACGTTCCATTAACTCGAAACGTAATTTGTGAATAATATGATTGGAAATATACTCGAGAGAATAGCCGCCCATGAACCCACCGATGCCACGCACTACGACAATCGCAATACAAAACAAAGGCGCTAGGTAGCGTGCATCCGCATTTTGGGCGGTGACTTGATCGACAGTCCACCCTAGCCATTCCGCTGTTGCCACGCCAGTGGCAGAGAAAATAATATAGCCCAAAATACTGATGGCAAAAACGGAGCGATGCGGCATGACATAGCGCAGTAGTCGCTTATAGATTGGCCAGCCTTGTTGATCTGATGTCTGTTTAACCATGTTGTCCTACTGAGACGTAACGAAATTAAAAGCGTTCGTTACAAGGTGTCAGTTGCCCTCTTCGGGTTTGCGCGTTGCAATGCTCAAACGGCTAAAGCCTGATTGACCAATCGCATCCATGGCCGTGACCACGGATTGATGGCTAGCCTCTGCATCGGCTATGAGAATAAGCGCCATGTCTTTATTGCCACCGGATATTTCTTCCAGTGCACGCATCAAGGTGTCCAGTTGTGCGTTGACTAAAGGTCTTCCATCAATGGCGTAAGAGCCACCTTCACTGACCGAGATTTCAATCGTCGTCGCTGTCTCCTCTACCGGCTCGCCATCGGCCTCAGGAAGGTTGACGGACAAGCGTGTTTCTTGCGTGAAAGTCGTCGTCACCATGAAAAAAATCAACAATAAAAACACCACGTCGATCAACGGCGTGAGGTTTATTTGTAGATCTTCTTGAACGCGGCGCTGGAATTTCACTACTTGCCAATCTCTTTGACTTCTACACGGCGATCGCTGTGTAACGCATCCACAAGCTTGATCGACTCCTGCTCTAGACTAAGCACTAAAGAGTCGACTCGGCGGATAAACAATCGGTGAAACATATAGGTGGGAATCGCCACGGAAAGCCCTGCGGCTGTCGTGATCAAGGCCTGCGAGATGCCGCCCGCTAAGGCGTTTGCGTTGCCTGTGCCCTGCACCATGATTTCAGTAAACACTTCGAT
Source organism: Gammaproteobacteria bacterium (assembly GCA_051252515.1). Lineage (GTDB taxonomy): Bacteria > Pseudomonadota > Gammaproteobacteria > Pseudomonadales > Pseudohongiellaceae > UBA5078. Next base: position 88,146 of record JBPOFS010000005.1, read on the forward strand.
CATGCCAATCACTGTGCCTAATAAGCCCAGTAACGGAGTGATTGCGGCAATAGTGCCTAGAGTGTTGAGGTAGCGTTCCATGTCATGAATGACCTGGCTTGCCGCCTGCTCAATGCTGACCGTCATCGCAGCGCGACCGTATTTGGAATTGACCAGCCCTGCCGCCAATATTTGCCCCAACGGCGAAGCAAGCCTTAGCTCGCGTAAGTGCTCCGCGTTAAGGTCGTTGTTCTTTATCCATGTCCATACTTGGCCAAGGGTATATTTGGGGGAGATTCTCGCTGCACTGAGAGTCCAGAACCGCTCAATAATGATCGCAATAGCGACAATTGAGCAAAGGATAATTGGCAGCATTAACCAGCCGCCGGATTTAACTAACTCTACCACTAGGAACCTCCAAAAATGACCGCCGCTACTTTAACATACTCATCGAAGCCCCTGTGAGTGCGAATGTCTAACAATCCTTGTCTTGGAGCCCATGAAGCCGCTTTGATCGCGTATTTTGCTGAAGCTGCCAGAATCGTGGGCGTGAACGGCGATACTCTGTGGGCTTAAGTGGCCCCAAAGCACCGCCCTCCCCATCTAACTCGAACAACAATGCTCCTGATAAGGCCGTATTCCACGCACAGACCCCAAGCGCGGCATATAACGCCGACACTTGTGGGGCTGGATGAGCGAACTGACTACGATAACCTGCGGAGTACACCACCGCCGAGGCTTGCACCGCCGCCACAAACTCCGCACTAGAGGAGCTCGCGCTGCCATGGTGTGGCGCTATTAACACCGTACTTTGTAGACGCGCACCGCTTAGGCTTAATAAGGTCTGTTCGCCACTGCTCTCGATATCCCCGGTAAGTAAGGCACTGTGGCCTCCTGTATCGATACGCAAGACACAAGAGCTGTCGTTGCCCAAATAGGGAGCGTTAGCCTGGGGCATTAGGAATTCATAATGCACACCATCCCACTCCCATGCCTGCCCGGCATGACAAAAACTAAAGCCAAATACGCCCGGAGGTACCGAGCTCACAGTGATATTACCTACTGAGATTCCTTCAACAATTGCAGCCATGCCGCCTTGATGATCGTTATCCCCATGACTGATCACCAAATGATCAATGTGCTGAACCCCCTGTTGACGAAGAAAAGGCAGAATCACGCCACTACCTGCATCAAAACTGCCGCTAAAAGCCGGCCCCGTGTCAAAAAGCAGCACATGGTTTTTGCTGCGAATAAGCACCGCAAGGCCCTGACCAACATCCAATACCCATAGCTGCACTCGCCCATCAGGTAAAGAGGTCGATGGCGGCCAAAACATTGGCAGCAAGAACAAAGGCACAAACCCTTTCCCCGGCCACGCTTTTGGCATCAGCAAAAGCACACAGGCCGCGATACTCATCACCGTAACGACAGCGCCACTAAAAGCACTCTGCCACACGCCAACATCGCCACTAAGAGTGCTGATCAAGCTTAGACCTGCCTGCAGCACTGTAACCATCGTATCGGCCACGCCTAATAGCCACACCGCGAGGCTCGGCGCTAGGCTTAGCAAACAAGTGGCCAGTAACGCTAATGGCACGATCAGGAGGCTGACCAGGGGGATCGCCACAATATTAGCCACAGGCGATAGAATCGATAACTGCTGCGTCCACAGCAATAATGGCGCACTAAGGCCAATGAACACGACCCACTGAGGTCGCACCCAATTGCGCCATAGCGCCCTTACTCTACTCGATATAGTCGTCATGTCGCTTTTGCCGTCATGGGCGAGGCTTTGATAAGAACCAAGCGCAAATAACAATGTAGCCACTGCCGTAAAGCTTAGCCAAAACCCTGCGCCAACCGGGCTCATAGGATTGAGGATCAGCACGACACTCATGGCCAACCAGAAAGAGAACGAACGCGGGAATTCACGCAAGAGCAACTGTGCACCCATGAAGATGCTGAGCATCACGACGGCGCGTTGGGTCGGCAAGGAAAACCCTGCCAATAAAGCGTAAGCCGACGCGCCAGTGATCGCGCAAAAAGCCCCCACTTGCTGGGCGGCCACACGGTGCAGCAAGCGCGGTGATAGCCTCGCTAAACCATTGCCAAGCCCAAAACACAGCAAGGCCACAAAGCCAACGTGTAAACCGGAGATCACGATCAGATGATTAGTGCCCGTGGCTGAGAACAACGCCCATTGCTCATCACTGATAAGCGAGCGATCCCCCATTATCAACGCCAAAAGGCTACCCACATTAGCCCTGCCCTCCAGCGCTGCCACTAAAACAGCACGCAGACGATACCGAGCATTGTCTAACCACGCCCAGCTCTGCCCAAGATGCTCATTAAAGGGCGTTATGCGCACATAGCCTTTCGCTGCAAACCCTTGCATCAACAACCACGCTTCGTAATCGAATCCGCCGGGATTGGCGAAGCCATGAGGTTGATTCAAGCGCACACGCCATCGCCATACCTGTCCAGGCTCGATGTCAGCATCACCGTAGTAGTTCAGTAAGATTAAACGATCAGAGAATAGGCTCTGCGAAGATTGGCAGCGACTGGGTATCAACTCAAAGCAGCTTTGTTGCACCCAGAAATTGAATTGCTGGGCCCGTGCATGACGCTCCGGCAAGCCCCGAACCTCGCCCGTTACCCAGAAGTCTGCCCCTTCTAAGGCTTGTGGTAATACCGCAGCCATGCGCGTTTGCGCATCGAGTACGCCCCACGACAAACCCAACATCAGCGCCGCTGGCAGCGCTATTCGCTGAGCTCTCTGACAACACAGAAATCCTGCACACAACAGCACGCCCAACAAGGCGCCGTTAGGTAGGTCTGGTAAGCGAGGAAATTGGCAAACCGCTACGATTGCCAAGCAAAATGCGATCATCCTTGAACGCATGAGGAAGCCTCAATCATCTAAAGTACAGATGAGTATAGGTGCTTTACTCGAAGCGTAAGGCTTCGGCTGGCTGAACTCTTGATGCGCGGTAGGCTGGGTAAAGCGTCGCCACCACACTTAATAAGAACACCCCAACGCTGACGCCGATAATATCAGCCGCCCGAATTTGTGAGGGCAAGAAGTCAACGGGATACACTTCCGCGCTTAGCAGCTGAATCGAGAAAACTCGCTCTACCATGGCCGCAAAATCGCCAACCGTTAGCGAGAAGAAGACTCCAAGAGCGACGCCGATGACGGTGCCGATAAGCCCCACGATGCAGCCTTGCGCCAGAAAGATATTCCCAATGGTGCGCGGGCTAGCGCCCAAGGTGCGCAGAATCGCAATATCCCCATGCTTGTCACGCACAATCATGACCAAGCTAACCACTAGATTGAAAGCCGCAACGCCCACTAGCAGCCACAGCAAAAAGCCTACGATGGTGCGAGAGAACTGAATATTCTCGTAGATATTGCCGAACTGTCGTGTCCAGGGCTCGATGGCAAAACCTAGCGGCATTTCACTGCCCAAGCTTTGCGCAATGCCGCGGATAGCGAGCAAATTATCGACTTTGAATCGAATACCCGTGTAGGTATCGCGATAACGATAAAGTGCTTGTGCGTCTTGCAGCGAGATAATCGCCATCGCACTATCAAGCTCCAAGGTGCCGACTTTATAGATACCCGCCACAGTGAACTGCCGCTGCGTGGGCAACGCGACCAGTGGATTAACCGACACGCTCAAGGAATACAAACTGACTTTATCGCCGATGCCCACGCCAAGGTTCTCAGCAAGCGTGGCCCCTAATAAAATATTGAAACGCCCGTCTGCCAATGCGGACAAACTGCCGCTATCCATGAAGCGATCGAGAATGGAGATTTTACCCTCCTGTTCCGGGTCTACCCCATTCACCACAATGCCTTTGGCAAAGCTTGGAGTCGATAACACACCGGTGGCCTCTATTAAGGGCGACGTCGCTAAGACTTCGGGGCTCGCATCCAAGACAGTTTGCACAGATTCCCAACGCGCTTGGCTGACACGCTCTGTTGCCTTGACGGTGCCGTGCGGCAAGATGCCGAGGATATTTTCGCGAACCTCGCGATCAAAGCCGTTCATGACGGACAATACGGTAATCAGAATCGAGATCCCTAACGCCAAACCGCTAATGCTCAACAAGGACATGAATGAGACTAACTGGCTACGCCGCCCAACGCTGACATAGCGCATGGCAATGTATAAAGGGAAAAACCGCTCCGCGATCGAAGAGAGTTTTCCTATTCTTGATGCTTCACTCGTCATGTGGCGACGCATCCTGTGGCTCAGTGACCGTTTCTTCGTGTTCCGACTCACTGGCGCCAAACGGTTCTAGCTTGCCATTTTTGAGCTGCAGCACGCGATCGAGTGAACGGGCAAACTCCTCATCATGAGTCACGACGATAAAACTCGTATCGAACTGCTCATTAAGCTCTTTCATTAGCTTATGGATGTCTCGCGCCGTGTGCCGGTCCAAGTTACCCGTAGGCTCATCCAGTAATACGCAGCGTGGTTCTGTGACCAAAGCTCGCGCAATAGCGACGCGTTGTCTCTCGCCTCCGGAAAGCTCGGAAGGCTTGTGCTTTAGGCGATGCCCTAAGCCTACTCGGTCTAGCATTGCCGCGCCCTTGCGAGTCGCCAAGGCGACCTCCATTCCTGCAATGAGCAATGGCATGCAAACGTTCTCCAGTGCCGTGAACTCCCCAAGCAAATGGTGAAACTGATACACGAAGCCTAGATTGCGATTACGCATCTGTCCGCGCTGGGCTTCGTTAAGACTAGCCAGATTCATGCCGGCGATCATCACAACGCCACTGGTAGGCAGATCCAGCCCGCCCAATAGGTTCAATAATGTGGTCTTACCGGAACCGGAGGCCCCAACAATGGCCACCCGCTCACCTGCGTAGACGCGCAAGTTGAGGTTCTCTAAGACCTGCACTTGAGCAGGGCCTTCGGCATAGACCTTATTGAGATCGATACACTCCAGCATCAACTCCGGCTCTTGCATAAAAGGCGAAACGATTTGGTGTGTCGGCGCGTGCAAATGACTATCGCTCATGTTTATTCATACCTCAGGACTTCGGCCGGTTGAATGCGGGTGGCTCGGTAGGCTGGGTACAGAGTCGCAAGGAAACTCACACTCAACGCGCAGAGACAGATAACCACTACATCTTCACTGTGCAGTTCGGCTCGTAAATAAGAAATCATATAGACGTTATTAGGGGATAACGCAGTATTGAGGACCGACTCTATCCAAGCCATGATCGCGCTAAGATTCTCGGAGACGAGAACACCCAAGATAGCGCCAAAGGCGGTGCCAAAGACACCCACGGCGGTCCCTTGTGTCACGAAAATGCTCATGATTGTGCCGCGACTTGCGCCCATCGTGCGCAATATGGCGATATCGGCACTTTTATCCGACACCACCATGACAAGGGTCGAGACAATATTAACGGCGCCAATGACGACAATCATTAGCAACATAAATCCGGTGAGGGTTTTCTCTAAGCGCAGGGCATCGAACAGGCTGCTTTGGCTTTCGCTCCAACTCGTACTTGAAAGCCCTTGCCCCAGAGCTTGTTCGTCAAGCTGGGCTATGGCGCCATCGGCAATAACGCCGGCATTGAACAAATCGTCTACTTGCAGCCTTAGCTTAATCTCTTGAGCACCCGCCGCGGAACCAAACAGCTTTTGCGCGGACTCTAAGCTGATCATGGCGGTATTATTGTTGCCGTAGAAACCGAAATCAGCCCCACCGATGACTTTAAAGCGCATCACCTCGTCCAAGTCGCGATTGATTAGACTATTGAGCGACATGACGGTCACTTCGTCATCTAGATAAATGCCTAAGCGATTAGCCAAGCTAATCCCCAAGATAATGGCGTTCTCTTCCTGCCCTAGCGTTTCGAGCAAGGCATCAAAGCCAGGGCTTTCGACCTGCAGCACCTCGGGCTCAAACTCAGGCGCGACGCCCCGAATCTGAATGAACTCGCCTCCGCCATCAATGCGCAGCCACCCTTCCCCTTCAATAAACGGAGCAGCCCCAATCACCCCAGGGCTTTGTCGAAGCGAATCGCGAATGCCATTCCATTGCGGCATGCCGTCAGTGGCTTGCACGCTAGCGTGAGGAACTGTTTTGAGGGTTTCGTTGCGCATGGTGCTAGTCGAGCCGTTAATGACAGATAGCACCACAATCAAGGCCAATACCCCAATAGTAATGCCCAAAGTCGACACGAAAGAGACAAAGGAGACGATTTGGCTTTTTTTACGAGTGCGCGTATAGCGCAGGCCGATGAAGAGAGAGACAGGCTTAAACATTACGTTGCAATATCCTTTGCACTGTTTTGAAACTAATGGGCGCCACAGGGGTTGTCACCTCGTCGGCAATCGCCCGCAGTGATTTGCCCTGATCTCGCAGCTGTAGAATTCGTTTCAAGACCTTTTGCTCCATTGGGTTTTCTATCAAGCGTCCATTTGAATGAATCATAAAACCAAAGGGTCGGCTTCCGCCTAGGTAACGTCCTTTGCTGCGCTCGTTCTTTTTAACGTTTTTGATGCGCTCTACAGAACGCCTGCGCTCTAAGCCCGCAAACAATTTTGCCGCCGTAATCATATTCAACTCAAAAGCAGCATCTGTCACATCACCGCCTAAGTCGAGCACTTGTAAAGCGATCGACCTGTCTTTGAACAGGGTGATCATCGCGTTCGCATCATAGCAGGAGCTAAATGCTCGCTCCAAGGCATAGACCAATACTGTGTCACCGGCCTGCAAACGGGCCAGCAACTTACTCGCTTCATCCCGCTGTGAAAAATCGGTATGCCAGGCCATCGAGTGGTCTACGACGAAATCTTCTAGCGCCCAGTTGTGATCGACACAATATTGCCGCAGGGCTTGCTGCTCCTGCTCTAGCTGGATATCCAGATGCTCTGGATTGACGCTATCTTGCCCACTGAGCTCGTACTCAGATGTGCGTAAATAGATATAATTAGCCATAATTGTGCCTCTGCTTGAGCAATGCCACGATGGGGCTAGAGTCTACTCTCGGCCACTTCCCATGTGCAAGCGCCATCTAGACTTGCCATGACTCGATTTCTGCCCTCAAAGCAGCGCCCCGAACATAACGGATTTCTAGGATAAACGACTCGTCAAATTAATCCGCTGATTTAGCTCACAAATATCGCCAGGTGTTTGAATTAAAAAGTATTTGCTGCTATATTTCACCGGCCTTACATAACGTCGGCGCAAAGCTTTCGAGCCCTACCCTCAGACGTTAAGATTTTCTGACCAACTGACTACTTCAACAAAGACACTTTGGACAGTTGGGCTTCCGGTGAGCACAGTTCTAGCATCGTCTACGAACCGCTCAATTCCAGACAGAAATCGCTTGCCAGTGCGCACGCTTAGCGCAGCAAGCGGATTGAACATGTGATTTGCATAAGATCAGCGAAGACATGGCAAAGTTTTTAAGAAAGACAAGAGCAAAAAGAACAACACTACAATCAGTGTTGAAAATATACGGAGCGTCGGCCTACCCGCCCTCGCGAAAGATAGTAAATACAGCCAGATAAATTCGGGCCGTATCAAATTCAAAAAATCACTGCCGAGCGATAATCGCTAAGGGCTATGATTTAGAGCAGGATTACATAAATCGACTTTCCTGCAGTGTCCGGCCAATCGCCTCACACTGACAGAGCAACGCAGCAATACTGCGTGAAGTTATGAGTCTTAGGTTTTGGTTATCGGATTTTCAGTTCCCGAAACACCTGGTAGAGCAATGAAGTTTAAGTGCCACCATGGTTCTTTCGACAAGAAAGCTAATCCGCTTTCAGTGAGTCACTGCCCGCAGGTTTGATGCATCCCGGGTTTACATTTCTGGCACAACAGAAAAGTGAACCTTACAATGAAGAGAATGTTAATCAATGCAACTCAAGAAGAAGAGTTGCGCGTTGCCCTAGTCGATGGTCAGCGTCTATACGATCTCGATATCGAGAACCGTACTAGAGTCCAGAAAAAAGCCAGCATCTACAAAGGACGCATCACTCGCGTCGAACCTAGCCTTGAAGCCGCCTTTGTCGATTTCGGCGCTGAGCGTCACGGCTTCCTTCCTCTAAAAGAGATCTCCCCACAGTATTTCAATAAGCGTGGCGGCGACGGTGGTCGCGTCAACATCAAAGACGTTGTAGCCGAAGGCACAGAAGTCATTGTACAAGTTGAAAAAGAAGAACGTGGCAACAAAGGCGCTGCATTAACGACCTATGTCAGCCTAGCCGGTCGTTACTTAGTATTAATGCCTAACAACCCACGTGCTGGCGGTATCTCTCGTCGCATTGAAGGCGATGAGCGTTCTGAGATTCGTGAAGCACTTGCCGGCCTGAACATTCCTGATGGCATGGGAATGATCGTGCGTACTGCAGGTGTTGGTAAGCAACAGCAAGAACTACAGTGGGATTTAGACTACCTGCTCGCTCTGTGGCAGTCGATTACTGACGCCTCTACACAGAAGCCTGCTCCGTTCCTGATTTATCAGGAAAGCAACGTCATCATCAGAACTATTCGTGACTACCTACGCCAAGACATCGGCGAAGTATTGTTCGATACGCAAGAGTCCTACGACGAAGCCTTGAACTTTGTACGCCAGGTAATGCCTCATTACGAAGCTCGTATCAAGCTTTACCAAGAGACACTGCCTCTATTCAATCGTTACCAGATTGAAGGTCAAATCGAGACAGCATTCCAGCGTGAAGTGAAACTGCCGTCTGGTGGCTCTATCGTAATCGACCCGACCGAAGCTCTAGTGTCTATCGACATTAACTCTTCGCGTGCGACTCGCGGTTCCGATATTGAAGAAACAGCACTGAACACCAACCTTGAAGCGGCCGACGAGATTGCACGTCAATTACGTCTGCGCGACATGGGTGGTTTGATCGTGATCGATTTCATCGACATGAGCGCTGCACGTAATCAAAAAGAAGTCGAAAACAGAATGCGCGATGCTCTAGAAGCTGACCGTGCTCGTGTACAAGTGGGTCGCATCTCACGCTTTGGACTTCTTGAAATGTCACGTCAACGTCTGCGCCCTTCTCTTGAAGAGACCAGCACGATTGTTTGCCCACGTTGCAGCGGCCAAGGCGCCATTCGTGACGTTAAATCGCAAGCCCTCTCTATCTTGCGCATTCTGCAAGAAGAAGCGAACAAGCGTAAGAGCGCTGAAGTACGCGCCATCGTGCCAATCGCTGTTGCCTCCTACTTGTTGAACGAAAAGCGTGCAGCCGTTGCCGCAATCGAAGCGCAAAGCAGCACGAAGTTAGTCATTGTTGCAAACGCCGAACTAGAAACACCGCATTACGAAATCCAAGGTGTGGCACAGAACGACGGGACAAGCACTGTCAGCTATGAAATCGAAATTCATCCTGATGTTCCGGAGAACAACCACCGCCATCAGCACTCCAAACCAACGCCTACGGCTCCACAGCCGGCTGCGGTACAAGCACCAACATTGTCGCAGCCCCCTGCTCCAGTGCCGGTGGTAAAAGCGAAAAAAGGTTTCTTTGCAGCATTAGTCGAATCATTATTTGGCAGCAAAGAAGAAGAGGAAGTTAAACCTAAGCCAAGACCAGAGCGCAATAACCGCAACACGCGTGGTCGCAATGACACTCGTCGTGGTGGCAAGCAATCTAACCGTCGCGATAATGAATCACGATCAGAAGGCAAAGCCGCTGACACAGCAGACAATAGTTCAACTACGCAACGTGAAGGCGGCCAAGGCCGTAAACGCGGTGGACGTGGACGTAACGCTGATTCAGCAAACCGTGAAGATCGCAACAATCCTCGTCGTGACGAAAAGCGCGAGCCACGTGAACCACGCACTGAAGAAGCGGCTACTGAGCAAAACAGTGAAGAGACTCGCGGCACAGCACGCAGAAGCGGCAACCGCCGCCCACGCAACACTAACCAACGTCGTCGCGGTCCACGTCCGGAAGAGCAAGCAGCTGAAAATGCTGAAGCAAATACAGACGTAGAACAGGCGAACACAGCGGCAGTGGCAGCAACGCCAACGCCAGCACCAGAAAAAGGCAATGCCGCCACAACACAACCGCAAGCAACAGAGCAAGAAAGCACTGATGTAAACGGCAATGTGGCACAAGGCACTGAAGAGACGGCTCCTAAGCCACGTCGAAACAGACGCCCTTCTGAGCGTCGTCGTGGACGCGGTCGCAATGGCAGTGCTGCTGAGAACGCAGAAGCATCCGCTAACAATGAAGGCACTGATTCGCAGCCTAAAGAAGCTGACGTTAATGCCTCTTCTGACAAAGCGGACAACGCTAAGGCAAACGATTCAGCGCCTAAAGCCTCGAAGCCAAGTCCTGTTGCTGAAAAAGAAGCACCGCAGGAAACGGCGAAACAGTCTGACACTCCTGCTCCAGTAAAAGCGGCTGCACCGGCTCCTGAGCCAGCAGCTGAAAAAACCGAAGCAGCACCGAAGAAAGCGGCTAGACCTGCGGCAGCAAAACCAGCTGCGGCTCCAGCTTCTGAAGTGAAAGAGCCAACGCCAGAAGTCAGCGTTAAGGCTGCCCCGGCTAAAACTGAGAAGCCTGAGCCTGCACCGGTTGCAGCTCCTGCTAAAGCAGAGCCTGTCGCTAAAGCAGAACCTGCCGCAAAAGAAGCGCCAGTCGCTGCAGGAGGCCGAGCGCCGAATGATCCACGTGAGATCAAACGTCGTCGCCTAGCTGCCGAAGCTGCTGCGGCAAAAAGCTCAGACTCAGCAGAGTAAGAGCCAATAAAAAAGGCCCCGCGACTTTCGAGTCACGGGGCCTTTTTTTATGCTTGGTGTTTTTGCTTATGAAAGCATCACACCGACATCTAAGAAATTATAATTTCTCTGCAAGCTCAGGAAGCACTTTGAACAAATCATCCACTAAACCGTAATCGGCTACTTGGAAAATAGGCGCTTCTTCGTCTTTGTTGATCGCTACAATCACTTTACTGTCTTTCATACCGGCTAGATGCTGGATGGCTCCAGAGATCCCTACGGCGATATAAAGATCAGGCGCAACGATTTTACCCGTCTGCCCTACTTGCATGTCATTAGGCACATAACCGGCATCTACAGCCGCTCGTGAGGCACCAATGGCCGCACCAAGTTTGTCTGCCACTTTCTCAATCAAGGCGAAGTTCTCACCGTTCTGCATGCCTCGACCACCGGAGATCACGATAGACGCTGCCGTGAGTTCTGGACGCTCAGACTGAGACAACTGCTCACTGACGAAACTCGCAATGTCTTGTGACTTCACAATATCAAGCGCTTCGATAGGCGCACTATTGCCAGTCGCTTCGCACTCTTCAAAAGCGGTGCTGCGCACAGTAATGACTTTAATATTGTCACTAGATTGAACTGTCGCCAAGGCGTTACCTGCATAGATAGGACGAACAAACGTATCTGCGCCCTTCACTTCTATGATGTCAGAAACCTGTGCCACATCTAATAACGCTGCAACACGAGGCATCAGGTTCTTGCCTGTAGTCGTGGCAGCCGCTAGCAAATGGCTATAGCCTGATGCAATCTCAGCAACCAATGCACCAACGCTCTCTGGCAACTGATGCCCGTACACTTCGTTATCTGCTACTAATACTTTACTCACGCCTGGAATCGCGGCGGCAGCTGTTGCTGCAGCGCCACATTGGCTTCCGGCGATCAGAATAACAAGCTCTTGCCCTAATGCTTGTGCAGCCGTCACTGTGCTCAGTGTGGCTGGCTTTAATGCTGCATTATCGTGTTCTGCAATAACTAAAACGCTCATGAAATACCCTTCTTCTTGATGCCAAATAGAAACGAGCCTAGTGTGATTAGATCACCTTAGCTTCGGACTTGAGTTTGCTGATCAATTCATCAACGTCAGCGACCTTAATTCCCGCAGAACGCGCAGGAGGTGCATCAACACTCAATGTCTTCAATCCTGAGCTCACATCAACGCCTAATGCTTCTGGAGTCACCGTTTCGATCGGCTTCTTTTTCGCTTTCATGATATTAGGCAATGAAGCATAGCGAGGTTCGTTCAAGCGTAAATCTGTAGAGATGACCGCAGGCAAGCTCAACAATACAGTCTGCTCTCCGCCATCGATCTCTCTTACTACTTTAAGTTTGCCATCGGCTAACTCAACGCCACAGGCAAATGTGCCTTGCGGCATATTCGTAATCGCGGCCAACATCTGCGCCACTTGGTTGTTGTCAGAATCAATAGACTGCTTGCCTAGCAAGACCAAGTCGATCCCTTCTTTTTCAACAATGCTCTTTAGAAGCTTCGCTACCGCTAGTGGTTGCAGACCTTCTTCGGTCTCAACATGAATACCGCGGTCTGCGCCCAGCGCTAATGAGGTACGAATTTGTTCTTGGCAGGCTTTCTCGCCGATTGAGACAACGATGATCTCATCAGCCTGCCCTTTCTCTTTAATGCGAATCGCTTCTTCTACTGCAATTTCGCAGAATGGATTGATTGCCATTTTGGCATTAGCCAGCTCGACTCCGCTGTTATCTGCCTTAACACGAACTTTAACGTTCGCATCGACAACACGTTTGACTGCCACAAGAATCTTCATGGATTCTCCACTGTGTTATGTGAAATTAATTGAGTGTGCGAATGCGCGCTTCGATTTGAGAAATCCTTTTGCCAAATCACGCGGGAATGCCCCGAAAAGAGGGCAATAATGCCGATTTTATGACAATTCGTCAATATTGCAGTGCCTCATTGCCCTATTTTTGCCTAGTAAAGTTAGGCTTAATTGACAGGCTGTTGTCATAAATCAATGCTTCATTTTTTCGCTTAGCCGCCGATACTAATCCTAAGAAATGGTTTTATACAAACCGACACCTCTATTTCCTAGGGTCATTATTATGCGTAGCGTCTTGTCAAAATTGCTCATTATCAACGTGATTGCACTAGCACTTAGCGCCTGTGGTTTTGTTACAGGGCCTGTCACACAAGGGGTTGCCTACGCTGGCAAAGGCGCCGTCATGGGTGTGGATACGGGAATGGTCTACGGCAAGGTCGCCGTGAAGAAAACCAAAGATACGGCAATCTATGTACGCGAGGAAGCCAAGACAGGGTTTAAACCCATTGCTCGCGAATCTGCGCCAACAGGTAGCCTGCGGCCTCGTTAAGTCGCCCCTAGGTCGAACTGGACGCCGGCACTGTACAACACCAAGTGCTCCTTGCCCTCGATCACCTCTAACTCTGCGCACTCTACCAACTGGTAGTACACATTACGTGAGATCAGAGCCTCTAGGCCATCGCGGACGCTCAATACTGGGTGCGGAGCACCGTCTACAGTCTCGATACGCAACGGGTGGCTAGCATCGGCTACAATCGTTTCAGCCGTATTCAAAGTAAAACGCAATTGCCTTTGCCGCCCTTCCCCTTCGATATCGACTAAGGCCGCTACAAAGGGACAGTCATCGACTTGAATCCCCACCCGTTCCGCAGGGGTCACGAGCGAGAAGCTGCCATCGCTTTCTCGGCGCAGAACTGAGGCGAACAACTGCATCAATGCCGGACGGCGAATGAGATCACCATTGTGGTACCAACGCCCATCACGGGCGATGCGAATATCGATCTCGCCGCAATAAGGGGGGTTCCATAGGTGTACGGGAGCGGGGCCTTTAAATTGACCAAGGCTACTGAGGAGGTTTTCCGCGTTAACGCGATTGTCCTGCATGATGAAAAGCCGTCCGTAAGCGGGTCATTAGAAGCAAAAGTGCTACTCGTTACGGTATCAGAGAACTGACATAACGGCCAACGGCACCCGCCAATAGTCGCTGTGGGTTTTCTTCATACAAGCCGAGAATCCCTGCGCGAGTCTCAATAGAGACGACATCGATAATTCGGCCACTGGTGGAATCGAGCAAGGTTAGTTGCAAGCGCGCTCGGTCAAGCCCAAACGAAGATCCCATGTTGTCGGCTTTACGATACCGTAATGCATCGGCAATTTCTGACCATGTTCCAACGGTGTCTTCCCAGACGTAAATTCTAGGGTAAACCACAAAATCGATACGGTAATCGAGAGCACTTTGTCGGGCTGCGAAAAGAGTTTCGGCGGCAGAGGCACGCATCACACGAGGAAACTTACGGCTAATCTCATTGCTTACAAGGTCGGCAACTTGGTCCTCTACTAAAGGGCCTGGGTCGCCCGCTACGGCTAGGGCCTTATCACTGCTTAACACGGCAGTATCCATATCGGACAAGCCACTCAACGCTACATAGAAACTCGTATCTTGGGCTAACACCCAGTTCCCATTTCGCTGCACTTGGTGATCGGGAATAAGGCCCGTCGCACCTGTCATCGACACCCCTTGATTATAAAGATGGTGGACATGTCCGCAGGCATTCAATGCCAAAACACTCAAGAAGAAACACACGCGCATCATCATGACGCTCACCCTCAGCTATGCAGTCCAGTCGGCAAGGTTTCGCCGCTTTTGTGCTGGAAAATTCTAATTAGTGAAGTGATTGCAACTAGCTTGCCAAGTCGGCATAAATCACAAAGCGGAAGGCTTTTTAGAGGAGAAACGCTACATTTCTCTGACGCGAGAACAGCGTCGGCAGCGATACACATGATCAGTGCCCGTTAGCACCATTATTTGTGGCGGCCACGTACACTTGCACAATAAATAACCCATTTTTTGAGCCATTTCGATTTCTTTTAAGCGCTCGCCAACACTGTCAGAGCCGCGCAACTCAGGTTCTGGGCGATGCACAACATTCGTGAGTTTGGGTACGAGCTTAACGGGTTTCTCTTTCTTCGGTTTCACCGCCTCTGGCGCCACAACAGGAGCTTCGGCTTGGGCAGGCGTTACCACGGGGTGCGCATTTAAATCCTCTTCAAATGCTTGCTCTGGAGTGGACTCAACAACGGCTTCCGGCACGATTAACGCTTCCGTCTCTTCGACTCTATCGGTCAGTGTCGGCGCTGGTCTCGATAGCAGAGGTTCTTGACTACTTAATTCGATCGACTCGATTTCATAGTCGTCAGCACGGCGCGACTGTCGAGCCTCTCCTCCCGATTTAACCTCATCAGTAGGATGGGCCGGAAACGGCTCTTCATCCCAACCTGATTCTTCTAAAAATGCCTGTAATTCACTGAGGTTCATTGTTTGAAACTCTTGCTTAAGTCGGGATCTAAATCATAAGGACGTACGCGATTGAGCACTACTCTTGGAGTCGCGACCCCTTCACTTTCTAAGCGGGATAGCTCTACTGAAATCGTTTCGGCTTTGCTTGTATTGGCTTCCACTACATACAAAATATCGGTACTTAAACGTGCAAGCACTAATGTATCGCTGACATCACCAAGCGCAGGCGCATCAATGATAATGGTATCAAAACGCCGTTCTAGCATTTCTAACACACGATGGAAGCGCTTGCTGGATAACAGAGCTTCTGGATTAGGAGGCAAGACACCAGAGGGAATCGCATAGATGTTTTTGCCGGCAATCTGATGCACACAGTCACGCATTTGCGCAGCACCAGCGATCAAATGCGAAAGCCCAGGGGCTCGCTCTGATAAACCAACAAAGCTGTTTTCTGTACGCATATCGGCATTGATCAGCAGGACTTTTTCAGATTTGCCCATGGCAAACGCTAGGTTCATCGCGATCGAGGACACCCCCTCGCCTTTCTTAGTCGATGTCATTAACACGACTCTGCCGCGCGGGAACTGCTCTAGAGGATCATGCGCTGGCCGCGCCATATGTAATCGCGCACGCAGGATACCGATATAATGCGCGTACTCTCGATCGCTTAAAAACTGCGCAGGCTCACTTAAATTTAAGGCGGGCAATACGCCAATACAACACTGCCCAAGCATCGTTTCCACGTCTTGTTTGAACTCGACAGTGTCACGACGCTGAAAGCGCATAGTAAGAACGAACGCTGGCACGGCTACCGCACTGAGGTAGCCAAGAATAATCCACCAAGGCTCCACTTGCTCTATCGGTAGTCGAGGCAAATCCGCCTCTTTCATCATTTTCGCAGAAATAAGGTTTTGCAAAGTATCGTCATAGCTTTTGATCAATTGAGTCATTAAGCCCGTCTCTAGTGACGAGGCAGCATCAACATTGGCTCTTCGCAGCTGCAAGCGCATTTGTTCAACACTGGTAGTCCCATTCACTGACGTTAATACTTCTGCCGCTAAGGCGTCGGGCACTCTATCGCCGACATCGTTTGTTCCCGGCAGTGGTGCCAAAGTGACGCTTTCTAGCTTAACGATTAATTGTTCGGCGGCTCGTCTGATCTGTTCGAGCTCCGCGCTTTGCGTATAGTCGACATAGGCTTGCGCTACGGCATTAGCCCCCATCTGCGCATTGAGCGGGTCCGCTGCTTGAAAGCGAATAGAGAGGAGGTAAGTTTGTGGAATCACCTCAACCTGTAAGTCAAAGCGATAGTCTCCGGCGACAGTTGCGGAGGAGACGATTTCTTTCTGCGTGTTCATCAACACCGCAATTTCAGTACCATCAGCGGCCAGACCAATACCGGAGTTGCCGGTCTGAACCTCGAGCATGGCTTGCGATTCGAATGTCGGATCAGCAAACAAACTGTAGAGAGCAACAATGAGCGCCACTGGAAGGCCGGCCAACATAATGGCACGCGAATGAGCACGAAGCGGCCACCACCACTTTGGCTTTTGTTCTACACCTTGCAAATTGTTAGCGTTATCACTCACTAAATAGAGCGCTCCATTGTTGTAAACAAGACGACCATTTTTGGTAGTTTTGAATTGAAAATTATACAGCAAGCAACTGGAATAATTGATAAAACTATCGTTTTATTTTTTATCAACCTAAAACCACTACATTGGGGAGTCCCTTGTTGTTACTCTTCCATTCATGTTATATCGACCGGTCTGCGCAGGCCTTGAATACTATTTTCGCTACAGGTACCCATTTTGTCGAAACCCGATCATTCTTTATTTTTGTCCTTGCTGCGCGATGAAACGCCTATGCTCGATGTCCGTGCCCCTATCGAGTTTACGAAAGGAGCATTCCCTCACGCCCATAACATCCCTCTGTTGGAAGATAGCGAACGCAGCGCGGTAGGCACGATATACAAACGCTCAGGTCAAGAAGCCGCGATAGCGCTTGGGAATCAATTAGTATCAGGGGCGACGAAAGATGCACGACTGGAAGCCTGGACCGAGTGGCTCACACAGCATCCAAGCGCATGGTTGTATTGTTTTCGTGGAGGGCTACGCTCCAACACAGTAAAAACATGGTTAGCCCAAGCCGGTGTGGACTGCCCTTTAGTGCCTGGTGGCTACAAGGCGATGCGGCAGTTTCTAATTGAAACGATCGATAATGCTAGCCAGACACACCCTTTCGTAATCATTGCTGGGCCCACCGGTTCGGGCAAAACTCATCTGCTCAATGCCCTTGAGCGCTCATTAGATCTAGAAGGCTTTGCTCATCATCGAGGTTCGGCTTTTGGCAATCAACTGGGCGGGCAACCTAGCCAAATAAATTTTGAAAATTCGCTCGCCATTCGCTTATTGAAGTTAGAGAAGTATGCAGGTCAACGCCTGTTTATTGAAGATGAGAGCCAAGCGATCGGTTCGTTATCAGTGCCCGTGCACATGCACAGCGCCATGAAACAGGCCCCTATTGCCTTGATCGAGGAAGGCAGTGAGTTTCGTACTCAGACCATTCTTAATGATTATATTTGCGACAATTTACAGCAGTTTGAAAAGGCCGACCCTGAACAAGCCTTTGAGAACTTTTCACAATACTTGCGTGCTGCCTTAGCGAAAATTCAGAGACGGCTTGGAGGTGAGCGTTATACACAGATCAATGCGCTGATGGATGAAGCCTTACAGGCCCAAGCACAAGATGGCAGCACTGCAGCACACGCGCTGTGGATCGAAAGACTGCTAAGCGATTATTACGACCCAATGTACAGCTATCAATTGAGCAAGCGCGGCGAGCGCATTATGTTCAGAGGCAACTCAGAAGAGTTTCTAGCGTGGGCCGCAACGCAAACCTAGCGCGCTTAACTTAGGTGTTTTGTACTGCGTAAATGCCTGGTGCATTGCGCAGATAGCCTTTGTAATCCATACCGTAACCAAACAAATAGCGATCGGGCGCCTCTAGTCCGGTAACGTCAGCACGTAAAAGCGCCTTATGACGTCGATCGTGATTTTTATCGATCAATACGGCGCTATACACCTTTGCCGCGCCCTGCTCTAAGCAATACTCGCGTATCTTCACCAAGGTATCGCCCTCATCGAGAATATCATCCACGATCAAGACCGTTCGGCCATGCAGCGGGATAGTCGGCTCGACCTTCCACTGCAATTCACCGCCACTAAGCTTTTCGCGATAGCGGCTGGCATGCAGATAATCTACCTGCAAAGGAAAATGCAGCTGTGTGAGCAACTCCCCTGCCACCACCAAGGCTCCATTCATAACGGACATATAAATCGGATTGGTATCGGCTAACTGGGCGCTAAGCTCTTTCGCCATGCGCGTAATGGCCTCTTGTACCTGTGCACGAGTGAACAGACAATCAGCATTTTTCATCACACTGTTTACTTCATTTAGCACCGTTATCTCCCAGTATTGTATCGACTATGGCTTTGGCCTGGGCCCAACGCTTGGACCCCATCAATGCCTCGCGCTGCCATGTTTTACGGGCAAGCATTCGAGCAATGCGGGGATTCGCCGGCTGCCCAATCGCCTCTAGATGTGCTTTTGCGGCCAATGCGAGCTCTGGGTCATTACAGACCAAGACCATGTCGCATCCTGCCGTTAACGCCGCGTCAACGCGCGCCTCGATGCTCCCCGCGGCGGCAGCCCCGGCCATCGCAAGGTCATCACTGAAGATCACGCCATCAAATTGTAGTTTTTCGCGCAGGACCTCTTGCAACCAGAACCCAGAAAAACCCGCGCAATGAGGGTCAACTTGCGAATAAATAACATGAGCCGGCATCACGGCATCCAGATGCGCCTTACTCAGGGTAAATGCCGCCAAGTCGAAGGCTTCGATCTCTGCGAAACTGCGAGTATCGATCGGCAAGTCGATATGGCTATCGGCCTCGACACTACCATGCCCTGGAAAATGTTTACCCGTGGTCGCCATTCCGGCCTCATGCATCCCTTCCATAAACGCATTAGCCATTGCGGAAACTTGCTCGGGCGTGTCACCAAAGGCGCGATTACCGATGACACCGCTGCGGCCAGTATTGATATCCAGCACCGGTGCGAAACTCATATCGATGCCAGCGCTAAGCACCTCGGCGGCCATAAGCCAACCAACACTTTGCGCCTGTTGCAATGTCAGTGCGCGGTCTTGGTCCCACTGCTTCACGAAGGCATTCATGGGAGGAAGCAAGGTATAGCTGTCTTTCAATCGCTGTACACGCCCGCCCTCTTGATCCACGGCGATCAACATATTGGGATTGCACGCTTTGATCTGTGCGCAGAGGGCTCGCACCTGTTCAGGAGACTCATAATTGCGAGCAAAAAGAATGACCCCGCCCACAACAGGGCTTAGGAGTACTTCACGCTCCTGCTCTGAGAGGCTTGTGGACAAAAGATCTAGCATGAGAACCCCAAGCGCGGGGCCAGATGTTGCGCTTTGGGAGTGCTCAGAGTGTGGCATGGTCATGTTTATAGAGGCCTCCAAGGCCAACGCGCGTAGAAGTGGTCAGTGCCCATAACTTATAGGGGGCCAAATTATCCCAAATAGGGGGAAAGCGAGTAAAGCACTTGTTATTGACGAATGACTGTATATACTTACAGCTACTTATATTCCATGAAGGCGGTGATTGCATGATCAAACTCACACCTCGTCAGGCCGAAATACTTGCGTTTATCAAAGATTATCAGCAAGAAACCGGCTTCCCTCCGACGCGTTCCGAAATCGCCAAGAAAATGGGTTTTAAATCCCCTAATGCGGCTGAGGAACATCTGCGCGCACTTGAGCGTAAACAAGCGATTCAAATGGTGCCCGGCACCTCGCGCGGGATACGACTCCCTACTCCAGAGCACGTAGGCTTGCCTATCGTCGGCCAAGTTGCCGCCGGCAATCCAATTCTAGCGGTAGAGAGCATCGACGATTACTGCGATATCCCTCCGAGCTTTTTCAAACCATCTGCTGATTTTCTGCTGACCGTAAAGGGCAATAGCATGATCAATATTGGCATCAACGATGGGGATTTATTGGCTGTCCACAAAACTAACACTGCCGTGGATGGCGACATCGTAGTGGCGCGTATCGATGATGATGTCACCGTTAAACGTCTATTACGCGGAAGCAGCAAGCATCAGCTACAGCTTATTGCTGAAAACGATGACTTCTCCCCTATCAAAGTCGATTTGCGCGAGCAAAGTTTCGAGATCGAAGGCATTAGCGTTGGCGTTATACGCCGCGGACTCTAAATAAAAAAAGCGCAGAAGAGCAACTCTTCTGCGCTTTTTAAGAGCCTTTACGCCCTTCTCTAATCGTTCACTACCCACTTACCATTCTTATAGTACGCCTTCCATCCTGTGGCTTTGCCGTCCTCTTCTGTTAGCACGTATTGTTCAGCCGTCTTACGGCTATAACGTACAACAGTAGGATTGCCATCAGCATCTTTAACAGGCGCGCTCATCAAGAAATTGTACTTAGGATCAATCTCATCTTTATGAGGCAAGAGTTCCGATACTAACGGTGCACGCGTTTCCCGATTCTTAGGGAATTTGCTCGCCGCTAGGAACAAGCCCGCAGCGCCATCGCGTAGCACATAGTGATCATCTACTTTGACACATTGCAGCTCAGGCATTGGCACTGGCGGCATCTTGGGAGGTGCGGCTTGACCACTGCGCAATAGTTTCCGAGTGTTCTTACACTCTTCATTCGTACAACCAAAGTACTTACCGAAACGGCCAGACTTGAGCTGCATGTCAGCGCTACATTTATCACACTCGATCACGGGGCCTTCATAGCCACGAATTTTGTAGTTGCCATCTTCGACTTCATACCCGGAACAATCTGGGTTATTACCGCAAATGTGCAACTTACGCTTTTCATCAATCAGATAGCTGTCCATCGCTGAATTACACTTCACACAGCGTTTGCGCTGGCGTAGTAATACGTTTTCAGCTTCTTCGGCTTCATCGGCGTCATCAGTACTGATCGCCTCCTCGCCTGGAGTGAGGTTGATCGTCGATTTACAACGCTCTTTGGGAGGCAATGAATAACCCGAACACCCAAGGAACACACCCGTTGATGCCGTTCGGATCTGCATTGAACGGCCGCATTTCGGACATGGAATATCCGTGTCGGTTGGGTTATTAAGGCGCATGCCTTTGTCACCGTCTTCCGAGGCATTGGACAACTGCTCACTAAATCCTTTGTAGAAGTTATCGAGTACTTTCTTCCACTCGAAACGTCCTGTTGCCACTCCATCCAAGTTGTCTTCCATCTTGGCCGTGAAGTCATAATCCATCAGATCGGAAAAGCTCTCTGTGAGACGCTCAGCGACAATATCGCCCATCTTCTGAGCATAGAACCGACGGCTCTCTACTTTGACGTAGCCGCGCTCCTGGATCGTAGAAATGATCGCCGCATAGGTCGACGGACGACCAATACCGCGTTTCTCCAATTCTTTCACCAAACTCGCTTCCGTAAATCGCGGCGAAGGCTTCGTGAAATGCTGGGAAGGGTCTAGTTTTTCGAGCTTGAGTGTTTCACCCACTTCAACGCTTGGCAAAACGACATCTTCTTCTTTGCTAGTGAGGACGCGCATATAGCCATCAAACTTCATGATGCGGCCTTTCGTGCGCAATTCGAACTCACCGGCTTTCACCGTGATCGAGCTACTAAGGTACTGCGCAGGCGGCATCTGTGACGCGACGAAATGCTGCCAAATCAGCGCATACAAACGCTCCGCATCACGCTCCATTTTATCTAGGTTTGTCGCCGATATTTTGACATCAGTAGGACGAATCGCTTCGTGAGCCTCTTGTGCCCCCTCTCTCGCACTGTAGCGAAGTGGGTTATCAGGCAAATACTCTTTACCAAACTGCGTCTCGATATAATCACGACACATGGCCAAAGCATCATCACTCAAATGCGTCGAATCCGTTCGCATATAAGTGATATAGCCAGCTTCATAAAGCCTTTGTGCCAAAGTCATGGTCTTTTTCACACCAAAACCAAGACGAGTACTGGCCGCTTGTTGAAGTGTAGAGGTAATCAAAGGCGCTTTTGGTTTTGACGAAGTCGGTTTGTCTTCGCGTTTGGCGACCTCGTAATCGGCGCCCTGCAAAGCCTCAAGGGCCGAATCGGCTCCTGCTTTATCCGTCGGACGGAAATTCTCTCCGCGCAATTTCGCCACTTGGAAGCGCAAATCGGCTTTCTTCGCTGTGTTCAGATCGGCGTAAATTTCCCAATACTCATCAGGAATGAAGGCACGGATCTCACGCTCACGCTCGACAATCAAGCGCACAGCCACAGACTGCACTCGTCCTGCTGACAAGCCTCGTGCAACTTTTGCCCACAGCAGTGGCGAGACCATGAAGCCAACGACACGGTCGAGGAAACGACGCGCCTGCTGAGCTTGCACATATTTCATGTCTAGATCACCAGGCTTGGAGAAAGCTTCATTGATCGCTTTCTTGGTGATCTCATTAAAGACAACGCGCTTATAGCGACTCTCATCACCGCCAATGGCTTCTTTCAAATGCCAAGCGATGGCCTCTCCCTCACGGTCAAGGTCGGTCGCGAGATAGATAGTGTCAGCATCTTTAGCTAGTTTACGAAGATCAGCCACCACCTTTTCTTTGCCAGGCAGAATCTCATACTTGGCTTTCCAACCATGCTCAGGGTCAACCCCCATACGCGCAATCAACTGCGCTTTCGCTTTGGTTTTCTTGTGGATTACTTTGGCTTCGGGACTGAGTTTTCGGGTAATCGCCGCGGCTTTTGCGCGCTCTTTAGGATCGACAGTCTGCCCGTTACCACTAGTAGGTAAGTCTCGGATATGCCCAACGCTTGATTTGACGACAAACTCTTTGCCTAGGTATTTATTTATAGTTTTCGCTTTGGCGGGCGACTCGACTATCACCAACGATTTACTCATTGTTTTGAACGGTTCCTGATGCAACAGCTGATCGTGAAAACCTCAAATATCGAGCTATTGCTCACTACTAGAGGCCTAAGAAGCCGACATATATAAGGGCTGAAAGAGCGAGGGTCAAGCGATACTTCAAATTAGTGTCATGAATTTTACTTCTAGCAAGGGCTTAAAAATTCACTATTTGACAGTCTGAGACGGGAAATTTTGAGAAGAAAAAGAGGCCGCGCCACACAGGGTGGCGCGCACTTTAAAGCCACTATTAATCAATTTTAACTTCGTGAATCCAGCCATTGTCATCAGCAAGTTCGCCACGCTGAATGCCCACTAACAAATCGTACACTTTCTGCATGACAGGCCCAACCGATTCACCGTTGTCATGGAATTTGTGCCACTGACCGTCGACGTAAATCTTACCAACCGGCGACAATACCGCGGCCGTACCACAAGCGGCGACCTCTTCAAAATCAGCAATCTCTTGACGCAGATTCACAGGACGCTCTTCAATCACACAATCTAAATGCTGGGAAGCTAACGTCATGATTGAGCGACGAGTCACGCTAGGAAGAATCGCATTAGACTTAGGCGTGACAAATCGACCACCCTTCATTGCAATGATGATGTTCGCCGATCCTGCTTCATCTATATAAGTATGGGTAGCAGAATCTAAGTACAGGGCTTCATTAGCGCCAAGGTCGTGCGCTTTCTTCGTGGCGAGCAAGCCCCCCGCGTAGTTCGCCCCCACCTTGAAGGCTCCCGTGCCAGCCGGTGCCGCACGATCGAAGTCCGAAACAGCAAGCGAAATAATCGCCAAACCTGCGCTTTGGTAATAAGGCCCTACGGGAGATACAAACACGCGGAACTCAAAGGCACTGGCAGTTCTTAGGCCAAGATTCTCGCCAACGCCGATCAACATAGGACGAATGTAGAGTGATGCTCCAGAACCATAAGGAGGAATCCAAGCGTAGTTGGCTCGCACGGCCTCTTCCACCCCACGCATAAAGAGCTCATAAGGCACCTCTGGCATCATCAAACGTCCAGCGGCTTGATTCATACGCTCACTATTAAGATCAGGCCGGAACAACAAGACGCGGCCATCGGGGCCTGTCTGTGCTTTCATTCCTTCAAAGCATTGCTGTGCGTAATGCAGTGTAGGCGCACCTTCGTGCACTGAAATCATCGGCGAATCTAGAAGTTCACCCTGCGACCACACACCATCACGGTAAGTCGCACTGAAACGAGAGTCCGTTTGCCGATACTTAAAACCTAGATCAGCCCAATTGAGATCTTTCTTTACCCTAGACGTTGTCACTTAGATTACCTATTCAGAGCCTTAATGTCGTTTTTAACCGCTATACAATGCGAATTCCACTGGCCGCGTATTATGGGCGAAGTCCACTCGGAGGTCTATGGGCGCAACATTGCCTGTGTTTGATGAAAAGCAATGGCTATAATGGCTCACTAAGCTACAATAGGATCAAATAAGCAAAGAGCAATAAGCCAGAGACTTAGATGACGGATCAGCACATTCTGCTAGCTAGACAACCCATTTTCGACACCGACGTTAAAGTGCAAGCGTACGAACTCCTGTTTCGTTCGGACAACACTGATATGGCCAACGTGTGCGATGGCGACCAAGCCACCTCCCAGGTGATGCTTAACGCATTCAATGAGCTCGACATTAGCGAAGTGGTCCAACAGTTTCCTGCCTATATTAACTTTACTCGCAACCTGATTCTCAGCCCTCCCCCTTTCGACAAGAAACGCTTTGTCATTGAAGTATTAGAGGATATCGAGCCCGATCAAGAACTGGTTGAGAACTTACAAAAACTGAAAGACGCCGGTTACACCATCGCTCTTGATGATTTCGTTTACTCCCCGAAATGGGATTCGGCCCTGCGTATCGCCGACATCGTAAAAATTGATGTTCTCGTGTTTGACGATGCTGAAATTAAGCGCCATGTCGAATTACTTAAGCCTTTTAATGTCATATTACTGGCTGAAAAAGTAGAAACTCATGAGATGTTTCATTACTGCAAGGAACTAGGCTTCACCCTATTCCAAGGCTATTTCCTTAGTAAACCGGAACAAGTTAAAGGGCGCAAAGTGCCTGCCAACAAGCTCGTCGTCCTGAATCTTTTAACGCAGTTACAAGATCCCAATGCCGAGCTTGGAAAAATTTCCGCCATCATCGCAAAAGACCCAGTATTAAGCGTTAAGTTAATCAAACTAGTTAACTCCGCCGCCTTCTCAAGTCGTCGCGAAATAACCTCGCTTCAACATGCCGTTTCGATGCTGGGATTACGCCAAGTGAAAAGCTGGGCCACTCTATTGTCACTGAGCAACATGGCAGACAAACCGAATGCACTATCGGTATTAGCCATGACACGGGCTAAAATGTGCCAGTTACTCGCCGAATACTTTGCAAGCCCAAGCGAGATCGACGCGTATTTTACGACAGGCCTATTGTCTAATCTCGATGCCTTTTTCGATATGGAGCTTGAAGAGATCGTCGCCTCAATGCCGCTTTCACCCTTGGTGGCCGACGGTCTATTAAAAGGCAACGGTCCAATCGGGGTGATTCTTAAAACGGTCATCACCTATGAACAAGCCCGTTGGGAAGAGCTGAATTTAACTGCTTTAGGCAAACTCAGCATCAGCGCTAAAGAACTCGAACTTGCCTACCGCGAAAGCATTCGCTGGGCTTCACAGCTAGACTCCGTTGTAGATAATGACTGATACGATCAACCCTTCGCCCTACCCTCTAGTCGATATAGGTGCCAACTTAGGACACGACTCTTTCTCAGCTGATTTAGATGAGGTGTTGAGCCGTGCCCAACAAGCAGGACTAGTACAACTCATCGTCACTGGCACAAGCCCTAGTGCGTCAGAGCATGCGATCGAGATTGCCTTAAAGCACCCCGAAACTCTTCGCGCCACAGCCGGTGTACATCCCCACGAAGCGCAGCATTGTCATGCGCCCGAATTCGAACAGATCTGCGCATTGGCAAAACAAGAAATTGTCTGCGCGGTGGGCGAAACTGGCTTAGATTTTAATCGCGACTTCTCGCCTCGCCCCGTACAAGAGAGTGTGTTTGAAAAACATTTGGAATTGGCCTGCGAGATACACAAGCCCGTGTTTTTGCATCAGCGTGAAGCTCACGAGCGCTTTCTACCGATCTTGAAGAACTACCGCGATGGACTCACCCGTGGCGGTGTCGTGCATTGTTTCACCGGAGAGAAGCACGAACTATTTGATTACTTAGATCTCGATATGTATATCGGAATAACAGGCTGGATATGCGACGAACGACGTGGAGCCCATCTATTAGAGTTCGTAAAAAACATTCCCTCCAATCGCCTGCTTATTGAAACAGACGCTCCTTATTTACTTCCAAGATCTTTGCGCCCAAAACCGAAGAGCCGCCGCAATGAGCCTAGTTTTTTACCCGAAGTGTTGAAGGTGCTCGCACAAGCCGTTGAAAGAACACCCGAACAATTGGCCGAACAAACTACGGCCAATGCAAAAGCGTTATTTCAGCTAGACATTGCACCCTGAAGATAGGCGAATGCGATAGCCTCATCGAAGGGCCACGACAATTCTTCCGCCTGCCCCTCAATTTTTATAACCGGAATCCGAATACCGTACTGCTCTACTAACGCAGAGGATTCTGAAATCTCGACTGCTTGCAAAGCAATCCCGTCAGGAAAATTCGCATTCATATACTCTAATACGGGCGTTAAAAGCGTTTGCGCCTGTTCGCATAGATGACAGCCTTGAGTTGTATACAGCAATAAGGTCTTCACTTGCTAGCTCCCACAATGGCACGCACAGACTCACTGATCAGTTCTGGGCCTCTGTAAATAAAGCCGCTGTATATTTGCACGAGGTCGGCGCCAGCCTCCATCTTCGCTTTAGCGTCATCGCCGCAGAGAACCCCTCCCACTCCAATCACAGGAATTTTTCCAGCAAGGGCTTGTGTCAACACACGAATCACATGGTTTGATTTGTCCACTAGTGGCGCACCACTCAAACCGCCCGCCTCATCTTTATACTCGCTACCCTGCACTAAAGAGCGATCAAGGGTCGTATTTGTCGCGATCACGCCTTCAATTTCATTATCTAAAAATGCACTGGCAATCATTCCTATTTCTTCATCACTTAAGTCCGGAGCGATTTTGACAACCAGAGGAACTTTCTTTCCATGCTCGACGCTTAAGCTAGTTTGCTCCGCTTTTAGAATCGTCAATAAGCGTCGCAGCTCATCACCGAACTGCAAGCTACGAAGCCCCGGCGTATTGGGAGACGACAGATTAACGACGATATAACTCGCAACAGAATAACTTTTGCGCATACCGATAATGTAATCGTCTGCTGCTTGCTCGACAGGTGTATCAAAGTTTTTACCAATGTTAATGCCGAGCACGCCTTTAAAGCGGCTGCGCTTAATTTGCTCTAACGCGTGATCGATTCCTTTGTTGTTAAAACCCATACGGTTGATAATCGCACGCTCAGATTGCAGCCTGAATAAACGCGGCTTCGGGTTGCCTGGCTGTGGGCGTGGCGTCAACGTGCCTACCTCAATAAACCCAAACCCTAACGCGGCTAGCGCATCAATGTGATCTGCATTTTTATCGAGACCGGCAGCCAAACCGACTGGGTTAGGAAAGTCGATACCCATGACACGTATTGGTTTGCATTCAGGGACCTTGCTACGCACCAATGGCAAAAGCCCTAAGCGATAACTCATGTCGAGCATAGGAAGCGTAATGCTGTGTGAGGCCTCTGCCGGAAGACAAAAGAGTGCTTTCTTTATCAAACTATACAATTTTTTTAATCGCCTTGAATTTATTAGAGTGATCGAACTCTATTACGAAAGTGCCATGCACTCCCTGATGATTGAGAAACTTTTGCAGTATTCGTCCAGGAAACCGGACACTCAAGCCTTCGCGAGAAACCGCTTGCACATCCTTTACGGCTCCGCTGTACAATGCTTCGTAACGATCAGCAGAGATGGAAAGGTCAAGAGTCAGTGTTTTCATGGGTGCTTAAATACCAAGATTGTTTTGTTAAGCCGAATTTTCATGAATTAATTGTTAGGCATTATAAGGGATTTATTAACAGCAGTCTGCGCCTAAGTCGCCACATACAAAGCGCTGCGGCCCTACGCCACACACTGCAACATATCCTCTCTAGACATACCTCTCAAAACAGTTACAATCGCTGACTTTCGCCCTAAAAGATCAAGTATTTAACTAAAAAGAAATAGAGAAATAATTATGAGTCACCATGGCATTATCACTGAACTCAAAGACTGGCTTTCTCAGCAGATTATAGGGCAAGAGCTTCTTGTAGATCGCTTGCTAATTGCACTTTTGGCCGATGGCCACTTACTAGTTGAAGGCGCCCCAGGGCTGGCTAAAACCAAAGCGATCAAAGACTTATCGAGAGCGATTGAAGGCGATTTCCATCGTATCCAGTTCACTCCTGACCTTCTCCCTAGCGATATTACTGGTACGGAAATCTTCCGTCCTGAAGATGGCTCATTCCGTTTTCAACCAGGCCCTATTTTCCATAACCTTGTCCTTGCCGATGAGATTAACCGCGCACCGGCTAAAGTACAGTCTGCTTTGCTAGAGGCCATGGGCGAACGCCAAGTCTCTGTAGGACGTGAGTCCTTTAGCTTGCCACCTTTATTCTTGGTCATGGCGACGCAAAACCCAATCGAGCAAGAAGGTACCTACCCACTACCTGAGGCGCAATTAGACCGCTTCCTCATGCACGTGGCGATTGGCTACCCTTCTACTGAAGCTGAGCGCCGCATTTTGCAATTGGTTCGTAGCGAAGCGCAGAACAAAGTGCCCGCCGAACCAACTGTGGTCAGTCAAGAAGCCCTATTCGCGGCCCGTCAAGACATCCTAGCGATGCATATGGCTCCTGCGGTAGAGGAATACATCATTCAGTTAATCATGGCGACTCGTAACCCAGCCCTTTACGGTGACGATCTCGCTTCATGGCTTGAGTATGGTGCGAGTCCTCGTGGCACGATCTCTCTAGACCGCTGTGCTCGCGCACACGCATGGATTCAAGGGAAAGACTTTGTCAGCCCTGACGATATTCAAGCAGTGTTCTTCGATGTCCTTAGACACCGTATCTTGCTTAGCTTTGAAGCTGAAGCCAGTGGCGTGACTCCCGACCAAGTGTTGACGACGATCCTAGAGCGAGTGCCGGCGGCTTAATTGCCTCGGCATTCACTATAGCGACACCCGTGCACTTAACCGGTCAATCACAGGCCTTGTTGCCTTAAACGAGTCTTAGCGTCTATGTCTAAATTACAGCAGATTGAATCACTGCAACAACGCTTCCAGAGCAAAGGGGCGATAATCAGTCTGCAGCAGCTACTAATTCAGCGACAAGCAGCGAAAATTATCGACTATGCCCCGAATAACCGCTCTATCGCTGGCATTTCGGGGTTACACACCTCGAAAATGCGCGGCAGAGGCATCGATTTCGAAGAGTTTCGCCCTTATCAACAAGGCGATGACATTCGCACGATCGATTGGCGAGTCACCGCCCGCACCGGAAAACCCTTCACTAAAGTGTTTCGGGAAGAGCGTGAGCGCCCTGTTATCATTGCAGTAGACCAATCTAGCAGCATGTATTTTGGTTCGCAGGTAGCATTTAAGTCTGTAATAGCGGCACAAGCAGCGGCCCTATTTTGCTGGATGGCGATCGACAATGGCGACCGTGTCGGCGGACTCGTGTATGGCGATACTGAGCAATCTCTCATCCGGCCTAAACGTAGCAGACGCTCCGCCTTGCATCTGCTCAACCAGATACAAAAATTCAATAGCCTCCTTTCGACGCAAAAAACCCATCACGCGGACACGACAGAAGTACCAAGTACCGCTAGATTGAGTGACTCCTTAGCAGAGATTCGTCGCATCACTAAGCCTGGCAGCACCTTATATATCATCAGTGACTTTACGACATTGGATGATTTGGCCATGCGCTACTTAAGTCAGCTCTCGCAAAACAATAATGTCGTGTGTTGCTTCGTATACGATGCCTTGGAAGAGAATCTCCCTGTTCCGGGTTACTACAGTATTACCGACGGTGAAAACAAAGGCACATTGAACTCGTTTAGTAAAAAAGCGCGTCAAGCCTACCAAGAGAATTTCAAAACGCGTATGGAAACCCTGCAGGGTGACTTAGTTAAACTGCGAATACCTTTCCTTAGATTACGTACCAATCAATTAGTTGTTGAGCAAATAAGAAAATGGACGGCACAGACCCTTTAAGCCAATTAGCAGATATCCATCTACCGGATCCCATTGGGTTCTGGCCGCCCGCCCCTGGCTGGTGGATACTGTTCTTCCTGCTTTGCGCAATCATCTACTTTGGTGGCAAGCGCTTCTATGCAGGTTGGAAAACACGCCGAGCATGCAATTTTGCTCTACTCGAGCTCGATAAGAGCATGGAGAGCTATCGCGCAAGCGTGAAAACGGCAAGTCCTGAGAACCTGCCCACACTCAAACTCGATTTTGTGAATGAGCTCAATGGCGTTTTGCGCCGGGTAGCATTAAAGAATTTTCCTCAATATTCTTTGGCGAAACTTAGCGGCGAACAATGGATCGGCTTTCTGCGCGATCAAGGTGATGCCAGCTTACTCGATGACGAGCTCGCCAATACATTGAGCCAAGGACGATTTGCGAAACAATGGGATGTCGACGAACAGAGGCTTTACAGCATGGCGCACAAATGGATAAGCAGCCTCTATTTAGCTAAAATCGACAATAGCTCAAAATCCACCGAAACATCGACACCGGTTACTGATAATGCTTGAGTTTACTTGGCCATGGGCTTTTGCAGCCCTTCCCGTACCGCTATTGGTGTACCGCTTTCTTGCACGCGCAGCGCGCCAAGATGCAGCGTTGTATGTGCCCTTTTATCAGCGCCTGTCACAGTTACAGACTGACACTGCACGCCCCGACACCAATCGTTTGTTGCGCTGGCTCTGCTGCCTACTTATTTGGCTCGCTATAGTCGTAGCCGCAAGTCGCCCACAATGGGTCGGCGAAGCCATTCAACTGCCCTCCTCTGGCCGTGATCTGATGTTGGCAGTCGACGTCTCCGGCAGTATGGAAGCGCGCGATATGGTCATCAATAACGTCCAATTATCACGCTTTGAAGTCATGAAAGTCGTTGTCGCCGATTTCGCCGAACGCCGCGAAGGCGATCGCCTAGGGCTCATCCTATTTGCCGCTAGCGCCTATATTCAAACCCCTCTTACCTTCGATAGAAGCACTGTATCAAAGCTTATTACTGAGCTTGAAATCGGCATGATCGAAGAGTCTGCCACCGCCATTGGTGATGCCATTGGTCTTGCGGTCAAACACCTGCGTGAACGTCCAGAAAACAGCCGAGTATTGGTGCTTCTGACTGACGGGGTTAACAACGCCGGTGCAATCTCGCCCGCACAAGCCGGGCAGCTCGCAAGAACGGAAAAAATCAAGATCTACACAATCGGTATGGGAGCGGACTCACTCGTACAGCGCTCTTTCCAAGGGTCACGCTCGATCAACCCTTCGGCGGAGCTTGATGAAACGAGTTTGACGCAAATTGCTGAGGCTACCGGCGGGCGCTACTTCCGTGCACGCAATGTTGCAGACTTGGTCGACATTTATGCAGAACTCGACACCCTTGAGACTATTGAACAAGACGAACAAACCTTTAGGCCTATCAATGTGCTGTTTTACTGGCCACTAGGCTTTGCTGTCCTGATAAGCTTCTTACTCGCATTACTCGGCCTACCCTGGGCAGTGATGCTTGGTGGTCGCAATACTCCTGATGATTCCTCAGACGACACCTCTAGCGTTCTGGAGGGTCGATAATGAACGAAGCCGCTGCTATTGACGTCATTGCGACTAACTTCCATTTCCTGCGCCCACTATGGCTTTTAGCGTTAATTCCTTCTGCCATTTTAGTGTTTGTCTTCTGGCGCATGAATGAATCGTCCAGTTCATGGGATCGTGCCATCGATAAAGACCTACTGCCCTTCTTGTTAGATGCTAGCAAAAGCGTGGCAGAGCGCACCCCGCTGGTTATGTTATTACTCCTTTGGAGCTTATCGATTTTCGCATTGGCCGGACCTGTCTGGGAGAAGATCCCGCAGCCCGTACAAGCTCGACAAGATGCCTTGATCATTGTTTATGATCAGTCATTGTCCATGTATGCCACCGATTACGAGCCTAATCGACTCGTCGTGAGCAAACGTAAAATACTCGACGTCTTGGACAAGCGCACTGAAGGGCAAACCGCCCTAGTCGTCTACGCTGGAGACGCACACGCGGTTACGCCTCTGACTGAAGATTCCATCACTATTAAGTCCTTAGTGCCGTCTATTACGCCCAATATGATGCCTGCATACGGTAGCAATACCTTGGCCGCCATCGAGACAGCCAAATCCTTGTTTGCCGATGCTGGGTCACTTTCCGGCACAATACTGCTAGTCACCGATGGCGTTGAGCGCAGGGATTTCGGACAAATAGCCAATCAGCTCTCTAATACCGGTTTCCGACTGGCTATTTTAGGGGTTGGTACCGCGCAAGGGGCGCCGATTCCTGCCGCTGAAGGTGACTTCCTACGCCAAGACAACGGTCAAATTGTGACGCCTGTTCTTAACAGCGCAGGCTTGTCCGACTTAGCGGATATGGTCAATGGCCGCTATAGCGATATGCAAATCTCTAGCGCCGACCTCGACTACCTTTTAGACGAAGATGCATTCCTTGACGACGACGATTTAAGTGATGCCGATGAGAATTTCGACATTTGGTATGAAATGGGTCCTTGGCTACTATTATTGATCCTCCCTTTAGGCACCCTCATCTTCCGTAGAGGATGGATTTTAGGCCTCAGCCTTAGCGTGGGCTTAATCAGCACATTAACGCCTACTGCGCCTGTACAGGCGTCACCATGGGATGATTTGTGGAAAACCAAGAATCAACAAGCCGCCGACGCATTTGATAATGAAGATCCTATCGCTGCCGCCGGTCTCTTTAAAGATCCTAACTGGCTCGGCGCGGCCGCTTATCGAGCGGGAGACTTTGCTGGAGCAATTCAAGCCTATAGCAACCCGGGCGAAGATGCCGATGCCCATTACAATCTCGGTAATGCTTTGGCAATGTCGCAGAACTACGAACAGGCACTGGCCTCTTACAACATCGCGATTGCTATTGAAGCTGACCATGAAGACGCGATCCATAATCGCGAGATTGTTCAAGACTTGCTAGAACAGGAGCAACAAGAACAACAAGAGCAGGAACAAGAAGAACAAGAGCAGCAAGAACAGGAAGAGCAAGAAGAACAGGAAGAAGAGGAAGAGTCCTCTGAAGAAGAACAAGAAGACCAGGCAGAAGAACAAGAAGAAGGCGAAGAAGAAGAGGGAGAGCAAGAAGAAGAGACTGATGACTCTGAAGGAGACGAAAGCTCTGAACAAGAAGAGGAAGAAGAAGGCGAAAGCGAAAAGCCTGGTGAGAACCCAAGCTTAAACAACGCGGATGTTGAAAATCAGGAATCTTTAGAGCAGTGGTTACGACGTATCGACGATGATCCGGGCGAATTACTGCAACGCAAATTCCAGTTTGAATATCGACGTCGACAATTAGAAAACAGAACTAATCCTCAGCCTACGGAGACGCAGATATGGTAAATCGGTTGGCATGCCTCATAACGGTAGCCCTGACACTATTTTCGTCACTTGGCCATGCACAAGATGTACGGGCCACATTGGATCGCACAGACATTATTCGCGGAGAAACTGTCACCCTGACAATTCGCGTTAATGGTCAACAAGGCGGAGTGCAAATGGACCTTACGCCCTTGGAGAGCAATTTCCAGGTCGTTGCCACGCGCACCTCTAGTCAGATGCGCAGTATCAATAACTCGATGGAGCAGTGGATTGATTACAACCTCACTCTGTTCCCTCTGCACGAAGGCGACATCGTCATTCCTCCAATATTGGTCGAAGGGACGTACACCCAAGAACTCGCTATTCATGTAGATCCTAAAACCAACAACTCCATTACAGGCCAAGAGCTGTTCATGGAAGCGGTGATCGATAAAGACAGCATTTTTGTACAAGAACAACTGCTGTTTTCGATCCGTCTGTACTACACCATAAGCGGCATTCGTAACCCTATATTCACAGAACTCGAAATGCCCGATACCGTCATCCAAATGATTGGAACACCCAATCAGTATGAAAAATTGGTCGATGGCGTACGCTACGGTGTTTATGAGAAACAATACGCCCTATTCCCTCAGCGCAGCGGGACTCTAGAAATCCCCGACATCATGTTCCGTGGCGAAGTCACTGACGGCTCAAGCCGCTATGTGTTCCGTAACCTTAATACCCGTACCATTACTTCGTATTCAGAAGGCTACACCATCGAAGTACGAGAAAAGCCTGCAGATTACCCCGCTGACGCCATTTGGCTCCCAGCGAGCAACATCAGCATTCGTGAAGAATGGGACAACGATTTCACTAATATCCGTATAGGCGATGCTGTTAATCGTACTATCGAAGTCGAAGCGTTTGGATTGGATGGCGCCGCCCTGCCACCTTTAGATATCCCTACCGTTGCAAGCGTAAACACCTACCCAGAACCCGTTGAAATTGGTCGCACTTATATTAACGGCAATATCGTAGGTGAACGAATTCAACAAAGTTCATTAGTCATGACGCAGACAGGCACTGTTCGAATTCCTGGTGTTAGTTTGCCTTGGTTTGATATTGATACTGAAGAGGTGAAGTACGCCACTATTGAAGACACCGCCATACAAGTCGGCCCTGTGCGCACAACCGGTCAAAACGACACGATGCAACTTACGACTACGAGTGATGGCAGTGTTGTGGATACCGCACCTGGCGCTTTCAACGGTGCCCTTCCTGACTCAATGCAACGCACTCCATCGACTCCGCTTTGGGTGCTCGCGCTTGCCGCCGCGCTTACTGCCCTACTACTGGCTTACACTGTCACCACAGTTAAGCGCCGCAAGGTGAAAGCGTCACGCAAAGCAGCGCCAGAAGTCAGCGCGCCTATGTACCGACAAGACATTGCACCAGAGGCCGAGAGCATTGCCTTTAAAGAGTTCGTAGCGGCTTGTGAGAAGACTCACTTACCTGCGCTGCGCTTAGCGTTAATTGCATGGGGACGACAGTACTTCGCTGATTCAGATCTGCACAATCTAGATGACTTAGCACAACGTACTGGAGACGCAGAGATCAAGGCGATTTGCTTGAAACTTCAACAAGCACTTTATGGCCAGAATGATCAAAACGCCGAATCACTAACGCAAGACGTTAGTCGACTCCTCGCGTTAGTGACAAGCTTACGCAATGCCCATAACGCAACACAAAAGAAAGCCACAAAGGACCAAGAATACACCTTGCCGCCTTTGTACAAAGCGTAAAATATGGCTCGTGATTCTTCATTAGTCTACTCGACAGACAGCGGCAGGTTGTGCCCTAAGTGCCAACTTGCCGTTGCTCAATGTCAGTGTAAAAACCCCAACAAAATGCATGGCTCCAGCGATGGAATTGTGCGCCTACGTCGAGAAACCAAAGGTCGTAAAGGCAAAGGCGTCACACTAATCGATGGCATTGCTTTGGATAGTGTCGCGCTGACAGCTTTCGCAAAAGTATTGAAAAACAAATGCGGCAGTGGCGGTACAGTCAAAGACGGTGTGATTGAAATTCAAGGCGATCACCGACAATTCCTACAAACCTTCTTGCAAGAAAGTGGCTACAAAGTAAAACTTGCTGGCGGTTAATCTATCAGAACTGTCTAGGCAGACTCTTCAGCACAAGGCGTTTCAAAGGCGTATTCAGGCGTAGTCGCAACTCTCGTATCGAACCTCGCAGACGTTCAAAGAGCTCAGCTTGCACACTCTCATCACTCGCCTCTTGCGTGTGGCTCGCATAACTTAACTGCACATACATATCCGTGATCTGCTCCATAGCGTCCGTCCACTCTGGACGTGTCGATGTCACTCGCCTACAGAAATCTCTCGGCCCTTCCCCTCGCTGGCGAACAAGTCCCTGTGTTGCCAAGTCTCGAGTCAGGCGAAGATAAAGTTGCGTCGCACGATCATGAGTTTGTTGCTTGCGTCCTTTCAAAAGAAAGAACGCGGCGATGCCGAAAAACACCGAGATGGCGAGCCCTAACGCTAGGTAAAGTCGATTACGAGCCTCTTCACCGAATAGTGTTTCAAGCAATTGTAATTGCATGTCTTCGTCATAACTAATAACCCAACGGTTCCATGCGTAATCCATAGAGTCTAGGCGCAAGCGTAAAGAGTTTAACCACTGTGTGTTGCGAAAACGCATCATTGAGAAGCGGGAGTCCTCAAGAAATCCTGGTTGATTTTCTAAGACTGCTTGCGCGCCTTCGCTAATGCGTTGCGGTGCAACGGCGCCTGTAGGATCAAAGCGTACCCATCCCTGTCCTTCTAACCATACCTCTGCCCACGCATGCGCATTGTATTGGTACACCATCGTATAGCCTTCGAAGGGATTGATCTCTCCTCCTTGATAGCCCACCACCACACGAGACGGAATCCCTGCCGCGCGCATTAAATATACAAAACTACTGGCATAGTGTTCGCAATACCCTTGTCGTGATGAGAACAGGAAGTCATCAATAGAGGCCTCGCCAAGCAGTGGCGGGTTTAAAGTATAGAAAAAGGGTTCTTCTCGAAAGTGCCGCAACACACGCAAGGCATAAGCGCGATCATCGGGGGCTTCTTGGCGAAACTGTGCGGCCAATTGTTTACTGCGTGGATTCAACTCCATCTCTGGCATCTGCAAAGCTCGAGCTCGCAGCGCACTGCCAAGCTCTACATCCATATCGTAATTAAGATAAGACTGTACTTGATAACGATAACGTTGAGTCACGGGTTTTTCTATGTGCAACGAGTAATTGCGATCCTGAATCACATCGTTCACATCGAGCTGAGCAAGTGGCAAAGCATAAATCCACGTTTGCTGGGTAGGCTCTAAGATGACATCGTAAGAGACTGGTTCACCACGACGCTCGCCCTGATTGGGGCGCTGAAAACGCTCCAGCATAGAGTACGATTGAAAGGCAGTTCCTGAGCGGCGCCATGCACGTCCATCGAAAAAGTCTAAGACTAGTCCGCGCCAATACAACTCTTCGTTAATGGGCGTGCTGTCATCAAAACTGACACGAAACGCCAGTTCCGCTGAACGGCTTAGATTACTGATATTGCCCGGCGACATTTCATCGGTGACCCCTGTCTTACTCGATGACACCGGCACCGGCATAGTCCACAAAGGTGCCACTCGAGGCACTAGCACAAAAAGTACGATTGTCAGTGGAATGCTCTGGGCAACTAATCGCAACGCCAGTTGCCCGTTGCCTTGCAATGAACTGTGCGAATTTTCGCGTTGCAATGAAATCAAAGCACCGGTGATTACTACAAACGTTATCAAGGCATGCACCGCCGCTAACATCGTTTGCGAATAAATAAACCCGACCATGATCAGCAGATAAGAAAGTGAGACGACGATTAGCATATCTCGACGCTCGCGCATCTCTAATAACTTAAACACCGTGCCCAAAATCAGCAGACACACCGCGGCATCTAATCCCCCGCCTAAGGCACGATACTGAGCAATCGTTAACGGCAGCGCCACAAATACGATTAATAATTTAATGGGCTTATTAGGAAAGCTCGCGCGCCCGGTAAAGATAAAAATTCGCCAAATCACGCAGGCAATTATGAGCAGGCTGACCCAAACGGGCAGACGAAAAATATGGGGCGCAATCACTAAGAAAAGTGCGCCGAGCAACCACCAAAGCGTGAGCCGTGGAATTTGAGTTTGCACTTCCATCAATGCGCTCCCGTATTCCACAGTGCTAATGCGCGTAATACTTTTTTACAATGCGCATCGCCATGACCAAGCGGGATTTCAACTCCGGGCAGACGCAAACCATAATCGGCACTGCCTTGAGCAAGTGTAATAACCCAATAACAAAGACGAGAAAGCCGCTCTTCGGCGTCGATGTCGGGAAACTGAGCCCAGTCCAACATCAGTTGTTCGTCCTGCGCATCTACAAACTGCTTAACCTTCAATCCCTGACCGCGAGCGAGACTCTTCCAGGCTATTTGTTTGGGCGAATCTCCGAAGTTGTAATTGCGTAGCCCTTGAAAATCTTCTACCCCTATTTGCGTGCTTTTGGAATCGCCAGAACTTGAACCGCCACTGGCATCGGGCAACGGCCCTTTCACAGGGTTGGGATAAACCAAAACGCTCATATCGAGATCGACATGAGACCACGCCCGCCACAAACCTAGAGGGAACCGCGTTTGGACGGTGACTCGGGGGGCTCGCAGAAAACCACGCCGCACGGTGGGAAGAAATACTTTTAAGCGCTCTTGTTCATTGTCCAACACATTGGTGTAACTCCAGCCCCCTTTTGGAAATCGTAGCTCCAACATTTCATGAACTTGCTCCGTATTGCGTTGCAACACGAAGACAAAAGCGGCCTCCTCTCCTGCAAACACTGGTTCCGCGCCGGCGCCTCGTATACGCAGATGTTGCAAGTTACGGAAGGTGTGGAGAATGCACAGTATGAAGAGACTAGTCATTAAAAACGCCAAACCGAATGCTAAGCTCAGTACGTAATTTATGGCAGTGACAAATATAAGAGTGGTGGCAAGAAGGAAAAGGATCCCCGGGCCGGTAGGCAGGATAAAAATATTCTTACGATGCAGATGGACTTCACTAATAGCGGGCAGCCTACGATCGAGCCAACGAGAGACTCTCTTTGCAAACCAAGGTTTAACCGCAGTGACTAAGCTCATGGGTTTGTTTAAAAAACATCCACCTCATTGAGTAATCGGTGCACAAGCGCCGCACCGGTGCGCCCTTGCGCATCCGTACTTGCTCGTAGTCGATGTTCGACGACGGCGGGTAAGACCGCCTGAATGTCCTCTGGCACCGCGTGTTGACGTCCTTCCATATAAGCCCAAGTGCGCGCCGCTCGCACAACGGCAATACTGCCACGTGGCGACAAGCCGAAATGAAACACTTCGTTCTCACGGGTATACGCGACAATGCGTTGCAAGTAATCCAGTAGTAATGGGCTCAGCGCGACATCGTTCGCCGCTTTGCGCATTGCAACCAAATCATCAACATTGAGCTTTTGCGATACCATCGCCCCTCTATCCGTATCAGTCCCGCGTTCCAGCAGTTCTCTTTCGGCTTTAGGATCAGGGTAGCCAATGCCAATACGCATGAGGAATCGGTCTAGCTGCGATTCGGGTAAGGGAAAGGTCCCCGACAAGCTGACAGGGTTTTGTGTCGCAATCACGAAAAAAGGCGATGGCAGTGGTCGCGTTTCCCCTTCAATGGACACCTGCCCTTCTTCCATAGCCTCTAACAAGGCACTCTGGGTTTTAGGGGTGGTACGATTGATTTCATCAGCAAGAATGAGTTGGCTGAATATAGGGCCAGGGTGAAAGCTAAACGCCCTACTGTTTTGATCGAAAATTGATACGCCGAGAATATCGGCTGGCAACAGGTCACTGGTAAACTGAATACGATTAAAATCGAGCCCAAACACACGCGCTAAGGCATGTGCTAGGGTCGTTTTCCCCATTCCTGGGAGGTCTTCTATGAGTAAGTGGCCCCCTGCTATAAGACAGCAGATTGCCAGACGAACTTGCCGTTCCTTACCAAGCAATACCGTACCGATCTCATCGACCGCGGCCTGAATCTTCTCTTGCATAGAATACCCAATTTATTGCCAACCCCGCGTTATCGCCATTAAAGTTATTAGACTTCTTTGGCTAACTTACGAGCTTTAGCTTTTTTATTTACCTTCTTATTCACTTTCTTGCTTACCTTTTTAGCGGCATCATTACGTTTATCTTCAAGTTTTTGCAGATATTTCTCGTCAACATCGCCAGTAATATATTGGCCATCGAACACAGAACACTCAAATTTCGTAATTCCAGGATTACCCTCGGCGGAGGCAGAGATCAAGTCTGAGAGGTCTTGGAAAATGAGCCAATCCGCTTCAATGAGGGTTTCCACCTCTTCATCTGTTCTGCCATGAGCGATCAACTCAGTAGCTGATGGCATATCGATACCGTAAACGTTGGGATAGCGAACCGCAGGTGCTGCAGAGGCGAAATACACTTTCTTAGCCCCAGCATCGCGTGCCATTTGAATGATCTGCTTACAGGTTGTCCCGCGCACGATCGAATCATCCACTAGCAAGACTGTCTTGCCGCGAAACTCTAATTCAATCGCATTCAATTTTTGACGAACCGACTTCTTGCGCTGGCTCTGTCCCGGCATGATGAAAGTACGGCCGATATAGCGGTTTTTAACGAAGCCTTCGCGATACTTCACTCCAAGT
Source organism: Gammaproteobacteria bacterium (assembly GCA_051252515.1). Lineage (GTDB taxonomy): Bacteria > Pseudomonadota > Gammaproteobacteria > Pseudomonadales > Pseudohongiellaceae > UBA5078. Next base: position 128,652 of record JBPOFS010000005.1, read on the forward strand.
CGATTCGCCAATTCTAGCGCCGATGTCCGTGAGGTATCCGGTATGGGGATTACTACATCGATGTCATGATCAGGGCGTAAGCGCTTCACTTTATCAGCGAGCTTCTCTCCCATGCGTAATCTGGCCTTATAAACCGAAATCCCATCCATCAAAGAGTCTGGACGTGCAAAGTACACATGCTCGAAGATACAAGGCGTGTATTCTGCTGGACCTGCACATATACAGGTATGCAGCTCGCCTTTCACATCGACATACACGGCCTCACCTGGGGCTACGTCGCGAACAATCGTGAAACCTTGCGAGTCTAGCGCTACGCTCTCAGAGGCCAACATATACTCAGTAAAACCATTACGTTCGCGCTTGCCATAAACCAATGGGCGTATGCCATTGCGATCACGAAAACCTACTATGCCGTAGCCGCCCAACATCACAAGAGCTGCATAGCCCCCTTTGCAGCGACGATGCACGCCACGCACGGCGGTGAACACATCCTCTGCTGTTGGTTGAATCTTAGCCAGAGTTTGCAACTCATGAGCAAAAACGTTGAGCAAGACTTCTGAATCAGAGTCGGTATTAATATGGCGCAAGTCTTCTTTGTAGAGCTCTCTGCTGAGTTCTTCAGAGTTAGTCAGATTGCCGTTATGAGCGAGGCTCAAGCCATAAGGGGAGTTAACATAAAAAGGTTGCGCAAGCGCTGGGCTTGAACTTCCTGCTGTTGGATAGCGCACATGGCCAATGCCCATTTTACCGGCAAGGCGCTCCATGTGCCTTGTACGAAAGACATCTTTTACTAGTCCGTTATCTTTGCGCAGATTCAGTTTGCCATTATCACTAGTGGCAATACCCGCGGCGTCCTGCCCGCGATGTTGTAACACTGTTAACGTGTCATACAAACAAACAGCAACATCAGAATTGCCAACGACACCCACTAAACCGCACATTCAATACACTCCGAATAAATAAAACAAAGGACCACCTCACGCTTGCTCGCGAATGCTACTGAGGTGGAGTCGTGACATCCGTAATATCGCCTACATCCGTGACGTACACTCGCGTTATCTCAAGTAAATCAATCCCATAGGGAATAAACCTCGATTCTGCCCACCATAGTTCCGTGGCAAAAAAGCTGGATCCAAAATATATAAACACCATAAGAATCACGACGCCACGGGCAATGCCAAAGACTCCGCCCAGCAAACGGTCTGTAAGCTTCAAGCCTGATATCGCAATAAGTTTGGAGACTAGATGATTCACCATGGCCCCAACGATGAGGGTCGCAATGAATAACACGGCAAACGCAAACACTGTACGCATTGACTCACTGGCAATCCACCCGCCCAGCATTGGCGCCATATCGTCGCTATACACTCGGGCAATGAGCAAGGCCACAATCCATGCGAGCAAAGAGAGCACCTCTTTAACGAAGCCGCGCCATAACCCGAACATGCAGGACACGCCGGTGATCATCAAAATACAAACGTCTACCCAATGCAGCTGCATTCAATGCCTCTGTTCGTGAAAGCGCGACTCATAACTCTTCGATCTCGTAGCGCACCACAATTCCTGAAAGTTGTGTTTCTGCGAGCAATTGCTGTTGTAGCTGCTGTACCGCGGCGCGCTCAACCCCAGGGCCCACAAATACAGCCGTGAGTGTTCCTTGAGACGAGCTAATTTGACGTGTGTAGGCGCGATGGCCATTACTTTGAAGAATATCGATAAGATTATTAGCGTTAGCGGCATCGGAGAACGATGCGAGTCTGACGCTCCAACCTTCAGGCAAACCCACTGGGTCTAAGTCGGGCGCAACTACGGGACTGCTGACTGAGTCGTTCTCTACCACTTGCGGAGTCACTTCGGGCTCGGGCACGTCTAATTCGGGTTCGGCGACTGGCTCATCGACGCCGACCACGACAGTCGTTGCAGGAGTATTACTAAGCCTTACTTGCTCTGTGTCAGCCACAATCACGGGCCGCTCCGGCGTAAGGCGTGGAGGCACTGGAAATGGGACTGGGTCGGGGATTCGACTTTCCAGTGGCAGCTCATAGCTCCCCTGTCCGTCAAACAGAACCGGCAAGATGACAGCCGCCGCAAATGCAATGACAGCGATTCCTACAACTCGTTGTTTAGTGCTCTGGTTCAAACCAGTCTTGCCCCTATGATGACGACTATTCGTGCGTTAGAAAAAGACTTCAAGTACATCAATGCGAAACCTGTTCTTGGGCGAGAAGACACATAATATCGGCTACCGTCACAAATGAGCCTGTAGCCAGCAGCAGGTCATCCTCTGCACACTCTTCGCTCAAACACTGGTAGGCCGACGCGATATCGTCAAAGGGGCCTCGTAATGTGGCGCCTTTCTTCTGCAATAATGCATAGAGCTTTTCAGACCCTAGACATCTTGGCTCATCGAAAGCGGCAATATACCAAAAGTCGACCTCAGATTCTAAGGCTGCGTAGAACTCTTCGTGATCTTTATCGTTCATCATGGCCAGAAGCACACGCACTTTGGCATCAGGTCGACGGGTTTGCCGCTCGGCATGGAGCTTTTGCGCTAGTTTGTGCCCGGCGTGAGGGTTATGGGCGACATCAACGCGCAGGGTTAAATTCTTCGCTTTATCATGCAACTGTTGGTAACGCCCTTCTATTATTGGGTGTTTCAAGCCCTCTTCAAGGGCCTCTCTCGAGATCGCGAAGGGTAAGTGCTGCAACGCTTCAAGGACAGTGGCTGCGTTGAGAAGATCCAGACCAGGCAAAGGCAGTTGCTCTAGGGTTTGTGTCTCCCCTGCGGCATCTCGGCGCCACCAAGTCCATGTCGTCCCTGTTTCTAAGAATGAATAGTCTTGCCCTTGCTTTCGAGCCGGAGCCCCTAGCTGCATTGCGTGCTCGAGCAAATTAGCAGGAGGCATTTCATCACCGCAAATAAAGGGGATATTGGGACGCAAGATACCGGCTTTCTCTATAGCGATAAGTTCACGCGTATCTCCGAGCCAGTCCTGATGATCGATGCCGATACTCGTAATAATCGCGATATCAGGATCAATCAAATTGACCGCATCGAGTCTGCCACCTAGCCCTACTTCTAATATCGCGACATCCAGTTGCGCCTCTTCGAGAAGCATTAAGCCCGCCAATGTGCTGAATTCGAAATAGCTTAATGACAGTTCACGACGAAACTCATCAATTTTGGCAAAGCTCGCGCACAAGGCCTCATCACTGGCGTACTCTTGTTTGAGGCTAATGCGTTCGTTGTAACGATGAATATGAGGTGAGGTGTAAGTGCCGACCTTATGCCCCCCCGCATGCAGTATGGAGGCGAGCATCGCGACAGTAGACCCTTTGCCATTAGTGCCTGCCACTGTGATGACAATCGGTGCTGGACGAGTGAGTCCAAGACGCTTGGCCACTTCGCGAACACGGTCTAAGCCAAGCTCTATCTCTTTGGGATGCAGGGCTTGAATTCTTTTCAACCAATCTGACAAATTCATTTAGATGACGTCGCCACCATATTGATTTAAAAAGAGTTTCAATCCAAGCCCTGCTTCGCAAATGGCTATTAACGGTGAGTTAATATGCCGAGCAATGAGGAGATGCGATCACGCAAATCTTTTCGGTGCACAATCATATCGATCGCGCCGTGCTCCAGTAGGAACTCACTACGCTGAAATCCTTCAGGCAGTTTTACACGTACAGTCTGACGAATAACGTCTGGGCCCGTGAACCCAACCAATGCGTTAGGTTCTGCAATATTGATATCGCCTAACATCGCGAGGCTGGCAGAAACACCACCGTAAACTGGGTCAACCAAGACAGAGATATAAGGCAAACCGTTTTCGCGCATGCGTGCGATTGCCGCTGATGTCTTAGCCATCTGCATGAGAGAGATCAAGGCCTCTTGCATACGCGCCCCGCCACTAGTGGAGAAACACACAAGTGGAAGCCTTTGCTCGATACAGGTGTTGATCGCTTGGGTGAATTTTTCACCTACTACGGCGCCCATTGATCCACCAATGAAACTGAATTCAAATGCTGCCACTACCACTTCGAGGGAATCAACGCTCCCTTGCACGACGATCAAGGCGTCTTTCTCACCAGTGCTCTTCTGTGCAGCGGAAAGCCTATCTTTGTACTTCTTAAGATCTTTAAATTTGAGTAGATCTACCGGTTCCATGTCAGCGTTGAGCTCAACTTGACCTTCAGGGTCAAGAAAGAGCTCCAAACGACGGCGCGCGGTGATACGAAGGTGATGGTCACACTTAGGGCATACTTCGAGATTGCGCTCGAGATCAGGCCTGTACAACACGGCTTCACAGCGTGGGCATTTTTTCCATAGCCCTTCTGGCACGCTAGTACGTTGTTTAGGCGCTGTACCCGGCGTTCCAGCGGCTCCAGTGGTTCCTGCTTTACCGCCAGTACTGCGAATCGAAGGGAGGATTTTATTAATCCAACTCATAAAAGGTTCCCGTAAAGTCTAAAGTTGTAAGATCTAATTGAAATTCTAAGCTTATAGCGCGTTGATTGCTTCTCTAATTTCACTTATCACGCTAACCGTATCACCCAATTCTTCAGGGGTGTAGGAATTACCAGCGCTCAGATGAGAAATGCTGTCAACCAATGCACTCCCTACTATAACACCGTCACTGATCGCCGCCATTTTACGTGCCGACTCAGTGTCTTTAATACCAAAACCCACCACGATTGGCAGCGGAGTAATACTGCGTAATTGCTCGATCTTAGTCGCGATCGCGCCAGTATCACTAATAGCAGCCCCAGTGACACCCTTAAGCGAGACGTAATAGAGATAGCCAGTGCAATGGCTACATATTGAGTCAAGGCGCTCATCAGTCGTCGTAGGCGCCACGAGGAAGATGGTATCAATGTCTTTTGGCCGCAGGGCTGCGAACAGCTCTTTGTACTCGTAGACAGGAAGGTCAACAATCAACACCCCGTCGACTTCGGCTTCTTGGAGTGCTGTGCCAAAGGCTTCATAACCCATGTATTCGATAGGATTTAAGTAACCCATCAACACCACTGGCGTGTCTTGATTGCGCTGGCGAAACTCTTTCACGATGGCAAAAACATCGGTCAAGGTGGTGCCGGCACGCAAGGCACGCTCAGCCCCTAACTGGATGATGGCGCCGTCTGAGGACGGATCGCTAAAGGGCATGCCTAGCTCAATAATATCGGCGCCGCTATCTACCAAGGTGTGCATTAAAGACACCGTGATCGACACGGAAGGATCCCCTGCCACAATATAAGGAATAAGGGCCTTCTTTCCCTGGGCCTTCAAAGAGGCGGTTGTCTTGCTGATACGGCTCATCTTATTGCTCGCTCACTGTAACGTCTTAAATTTCGATGCCATCGATTTCGGCCACGGTATGGATATCTTTGTCGCCACGCCCGGAAAGGTTGACGACAATAAACTGATCCGGCGACATTGTGGCCGCGAGCTTGCCCGCATAGGCCACCGCATGGCTCGATTCCAAAGCAGGGATAATCCCCTCCATACGCGTCAACTCACGAAACGCGTTGAGCGCTTCTGTGTCAGTGGCGGCGACATAGTTAACTCGGCCAATATCTTTCAAGTAGGAGTGCTCTGGCCCTACCCCAGGATAATCCAACCCTGCAGAAACCGAATGGGTTTCCATGATCTGCCCACCGGCATCACTCATCAGATAGGTTCTGTTGCCATGCAATACCCCAGGACGCCCTGCACTTAATGGTGCGGCATGACGACCAGTCTCTACGCCATCTCCGCCTGCTTCCACCCCGTACATTGCCACGTCGGTATCTCGTAAAAACTCATGGAACAGACCAATAGCATTTGATCCGCCGCCAACACAGGCTACGAGCGCATCGGGAAGCCGGCCATACTGCTCTAAAGATTGCGCTCGTGCCTCACGGCCAATAACGGCTTGGAAGTCGCGCACTAGCTTAGGATACGGGTGCGGCCCTGCTGCCGTGCCAATGATGTAAAAAGTGTTATCGACATTGGTCGCCCAATCTCGAAGCGCTTCATTCATGGCATCTTTCAATGTTTGCGAGCCGGAGGTCACAGAGATGACATTGGCTCCAAGGAGCTTCATGCGATACACATTGGCCGACTGACGTTTGATGTCCTCGGCGCCCATATAGACATGACACTCAAGACCTAGGCGTGCTGCGATCGTGGCACTTGCCACGCCGTGTTGCCCAGCACCGGTTTCAGCAATAATGCGTGGCTTGCCCATGTGTTTCGCAAGCAAAGCCTGGCCAATCGTATTGTTGATCTTATGAGCACCGGTATGATTGAGGTCCTCACGCTTCAATAGGATTTTCGCCCCGCCATAATGCGCCGTTAATCGCTCAGCAAAATACAGCGGCGACGGACGGCCCACATAATACTTAAGGTCTTTATCAAACTCCGCCCAAAAGGCTGGGTCTTTCGATAACTTTGAATACACTTGATCCAGCTCTTCGACGGCTGCAACCAATGTTTCACCGACGAATGTTCCGCCATAGCGACCAAAATGACCATGATCATCTGGGATATTGAACTGGTCTGGTGCCTGCTGCGGATTAGGGCTAGCGGCATTATCTTGCTTCAAATCAGACACTTCTCACCTCGTTAAAAAACGCATTCATTCTCTCGACACTTTTAATGCCTGGTGCACTCTCAACCCCGGTGCTGACATCTACGGCATAGGGGCGTACTTGTTCAATGGCCTCAGCCACATTGGAGGGTTCTAAGCCTCCTGCTAAAACGATTCTTGCCGCACTGCTTTGGACGCAGCGCTTAGCGATACTCCAATCGAAACGATGCCCCGTTCCGCCTGCAGATTGCTTGTCATAGGCATCGAGAAGAATCGCCGAACTCTTTGGATACTTGGCGATCTCTGCCTCTAGGTCTAGGCCTTCACGGACGCGAATGGCTTTCATATAAGGCACTGAAAATGACGTACAAAACTCTTCATTCTCTTCACCATGAAACTGTAAGCAATCCAAATGCACGTGTTGCAGCACTTGCTCGACCTCTGCACGGCTTGGATTAACAAACAGGCCTACCGCACTGACAAACGCCGGCATAGCACTCTGCATGAGAGCGGCTTGCTCAATCGATACAAAGCGTGAACTCTTTGGGTAAAACACAAACCCAATAGCATCGGCACCAAGATCACAGGCTTGAACAGCCTCGTCGACCTTGGTTAAACCGCATATTTTGACTCGAGTTCTCAGCACACTATAACCATCCACACAAAAAGAGGATTCTAACAAAGATTCGCAGGCTTTACCTATGCCAATGGCTGCAAAAACACTGGTCCAAGCGCCGATTCGGGAAGCGCGCATTGTGCCGGATACTCTACAGCGACCAGATAGAGCCCGTAAGGGCTTGCCGTCATCGCCGCCACTGTTCTGTCTTTTGCGGCGAGCACCTGCGCCGCCCAATCCGGCGATCGCCGACCCGCTCCTATTTCGAGCAACGTCCCGGCGATGTTGCGCACCATATGTTGCAAAAAAGCGTTCGCTTGAATATCCAGCACAATAAACCGGTGATGCCGGTACACACGCAAATGCATCACATTGCGAAAAGGAGTACGAGATTGACACCCTGCCGCTCGGAAAGAACTGAAATCCTGCTCCCCTAATAAGTGCTGCCCTGCTTCATGCATGGCCTCAATATTCAATGTTGCCCGTGTATGGGTCACACGTCGCGCCATGATGGCAGACTCTACTGGGGAGTCGTAAATCACGTATTGATAGCGTCGTGACAATGCCGAAAACCGAGCATGAAACTCATCATTAACGTTACATGCCCAAATGATACGAACGGTAGGAGGTAATAGACTATTAGTGCCGCGAATCCAGGCTTTTTCTCCGCGATCGATCTCGCAGTCGAAATGCACGACTTGTGCAGTGGCGTGCACGCCAGTGTCCGTGCGCCCTGCGCAGATTAAATCAATGGGATGGTTAGCGATTTTGGATAAGGCGCGTTCGACCTCGCCCTGAACGGTGCTAAGGTCTTGATCACCCTGTCGTTGCCATCCGTGGAAGGCGGCCCCGTCGTACTCGACACAGAGGGCCACACGGATTGCTTTGTTGCTTTCGTTTGTCAAATCAAACTCTTACAGAATTAATGCGAAGAAATTAAAGCTTCTCAAGCAATGCTTTAGCGTCAGTCACTTGCTCTTCGTTGCCTTCGTTGACCACCTCTTCAAGAATCTCACGAGCTCCGTCGACATCACCCATTTCGAAATAGGCTCTAGCCAGATCTAGCTTCGTAGCGGCCTCGTCGGCATCAGACAAGAAATCAAGGTCATCCTCTAACTCTTCGTCATCCTCTTCAGCATTGTCTTCCAAGGAATCATCAACAAACTGTAAGTCGTCGAAGTCATCAACAGGGGCTTTCACCGCTTCAACGGCTGGCTCTGGCGTCTCAACGCTAGGCTTCTCGTCAATCGAGAGGTCGAAGCTCGCATCATCAAAAGCGATATTGTCGTCTTCTTCATCGTCATCGAGGAACTCAATTTCGACATCATCTTCAACACTTAGATCAAAGTCTTTCGCTTTCTCGTCGCTCGCATGCGCGTTTGGCAACTCAGTGGTTTCATCAAGAATTTCGACCTCTGCATCCACATCACTCAGCTCATCGCTAAGATCAAAGTCAAAGTCGATCTCATTACCTGAATCTTCAGCACTCTGCGCCTCGACAATTGGCTCGGGCTCTTTCACGGCGTCATTAGGGATTTCAGGCTCTTCAATGACAAAGTCGAAGTCTATATCGTTCTCATCACTGCTTTGTTGCGCTGCGTCGTCGCTTAACGGTTTGAGCGGCTCCTCTTCATCAGAAAGATCAAACTCTGCCGACAAGTCGGTTTTGTCTGCCTCTTCTGCATCAAGGTCGAGACTAATATCGTCTTCTTCAAGTGCGTCTTCGGCGAAGTCGTCCGCCAGCTGCGCCTTCTCTTCTACAGAAAGATCAAAATTGATATCGTCACTAGCGGCATCGTCTTTGATTTCATCGTCAAACTCTATCGCGTTTTCATCGTCCTCATCGGCGTCAACTTGACCCGACAGCACTTTGCTATCATCAACCTCAGCACTGGCTTCGAGGTCGAGCGCCACTTCCATATCATCAAGCTCATTCAGCTCGTTGAAGAAGTCATCTTCGCCCTCTTCCAAAATCTCGCTATCTACTTCGCTATCAAGCTGCGAACGCAATGTCGCTATGCGAGGCTCTAATCCTTTGACATCCATATCGCGGATTTCAGTTTCTTGTAGCTTAAAGCCAACGGCATCTTGCTTAGCCACAAGTACTTCGAGCATTTTCATGCGTAAATCAGCTCGATCTGGCTGCGCAACAATAGCGTCTCGCAAGGCCACTTCGGCCTCATCGATTTTCTCGTAGGCAATCAGCGCATCCACTTCTTCGATAATATCTTTGGTTATTTCTAAGTCATCAGTAACAGGTGCAGTTGTGAGCTCTGGCGTCTCATCGATAGCAGTCTCTGCAACAGGCTCATCCTCAAACAGGACTTCCTCGGTATCATTGATCTCATAGCCATCGTCTTCATCAATTTGCGCATCAGTGGCTTCATCAGCATCATCGGCAATATTGAATAGCTCATCCATCTCATCGCTGTCGTCATCGATGTCAGCGTGCAAGTTAGAGTCATCGGAAACATTCTCAGAATCATCCTCGTCAGAGGCATCTTCTTCTGCCTCTACTGGCATCGCGTCGATATCGGCTAGAGCGGCCTGCTCTGCTGCACGATTTCTGCGAAGTAAGACAAATACGAGCATCAAGATTAGAAGCCCTATCAAGGCGACCAAGGCAAAGGTGTTGGCGACGAGCGTGTCTAGGATTCGCTCGACCAGACTTTTCTCTGGCGCCATAGTAATCACTGTTGGCTCTTCAACGGGCGTCTCGACTACCGCCTCTTCGGCCTGCGCCAAGGCATCCTGCAGCTGTGCGAGTTCAAGATCGCGCAAACGAATGATTTCTTGAGCAGAGGCTATCTGTTCTTCTAATAGACCAAGACGCGCCACGAGCTCTTCGTTCACTAAGGCGGCACGGTCTGATTCTTCGCGCTGTACGGCTAATGCATCCTCAAGACTCGCAATGCGGGCATCAAGTTCAGCATTTTGACTATCGTTAGCGGCCCGGGCGTTCGCAGGCTCTGCATTGTCAACACTGACCACGCTTAGCTCGCCACGACTTGGAGCCGTGCCTGTCGCCCCTTGTGGCTGTGCTGTAATGGGCTGTGACGTCAAAGGCACATTGCGACGATTATCAAACAGTTGATTCTGTCGAGCCACTTCACTCATGGCTTCACGTGCACTCAATGCGCGAATTTGTTCTAGGGTAGGCACACGCAGGACTTGGCCTCGGCGAACCATATTGATGTTATCGCCAATGAAGGCTTCACGATTCAGGCTTTGTAGTGCCAGCATAGTCTGCTGCACTGAGACGGTGCTATCTGGGCGCACTTGCAGCGCGACATCCCAAAGCGTGTCCGAACTATCGATAGTGACTGTCTCGCTAGCATTAGCATTACGAGGCGCAGTGCTCGGCTCGGGCTCTACTGCGGGTCCAGCTTCGACCTCAGGCTCTGCGACGACTTCTGGCTCTGGGGTCTCTTCCACTGCAACTGGCACTGCTTCGGGCTCGTCCGCCGGGGCGGCTAAACGCGCAGGCGCTTGCGACACAGAGCTTGAGGATGCAGCTGCAGGTATTTGATTTTGAATGCTTTGTTGAGGGGCTGAATCGGCTTGAACTGCTTGTTGAATCGCCGTGGCATTGCCATTACTAGCGAAAGCTGGAAGGTCTAATAATACCGTGTATTCGTTGAGCAGACGCCCATTCGGCCAGCGCGTTTCCAGTACAAAACTCAGGTAAGGCTCGCGCACAACCTCGTCAGTGGTCAGCCGCACATACGACTCATCCCCTTGAGATTGGATATCGAATTCAATGGTGTTTAGAAAATTTTCGCGATCGATAGAGAAACGAGCGAAATCACGCTCGCTCGCCATTTGAATTTGAATCTGTTCAGGTCGAACATCTCCTAACTTCAAAAATGCTATCTGGGCATTGAAAGGCTGGTTTAGCGAAGACTCGATTACGATTTCACCAAGCCCTAATGCCTTAACGTGTGCAGCAGCAAAGAGCACTACCGAGGTGAATACCACCACGAGTTTTCTAACCATAACCCATTCCTTCTTAATGGTTTAAACCGCTGTCATGCACTAGCACGGAAAACGCTTGAGCCCTGCGTACCGGAGTTTGCCGACTAGTGCAGACAAACTCCTACGAAAGACTATTCAATTACGTGCGCAAGTATTCATTATAAATAGTCTTTTATCAACACTTCGGCTATCTGCACTGAGTTCAATGCAGCACCTTTTCGCACATTATCAGACACAATCCACAGATTGAGACCATTGTCGCGCGAAATATCCTCGCGAATACGGCCAACAAGGACTGCATCCTTACCTGCAGAATCACCCACTGCTGTTGGATAGCCACCATCTTTACGCTCATCCATTACTTCGACACCAGGGGCATTGGCCAGCAATGCGCGCGCTTCGTCGGCAGTAATCGGATCACGTGTTTCAATGCTCACTGCTTCTGAATGGGAGAAAAACACCGGAACACGAACACACGTGGCATTGACGTTAATACTGTCATCGCCAAGGATCTTCTTAGTTTCCCAAACCATTTTCATTTCTTCTTTGGTATAGCCGTTGTCCATGAATACGTCAATCTGAGGCAATACATTGAAGGCGATCTGCTTGGGATACACATTGCAGCTAACAGTGCGTCCGTTGAGTAGATCAGCCGTTTGCTTGGCGAGCTCCTCAATAGCTTGCTTTCCAGTGCCAGACACAGCCTGATAAGTGGACACATTGATGCGTTCAATACCCACTTTGTCGTGAATAGGCTTCAAGGCCACTAACATCTGAATTGTGGAGCAATTCGGGTTAGCAATGATGTTACGCGGCTTATAGTCGCCAATTTTCTCTGGATTAACCTCAGGGATCACCAAAGGAATATCGTCCTCATAGCGGAAATGCGAGGTGTTATCGATAACGATACACCCTGCCGCTCCAGCCTTCTCGGCATATTCCGCCGAAATACTGCCGCCAGCTGAAAACAAACCAATTTGTACTTGGGAAAAGTCAAAATCGGCTAGATTCTGCACTTTCACAGGCTTGCCGCGAAACATGATCGTAGTGCCAGCTGAGCGCTCACTTGCTAGTGGAAAAAGCTTATCCACAGGGAAATTGCGCTCTGCAAGGATGCTAATCAGTGCTTCACCGACCGCTCCAGTTGCTCCAACTACTGCCACATTATAAGTTTTCATTTCAATCATCCTGTCTGCCTTGGGGGCAGTCTCATTCATGAATCTAAATTTCGACCATGTCGCTTATTTGCGACTATGTACCGTTAATCAACCTTGTACGCCAAAATACCAAGGTGACGCTGATCTCCAGCGCTGCTCAAAGTTCTTAATCTGCTCGGCGTCCTGCAAGGTCAGACCAATATCATCCAAACCGTTGAGCAAGCAATGCTTGCGGAACTCATCGACCTCAAAGGCAATACTCTCACCAGAGGGCAATTCGATCTTTTGCTCCTCAAGGTCTACAGTGAGTGAAAAACCCTCTTCAGCCTCAACAGCGGCGAACAATGACTCAACTGTTTTTTCATCTAAAACAATGGGTAATATTCCATTCTTAAAGCAGTTGTTGAAGAATATATCTGCATAGCTTGGCGCAATAATGACTCGGAATCCGAAATCATCTAATGCCCAAGGTGCGTGCTCACGACTAGAACCACAGCCGAAATTTTCACGGGCTAGCAGAACTGATGCTCCAGCGTAGCGCGCTTGGTTCATCACGAAATCTGGATTCAACGGGCGTCCGCTATTGTCACGGCCTGGCTCGCCTTTATCCAAATAACGGTGCTCGTCAAACAAATTGACACCGAAACCACTACGCTTAATGGATTTCAGGAATTGCTTTGGAATAATAAAGTCGGTATCAACGTTGGCGCGATCCAATGGCATTACTAAACCAGATTGTTTCGTATACTTTCTCATAATAGACGCTCTTTAATCTTAATATTCAATGGGTTAGTGCAATAGCTCATTATCGATCTTGAGTAAGCAACATATCGCGAACGTCCACAAAGTGACCGTTAATCGCGGCTGCCGCTGCCATTGCAGGGCTCACTAGGTGTGTTCGCCCACCAAACCCCTGACGCCCTTCAAAGTTTCTATTAGAAGTCGAAGCACAGTGCTTACCATCGCCCAGTTGATCGGCATTCATCGCCAAACACATTGAGCAACCTGGCTCGCGCCACTCTAGGCCCGCTTCTATAAATATTTTATCCAAACCTTCTGCTTCGGCTTGTTTTTTCACTAGACCAGAACCCGGCACTACCAACGCCATTTCGATAGTTGAGGCCACTTTATGCCCCTTCACTACCGCGGCCGCTGCGCGCAAGTCCTCGATTCGAGAGTTAGTACAAGAACCAATGAAGATACAGTCCAACTGAATGTCAGTAATCTTTGTGCCTGGCTTTAGGCCCATGTATTTAAGCGCTTGGCGCATATTCGCCGCACGACTCGCATTTGGCTCTTTATCTGGGTCTGGAATCTCGCCCGTAATCGGAGCCACCATTTCAGGAGACGTGCCCCAAGTGACTTGCGGGATAATATCCGCCGCATCGATAACCACCACACGATCAAAATGCGCATCGCTATCACTGACAAGATCACGCCATGCCACACAAGCCTGTTCCCACATTTCTCCTTTAGGAGCAAATGGACGGCCTTTAATGTAATCCAATGTCGTTTCGTCAACCGAGATCAAGCCTGCACGTGCACCGGCTTCAATCGCCATATTGCAGACAGTCATTCGCCCTTCGACGCTTAAAGACATAATCGCCTCACCACCAAACTCAATGGTAAAGCCTGTTCCACCGGCTGTGCCGATTTCACCAATAATCGCCAACACGATGTCTTTCGCTGTGACGCCAGGATTTAGACGACCATCTACGCGAATCAGCATGTTTTTCATTTTTTTCTGTAGCAAACACTGTGTCGCCATGACGTGTTCGACCTCAGAGGTCCCTATACCGTGCGCAAGCGCTCCAAGAGCCCCGTGCGTCGAAGTATGCGAATCGCCGCATACAATCGTCATACCAGGCAATGTCGCGCCCTGCTCTGGACCGACTACGTGCACGATCCCTTGACGCTCATCGTTCATATCAAGCTCAAAAATACCGAACTCGCGACAGTTGTCGTCTAGAGTTGTCACTTGAATACGCGAGATCGGGTCACGAATGCCCTCAAGACCTAATTGACGCTCATCTTTAGTCGTCGGAATATTGTGGTCAGGAGTGGCGAAGTTTGCATCGGCACGCCAAGGCAAACGCCCAGCAAGACGAAGACCTTCGAACGCCTGTGGCGAAGTGACTTCATGAATCAATTGCCGATCGATATAGATCAAGGCAGTGCCATTGTCACGCTGGGTGACTAAATGTGAATCCCAAAGTTTGTCGTATAAAGTTTTGCCAGCCATGTAAACACCATTAATTCTGTCGCGATTGAAGTAGGAAGAGAATACTCTTCCTCCACTCATAACCAAAATGAAACTAATTTATTCTTTAAATAGAAATTAGTAATAACAAGTTTCTATTTGAGGATAGGCGTGTCCGTACTCACGTCTAAGTTCTGCGCTCTATGACGCAGTAAATGATCCATCAATACAATTGCCACCATCGCCTCAGCGATAGGGGTTGCTCTAATCCCCACGCAGGGGTCATGCCGCCCGGTGGTAATCACTTCTATCGGATTGCCGTCCACATCGATCGAACGCCCTGGAATCCGAAGACTTGAAGTCGGCTTTAAGGCAATGCTTGCCAATATGTCTTGGCCTGAAGCAATACCACCTAGCACGCCACCGGCATGGTTAGAGAGAAACCCTTCGGGTGTCATCTCATCACGATGCTCTGTGCCTTTTTGTTCAATACAGCCAAACCCAGCGCCAATCTCAACGCCTTTAACAGCGTTAATGCTCATGAGTGCATGGGCGATGTCAGCATCCAAACGATCGAATACTGGCTCCCCTAGCCCTACTGGCACTCCTGAGGCGACCACATTAATGCGTGCGCCAATGGAATTGCCTTCCTTGCCTAGCGCCGCCATATAGGTTTCTAGTTCAGACACCTTATTAACATCAGGGCAGAAAAAGGGGTTACGTTCGACTTCATCCCAATCAAATTGTTCGATTTTGATAGGGCCTAATTGGCTCATATAACCGCGAATCACAATACCGTGGCGCTCCAACAGGTATTTCTTCGCAATCGCCCCTGCCGCCACACGCATCGCTGTTTCTCTGGCAGAGGAACGTCCGCCGCCGCGATAATCGCGTAAGCCGTATTTTTGCTGATAGGTATAGTCTGCATGCGCAGGCCTAAACTGATCTTTAATTTTACCGTAGTCTTTCGAGCGCTGATCGGTATTTTCAATCAACAAGCCAATCGGCGTTCCGGTCGTTTTACCTTCGAATACGCCCGATAAGATTTTCACCTCATCGGCTTCTTTGCGCTGCGTTGTAAAGCGCGAAGTGCCCGGCTTGCGACGATCTAAATCGTTCTGCAAGTCGGCCGCTGACAGCGAAAGCCCTGGCGGACATCCATCAACAACACAACCCAGTGCGAGGCCATGGCTCTCGCCAAAGCTGGTCACCGTAAATAACTTGCCTATAGTGTTTCCAGACATGCAGCACCTTCAAATTGAATGGGCAGGTATTAAAAAAGGCCGTAAAAGGCGCGCAATTGTACACTATCACGGACATTGTTACGAATATGCCCATACGCCAAATGTAAAAAAAGCTTAGGAAAGTAGAGTCTGTGCTTCTCGCAGTTGCTTCGCCGTGAGCATAAAGATGCCCTCGCCTCCGTGCTCGAACTCCAACCACAAGAATGGCACCTGTGGTAATCGTGCACTTAGGGCCTCATGGGAATAGCCCACTTCCATGATCAACACACCGTCATCGCTAAGGTAATTCGCGGCCGTGCGCAGTATTTGCAACGGAATCGCCAAGCCCTCCTCTTCAGAGAACAATCCCAGAGTAGGCTCATACCGATACTCCGGTGGTAATTCATCTATTTCTGTCTGAGACACATAAGGGGGATTACTGAGAATCAGATCATAAGGGCCTTCAAGAGCGCTCAACAGATCAGATGCGACTGTCCGGACCCGAGATTGAAGGCCATGCCGCTCAATATTGGTTTGCGCCAGACTCAGCGCTTCTGTGGAAATATCGGCTAGCTCTACACTCGCCTGTTCAAATGCCCGCGCAGTCGCAATTCCTATACAACCACTGCCAGTGCACAGGTCGAGTATTTTAGTAGGGGAAGTTTTGATGAGAGACGCAAAGCCTTGCCCGATGAGCTCAGCCAAGGGCGATCGAGGGATCAGGACACGCTCATCCACTGTGAATGGCAGCCCTGCAAACCACGCCTCTTGCACAAGGTATGCTACAGGAACGCGCTCTTCTATTCGTCGATGAATCAAAGGCGTCACGAGCGCGATCTCTTGCTCGCTCACCGGCCTGCTCATGATCGAGTCATCGCTGTCAAACGCAATGCCTAGCGCTGTAAAGATCAAATAAACGGCTTCATCCCAAGGATTATCGGTCCCATGTCCGTAAAACAGCTCTGCGGCATCGAACTGCACAGTCACTTGTTCGAGCAATTGCGCTAGAGTCATCCTTGTCGTTACGCTCACTTTACTACTCCTTTGATCGCGCTAGCACTATACTGACGCTGGTATTTTGTCTCGAAAAATCGCTTTACCCGCCCCGCACGGTGTCGTAGGGTAAGCACCTCTTTAAATAGCTAGGATCATATAGATTTGCCATGACGCAACCAATGGAAAAAGCCTTTCAGGATATCATCACCCACATCGGTGAAGATCTCACCCGCCCAGGATTAGCAGATACTCCAAAACGTGCCGCAAAAGCGATGGAATTTCTGATGCGCGGCTATCACCAAAATATCGATGAAGTCATCAATAATGCCTTGTTCCCATCAAGCTCTGATGAAATGGTCATCGTTAAAAACATCGAATTGTACTCGATGTGCGAGCACCACATGCTGCCATTTATCGGCAAATGTCATGTCGCGTATATTCCTCAAGGCAAGGTCATTGGCCTGTCAAAAATCGCACGCATCGTCGATATTTTTGCGCGTCGTATGCAGATTCAAGAGAATCTAACGAAAGAGATCGCCGAAACGATCATCAGCAAAACGGGAGCGACAGGAGCCGCGGTCATCATCGAAGCGCAACATATGTGCATGATGATGCGTGGTGTTGAAAAACAGAACTCTGTCATGACCACCTCGTGCATGCTGGGAGCTTTCCGCAACAGTCAAAGTACTCGCAACGAGTTTCTATCCCTTATTAGCAAATAAGCTAAGGCTGGATGACGATTTCAATTCTCTGAGCACATGGCGCCTGTCCACAGGCAGGCGCTAATGGCCCCACTCCCTGCGCACTCATTCTTGAAGCCTCTATCTGCATGTCCACAAGCACATCAACAAGGGCTTGCGCCCGACGCTGTGAACGTTCCTGCAACTGACCTAAGGCTTCGTCTCCGCCTAAATGGCTCACAATATAGACTCGCAACAAAGGCTCATTGCGCAAGGTATCGTGCAACAACTCCACTCCGCCCTCATCAATTAATTGGTCTTGGCTATCAAAGGCAATACCGTGCAATTGAGCGCTACCTTCTTGCTCTATTTGCAGGGCTAACGCCTGCGGGCTAGTGCTAGGCACAGCACTGGCCATTTCACTGAGCTCAAGAATATCCAAATGAGCGTAGACACTGCGGTTACCGCGAGTAATCACATAGAGCGCGATATAGGCATTAATCGATTCGCTGGCATTGGCCACCGAGCTGACCATGTAATACTGCTCAGCCTCTGGGCCGTAAAGGATACGGTTCTCAAAGACATCGTTGGCCCAGAAATTACTGCTGCCACACCCTCGCGCTTGGCAGCGAAATAATTCGTCACCGGCAGTGAGTAGTTGATCGGAGTAATAGTCGAAGACATCCGCACCGAAATAGCCTTCGGGAATACGGTAAGTGATGCGCGTTAGCGCGCCGCGCACACGCTCCTCTTTACCGGCTGATACACGCCCATTGACGCGCTGCATGCGATCTAGCGCAAGACGATAATTAGTGATGCCGGGGGTGCGAAAATCAACGATTTGAGCGCCAGGGAAGCGTTCTACATACGCATGATCAACGGCATCACCTGTCGCAATTTGCCCCCAAGACGCTGTGCTTACAAATCCTAATAGTACTGTGATTAGTAGTCGAATTCGCATACGATCAACGTTACTCCTGAGGTTTATCGAATCCTTCCTGATCTGCGTTGAGATCTTCTGCGACAGACGTTGTTTCAGGTTCAGCCGCTTCGCTATTGGGATAGCTGGAGAAGGGAAAAGGTTTGATCTCGCTGTTGTAGGTCAAAAAATCGAGTATCTGTTTCACATAAGTGCTCAGATCTCTGCCTAGCCCGCGCAAATTAATATTATCACTGCCTGTCAGCAAGCTAAATACCGCTTGGGCTAAGGTCAATATAGTGAGAATCATGCTAGAGAGGTATAACGCTACAGCAAGTGCCAACATAAAACCAATGCGTCGCCACTGAGACGGTTCTTTGAGGTTTTCTACTATATCATCGGACATGGTCACTCCTTAGGGTTCAAAGTTTTAGTCTGATTCGCTTCGTATTCCACATCTAAAGCTTGTTCACCGACCATTAGAGAACCCACTATATTACGGACTGAATGACCATTGTAGATTATCTGATAAAGACCGTTCACCAAGGGCATGTAAACGTCGAGTTCATCTGCCTTTAGCTTAACCAACTTAAGGGTATTCACCCCTTCGGCCACCTGCCCTACTTCAACAACCGCCTCTTCTATGGTGCCGCCTTTTGCCAGCGCCATTCCCACACGGAAATTTCGGCTAAGCGGAGACGAACAGGTCACAACTAAATCGCCCACGCCAGACAAGCCTAAGAAAGTCATTGGGTCTGCCCCTAGGCGTCGCCCAAATCTTGCCATCTCTGTGAGGCTGCGAGTCACCAACATACTATTCGTGTTATGTCCCATCCCCATCGCGGATGCCAAGCCGGCAATAATCGCATAGATATTTTTGAGGGCACCGCCTAGCTCCACTCCAAACATATCGTCATTGGTGTAAACGCGAAAATACTCAGACTTAAGCACCTGTTGCACTAGCTCGCGCACCGACGTGTGCTCACTTGCCACCACTGTGCCGGTTAGGTTTTTCGCGGCAATCTCTTTAGCCAAATTAGGGCCACTCATCACACCAATGCGCGCCTGTGGCGCCTCTTGCTGCAATATCTGGCTCATTAATTTAAAGCTGCCCGCTTCAATCCCTTTCGTCGTGCTGACCAAAATGGCATCGTCTTTACTCCAGCGCAGCATGTCTTGCACTACTTTACGGAAATAGGCACTCGGAACCGCCACGAAAATAATATCGCTATTCTCAACAGCACTTTGCATATCCGATGTCGCGACAACGTTGTCGTGAAGGGTAAAGCCAGGAAGGTATTGAGAGTTTTCATGGGTGCGATTGACCTCTTCGACCAGAGTGTCGCTGCGCATCCAGAAATTCACACGGTAACCATTCTCCGCGATAATATTGGCAATGATGGTGCCAAAGCTTCCACCCCCTAATACGGAAACAGTGCTCATAGGCATGTTCGTTCTCCAGTAATGCTTTTAAAACACACGGTTTAGACCATCCAACGCCGCGATGCGATAAGCCTCGGCCATAGTGGGATAGTTAAACGTCGTGCTGAGGAAGTACTTCATAGTGTTCGCACCTCCCTCTTGGAGCATGATCGCTTGGCCAATGTGTACGATCTCTGACGCCTGATCACCAAAGCAATGAATGCCCAGAATTTCCAAGGTCTCAAAATGGAAGATAATCTTAAGCATCCCCACTTGTTCGCCTGTAATCATTCCGCGTGCAGTATTTTTAAAGAATGCCTTGCCCACTTCATAGGGCACTTTATCCGCAGTTAGCTCACGCTCTGTTTTGCCAAGCGTACTGATCTCTGGGATGGTATAAATGCCGGAGGCGAAGCGATCGATCTCGACACTCGTGGCGGGGTCTACAATTGAATTGGATGCTGCGCGTCCTTGATCATAGGAAACACTGGCCAATGAAGGCCAACCAATAACATCACCCGCGGCATAAATATTCTCGACACTAGTACGATAAGTTTTATCGACCTCGAGTTGCCCGCGTGAATTAGCTTCCAAGCCAATGGCACTTAGATTTAGCAGATCCGTATTACCTGTTCGCCCATTGGCCCACAGGACAATGTCGCTCTTAATGCGTTTTCCTGATTTTAGGTGGGTCACTACATGCGTATCAAAATACTCTAATTTTTCGTATTCCTCGTTATGACGACTACGCACCCCCGCATCGCGCAAGTGATAACTCAAGGCGTCAGAGATCTCCCAATCCAGAAATGATAGGAGTGTCTCTGCAGGGTTAATCAATTCTACTTTCGCACCAAGGCCGGCAAAGATCGAAGCATACTCACAACCAATAACCCCTGCCCCAATGACCGTCACTTTACGCGGCGAGTGATCGAGCCCGAGAATCGTGTCGCTATCAAAAATACGAGGATGCGTGAAATCTACACTTTCGGGGCGGTACGGGCGCGAGCCTGTCGCAATGATGAAGTGTTCTGCTTTGAGTATAGGGCCGCGAGTCCCTAGTTTAACCGTATTGGCATCTTGGAATTTCGCTTGCCCATAGATGACATCGATTCCGTTTTTCTCATAGTAATTGCCACGCAAGTGCACTTGTTCGTGAATCACTCGATTGGCATGTTGCATGATTTGCGGAAAGCTAGGCTTGCGTAAGGTCGCAAACTCTTTCAACAACGGATTGCTCTCAAACTGCATGACCTGTTTAATCGATTGGCGTAACGCCTTCGATGGGATCGTGCCTAAATGCGTGCAATTGCCACCAACCTCTTCTCGGTCAGAGACGACTGCTACTCGCTTGCCTTTTTTTGCCGCATTCATCGCGGCAGATTCCCCTGCGGGACCGCTACCGATAACGACAATATCGTAGTGCTTGGTCTGCATTACCACCCGAAAACTCCGTTTACTTTAATTAAGCTGTTTCTTCACATTTGGTGGGGTTGCCACCACAAATGGAACACGAACTATCTCCCGTGGCATTGTTCAAACCACCACAAGATCCTTTAATAGGACTACGACCAAAGATAACTCCTACAGCCATACCGCCTATTACTAGCGCTAGAACTACAAAGCTCGCTATTAGATTTGCTGCCATGTTCACTCCTTATTGCTGCTAACGATCATTATCTAACTTTTGGGATTCAAATACTCGGCGAAACGATCGGTGTAACGATCATCAAAGCCTTCTTCTTCTGCGCGTTTAGTGATGAAGTACACCGCCAAATCGAGGCTCTGGGCTAGCGCGAAGCCTGCCTCGGCGCCCATCACCATGAAGGCCGTAGCCAGTGCATCGGCACGCGCGGCCGATTCGGTAATCACATAGACACTAGCAAGATTATGGGTCACTGGCTTACCGGTGACCGGATCGATCTCATGGGAGTAGTGCACACCATCGAGATCAAAATAATTACGATAATCCCCAGAACCGGCAACGGAAATGGACTCACCATTTGCATAGAATATATTGTGTACTTGCGGCGCGGTATCCACTGGTTTTTCAATGGCGGGCACCCATGTTTGTTGCCCAGGCTTTAACCCCTTAATACGAAGCTCACCGCCCACCTCTATAAAATAACTCGCATAGCCTTTGCTATCAAATAGTTCAGCTACTCGATCGACCGCATAGCCTTTTGCGATTCCGCTAAGATCGATATACACCTGTGCATTTTTGCGTAACGTTCGGTTGTTGGTATCTAGCGTTATGAAGTGCGAACCGACCCGTGTAAGAAACTTGTCTATTTCGTCTTGTTGCGGGACGCGATCGGCTTGCCGTGCAGTTGGACCAAAACCCCAACGATTGACTAGTGGACCAACGGTGACATCAAATGCACCTGAAGTCTGGCGATTAATCTCTAATGCTAAAGCCAAAACCTCTGTCATCTCTGGCGACAGCTTCAGTGCAACTCCGGTCTCGGCCATATTCAGCGCAGTGAGCTCAGAGGTATCCGAATACGTCGACATGACTTCGCGATCGAGCTTGGTCAAAAGTGCTGACACTTCCTGCACCAGTGCGGTTATGTCAGCCGACTCAGTCTCATCGACTAGCTTGATGCTATAGCTAGTGCCCATTGTAGCACCACCAAACTCATGCATCGCAGTGATATCACCTTCTGTACGAAACAGAAGATAAGCGGCAATAAGAACGACAAAGACACTAATCGAAAAGCGGTATCGCTTCAAAATGACATTCATTGACAAGCGCGTCCATGGAGCTGTAATAATTTGCGGACCCTAAAAGCAACTCAGGCTCATGACCACTGGTCACAAGCCTGATTTTAAGCCTTAAGAGAATTCATCCAAGGCGATGTTTTCGTCCTCGACTCCGAGGTCCTTAAGCATCTTAATAACGGCGGCATTCATCATGGGTGGGCCACACATGTAATACTCGCAATCCTCAGGTGCAGGATGATTCTTGAGATAATGCTCTAGAACGACATTATGGATAAATCCTGTCATTCCATCCCAATTGTCCTCTGGTTGAGGATCAGACAATGCCACATGCCAATCGAAATTATCATTCTCCGCGGCTAGCGTGTCGTAGTCCTCTACATAGAACATTTCTTTCAAGCTTCGTGCGCCATACCAGAAACTAATTTTACGCTTACTGTGCAGGCGTCGAAGTTGATCAAATATGTGTGAGCGCATCGGGGCCATACCTGCTCCCCCACCGATAAAGACCATCTCCGCATCAGTCTCTTTCGCGAAGAACTCACCAAATGGTCCAAACACTTTAATCTTGTCGCCAGGCTTTAAGTTAAAAACATACGACGACATTACGCCTGGTGGGAAAGAGGACTTGGGCGGTGGAGTCGCAATACGGATATTGAACTTAATAATGCCTCTTTCTTCTGGGTAGTTCGCCATAGAGTAGGCACGAATGGTCGTTTTATCGCATTTTGAAACATGCTCGAAAAGACCAAACTTTTCCCAGTCACCACGGAATTTCTCACCGATGATGAAGTCTTTATAACGCACTTCGTGCGCAGGCACCTCTAATTGAACATAACCACCGGCACGGAAATCGACACTGTCGCCGTCTGGGATTTCTAACACCAACTCTTTAATAAAGGTGGCCACGTTGTCGTTCGAAACAACGGTACATTCCCATTGTTTAACACCGAAAAATTCCGGCTCGATCTCGATTTTCATGTCTTGCTTTACAGCCACCTGACACGATAAACGCCAATTGTTTTTAGCCTCACCCATAGTGAAGTGGCCTTGCTCGGTCGGTAACATTGAGCCACCACCGTCAAGCACCTGGCATCGACACTGTGCGCACGTGCCACCACCACCGCACGCTGAAGACAAGTAAATCCCTTCATCGGCGAGTGTGTTAAGTAGTTTTCCACCAGCAGGCACTACGATGGAGCGCTCTGGGTCACCATTAATTTCAATGCGAACACTACCCGTACTTACCAATCGGGCACGGGCAGCCAAGATCATCCCCACGAGGAGCATCACCACCACGGTGAACATGACTACGCCGCCTAAAATCGCTGCAATATCGATCATCTATTGAAT
This sequence comes from Gammaproteobacteria bacterium, assembly GCA_051252515.1. Lineage (GTDB taxonomy): Bacteria > Pseudomonadota > Gammaproteobacteria > Pseudomonadales > Pseudohongiellaceae > UBA5078. Next base: position 152,480 of record JBPOFS010000005.1, read on the forward strand.
CCTATCTGCTACAGAGACAAACCACTGAACGACATGAAACCTAAGGACATCAAGCCTGTCGTAACAAAGGTAATTCCGAGTCCTCGTAAACCATGAGGTACATCGCTGTACTTGAGTTTTTCACGAATACCCGCCATGGCGGCAATCGCAAGCGCCCAACCTACCCCAGCGCCAGTGCCGTAAACAACACTCTCAGAGAAAGTGTAGCTACGCTCAACCATAAGCAATGAGGCTCCCATAATCGCGCAGTTCACCGTGATCAAGGGTAGGAAAACCCCTAGCGCGTTATAAAGGGCCGGGAGAAATTTATCGAGCACCATTTCTAGAATCTGCACCATCGCTGCAATAACACCGATATAGCACAATAAGCCCAAGAAGCTTAAGTCGAGTTCTGGAAAGCCTGCCCACGCCAAGGCGCCATCTTTTAAAAGATACTGAAACAACAAATTATTCACTGGCACTGTAATCATTTGCACAACGATGACTGCGATGCCCAGACCTACTGCCGTTTCTACTTTCTTAGACACGGCCAAGAAGGTGCACATGCCAAGAAACATCTGTAGGGCCATGTTCTCTACGAAGACGGCGCGAACGAACAAACTGAGGAAGTGTTCCATTAGTGTGCCGCCTCCTGCACTGTGTGGGGAGCGATACGGAACTCATCTTTTTCGACTTGCTCTACACGCACCGCTCGAATTGCCCAAATCAAAAAGCCAATAATGAAGAATGCACTTGGCGCTAACAACATCAAGCCATTAGGCTGATACCAGCCACCATTGGAGACCAATGGCAGCACTTCGATACCGAACAAATTGCCAGAGCCGAATAATTCACGAATTGTCGCAACCGATAGCAACACAACGCTATAACCTAAACCATTGCCAATACCGTCAAGAAAGCTCACAACCGGAGGGTTCTTCATGGCAAAGGCTTCTGCTCGGCCCATTACGATACAGTTCGTGATAATCAAGCCAACGAACACGCTCAACTGTTTGCTGATTTCGTATGCAAAAGCCTGAAGCGTCTGATCAACTGCGATTACCAACGAGGCAATAATCGTCATCTGAGCAATAATACGAATGCTGTTAGGAATATAGTTTCGGACTAAGGAGATAAAGTAGTTCGAGAACGCCGTCACTAGTGTCAAGGCGACACACATCACCACTGTCACTTGTAGACCGGTCGTAACCGCCAATGCCGAACACACACCCAAGATTTGCAAAGCAATCGGGTTGTTCGCGAATATTGGTTTAATCAGTATGCTTTTAGTATCAATAGACACTTTACTTCACCCTTTTTAACCGTTGGTCAGTTTAGTGAGGAATGGGCCGAAACCGAGTGGACCAAGCCAATACTCGATTAAATTATCAACACCGCGACTTGTAAGAGAAGCGCCTGCCAGACCATCAACTTCATGAATACCTTGGCCGCCGCCTTTAACAATAGTCAGGGCTACGTCACCGTTATCGTCATAGATTTCTTTGCCTGGCCATAAGTTTTTCCAGCGCGGATTAGTGATCTCGCCGCCCAAACCAGGAGTTTCTTTCTGATCGTAAAAGCCGATACCTTTTACTGTATTGCCGTCGCCTTCTAGTGCGAGGTAGCCATACATGGTGCCCCACAATCCATATCCGCTGACTGGCAACACGATATCTTGAAGCTCGCCGCCCTCGCCTTCAACGAGATAGACAGTGGCGTAACGCACCCGGCGCTTAAGCCCTGCAATATCTTCGCTGGCATCTAGTGCCTCCGAGAATTGCGGATCAGTGAATACAGCGCGTTGATCGTAAGTCGCAGGGTCTATTCCCAAGTCCGCTAACTGCGCCTCGGTCACAAAATCTCCGGTTTCTAGATCAACAATACGTGGCGAAAACTCGGCGAATAGATTGTCGACATCGTCATTAGTATTGAGAGCAGGATCGAACATGCCTGCGGCCGCAAGAATATTCTTGTTACGGTCGAGTGTTTTATTCGCCACTTGCATCGGCTTAAGTATTACCGCCGCGCTCGATATGAAAATTGAACACACCACACACAGTGCAAAAGCTACTTTAAGAGTGCCGCCAACTGAATCTTTAGATGACATTACGTGCAAGCCTCCGTTTGATATTCGCGCGAACTACGACGTAGTCGATCAATGGAGCACTGAGGTTAGCGAATAGTATCGCTAGCATGACGCCTTCTGGGTAAGCAGGGTTCAGCACTCGAATCATGACCGCCATGACCCCGATCAGCGCCCCGTATATCCATTTCCCCGTATTAGTCATAGACGCTGACACCGGGTCTGTCGCCATGAACACCATACCGAATGCAAAGCCACCCAGTACAAAATGCCAATACCAAGGAGTTGCGAAACCAGGGTTAGTGTCCGACCCAATGCCATTTAGCAATAGGGAGAACGCCACCATGCCAAGGAATACCCCAGACATGATTCGCCACGACGCAATGCGCGTGACTAATAAGATAACACCGCCAATCATGATCGCCAGTGCCGATGTCTCACCAATAGAGCCTTGTTCACGGCCAATAAAGGCATCCATCCACGTGAGCTCTACTCCAGTGCTACCCGTAAGCGCTGGCAATCCACCTGCCGCGATTTGACTAAGAGAAGTTGCACCACTAAAGCCATCCACTGCAGTCCACACCGCATCGCCTGACATTTGCGGGGCATAAGCAAAGAACAGGAACGCGCGAGCAGTTAGCGCAGGGTTCAAGAAGTTTTTGCCTGTGCCGCCAAAGACTTCTTTGCCGACAACAACACCAAAGCTAATCCCTAAGGCTGCCTGCCATAAAGGAAGATCGGGTGGCACAATGAGTGAGAACAAGATTGAGGTAACGAAAAAACCTTCGTTAATTTCATGCTTACGCACTGATGCGAAGAGGACTTCCCAAAAACCACCTACAATGAATATGGTCGCGTAGATAGGAATATAGTAAACCGCACCATACCAGAAGGAATCCCAAATACTGTTGGGGTTGTAGGACGAGAACATCTCAATCCAAAAGGCATGCCAATCGCCCGTAGTCTCAATCCCTGCGCCAGCCATTGCTGTCGTAGCTTGAAAACCTACGTTATACATCCCGTAAAACATTGCCGGGAATGCCGCCAGCCATACCGTAATCATGATGCGCTTGAGATCAACCCCATCACGTACATGGGCAGGCGATACAGTCACTTTACTAGGACTATAGAAAATAGTGTCAACCGCTTCGTAAAGGGAGAACCACTTTTCGTATCGACCGCCTTTCTCAAAATGCGGAGCTATATCATCGAGTATTCTGCGTAAACCCATAGTCGTTTAATCCACTAACTTTCTTTTTCGATACGCGATAGGTTATCGCGCAAAATGGGACCGTATTCATACTTACCTGGACATACATAAGTGCATAGTGCCAAGTCTTCTTCATCCAATTCCAAAGCTCCCAAATCTTGGGCACTTGCGATATCCCCTACTATTATGGCTCGCAATAACTGTGTTGGAAGGATGTCTAACGGCATGACGCGCTCGTAACTGCCGACCGGCACCATGGCGCGAGTACTGCCGTTAGTCGCTGTTGAGAATGCGAACTTACGCCCTTTGAACAGGCTAGAGATATAGATGCCCAAAGCAGAGTGTTTCTGCGCACCTGGGGATAAATACCCAAATAAAATACGTTCGCGCCCTTCTTTGATCACAGACACTTGTTGATGATAGCGCCCTAAATAGGACTCTACGCCTTGTGCCGCTCGGCCAGAAAGTACAGAGCCTGATATCACTCTATTTTCTTCAGCGCTCAATTCGCCTGCTGTTATTTCGTCTAAGCTAGCCCCTAGTCTTGTCTTCAACAAGCGTGGCTTACTTACCTGTGGGCCTGCTAAGGCGATCACGCGCTCAGTGCTAATGCGCCCAGTAGTAAACAACTTGCCAATCGCAATAACGTCCTGATAATTCACGGACCAGACTTGCTTGTTTAAACTGACAGGATCTAAATGATGGATATGCGTGCCACTTAAGCCAGCAGGATGCGGACCAGCAAAGGACTCTACTTTAACATTGCTTGCCAATTGCTGTGATTCGAGCCCGTCAAAGCTAGCGACGGCTCGACATAAATAGACAGAGCCTTGAGTTAGGCGGGATAAGACATTGATACCATGAACAAAGTCATCCGCGCTCTCACGTGCGACGATCTCTGGATCGGCTGCCAATGGATTAGTATCCATCGCATTAATAAACACTGAGTGAGGAAGTGCGTCAATCGCAGGGACTTTACTAAACGGACGCGTTCGCAGCGCGCTCCATTGACCCGAGGCGACGAGTGTCGAAACAACGGCTTCACGTGGAAGCTGCGCAATCTCGGCCGGGGCGTAATGAGGAAACTCTACTTGCTCCTCTTCGCCTTCATCCAACTCGATAACGACTGATAGGAATGCACGGCGTTCACCACGATTGATCTCGCGAACAGTGCCGGCGCCTGGTGCGGTGTACATCACGCCAGGCGTTTTCTTGTCTTCGAACAGTGCTTGTCCGAGCTTCACTTTGTCGCCAACCGAAACGATCATCGTGGGTTTCATGCCCACATAGTCGTTTCCTAAAAGCGCAACTGAGCGCACCCTACGCGCGCTCTCAATAGCTTGCTCTGGTGCACCAAGTATCGGTAAATCCAAACCGCGGGTAATTTTGATCATTCGCCAAGCCTAGTAATTACTGGAGTTTCTAAAAACTAAAAGCAACTCTTGTACGAGAAAGCCTAAGCACCGGTAGCTTCATAAAACCATGCCAAAGGCACAGAAATCACAAACAACGATTCTGAAATCGATTTTATTATTGGAAATTCTTATGATAACCAGCTATTTAAGCGCGGCAATTATAGAGATAAGAGCCTCGGATTACCATAGATTTCTATGCTAAGCCGAGGCTGATCACTAGCTTATTCTTCTATTGGGTAGAAGCGATAATTGATTCCTGCCATCTTATAGACCATTCGCACTACCTGATTGCAGTACCCGAACTCATTGTCATACCAAAGATACAAGACACAGTTGTTACCTTGTACGATAGTCGCAGTCGAGTCAACAATCGCTGCCTCACGCGAGCCTACGAAGTCGCTCGAGACCGCATCGGCCTCCTCTGTGTAGGCAATCTGGTTCTGCAAGTGAGAATGCAACGCGATCTTACGGATGAACTCGTTGAGCTCCTCTTTTGTCGTTGGATTCTTCAAATGCAGGCTCAATATCGCCATAGAGACGTTAGGAATCGGTACACGCACCGCATTGCCGGTCAATTTGCCCTGCAACTCAGGCACCGCTTTTACGACCGCTTTCGCCGCACCGGTTTCCGTTAACACCATGTTCAACACAGCACTGCGGCCACGTCGATCGCCTTCATGATAGTTATCAATTAGGTTTTGATCGTTGGTATAGGCGTGGACAGTTTCAACATGGCCATGCTCAATCCCATACTTATCATTTACCAGCTTAAGCACAGGCGCTATGGCATTGGTGGTACAAGAAGCAGCCGTAACGATTTTATCCTCAGGAAGGATTTGATCATCGTTAATGCCGAAAACGATATTCTTAAGATCGCCTTTGCCAGGAGCTGTCAAAGCCACTTTGCCAACCCCTTTGGCCTGCAAATGCTTAGACAAGCCGGCTTCATCACGCCATTTGCCCGTATTGTCGATCACCAAGGCATTACTAATGCCGTATTGGGTGTAATCGATCTCTTCTGGTGTGTTCGCATAAATAATCTGAATTACATTGCCGTTGGCAATAAGGCACTTATTCTCTTCATCAATTCGAACCGTGCCTTGAAAGGCGCCGTGCACTGAATCGGCTGTAAACAGGCTTGCACGTTTTTGAAGATCACCCTCTTTACCAGGGCGCACAACGATGGCGCGTAGGCGTATGACTTCGCCAGTGCTTGTGCGCTCTATCAAGAGACGAGCAATCAAGCGGCCAATACGACCGAAACCGTAAAGCACGATATCTTGAGATTTCTCGATAGGCTTAGTTTTCACGCCCACCATATAGCCGAGCTCTTTAGCGACGAATGCTTCGACGTCGAGTGCGGCACTGCCCAAATTTTTCTGTTGTTCCATGAAGCTCACGGTCAACTTGCCTAAATCTACATGCACGTGGGCAAGGTCGAGCTTAGCAAGCGCCATTAGCACTGGATGACTTTCAAATTCCGACATCTCATTGCGGTCTACCTGTCGCACGAAGCGATGAGACTTCATAATATTGGCAACAGAGCGGTTATGCAGCGCCCGACCATAGATGAAAATAACGACATTGCGCTCACTATAGAGCCTGCCGACGATCGGAATCATCTCTTGCGCGAGAGTTTCGCGTTCTTTCCAATCGCCAAAATAATCATCCAAACTGGGTCGAGTCACAGGTTGCACCTTTGCTAAATACGGTTGATGAGGAAGGTGCGTATTATCTTTGTATTGTCATTGACGTGCAACCAAAAGCACCGCGCAATCATTGACTTTACCCCCTATAATTTAATTACTCCTCTTTACTTTGTTCTGACAAGGCACGTCAACTTATGCCAGAATTCACGCCCTCAAATAGCTCCTTGACCTTATAAAGATGCCGACTATCGACCTATTTAGCCCCGAACTACCCAATACAGCTGGCGATCTACGCCGCTGGGCAGGCCTGCATGGCAGCAGCAAAAGCTTGGCCGTGGCCACTATTGCGCAACAACACGCAGGCCCCGTTGTGCTGATAACAGCCAACACCGAAGAGGCCGATGCCATACGGCGCGAGCTAGGCTTCTTTAATGGTAAACAGGACCCGATACACACCCTCCCCGACTGGGAGACTCTGCCCTACGATAATTTTTCGGCGCATCAAGACATTGTTTCCGATCGCCTGCATACGCTTTATCACTTGCCGCACCTGAAACGGGGCATCTTGATTCTGCCATTAACGAGCCTAATGCACCGCCTCAGCCCCAAGGAGTATGTGCAAGGCAATAGCCTCATGCTCAAAATAGGCGCGCAGTTTGACCCAGATGCCATGCGTCACAGTCTATTAAGCGCTGGGTATCAAGGTGTCGACGCCGTACATGAGCACGGAGAGTTCGCGCTGCGTGGCTCCATCATGGACATCTTCCCGATGGGCAGCCAAATGCCCTACCGTGTCGACCTGTTCGATAACGAAATTGAAAGCCTGCGAACCTTTGACCCAGAGAGTCAACGCTCGTTAGACAAGGTCAACGAAGTACAGCTATTACCAGGCAAAGAATACCCAATGAACGAGGCGGGTATCAGCCTCTTTCGCAGCCATTTCCGCAATCGTTTCGATATCGACCTTCGCCAATGCAGTGTCTACCAAGATGTAAGCCAAGGGTTGCACTCCGCTGGGATTGAATATTATTTACCGCTATTCTTTGAAAGCTTGCAGACCGTATTTGATTACCTACCCGAGAACACCCTCGTCCTGCGCAGTGGTGACCTTGAAGCCTCTGGCTTACGATTCTGGAACGACATCAAGAACCGCTATGAAGATCGACGCCATGATCGTCAACGCCCTATTCTGGAGCCCAGAGAATTATTTCTTAGCCCTGACGAAGCGTTTGCGCGGCTGCGTGATTATCCAAACATCGAACTGTATGCCGATAGCAACGGTCAGAAAGCTCAGCAACTGGCCATATCGCCACCGCCAGACCTAAACGCGGGTGTGCAACAGACTCCATTGCTTGCCTTACAGGCACTATTAAAAGCGAACACCTCTAGCCGCATCTTATTTTGCGCAGAAACAGCCGGCCGACGCGAAAGCATGTTGGAGCTATTAAAGAGCATCAATATCAGCCCCGAGTCCGTCGCTACTTGGCACGCATTCGCCCAAGGAAAGCAACACCTAGGCATCACCATCGCTCCGATCGATCGAGGTCTATGGCTCGATGAGCCTTCGCTTTTACTTATTACAGAAACTCAATTATTTGGCCAACGCGTAGCCCAGAGAAGACGACGTAGAAGAACACAGGACAATACTGAGTTCCTAATACGCAATCTCAATGAGTTACACCTTGGGGCAGCGGTCGTTCATATCGAACATGGTGTGGGGCGCTATCGCGGCTTACAAACCTTGAATATCGAAGATCAAGAGACTGAATTTCTTACATTGGAATATGCCCGAGAAGCGAAATTATATGTGCCGGTGTATTCCTTGCACCTCATCAGTCGCTATGGCGGGTCCGAACCAGAGCTAGCCCCACTGAACAATCTGGGCAACGATCAATGGCAAAAAGCCAAGAAAAAGGCTGCCGAGAAGATCAAAGATGTTGCCGCAGAACTACTCGACATCTACGCACGTCGAGAGGCTCGTCAAGGGTTTCAATATGACTGCGAGAACATCGACTTTGCTCACTTCTCTGCAAGCTTTCCATTCGAGGAAACCGCCGATCAACAAGATGCCATTGCATCGGTAGTAACCGATATGTCGTCAAAACGGGCGATGGATCGCTTAGTGTGCGGTGATGTAGGGTTTGGTAAAACAGAAGTGGCGATGCGGGCCGCGTTTATTGCCGTGCAAAACCATAAACAAGTCGCGATCCTTGTTCCCACAACACTGCTGGCTCAGCAACATTTCGAAAGTTTCCGTGACCGTTTCGCAGACTGGCCAGTATCCGTGGATCTCATTTCTCGCTTTCGCTCACCCAAGCAGGTTCAGGATACACTGGACCGGATAAAGAGTGGCAAAGTCGACATCGTGGTTGGTACGCATAAATTATTGCAGAACACGATCGAATACAAAGACCTCGGGCTCTTAATCATTGACGAAGAGCATCGCTTCGGTGTGCAACAAAAAGAAAAACTTAAGTCCATACGCTCCGACGTCGACATCCTCACGCTCACAGCCACGCCGATTCCACGCACATTGAATATGGCAATGTCCGGTGTTCGCGACTTATCTTTAATTGTCACGCCACCGGCGAAACGACTTTCAGTGAAAACATTTGTTCGCGAAAGCCAAGATGCGTTAATAAAAGAAGCTGTCTTACGTGAACTATTGCGTGGCGGTCAGGTGTTCTATTTACACAATGAAGTGAAGACCATCACCAAAACTGCCGAACACTTAAGCGAATTGATTCCCGAGGCACGCGTGTGTATTGCGCACGGTCAATTACCTGAGCGTGAACTCGAACAGATCATGGCGGACTTCTACCATAAACGGTACAACATCCTAGTCTGCTCAACGATTATTGAAACGGGTATCGATATTCCCAGTGCTAACACGATCATCATGGACCGTGCCGATAAACTCGGTCTTGCGCAAATGCACCAATTGCGTGGACGTGTAGGTCGCTCCCATCATCAAGCCTACGCCTACCTTTTAACCCCAAGCAAAAACAATATGACCGCTGATGCCTTAAAACGTATCGAGGCTATTAGCATGGCGAGCACACTGGGTGCCGGCTTTACATTGGCTAGCCATGACCTTGAAATTCGTGGCGCCGGCGAAATCCTCGGCGATGAGCAAACAGGCCATATACAGAAGATTGGTTTTACGCTCTACACCGATATGCTTGATGAAGCCGTTAAAGCCATTCGCGAAGGACGCACTCCAAATAGTGATGCCGCCTTGCAGAATAACTCCGAGGTGAACCTGCGCATCCCTGCCCTCATCCCTGAGGACTATCTGCCCGACGTCCATATACGCCTTATTATGTATAAACGCATCGCAGGGGCTAAAGACGATGAGGAATTAAGAGAGCTACAAGTGGAGATGATCGACCGCTTCGGCCTATTGCCCATACAGATAAAATTGCTGTTCCGTGTCACCGCCTTGCGACTACGCGCGCAAAGCCTTGGCATCAGCAAAATTGACGCCAGTGCCGTAACGGGGAAACTGTCGTTTGCGCAGCAAACGAAGGTGGACCCTCGCACCATTGTGCAACTCGTGCAGCAGCACTCGAAAGTCTATAAACTAACTGGACCAACGCAGTTACAGTTTACCCATAATGCCAGCAGTGCTGATGCGAAGTTAATGTTTATAGAAGACATGCTCCACAAGCTTGCACCAAGCACCTAAACTGCCAGTGACTCTGATGATTACTTATGCGCGAATCTGAACTTATGAAGTTTGTACAATCCAAGATCACCCAGGTGCAACGTTTCTGCGGACTCATCGTGTGTAGCGCTGTTTTGCTGCCCGGCATTGCTGTCGCGCAAAATAGCAGCGCTGATAATTGGTTTCAGATCGAAGTGACGCTCTTCACCTTTGAAGACGCCAATCTTGCAGTAGAGAACTGGCCAGCAGACAAATTGAGCATTGGATTTCCTGAGCGGCTTCGTCAACTCAAGCAGCTAAGTGACATCTTACAACTGTCCAAATGGAGCACGCCGGAAGCAATACCCGACACAATAGAAACAATCGCTATCAGCACTGAGCCATTGGAATTGCCAGTATTGGATTTTGGCCCAGCCCCTTACGCCCCAAAAGAGTCCTTGTTTCAACTCCCAGATTTAGAGCGTGATGCCCTGTTCATGCTTCCACCTGATGATCAAGATTTCATAGGCACTAATCGAGCACTAAGCCAGTCGGCCGATCAACGCATCGTCTATCACGCCGCTTGGCGACAACTACTAACGCGACGAGCGAGCGCTAATGCCATCGCGATCATGGGCGGTCGACGCTTCCAAGATCGCCGCGAAGTCGAAGGCAGCTTGAATTTTTACCTAACCGGAAATGCGGATCGAGTGATATTGGAGAGCAATCTTTGGCTTAATAACTTCGCGACGCAGCCCTCTGAGCAAGAGCAATGGACACTCCCCGTTCTTCCGGAAATGCTAGTACAGGCACCACTTGACGCAAACCAAGCGAGCACTCAGTACTTCGTCAATCGCATCATTGCGTTTCAGCAGAATCGTGACATTCGTGCAGACGAGTTTCATTACTTGGATAACCCCGCCATGGGCATGCTAGTGCAGGTCACCCCTTACGAGGTCCCTCCACTGCCATTGCCACCACTAGAACTGCCCTCAGCAGACGCGGCCATCCCTGTTCAGTAATTATTCGTAATTGGCGATTGCCGTACACAGGACGCGGACGGCTTCGTCCATGCCCGTATTAAGCACTTTCCCAATGGCCTCCATCGTAATCGGCTCCTCTGTTAGCCCAGCAGCCCAATTAACAGACAACGCCAGACACGCGTACGCCATGTTTAACTCTCGCGCTAAGGCCGCCTCGGGCATTCCTGTCATACCGATCATATCGCAGCCATCTCTGAGCAAGCGTTGCACCTCAGCCGCACTTTCTAATCTTGGCCCTTGTGTACAGCCATAAACCCCTTCAGGCCATATAGGCGTTGCCCCAGCACTAGCGATCAATAAGCCACGCAGCGCTTCATCATAAGGCTCTGTGAAATCAATATGAGTCACATCGTCCAGATCTTCTGCGAAGAAGGTGTGCTCTCTTCCCCATGTGTAATCGATAATCTGATTCGGGACAGCAAGCCTCCCAGGCCCTGCCTCTTTGTGAATTCCGCCAACAGCGTTAATCCCGATAATTGCCGAAACCCCTATCGATTGCAGTGCCCAGAGATTAGCGCGGTAGTTGATCTTATGGGGCGGAACCTTATGCCCACGACCATGTCGAGGCAGAAAAGCCACTTCTTTGCCCTCAAACGAGCCAATGACAAGCTGCACGTCTTGCTGGGAATAAGGTGTTGAGACTTGGCGTATATATAAATCATTTAAAAATTGCGGTTCTGTTAACCCCGTACCACCAATTACAGCAATCATGCTCTTTTCCTTTGTGCATCTGTTATTCTTCGAATTATACCCGTTGCAGAACCTCCCATGTAGCTTATAGTCTGCGACAATGTGAGATTGAAGCCTCTATAGGACAGTGGATTTGAGCAGAAACACCCCACATCAAGACCGCGGCCGCGTCATTACTATTAGTAGTGGTAAAGGCGGAGTTGGTAAAACTAATATTAGCGTGAACCTTGCGATCTCCCTCGTTAGCAAAGGCAGGAGCGTGTGTGTATTTGATGCCGACACCAGCCTAGCCAACGTAAATATTCTGCTAAACCTCACTCCTGAGTTCACGCTCGAGCAAGTGCTGGATGGCACTAAGAAAATTGATGAGATACTACTGCAAGGGCCCGGTGGCATCTATATTGTCCCAGCAGCCTCAGGCATTGCAGAGTTCGCTAGCCTCAACATTACCCAGCAAAAAACACTTTTGCAGGCCCTGAGCACCCTAGAGCAACGCTTTGATTACCTCATTATCGACACGGCTGCCGGGATTAGCGAAAACGTCACTACCTTTTTACAGGCCACCGAACACAATGTATTAGTGGTAACCCCAGAGCCTACGTCTTTGACGGACGCCTTTGCCTTAATGAAAGTCATGCGGCAAAAACAATGTGAAAGTAAGATCCATGTACTCACCAATATGGTCGACAATTATCTCAACAGTGTGGATATTTATAAACGACTGTCCGGCGCCTCTGTGCGATACCTCAATACAGACATTGAATATTTAGGATATGTGCCAAGAGATGAACACTTGCGCCTTTCTGTGCAGAAACAAATCCCAGTGACTATTGGTTACCCAGGCTCCCAAGCTAGCTATCGCTTTGCCGCACTGGCCGACAGCATTGAGAACATTTACCGCGCCCAACCTACACGGCGCTCCTTCAGTTTATTTTGGCGCAAATTGTTCCTCAACCGCTTGAAGAAGAGCCCAGGCACAATTTCGGTACCCGCTTCAAAAGACACACCCGTTGCAAGCGCTGACACCGACACTTCAAACCGCGCTCGCTTCCCCAAACTCGTCATCATGAAACTGCAGCAAAGTATGGTGCAATTAGTAAAATCAAAAACCTTGTCGACAAAAAATATGAAAAACCTTTTGGCCTCTTTAATTCGACAAGTTGATCGTTATTATCCCGAGATCGATATGAGTGATCTACAACGCCCAGAGAATACGAAAACCACTACGGAAAAAAAGCATGTTGAACGCGTTGATTGAGGCTTATCAAAGTCGATTGAAGAGTTATCATTTTCTGGTCGACAAAGTAGAACGAGAATTGGATGAGGCAAAAGAACCAAAGTTTATTCAATTTTGTGATTGTGAAAGTAAAAGGCTGCGTGATCTAATTCAATTGAACAAACAAATTCTTGCCGATTTAAATGCGTTGCAAGAAGATCAAGAGAAAAACTCTCGATTACTTACTCAAGATAAGAAACCAGCACTATAAAACAGGACGCTAAACCGTGAGCTTCAGTTACCAATTTTATCGATTTGTTTGGGACAAACATCTTGTCCCGTCCCGTTTTACCCGCTCCGTTTATAAACGCCTGAGTAAACTAGGACCAGCGCCTGATTCGCCTTTTGTGCAAGACTTTTACGGTCTTCAGTATTACGGCAACCTCACTAACAATATCGACTTTAATATTTATTTCTACGGCGCGTTTGAAAAACCCTTGCTGCACTTTTTACGCGACACACTCTCTCGCCTAAACAAAGACAAAGCCATATTCGTCGATATCGGTGCCAATGTGGGGCAGCACTCACTTTTCATGGCCGCGCACGGGGCCCAAGTACACTCGTTCGAGCCCTTTGATCGGGTTAGAAATCAGTTACTAATGCAGATAGAAAAAAACGCACTGACCTCCATTACCGTTCACCCCTTTGGCTTAAGCAATGAAAACACACGCCTGCCCTTTTTTGCGCCTACTGGAAACAATGTGGGCATTGGCTCATTTGACTCTAGCACCACAAGCAAGGGCAATGTCAGCATAGGCGAATTGGAGTTGGTCAAAGGCGATGATTATCTCGCCGCACAAGCCATTACCACTATCGACATAATGAAAATGGATGTGGAAGGTTTCGAAAAATTCGCAATAGAAGGTTTACAGAAAAGCATTAGTGATACTCGCCCCATCATCGTGTGCGAGATCACCTATGGGCAATCACTTTCTTTTGAGTCTCTTGAGCAACTAGAAAACGCCTTGCCCGAAAACTATAAACTCTTCACGTTTAACAAACGTAAAGCTGACGGCAGCAAAGATCGCCGTCGCGATGCACTAAGTCGACACAGTGGCGACTATAGCATCATCGCTTTGACGCAATTCCTATCCAGTGGGCAAGACGATGTCATCGCCTGCCCCACCGAAAAGTGTGATTTATTACCGATGCATAATATCGATCGACCATAATTAGGCTTTAATCTGGTGCTCCCCGGCATAAGTTTCTAGGCGAGCGCCAGCGATAAGTTCGTACTCTGGTTCAATGATAGATGAGACGAACAACCAACTCGCCACTGTTTTCTCTTCGCTAATTTCTAGTTCAACCCAACCACGCCCATTCGCTTTCATATACTTCAATTCCGGACTTGCGGCTAATGTCGCCGCCTCTACTCTCTCATCGGGAAGAGGAAGAAAATTTTCGAACCCCGGGGATGTCACACTGGGCGTCCCAAACTCTACGGCAATAGCCTCACCAGCTTGATTACGAAGGTCAAAGGCCCATGAACTATGGGTATCACCAGCAAGCACTACCACATTGTTCGCGTAGGATTTAATGGCTGAAAAGACTCGGTCACGGTTTGCTGGATAGCCATCCCACGCATCCAAATTAAAAGGAAGCCCTTGCCGCGATCGGCTCCGTAATACTCCATAACGCCCATTGCTAATGGATTGTTGTTGCTCAATGGCAAATTCGTGGTCTTCAAAATGCGGTACATTCAACTTTCCCATCAGCAATTGTTGCCCTAATAATTGCCACTGGATACCGGCCTCTTTGGATTGTCGCAATTGAGACTCCAGCCATTGCTCCTGCGCCTCTCCCATAATGCTGCGTTTTTCATCGGCTAATTTGCTGCGCAATGTGTCGATTCCCATTTCGTGAGTCAACTGTTCATCACGACCAATAAGGCGCGTATCCATCATTATCAAAGACGCCAAGTTACCAAAATTGAAACTACGATATATGACGCCTTCTTCAACACTGCTTTGCTCACGAATCGGTAACCATTCATAAAAGGCTTTGATGGCGGCCAGTCGACGAAGTCCAAACTCTCCCTCACCTTCATTGTGATTCTGCGCACCTGTTTTCCAAGTATTATTGGCAATCTCATGGTCGTCCCACACGCATATAAAGGGATGCGCTTGATGTACCGCTTGTAAGTCAGCATCTGTGCGATATAAACCGTAACGCATTCGGTAGTCTTCTATTGAAACAATCTCGTGAACAGGTTGTACGTCACGACCCTTACCTTGCATTAACGGATTCGCATAACCACCCAAGGCATACTCATAGATGTAATCGCCTAAGTGCAGCACCACATCGTAATCACGTTGGGAAACTTCGCGGTACACATTGAAATAGCCTTGCGGATAATTCGAACAAGACAACACTGCCATGCGCAAGGCCTCCACGCCGGCCTCGGGCAAAGTGCGAGTACGCCCGACAATGCTGTGTACCCCTTCACAGATAAATCGGTAATAGTATTGGGATCCCGCTGACAAACCGGTAGCATCAACTTTCACCGTATAGTCTCTTTCTGGACCAGTGTCTGCATCACCTGATGTGACCACTTGCTGAAAGTTCTCATCCCGCGCTACCTGCCACTGCACTCGCGCTAACTCAGGGGTTCCATTACCAGGTAGAACGCGAGTCCAAAGGATCACGCGGTCTTGCAACGGGTCTCCGCTCGCCACTCCGTGTGTGAAATGCGCGGCTGCTGCCGCCAACAGTGGATAACCACGCAGAGCAAGCACGCCCAATGTTAAAGTTGTGGCACCTAAAAAGCGTCTACGTGGAATGTTCGGCGTGGACTTGGTCATAACAAAGCTCCATGGGCTAACTAAAAAGAACAATCAATATTGTTCGGTTAGCCTAAGGGGCCTTAATGACAACTGTATGAATCGCTCAACCTAAGTAACCATGTTGCGCCAATTGCACGCGAATCCCGTCGACTCAGATCTTTATGTTCATAGCGAGTCAGATTGCTTCTATTTCTTTTTCCATTATTTTTCTCCGACAACGAATAAGGATCTTCTATTAGTGTTACGAACATTCGCTAGCGACTACCGTACTTGCCTTTTATGCAGTATCCTCAAGGAAAATATATCAAATCAAATGACTCGCAATAATGCTTGATTTGCATTGTCCGTGAGAGATCCAAAGGAGAGGCTTATGCAGTATGCACAGATAACGGGGTGGGGTAAATGTGTGCCACCAGCAGTGCTGAGCAATGCAGATTTAGCCACCTTTATGGACACATCAGACAACTGGATCAGTTCTCGCACGGGTATCTATGAACGTCGTATCTGTCATGTGAATTTTTCCGACATGGCCATTGTGGCAGCCCAACGCGCACTCGCCGCCGCCAATCTCGATGCCTCTGAGATTGATCTCATTTTACTGGGTAGCCTCACAATGGATTCGCTCTGCCCTAATACCGCGTCTATTGTGCAAAATGGTATCGGCGCTAAAAATGCGGCCTCTATTGATATCAACTCAGCTTGCACTGGGTTTCTCTATGGTTTGCACATTGCTACCAGCCTTATTAAAACTGGCGCACACAAGAAGGTCTTGGTCATTGGCGGCGAGTTCATAAGCCACTATATGAATTGGGCCCGTCGAGACGTGGCAGTGCTGTTCGGAGACGCTTGTGGTGCCGTTATCTTAGAGGCCAGCGACGAGCGAACAGGCCTCGTTGCCTCACGCATCGGTTGCGAGATGGACACCACTTCAGCCATCCAGATCACCAACCTTGGCAGCGCCTACAGCCGTTTAGATGAAGACTTTCTCTACCTTGGTTGGAATTTCGAAGGGCAAGAGGTCTTTAAAAAGGCAATCAAAGCCATGGCATTTGCCTGTGAAGATGTATTGAAGCAGGAAGGTCTAAAGATCGAAGACATCAATATCATGGTGCCCCACCAAGCCAATCAACGCATCCTTGATGCTCTCGCCAAACGACTGGGCATCCCTAGCGAAAAGGTGATGGTCAATGTGCACAAATACGGCAACACTTCAGCCGGAACAATCCCCGTTGCCTTAACCGAAGCGTTAGAAGAAAGCCGGATTAAACCTGGTGACTATGTGCTAATGGCAACATTCGGGGCAGGACTCACTTGGGGCGCGGGCCTTGTTAAATGGGGAGAACGAGTAACCCCTCTCGGATTAAGCGAAATCGACCTCCCCCCTTGCGAGCAGACGGGTTTAGAGATTCTGGCTCCGCACATTGAACGTTATCGTGCCAAAGCGGCGGCAGATGAAAGCGCCTAGTCGCACTGCTTAAAGCCAATAAATCGTTGCAAAAATCCTGTTGGATGTTAAGCTGCCTCGCCCAATTTTATCACCAAACCATGGCTTGCCACTTTTTTTGCAAGGTTTGAGGTGCGATCTTGGTCATTTGTTACGTAATTTAGAGCATGCCTAACCCCAATGGCTTGCTCTTGCATTAAACCAGCGTTCACCTACCGGGAGTTGTTATGAAGAACCTTACCGTTGCCGCCCTTTTTGTAGTTGCAGGCATCATCGTCGCCACCATCAGTACTTCTAGCTTAGAGATCCAAGGTCAACCAAGTAAGAATCAATGCGTCGGCCAGTGCTACACAGACTATCTCGCCGCAAACGGCAATATTGTTGAGCAAGAAAAAGCTCGCGCTGAAGCTGCTGCGTCTATGAGCCCCGCTGAATTAGGCAAAACGGCCTACGTTCCTTGCCAAGCATGCCATGGCGCTGCTGGCGAAGGCGGTATTGGTCCTCAACTAAGTGGTCGTGACGCGGCATTTGTCACTGATGCACTAGGCACTTATAAGGCGAGTGGCACACGCGGTGCGCAAAGCGCTTTGATGTGGGGTGTTGCTGGCCCACTTAGCGATACTGATATCGAGCAACTTGCGGCATTCATCAATACGCTGTAATTTTTGCTGCATAAAAAAAGGCCTCCCTAACAACGCGTTAGTGAGGCCTTTTTTATTGCCTAGAATAACGACTAATCTGCGCTACTAGACTCTATGGCACTGATTTTCTGTCTTGCGAGCAACCACTCCACGACTTCGGCGCTAAAGGTGTCGCTAATCGCAGGAATATGAGAGCCTTCCGCAATTGTCCACAACTCCGCCGAGCCGCCCACCATGCAGTTATCACTGAAACGGCTTCTGGTCGTTTCTAAGCCTTCTAACTTCGCTTCCAAATCCAAAGTACCCACAACCTTAGCCGTACCCGTACAGCCGTTGTAGCCCGCCCAACGCTCTACTGTCTCTACAGCGCTCGGGTAGATATTGCCGCGAATCTCACTGCCCGAATAGGCAATCGTGCCATCGGCTGTGCCGTGGATTTGTAATACATGCACAGGATTGGCTGGAGCAGGCATGGCATCAGTTGCCTCTGAACCGGCAAGGCTCGCAATCCCCGCAATGACATCGGAATGCTCATAAGCGGTGCGATAGGACATAAACCCGCCGTTGGAGTGCCCAATGAGATAGATTCGGCGCGCGTCTACATTATAGTGTGCACGTACCGTGTTGATGATGCTCATCACATAGCTCGAATCGTCTTGTTCGCTTTCGAAGAAATTACAGCAGGCTTTAGAGGCATTCCAGAAGCGATTATTGTCACCGCCGGCCTCCTGCGTGCCATCAGGAGTCGCCAACAAATAGCCGTAGCGATCGGCTAGCTCACTGAATTTCATATACCCGTCTTGACCAGCGCCGCTAGACCCATACCCGTGTAGCAGCACGATTAACGGCGTGTCTTTTTCACTGTCGTAACTTGCCGGCACGATCAATGGCACGTCACCACGTCCCGCATCTATTTGAACTCGATTTTCAGCATGAACCAAAACACTGAACAGTGCACAAGCCCAGACTAATAAGGAAAGCTTTTTCTTATGTCGCATATATCACCCCTTTTCTATTGATCACTATTGTTCTTTCTATAGAGCAAGCGCTCTTGTTACCACAACGCACTACTAGCAACAAGATCAATACGCTAAAGCTGCACTGTTACAAGCCCGTCATATTACGTAATATAGGCGTTTACACGCCCTACATAATAATAACTACACTGTTCGGGAGATTGACCGTTGCCTCGCAAAATTACCCCCTTATTCATCGTCACGAGTCTCGCCCTTGCCATCCAACAGCATTCATTTGCTCAAAATGCCGAGACGCTTGAGGAAGTATTGGTGATTGGCATCACTCCCGATGGTAATGCTCAACAGAGTTTGAGCCATGTGCCGTTTGCCGTGCACAGCGCCACCTATGCAACCCTTGAGGCATCCCAAGCACTCGACCTTAGTGAATATATGAATGCGCAAATGGGAAGCGTCAATATCAACTCGGCCCAGAACAATCCGCTCCAGGCTGATTTGCAATACCGAGGCTTTACCGCCTCTCCCCTCCTTGGCTTGCCGCAGGGTTTATCCGTCTATCAAAACGGTGTGCGTATCAATGAGCCACTAGGCGATGCCGTAAACTGGGATTTACTCCCAGAGTCCGCCATCTACCGAGTCGATCTCATGAGTGGTGCGAATCCGGTGTTTGGTTTGAACACCCTAGGAGGCGCGCTCGCCCTAGAGATGAAAGACGGTTTCAATTTTGCCCAACATAGCATCACCGCTAGCACTGGCTCTTGGGGACGTAACACCACCACCCTCGAAAGTGGTGCCGATAACGGTGAATGGGGCTATTACGCTAATCTCAGTGTTTTTGATGAAGACGGCTGGCGGGATCAATCCAATTCAGAAGCCGTAAATTTCTATGGCACTGTGAATTGGCGCCCCGATGAAGACACTTCCTATGATGCAGTTTATCAACAGGGGCAAAGCGATCTAATAGGCAACGGCGCCCTTCCAGTGGGTCTCGTACAGTTGCAGCGCGACGCCGTGTTTACAGCGCCCGACGTTACCGAAAACGACATGTCCATGGTAGCTTTGAGCGCGAACTATGTTCTTAGTCCGCAGCTAACTATCAGCTTCAATGCCTATCAAAGAAAAAATACCACTGACTCCTTCAATGGCGATAGTTCCGAGTTCGAGCAATGCGAATTCTTTGGAGGACAATTGGCATTGTTTGAAGAAAGCGATGACGTTGAAGACGCGCTTGAAGACGAGCTCGACATCGAACTCGAAGCGATTTGCGCTGGACAAAATTCAGAGATTACGAATTTTGACGCATTAGAGAATCTGATTGCCCAGCGCTCCAATGCCGTCGGTACAGACCCTAGCGACTATGACATCGAAAACATATTTGATGACCTCAGTGGTAGTGGCATCATCGCCGATGAAGCAATCAATAATATCAGCCAGCGCCAACAACGTACGCGAGGGCTTTCCGCACAAATGCATTATGAGAATCCCTTATTCGGATTCGACAATCAACTTAGTACAGGGCTTGCCATCCAACTTGGGGATTCACACTTTGACTCAGTGCTGGAATTGTCCGGCCTTGACCCAATTACCCGCAGCACCAAGGGCCTAGGCACTGGCACCTACTTTGATGATGCCGCCACCGACATCAACACGAACACTGATACCTACAGTCTTTATTTTACAAATACCACAGAGATTTCGACGGCCTTAGCGCTCACAATTTCTGCACGCTATAATCTTAGCGACACTACTCTGCGCGACCAATCTGGCGTGCGCCCCGAACTCAATGGTGATCACCGTTTCACACGCCTCAATCCGGCCATTGGTTTGACTTGGAACCCAACGCAAACCCTCACAGTTTATGGCTCGTACAGTGAAGCCAATCGAATTCCAACCCCCATAGAACTTGCCTGTAACGAAGGCGTATTTGAACTGGCACAATCTTTTGCCGTAGCAAGAGGAGACGACCCAGAAGACGTAGAGTTTGAATGCCGCCTTCCCAATGCCTTCTTAGCCGACCCACCCTTGAACGACGTCGTCACCAAAAGTATTGAACTGGGCTTACGCGGAACAATCGCACAAAGCCAATATCAGCTCAGCGTGTTTCGTGCACGCAACCACGACGATATCTTGTTCCAAACAACTGGTCGCTCAACGGGGTTATTTGCCAACGTCGACGAAACTCGGCGACAAGGAATAGAGTTATCGGTTGATAAGCGAATCGGTAAGCTAAGCACCTATGCCTCAGTGTCATTATTAGAGGCGACGTTCCAAGATCACTTCTTTGCTCTTAGCCCTAATCATCCTTCAGCCAATAGTGACGGTGAGATAGAGATATCACCAGGGGATCGCTTACCCGGTCTCCCCGAAAAAATTGCCAAAATTGGCGGTGACTACCTAGTCAATGAAAATTTGAGCCTTGGTATTGAGTTCATTTACAACGGCTCACAATATTTGCGTGGAGATGAAAACAACCAGCTGTCACAGATCGATGGTGCAAGCTTGGTAAATTTACGAGCCCAATATACTTTGAATTCGCAACTCTCCGTCTTTGCACGAGTCTCTAATGCTTTCGACAAAGAGTATGAAAACTTCGGACTGATTGGCGAGGACCCCAGCGAGGTCATCCCCACACTCACAAATACCAAACCCGTGTTTCTCGGCGTTGGCTCCCCAAGAGCCGCTTGGATAGGCGTTAAATTTCAGCTATAAAAAAACCCCACTGCCCTTTCTCTAAGGCAGTGGGGTTTAGCACATCCTTATGCGTTTAGAAATTAGCACGTATTGACGATATGACTTCTCGTGCTTCATAAATATCCGCTGACCTTTCATGCTCACCATTACCCATCAAGACTTCAATGCTGGCGACAAAATGTTCTCGATGCGAAGGGAAATCCATGGAGGTTCGAGGAAAGTTAGGAGACGATTGTGTTGTCGTACACCCAATCAAACCACAGCGTGTTTGCGCCGGGGTCCCTGCACTTAACTCAACGGCCGCTCGAGCAGAGTTCTCTTCCTCAAGTCGCGGTATTGCTGTGCGATCTACCACTTCAAACCAATCATAGTTTTGCGCCACTGTCAGCTCGGCTGCTCGTAGTAAAGCGTAATCTTGAACGAGCTCTAAGGAAGTATTGGCTTTACCGGTATAACTGACCCGATAGCGATCGGCACTCAACTGGCTTTCCGAGTACCCCACATCCCCAACGTCAGTGGCTGGAGCATAAGGCGTTTGACTGCTAGCGCACCCGACAAGCAATGCGCTGAACATTACAAGACTAGCTATATGATTTCCCATTTTCCTAACTCCTTTTATTGGTGATGACGGTTTCGTGACAACATCTGCAGCTGATCGAAATCCACTTGCAATACAGCCACAAATGAAGACAAGCGTCTGCGTAACGCATAGTTATTGATATTGCGCACCTCCTGACGAAGAAAGCTCACTTCCTGTTTCCCCCCCTCTACAAGAACGGAGATAGCCTCGTCGGCCTCTGAGTCTCGCATACGCATTTTTGCCACCTCATTCGCCTGCAATATTGCTTCAGGGACCTCTGTGCTTCCATGCTCGAGCGAAAGATCCGGTGCTGCATCATTGGAGATAGCGCGCAATGTTTCGATGCGATGACGTGCCAGTTTTCTTAGTACATTTTTAGATTGCTGGTCTGATAACGTTTGCGCGAGCTCTTCATATAAAAGTTGAGCTTGTTTACAGAGCAACCGCACAATACTTATCAGCCTAAGGTCTGAATTACTCATATTGATTTACTCTCATCTAAACCCCAGTTTGGATCGTATACAGAAGTTCATTAACGATCCCCCTTAGCAAGATAGTTACAAGAACTGTGCCAATGCTTAAAAACCATAAATAAAGGGCTGTAGGGATATTTATTACAGTAATGTGATCTGACTGGGGAACTCTTACAGAAAGGCTTGTCAGATTTACAATATTCCACTACATTTTGCATCCAGAGCCTAGAACAGGAGCTTCAAATGGCTCAAGCCAAGTTATTAACTTCAATACTGAGTAAAGAGTTGCAAGCTGCAATTGGCGATTTATCGTCTATTGATTTGTATGATCATTTAAAACCAGAAGACGGTGAACATTGGATGAGCCTTCTTCAATCACACGCTGTCGATGTCGCTGTCATCGAAACCACTAGCTTTGATGAGAATGAATTAGATGCTTTATTAGCCTCTGATCTGACTTCGCGCCATGAGATTATTTTGATCAGTGACGGCGAACCTAATCCCAACATCGATCTCGCAATGCAAAACGGCGTGTCTTACCACATGCGCACCCCATTGGACGACGATATTCTAGACGAGCTCTTAGAAGACCTGCATTCAGAGATCGACGAGCGCAACACCCCTACCCAAGAGACTGTCAGTAGCGAACTTAACCAATACGGATTACTCATAGGCTCATCTAAGCCGATGCGCCAGCTGTACCGTGTGGTGCGCAAATCGGCCCGCACTGATGCTAGTATTCTTATCATTGGTGAGAGTGGCACGGGGAAAGAGTTGGTCGCTAATACGCTGCACCTAATGAGTTCTCGCGCAGAAAAACCATTCATTTCGCTCAATTGCGGAGCCATTAGCATGGAACTGGTTGAAAGCGAACTGTTTGGGCATATCAAAGGCGCGTTTACAGGCGCCAATTCAAATCGAGCAGGCGTTTTCGAACAAGCCGAAGGCGGCACCCTCTTCCTCGACGAACTCACCGAGATGCCTATGGAGCATCAAGTGAAACTACTTCGCGTATTGGAGACTGGCGAGTACAAGCCTGTAGGAAGCGAAGATAGTCGGATCGCTGACGTTCGCATTGTCGCGGCGACTAACCGAGATCCACTGCAGGCAATCGAAGAGGGGATTTTCCGTGAAGATCTTTACTTTCGTGTGGCCCACTTTCCGATAACAGTTCCGCCTCTGCGTGATCGCAACGACGACATCGACGGCTTGGCTATTCATTTCTTGGCTCACCGCAACGCTGAAGAAAGCAGCGCAAAGGAGATTACCAAAGAAGCCTTAGAGCGCATTAAAGAATACCACTGGCCAGGCAATGTGCGCGAGTTACTGCATACGATCGAACGAGCCTATATTTTGGCGGATGATGTTGTAGGAATAGAACACCTAATTTTGGAGGGAAGCCCTGCAGGACTCGAGACAGATATCGGCAATGATTCTCTGGAAGATATCGAGAAAAAAGTCATTCTTCAGACCCTAAGCGAACTCGATGGCAATAAGTCCGAAACTGCTGAAAAACTGGGGATTAGTGTTAAGACTCTCTATAATAAACTTAAAAAATATGACGATATTGATGAGACATAAAAAAAGGGCATCTTTCGATGCCCTTTTAACGTTAGGGGAATTGACCTAACAGTCTCTATCTGCTGCATTTGCTGCATCGAGCACATCTTCACATGCGTCTTCCACTGCATTGCCTGCGTCGTTCACTGCATCGTCAATGCTTTCACCCATGCGCTCAGCTGGACCATCACTACACGCTGCAAGCATAAATGTTGAAAATAATAGTACTGCTATAGACTGTAACTTCATGTCATTTCTCCTTAATTGACCCATCGGGTAAAACGTAATTATTCAATTGATTCGACACTATAGTGGCGGAGTTTTTCCTCGTATTGCTCCAGCAATAAGCGAGATAACAAAGAGCACTATGAATACGAAAAAGAGTATCTGTGCGATGCCTGATGCGGCACCCGCAATGCCCCCAAAACCGAATAACGCTGCGATAATTGCAATCACAAAAAAAGTAAGCGCCCAACTCAACATAGCTCTATCCTCCGTAAAAAAATTCCTTTAGGTGTTCAGTGCAAGTTCCTCTGACACTGCGTTGAGGACACATTTCCCGAACTCTCACTGTATGAGTAGCGATTATCGTGCCAATTTCTACAACAATCGTTACAGGCCTTATTTCCATTGGCCTTGAGAGTAATTCTATGCCTTTGTACCAAGACGAACCGTGCTTGTATCACAAAGTCATATTGAAATTTTTGCGCACGATTCAGTATTTTTTTCCGGTACTATTAAACTATGGCCTCCATTACACTGAACCTGTTTCTTAAATAGGGATTACCCATGAATAGTCTTACCCGTAGCTTTCTCCTCGGCCTCTCAATACTGTTGCCTGTAGTGCTTTCTATACAGTTGATTATTTGGCTAGTCAGCACGATGGAGTCTTGGCTGAAATCGCTATGGTTACTCCTACTTTCGGAATCACTGTACTTTCCAGGGCTAGCTCTATTGAGCTTTCTGGCCATCACGACAGCCATCGGCATTCTTTCTCGGCAAAGCGCCCTGCGAAGCATCTTGAAGCTCCCTGGGCTCACCCTAGAGCGCATTCCCGTAGTGAAGTATGTCTATAGCACCATTAAAGACTTTCTCGATCTCATGGGCGGGAAAACGTTTTCAGATCAATCTGTCGTTTGGGTCAAACTCCCCCAGGTCGAAGGCAAGTTACTTGGCATCGTCACCAAACAGGGCTCAGACAAAGGTTCGCGTTTATCCGACATTATCGATGACGAAGAAGTGGCAGTGTATTTGCCGATGAGCTATCAAGCCGGTGGCTATATGTTGGTAGTGTCAAAAAGCCAAGTGGAAAAAACAGACCTCACCCCAGGGGAAGCCTTGCACCTTATTATGAGTGCTGGCTTAGGACAGAAAACGTTGTGACTTAACACTCGTATAAGTATCGGAAGCCTACTATGAAAATATTTTTGCTTAGTGTGCTGCTTTTTCTTGCAAGCCTTCTAGGCTTAGGAAGCCTAATTGGGGTTAGCCCATCTTATATCGTGGCGGCCCCATCTGTTGCCACAGGCATTGGTGCCAAACTCTTGTGTAGCGCACGCTTTGTCAGTCACTTTCCCGAGCAACAAGCCTTCGACGACCTCGTCCAATACTCCCCTGTGCTGCAATATTTAACTGTCGACTACGATGTCATTAATCGCCGCGTCCACACATCCCTATTCGGGCTAAACCCTACCACCGCCTATTATGTAGAAGGCATCGGTTGCGCGAATGTCTATCCTAATGAGCAACGCAGTGAGCTAGAGCCGCGGGCGTTTCCTGAACGCAATGAACTTTGGCCCGCAGGCAATACTGTTGGCGCGCCTAATAACGCCCTTAGGAGCCTATTGCAGGCACAACTTACACGCGACAACCTAGCGGGCCTGAATACTCGCGCGCTGCTTGTGGTGCAGCGTGGGAGAGTTATAGCCGAGGTTTACGGACAAGGTGCCGCAGCTGACACTCCACTGCTAGGGTGGTCAATGGCTAAAAGCCTAATGTCACTGATGATTGGCAATCTCGAGTATCGAGGGTTATTAGACAGCCATGTAAGCCCAGTCTTTAGGCAATGGGCTGATGACGAAAGAAGCGAAATACAATTAAGCCATTTATTACAAATGAGTGATGGATTGGATTTCTCCGAAGAATATAACCCTGGGGATGACGCCACGGCGATGTTATTTACGCAAGCCTCTGCCTCCGATTATGTCTTAGCCAAACCTGCAACCCATCCTGTGGGCCAACATTTCAATTACAGCTCTGGCACGGCAAATCTGTTAAGCCGTCTGTATTTCGAACACACAGGTGCCACGATGCAATCCAGCTATGATGACTATGTTGAGCACATCGCCACTCCCCTTGCCTTTCATAACGCCGTGTTTGAAACCGATGCCAGTGGCGTGTTTGTCGGAAGCTCCTACTTCTATGCCAATGCAAGGGACTGGGCTCGTATAGGACAGTTAATGCTCAATGGGGGAACGATCAACGAGCAAAGGCTAGTGAGCCAAGAATGGGTAACGCAATCAACACAGCCCAATAGGACAGACAATGACAATGCTTATGGCTATCAATGGTGGCTCAACCGCGGCAATGCACAACTGCGCTGGCCGGATTTGCCTGAAGATAGTTTTGCGGCGCAAGGCAATCGACAACAAAATATGTTGGTGATCCCATCGAAGGATGTGGTGATTGTGCGTTTAGGATGGACATCAGGCCGCTATCCATTAAATGAGCGTTTTGCTCAGATACTGACAGCGTTGGAGTAACAAGAGGATTGTGTTGCTTTAAATGGTGGGAGTAGCAGGGTTCGAACCTGCGACCCACGGCTTAGAAGGCCGTTGCTCTATCCAGCTGAGCTATACCCCCAAGGGAAGGTCCAAACACAGACTTTGGTGCTTTAGGCTGCTAGTTAGGATTGGGGTGACCGATGGGGTTCGAACCCACGACAACCGGAGTCACAGTCCGGGGCTCTACCAACTGAGCTACGATCACCATTGAACTTTTCAAATAAGAAATGGTCGGGGTAGAGAGATTCGAACTCCCGACATCCTGCTCCCAAAGCAGGCGCGCTACCAGACTGCGCTATACCCCGATTCCCTGCACCGTAATGCAGGGTCGGCATAATACTCAGGGTGCCTTTATCAGTCAATCACTGAGTGTACTTTTTTAACAATTTTCATCGTTCGATGCGCCAAGTGCTCCCATCGGCCGAATCTTCGACAACAACTTTCATCTCCACAAGCTTGTCACGGATCTGATCTGCCATTGCCCAATCCTTATTAGCACGAGCCTCTCGGCGCTGCACAATCAAGGAATCAATCAAGGCGCCATCGACTGCAGAGTCATCAGTGCCTTGCAGATATTCCTCTGGTGAGCCCTGCAGCAGCCCTATGACGCCCCCTAGCTTAACTAGCAAGCGCCCAAGCTGTGCGGCACACTCAAGGTCATCATTGCGTTGACGATTGATCTCACGGGCGAGATCAAACAACACCCCTAATGCCACAGGAGTATTGAAGTCGTCATCCATCGCCGCACAGAAGGCCTTCTCAAAGCGGCTATTCACTAACTCTTTCGCCCCTTCGATGTCCAAGTCCCGTAGCGCTGTATAAAAACGCTCTAACGCCGCTTGCGCTTGATGCAAGCCTTGATCGGAATAGTTGATAGGACTGCGGTACTGGCTCGAGATCAACAAATAGCGAATCACTTCGCCACTGTATAATTTCAGCACATCGCGCACAGTGAAGAAATTACCCAAGGACTTCGACATCTTCTCATTGTCGACACGCACGGAACCGTTGTGCAGCCAATACTTCGAAAATTGCTTCCCGGTGGCCGCCTCTGACTGCGCCAGCTCATTTTCATGATGTGGAAACTCTAGATCGGTTCCACCTCCATGAATATCGAACGAATCCCCTAAGCAGCACGTCGACATCGCAGAACACTCAATATGCCAACCCGGTCGGCCATAGCCCCATGGAGAGTCCCAACCAACGTCTCCGTCGGCGGCAGCCTTCCAAAGCACAAAGTCTCTAGGGTCACGTTTAAGCTCCCCTATCTCGATACGAGCACCGGCTAATAACTCTTCCGGGTTCTTATTAGACAATTGGCCATAATTCGCAAACTGTGAGACCGCGTAATACACGTCACCACTTTCTACTTTGTAGGCATAGTCATCATGGATGAGTCTTTCGATTAAACTGATAATCTCTTCAATGTGCGCCGTTGCACGAGGCTCTTGATCCGGTCGCTGCACATACAGTGCCGCTTCATCCTCTTGAGACGCTTTGATAAAGCGCTCAGTAAGATCCGAATACAATTCGCCATTGGCCTTTGCACGGTTAAGAATTTTGTCATCGATATCCGTAATATTACGAACATAGGTGACGTCAAAACCGCGATGGCGCAAATAACGTGAAATTACATCGAATGCGACAAACATGCGGGCGTGACCTATATGACAGTAGTCATAGGTTGTCACTCCACACACATACATTTTTACCTTCCCTTCCTCTAGAGGAATAAAAGGCTCTTTTTTACGTGTTAGCGTGTTGTATACCTGTAGCACTATTTCACTCAACCTGAAATTTTTGCCCATGAATCACGAAGAGTCACGGTGCGGTTAAAGACAATTTTCTCTGCAGTGGAATCATGACGATCGATGCAGAAATACCCTTCGCGCTCAAATTGAAAACTGGCCTCTGGTGCCGCGTTTTTAAGGCTTGGTTCTGCTTTACAGCCACTGAGAACGAGCAAGGATTCCGGATTCAAACATTCCTTGTAATCGGTAACGGATTTATCATCAGGGTTCTCTTTATTGAACAGACGATCGTAAATTCGCACTTCAACATCGAGCGCTGTATCTGCAGGCACCCAGTGAATCACACCTTTTACTTTGCGCCCTTGCGGATTAACCCCTAGGGTCTCTGGGTCATAGCTGCAAAGCAGTTCAATGACTTCCCCCGCGGCGTTTTTAACGGCTTCGTCACAGCGTATCACATAGCCACCACGCAGCCGCACCTCAACCCCTGGACTAAGACGTTTGTATTTAGGCGGCGGGACTTCTTCGAAATCATTCGCATCAATATACAAAGTTTTAGCAAAATTGATCTCACGCGTGCCCATCGATTCATCTTTGGGGTGGCATGGCAGGACTAAAGTCTCGCTTTGATCTTCTGGGTAATTAGTGATCGTCACTTTAATAGGATTCAGCACACACATCGCCCGTGGCGAACCGCTATCGAGACTCTCGCGAATGCTGTGTTCTAGCATTCCCATGTCGACTGTTCCGGCACTTCGAGCCACCCCTGCACGTTCGCAGAAATTACGAATCGATTCGGCGGTATAGCCGCGACGACGCAATCCCGACAACGTTGGCATACGAGGATCATCCCAACCGTTGACATAATTCTCGGTAACGAGCTCTTTCAGCTTGCGCTTGCTCATCACCGTGTAATTAATGTTAAGGCGGGCAAACTCGATTTGGCGCGGCAATACATAGTCGGCCGCATCGCGGGGACTATCACTTGCCTCGTGCAGAGTCTTGATATCCAAGCTCTGCAAGATCCAATCATATAGAGGACGATGATCCTCAAACTCCAATGTACATAAAGAGTGTGTAATACACTCCATTGCATCAGAGATACAGTGGGCATAGTCGTACATCGGATAGATAGGCCATTGTGAGCCGGTCTGGTGATGCTCTACATGGCGAATCCTGTAAAGCACAGGGTCGCGCATATTAATATTAGGTGAGGCCATGTCGATTTTGGCGCGCAGGCTATGAGCCCCGTCCGGAAACTCCCCCGCTCGCATACTGGCGAATAGAGCAAGATTCTCATCGACGCTACGCTCTCTGAATGGACTATCAGTGCCAGGACTGGTCAATGTGCCACGGTATTCACGCGCCTGATCAGGGGTCAGGCTGCAGACATAAGCCTTACCGGCGCGAATCAGTTGTACCGCGTATTCATGCAAGGCGTCGAAATAACTAGAGGTGTAACGGATATCACCGCTCCACTGGAACCCTAGCCAGCGAATATCTTCAGTAATGGCATTGATGAACTCCTGACTCTCTTTCTCAGGGTTTGTATCATCGAAGCGCAAATTGCATTGCCCGTCATAACTGGCAGCTACACCGAAGTTTAAACAGATGGACTTAGCGTGCCCAATGTGCAAAAACCCGTTCGGCTCTGGTGGAAAGCGTGTTTGCACACGCCCATTATGCTTGCCGCTTTCTATATCTTGCTCAATAATGTGACGAATAAAATTCGACGCGGGGCTTGTAGTGGCGTTTGTATTGGAATCGTCTGAAGAGCTCATATCGTTGTTTTCTGCTTTCTCACAAGTGACAAAGAACGTATTATAACCGTTCCACGTGTTTCTCATAAGTGGCCAAGGCCGCTTTATACTGAAGGTTGTACCCAATGATTGTCTTTAAAACGAATTATGGTGATATCACAATCGAATTAGATTTCGAAAAAGCCCCTGTTTCTGCGGCAAATTTCCTCGAATACGCAAAAAGTGGCTTCTACGACAACACTGTATTTCATCGTGTTATTGATAATTTCATGGTGCAAGGCGGTGGCTTTGAATCAGGCCTTACGCAGAAGTCTGGTGGCAAGCCTATCGCCAATGAAGCCGACAATGGCTTAACGAACGACACTGGCACTTTGGCCATGGCCAGAACTTCAGACCCACACTCTGCTAGCTCACAGTTCTTCATCAACGTTAGCGATAACACGTTTTTGAACCACAAGAGCAAGACAGCACAAGGCTGGGGCTACGCCGTATTTGGCAAAGTCACTGCGGGCATGGATGTTGTCAATAAGATCAAACAATGCAAAACGACCTCCAAGTCTGGACACCAAGATGTGCCCGTTGATGAGGTCATTATCACAGCGACGACTGTAACGGTGCCAGAAACGGCCGCCGATACGACTACTACAAAGTAAATACGGCCCAACATGTCAAATGCAGGGAAAACGCTATTTATTTCAGATTTACATTTAGACGCCGACAATGCGGCGATCACACAATGTTTTCTGAATTATGTTGCCAATGCACAAGGCTGCGATGCCTTGTACATTCTTGGTGATTTTTTCGAGGTATGGGTTGGGGATGACGACAATAACGTCCTCACCGATACCGTAGCAAAAGCCTTGAGCGAACTCGCTGTTAGTGGCTCCAAAATCTACATCATGCACGGCAATCGAGATTTCTTACTCGGAAATGCCTATGCCCAACGCTGCAGCGCTGAGCTAATTGCCGACCCTACTATCCTCGAAATTTACGGCCAAAAAATGGTCCTCGCCCATGGCGATAGCCTGTGCACCCGCGATATCGAGTATATGAAGTTCAGAAAGATGGTGCGCTCAGAGCGCTGGCAGAATGAGTTTCTCGAACGTTCATTGGTTGAACGGTACATGATTGCTCAGCAAACACGGCAGCAGAGCAAGGAAAAAAGCAGTCACAAAGCCTCGGATATCATGGATGTCACCCCGCAAGAGGTCGTCGACCTTCTTCATCGCTGCGAGGTCAATATTCTGATTCACGGCCACACTCATCGCCCTTCTGTGCACAAAATGCGCTTACAAGAGCCAATCAATGGCAGCGATGAAGCAGTGCGCATTGTATTAGGAAGCTGGGACAGCAAGGGTTGGGCATTAGAGTTCAGCGCTTCTGGCTACGAACTAAAGCACTTCCCTCACTAAGAATACGGCTAATCATCCATACGGGCGTAATAACGCTCAAAATGAGCGCCGCATAACAGAAGTAACTCACTATCGATCAGCCCCGCCAACTCTTGCACACTAAGATGAGCGAACGCGGGTTTGGTGCTTATCCCGAAATCCTTAAGCTGTATTCTATCTAGCGGCGCCCGCTGTAATAAGGTATTAACCCAGCAAAAAGGCGATAAGGCCTCATTGAAAGGGAGTTTATGCTGCTCCATTCGCTGCTTTAGCGTGTCGACGGAGTCAATATGAAACTTGTCTCCCATAATCTGTTCGGTAAGCACTTCTATCCGTCGCAGCACGGATTCCTTCTCATCGGCTTTGTATCCATTCCACTGGATCACCTCAAAGGCATAACGTTTACATCCTCTACAAATACTGTCTCCTACTGATGTCGTAGAACACACACCGATACAAGGAGTTCGAGTAAGACCGCTCTTCAATTTAACAACCTGCTATTTCATCAAGTGAACATCTAAGGCTCGACAAACGACGAGCACAAACCTTATGAACTGGAGTTTTCAAGCCAATTCGACTATACTAAGCCCCCAATTTTAACAGCTAATCGAATCCTTAGTGGGATTTTGATGAGCCGCAATCCGCCTTTAATTTAATCGACGTGTGAAATGCCACAACCCTTTCGAAGCACCTTTGTGCAGGTTGTCTTTTCTCTGCTGTCACTTTCAGCCTAATAGTCAATCGACGAGGGGAATACTGTGTTAGAAGCTTACCGTAAACATGTAGCCGAACGCGCTGAACAAAGAATTGTTCCTAAGCCTTTAGATGCAGAGCAAGTTGCTGCGTTAGTTGAACTACTCAAAAATCCACCGAAAGGCGAAGAAGAATTTATTCTTGATCTCATTTCGAACCGTGTCCCTGCAGGGGTTGATGAGGCGGCGTACGTCAAAGCCGGCTTCCTATCAGCACTGGCTAAAGGTGAGGCCACCTCTCCTATCATCGATAAGACTCTCGCGATTAAGTTGCTAGGTTCTATGCTTGGTGGCTATAACATCAATACGCTGGTTGCCTTGCTCGACAACGAGAGCTTAGCGCCACTTGCCGTTGAAGAGTTATCACATACCTTGTTGATGTTTGATGCCTTTCACGATGTTGAAGAACGTGCCAAAGCCGGAAACGCCCACGCAAAGGTCTTATTACAATCATGGGCAGATGCCCAGTGGTTCACTAATAAGCCAGAACTGCCAAAAGTACTGACTGTGACAGTCTACAAAGTACCAGGCGAGACCAATACCGATGACTTGTCCCCTGCGCAAGACGCATGGTCACGTCCAGATATCCCATTGCATGCCTTAGCCATGTACAAAATGGAACGCGAAGGGGTGACTAACGCCGCTGAGCAAATCGCTGAACTAAAAACCAAAGGCCATCCCGTGGCAATTGTGGGCGACGTCATGGGCACAGGCTCTTCACGTAAGTCTGCCACTAACTCCCTACTTTGGAATATCGGTAATGATATTCCTCATATTCCTAACAAGCGTGATGGCGGCGTTTGTATCGGCAGCAAAATTGCTCCTATCTTCTTCAATACGATGGAAGATGCCGGTGCATTCCCTATCGAATTCGATGTTGATTGCCTCAGCACCGGTGACGTAATCGATATCTACCCCTATGAAGGCAAAGTCACTGCACACGGGTCAGATGACGTGATCAGCGAATTCAAGCTCAAGACAGAGGTCCTATTGGACGAAGTCCGTGCTGGCGGCCGAATCCCATTGATCATCGGTCGAGGCTTAACAGACAAATCTCGAACAGCACTTGGCCTAGAGCCATCGAAAGCATTCCGCCTACCCTTTAACCCAGAGTCTTCTACAAAAGGTTATACGCTAGCGCAGAAGATGGTCGGTAAAGCATGTGGCGTCGCGGGTGTACGTGCAGGCAGTTACTGCGAACCTAAAATGACAACAGTCGGATCACAAGATACAACAGGTCCTATGACTCGCGACGAGCTCAAAGACTTGGCTTGCCTTGGTTTCTCAGCAGACTTAGTGATGCAGTCTTTCTGTCACACAGCGGCTTATCCAAAGCCTGTGGATATCGAAACACAGCATACCCTGCCCGACTTTATCCAAACTCGTGGCGGTGTTGCTTTACGTCCTGGCGACGGCATCATCCACTCTTGGCTAAACCGTATGTTGCTTCCTGACACCGTGGGTACTGGTGGCGATTCACACACACGCTTCCCTATTGGCATCTCTTTCCCTGCCGGCTCTGGCCTTGTCGCCTTTGCGGCGGCTACAGGCGTTATCCCATTGGATATGCCTGAGTCAGTATTGGTACGCTTCAAAGGCGAAATGCAGCCAGGTATCACATTACGCGACCTCGTTAACGCCATTCCTTATGCGGCATTACAGTCTGGCGACCTGACGGTAGAGAAAAAAGGTAAGAAGAATATTTTCTCTGGCCGAATTCTTGAAATCGAAGGCCTGCCTAATCTTAAAGTTGAGCAAGCATTTGAATTGTCAGACGCCTCAGCTGAGCGCTCTGCTGGCGGCTGCTCTATTCGCTTGAGCAAAGAACCAATCATTGAGTACTTCAAATCCAACATCACACTACTTCGCTGGATGATCAGTGAAGGGTATGGCGATGCACGAACAATTGAGCGTCGCGCTAAAGCGATGGAAGAATGGTTGAAAAACCCTGAGCTTCTAGAGCCAGATGCAGATGCGGAGTACTTTAAAATCATCGAGATTGATCTCAATGAAATTAAAGAGCCACTATTGGCGTGCCCAAATGATCCAGACGATGTAAAACCGTTGTCGGAAGTACAAGGCACAAAGATTGATGAAGTGTTCATTGGTTCATGCATGACCAACATCGGTCATTTCCGTGCGGCAAGTGAAGTATTGAAGCAAGTCAAAGGCGGCATACCAACGCGCCTATGGGTTTCTCCTCCTACTAAGATGGATCAACACCAGTTGATCGAAGAAGGCGTGTACAGCGTGTTCGGAGTCGCAGGAGCACGTACTGAGATGCCGGGTTGTTCACTTTGCATGGGTAACCAAGCACGAGTAGCACCTAAATCAACAGTGGTTTCCACGTCAACGCGTAACTTCCCTAACCGTTTGGGCGAAGGCGCATTTGTATACTTGGCCTCCTCTGAGTTGGCGGCCGTTGCTTCTGTACTAGGAAAGATTCCTACGATGGAAGAGTATATGGTCTACATGAAAAACGTAGACACGATGTCTGACGAGATCTACCGTTACTTGAACTTCAACGAGATCAAGTCTTACATGGAAGCGGCAGAGAACGCTAAAAACATTCCTGTAACGAATGTGCGCGAAGTTACTGTGTAAGCAGTAATACAGCGATAAAAAAAGGCCAACCTTTGCGGGTTGGCCTTTTTTTTACTTCAAGTTTTTTACTTCAAGCTTTTTGCCACAACCTCATACACATCTTTTGACAAGGCTTTCTCGTCTGCAATGCGTTGCAATTGCTTGCGCATCAATTGCTGCCGAGTCGCATCGTACTTTTTCCAGCGCGTAAGCGGAGTCAGTAATCGAGAAGCGATTTGTGGATTGAGTATATTAAGCTGCAATATTTGCTCAGCTAAAAACTCGTAACCCGCCCCTGAGATATCATGAAAGTGCACAGGGTTTTGATTGCAGAATGCACCGATAAGGGCGCGCACTTTATTCGGATTCTTAATCGAGAATGCAGGGTGTT
Organism: Gammaproteobacteria bacterium; assembly: GCA_051252515.1. Taxonomy (GTDB): domain Bacteria; phylum Pseudomonadota; class Gammaproteobacteria; order Pseudomonadales; family Pseudohongiellaceae; genus UBA5078. Next base: position 188,028 of record JBPOFS010000005.1, read on the forward strand.
GCATCAATGCATGCACGCGGTCTAACGCACCCGGTAAAGACGATGAAGCTTGAATCCCAAACCATTGGTCCACCACCAACGCTTCACCCTGCCATTGCTCATAGAAACTGTTTAACGCTTGCACTCGAATTGGCTCTGCCTCAGGCATTGGGCAATTGACTAATAGTCGCAACGCCGCGGCAACATCGGTCATATTATCTGCGCTATCAAACTGTTCTTTACACGCTTGCAAATAAACCGGGTTTTTCGTTTTCAACAAATAGGCTAGACAAGTATTTTTCAATGCGCGTTTAGCGATGCCTACCGCGTCGGCCTTATAAGCATCGGCGGTAGCATTGAGATCATGCAATATCGCCCACTTCGCAGCTAATGTATTGGCGATAATCTCAGATACGAAGTTTCGTACTGCGTGAATGCCTGCGACATCGACCTCATCGGCCAACTCACTTAGATAAGCTTCTGAGGGCAACGTCAATAATTGCGCCACCATCTCTTTATCTTGCGCAACATCCTGTCGCGACTTATCGATACTCAATTGTATGATCGCATCATATGCCGCGATCACACGTTGATCTAACACTAAGGCGCGGCCCGCTTGATAATCCAACAGCAATTCTGTCATGACCTCGACGCTAAGCTGCTGCGCTGCATTCCAGCGATTAAAGCCATCGCTATCATGGGTCATCAAAAAGAGCAGTTCGTCTCGGGTATAGTTGAACTTCATTTTAACCGGTGCCGAGAATCCGCGTAGCAACGATGGCACAGGTTTTTCATCAATATTGGCGAACACAAAATCTTGTGATTTTTGCGTCACATTAAGCACACGCTCGTACACCGATGCGCCGCTCTCTCCCACTAACGTCAACGCTAAGGCTTGACCGTTTTTATCAAGCAGCCCCATCCGTAACGGAATATGAACTTCACGCTTTTGTGCTTGCCCAGGAGTCGGTGGGCAATGTTGCGCAACATGCAAAGTGTAGGTTTTGTCACTCTCGTTATAAGAATCGCTGATCTGCAAATGCGGCGTTCCTGCCTGGTAATACCACTGACGGAACAAAGTTAAGTCTACGCCACTGGCGTCTTCCATCGCTTTCACAAAATCTTCAGTAGTCACCGCTTGGCCGTCATGACGATCGAAATATAAATCACTGCCGGCTCTAAACGCGGCGTCTCCCACTAACTCTTTGATCATGCGCACCACTTCGGCGCCCTTCTCATAGATCGTGAGGGTATAGAAATTTGAGATCTCCATATACGAATCAGGTCGCACAGCGTGCGCCATAGGGCCTGCGTCCTCAGCAAACTGCGCCGTGCGCAAGAACGTGACATCATTAATACGCTTAACGGTGCGCGATCCCATATCTGCGGAGAACTCAGCGTCTCTAAAGACAGTGAACCCTTCTTTAAGGCTTAGCTGGAACCAATCTCGACAAGTCACGCGGTTGCCCGACCAGTTATGGAAGTATTCGTGCGCGACAACTGCTTCAACGCGCTGGAATGAGGCATCAGTCGTTGTAGCAGGATTAGCAAGAACACAAGAGGTGTTAAAAATATTGAGCCCTTTGTTTTCCATCGCGCCCATATTGAAATCATCAACCGCCACGATCATGAAAATGTCCAAATCGTATTCACGACCAAAGACTTCTTCATCCCATTTCATCGAATTTTTCAACGACATCATGGCGTGATCACATTTGTCTTGATCTTTGCTTTCGACAAATATTTGCAGAGTGATCTCGCGCTGAGTACAAGTGGTGAACGTATCTTCAACACAGACTAGATCTCCAGCAACCAAGGCAAAGAGATAACAAGGTTTGTGGAAAGGGTCTTCCCACTGTACCCAGTGGCGACCGCCCTCCTCTTTGCCTTTCGCAATAGCATTCCCATTCGATAGCAATATTGGATAACGCGCCTCTTCTGCCACAACAGTAGTGGTAAATTTAGACATCACGTCTGGGCGATCTAGATAGTAAGTAATCTTGCGAAACCCTTCCGCTTCGCATTGAGTACAAAACATTTTCTTAGATTTATACAAGCCTTCAAGGCTGGTATTGTCTTGAGGCTTTATCTTCGTGACACACTCTAAAATGAACGTCCCGCCGCTTTGATCTACCGCTTCAGGAAACTGCAATATCGTCAGCGTCTCTTCACCAACAGTGTATTCGTCCGCGGCCAACTCGCGACCATCGATGCGAACAGACACGCACTCCATGTCTTGTCCGTCTAACACTAAAGGAGCATTGCTATGCTCTACATGCACAGGATTACGACGCATCAACAGGCGTGAACTCACCTGCGTGCTGGTCTCACCCAGCTCGAAACGTAAGTGTGTCTCGTCTATCAAAAATGCAGGGGCTTGATAGTCTTGAAGATATATCGTCGTGGGTTGTCCGTCACGGTTCATAATTTTCCACTTTCAATAAAAGAGCTTAGCTCGTGAGTAGTTCGAGGTTGTAGCCGCCAAAGCGACGCATGTTAATAACCCCGGTATCAAAAATAAGGTATTGGCCTTTGATGCCCATCAAAGTGCCTTCGACTAGCGGGTCTTTATCGAAATTAAAGGAGGTGACTTTTACAGGGTACTCCAATACGGGGTATTCGATTTGCACAGGCTCTATGCCGTTGAGAATACTCACGGCGTGAAACCCAAAGCGCTGCACTAGATCGTCGATGTCTTTTTGGCATTCGCCGATGAGTCGATCACGTTCGGCGTGCAAGTCGGTGTGGTGATTGCTGCCCTTTAACATATCGCGCCAATTCGTTTTGTCCGCCACATGTTGTTTAAAGATCACTTCAAGGCTGCCCGATTGCAAACGCGTGCGCACACGTGCGATGGCCAACGCTTGCACGGCGCCTTGATCGATCCAACGAGTAGGAACCTGTGTGGCACGCGTAATACCGACTTTGACTCCCGAGGAGTTCGCAAGATAGATAATATGATCTTGCATACAATATTTCTCACCCCACTGAGGCTCTCGGCAAGTGCCTAGATCAAAGTGGCAGCGCTCGGGATGAATGATGCAGGAGTCACACTGTGCTAACGACTGAAAGCAAGGGTAGCAATACCCTTGATTGAAACTTTTATTAGTATGGCGACCACAGTTTACGCAGTTGATCTGCCCGGTGAATTTCAGGGCAATTTTGCTTCCCAACAATGGATTCATCGCAATTGATGAATCACCAATGGGGAGCTCATAGGCCACTGGCGCTTCGAGGCGCGTTTTCATTTTACGGATTACTCCGTGTGCGACTACATTCACGCTATCGTCCTTTCAAATATCAATGGGTGCTGTGCTTGCTTGGATTGATCCAAGTAATTGGCGCAGGTTCAGAGGTAGCACATGCCCCACCTTCTTCATGTTCATGCGCAGGACCTTTTTTATCTTTGAGCCCACTCGTATCAATATAGCCCACGCGTTGCTCTTCGCTAAGATTACGAGCTTCATAGGCGATGATCGCCTGTAGGCTATTGGCCACTTGCTCGGGTGTTAATTTGTCCCCATTACCCCAGCGGCCTGTCTCTACCGCCGTTTTCAAGTTTTCATGGATCTCAGGCGTAATGCTATCGACTAACGCCTGCAATGAATCAGATTTTTCAGTCATAGGTTTAATTTTCCGTTGTACTGCACCGTTTCTCTAACGACGCGAAAATTTAGCAAATCCAGCTGTTGCGATACCAGCCAATACCCCGGCCAGTAATCCCCCAGCATGAGCCCCACTAGCGATCCAAGAAGATGCCAACACTTCCATAAGGACCAACGCTACTAGTAGCACCCCTATCATTGCCGGAGGAAGTCGCAGGCGGCCATAAGGCATGATCATTTGCCACATCCAAATATAACCAAGTAAGCCGTACACGACGCCTGAGAGCCCACCGAAATTGGGCGACAGTGTCCACAAATACTGCGTCGCATTGGAAATAAATGCGACGAACAACACTACGACAAGAAATAAAATACTGGATTGCGCACTCTCGATCATGCGCCCAAATTGCCAGATCCATAAAGTGTTAAACACCAAGTGAATCACACCAAAGTGCAAAAGTGCGGGAGTCAATGTGCGCAGCAAAAGTTCAATGCTGTTTATTTGCGTAAAGATATCCGCTAAACCCGCAAGCCCGCCTTGAACAACGACAAAACTAGGAAAGAAAAACCCTTGGACGGGACGCAAGTCGGCCCCTAGTTGACTCACAAGAGCCACCATTGCCGCGGCGAGTATTAGTAATACGGTAATTGGCGCTAGCAAAAAGGCATTGGCGATACTCTTGAGGCTTTTAGTCGCCGAAAAATAACCCCCTAATGCACTAGGGCTGGCCGATGGTGTCTCATGTAACAATCCTTGCTCACGCAGGCTTTGCCACTGCGCGACCGCCTGTGCCACTTTATCGGCATCTTCCTGAGTCGCGACCCAAATCACTTGCAGCCCAGACTCTTCATTTACCCGAAACTGAATGCCGTGTTGAGCGATGGCATTTAACAAACCACGTAAATCGATTCCGGCATCTAAGCTCGCCGCTCTAATCATCATCTCGCCCCAAACGATTACCCCACCCTAATTTACTGCGACAGGTTTGGTAAAAATTGTGATCTAAAGGATGAATGAGGCGCAGTGCTCCTGGTTTTTTTCTGACGATCAACTCATCCCCAGGCAGTGCTGCAAACCCTGGGGTTCCATCACAGCTGACTTGCGGAATGATTGAGCGTTGCTGTCCAACCAATACCCGAATCGTGCTGTCCGCATCGATCACCAAAGGACGGCTACTTAAAGAATGGGGATACATCGGCACCAATACTAAAGCGTTTAAGCTAGGGTGCATGATTGGCCCCCCCGCAGAGAGCGAGTAGGCAGTAGAGCCTGTGGGCGTGGCCACAATGAGACCATCGGACTGCTGACTATGAACGAACTGATCATCAATAAACAATTCGAATTCGAGCATTCGTGCGGAGGTTCCTGGATGCAAGACCACGTCGTTTAATGCACTACCGCCGTTGATGACCTTGCCATCACGGTGCAGCTCACACTCCATGAGAAAGCGAGTTTCCTCGGTAAATCGGCCACTGAGAATCTCGCCAAGGCGCTCTTCTATTTCATTGGGCAGGATATCGGTGAGAAAGCCAAGTCGGCCACGGTTAACACCTAAAACAGGCACCTCTTGCGCTGCTAGCATCGGGGCTACCCCTAACATGCTGCCATCACCGCCCACGACAATCACTAGATCGCATTGGGCCGCTAAGCGCTCTGGGTCCATCAGTTCAAAGCGACCGCCTTTGAGCAAGTCACCGCTCTGCTCGTCAACAACCACGGTTAGCCCAAGAGACTGGAGCACGTTACCAATACTGCGCAAGGAGTCTACAACGCCCGAATGACCGGGACGACCCACTAGGCCAATCCGCTTGAATGCCGACATATTGAATCTCAGAAAACTTAAATTTTAGGATACAGATGCCCTTCCTGGGCAGCCTGTAAGAATGCAGCACGCAGTATAGCAGACAGTGCGGGGGAAAATTTAGGGGGTGATATCAACAGACAAAGGCCGAGAGGTGTAAACCAACTCGCCTTTCGATGGCACGCTATAGGCGATAAAGATCTGTAGACGGCGATTAACGAACTCTTCACCAAGGCTGATAGCGCTAATAATCTGTAAGTACTCGACCGGCGCCAAGGTGCCACCCAAGCGATAAGGGCTCAAGCCCGTAAATTCTCCATCCCAGTCGGAGATGGCACCTTCGGAATCGAGCTGGAAATAATGCTCACCATCCAAAGTGGCTACCACAAAGATATCGCCATCCAAGCCAACATGACGGCTATCCACTAGCAAACTGAGATTGATATCAATCTTATCTTGCGGATTCACCGAGGAGACATAGCTCAAGCCTTTATCCACACTTGCCGCTAGCGCTATTTTCGCATTCGTGGGTTGGCCACTGAGAGTCGCTAACGGGCGATTAGGCAAATACGGCACCCGAGTAGGGAAATACTGAGCAATCTGATGACGCGTGACGTTAAGCGCTCGTACGGCATCCGCTCCCTGTGTCGTGCCTTGCGAGGCAATGCCACATGGCACTCCCAAGCATTCCAATAGAGGATTAGAGAATCGCGGCAGCCGCACAGTTGTATTAAACGCCCCTGGGTAGGCCATGACGGTACTAAAGCGCCCTTGTACTCCGTAGCCCGTGGCAAAATCGAAGGTGCCACCGAAACCATCTTCTAAGTGAGAATGGGTCAAACCCATATTGTGGCCTAATTCGTGAGCCACTACGGAGCTTACTGGGCAATCAATCGCCACTGTGGAGTAGGCATATTGTTTTTCATCCGATGACACCATATCGCCCTGCGTGCCGAACCCTCCAAGGTTCGCCAGGCCACAGCGATCGAGCTCCTTTCCTTGAGGGCGGAACAACATCACAACATCGGCTCCATAGGTATTGCGCAACCCATCGACTTGCGCAAAAGCTGATGCCGACTTAGACGTTAAAGCCTTTAAGCCCGCCTCCATATCTGTGGCATCGCTATATGCCACCAGCCCGTGATAGACAGGCCTTAAGGTGATCTGTACACCACTATCGGCGTAGATTTGATTGGCTATCGCAATAAGATGATTGATGCGAGTCTGCGCCTGCCCACCGTAAAGACTATTGGCCCCTGCCGTGTAGAGCGCCATGACATCAATCACAGAGTTATTGGAATCTTTCGATGCGGAATCGCTTGGATTAGTGCCCAGTAATTTCTCATTAAAATCACTCAAGCCATCGCCATCGCTGTCTAACACCACATCTTCGATAATATTTATGACGGCGTCATGCCGCACATCGCCCACAAGGGCCGTGCTCACTAAACGCGGCTTTGAGGCGCTGCTGCTCTGCACAGTAAAGAAGCTAGTTTTACTCTCCCCAGGTGCGAAATCCCCTAGCGCACATTGCAATACCTTTTGCCCTCCTAATAACCCTTGCTTACAGCTACCAGGGGCACTAATGAGCGTGCTGTTTTCGAGAATAAAATAAAGATTAAGAGTAAGGGCTTGATGACGCTCTAGGCTGGTATTACGCAGCTCAACACCAATCTCGACACGCCCCCCCGCCACAACACTCGTGCTGTTTGGCGTTTGTGAAATCGTAAAATTGGCCTCAGTGATGCCAGAGTTTCGCGCTTGGGCAAGCGTGGACTGTGTACCACTATTACCCAGGCTTAACGGCATCGCTGTAGGCTCAAAGGCAGGCATTTGCGGAGCATTGAGCGATCGACTTGGAATTAGAAAGTCGCGGGCTAGATTAGGTTGGTTAAGGGCCGTGGCTTGATAAAGCCATCCAATATAAGGGCTTTGGACCCCTGAACGGCTTGCTTCTAGTTGCCACACCTGTGCGCCGATTTCGATATAGGCAAAAACGCTGAATGGGTTAACTGTGAGCACAAACGGACCGGAGTCGCGGCCATCTAGTAATTCGCCTCGATAACTTACATCACCATTAATAAGGGTTTGCGCTTGGGTAATAACAATGGCTTGCGCATCTTGTATAAGACCGTCGGCGGAAGGCGCATGCAGAAGGTCTCCGGCCTCTAAATCAGAAAACACAGAGTCTTGGATCTGAATAGCTTGCGGGGCAATACTGTGGCTTGGAACCTTGGGCCAATGGTCATGGCTCTCAACGTAAGACCAAAGAGGCGTATTCAGCGCTTGGGAGAACGCTGATGTACTGAGCATTAGCAGGCACAAGAGAATGCTTGCTTGCGACAGCCACCGGCTGATGACTCGACTCTTGGTGTTGAACACAGAGCTCATGCTCTTATTACCCTCATTAATTCACGCACACTATTACCAACGTGGACGCTCAGTATAAGGGATTCAATAGACGAGCGCTACGTGGGAATATTTACCACATTGTCTTGAACCACTAGCCCACCCGTATGAATAGCAATGACCTCACTTCCCTCGGGAAAGTAGCCTCGCTCAAGCAAGCTGTAGAAGGCCAACAGCATCTTGCCGGTATACACAGGCTCTAAGGGAATCCCCGTATTGGCGCTAAATTGCGTCATAAACCGCAAGAGTTCCGGGGATTTCTTTGCATAGCCTCCACAATGAAAATCATGGTTGATCGACCAGGCACAAGGATCGTTGCGCCCAGCGTCCTGCAACCACTGCGAGACCTGTGGGCTTAAAGTGTCATCGCCTTTGAGTACCGACACCCCCAACACCTGCGGCCCTGGGGCTAGTGAGCTGAGAATGCCTGCCAAGGTGGCCGCTGTACCACAGGCGACAAGCACATGCTGCGATCCGCCCTTCGACTGAAACGTCAAGAATCGTGAGATCTCGGCCGTCCCCAATAACCCCAAGGCATTACCACCGCCTTCAGGAATATCAAAGTAGCGGCCAAACTGGTCGTGCAATGCTTGTTTAAACCCATCTTCCTCTTTTAAGCGATAGGCTCCACGAGAAACTGAATGCAGCTCCATTGCCTGTGCGCGCATAAATCGTAATGCCTGGTTCGAGGGATCACTCACCTCTCCTCGCACTACCCCAATGCTTCGCAAACCGCTTAGCTTGGCAGCAGCCGCCAACGCCACTAAGTGGTTGGAGTAAGCCCCGCCATAGCTAAGCACTGTGTCGTGACCCTGACTTAGCGCTAACGCTAAATTATGCTTGAGCTTGAACCACTTATTGCCGCTGATAAGCGGATGCACGAGATCCAGGCGCAGAACTTTTAAGGTGACACCCCGTGCTTGCAACAAAGGATCGTCAATACCTTGCAGAGGAGGATCAATAAAATGGGCGTTATCTAACATTACCATCCTTTAGGTGTTGATAATCATTCTCATTTAGAATAATCTAACCGTGTCTGTTGAAGTACACACAATACCGTAAAAAAAGGGCTATAGATTATGGGCTATCAGATATATGCCTCATTACTAGATGGCAAACCAAATCTTAAAATCGTCGATATCGATTCACAAAAAACTTGCATGCAATGGCACTACGAAAAATCAGGGCAAGATAACAATGAGGAACAACAGGAAATCCAGCGCTTGTTTCGCGAGCTGCTCTTGTTAAGTTGCAAACAAAATTTGAGCAATACTATTTAGCAAGTGACCGAGAGGGTCATCAGGGATACTACAGAAAGGAAATACTAAGAGTTCGAACAGAGATGTTGTTTTTAGTGGCGGACCGGACGGGACTCGAACCCGCGACCTCCGGCGTGACAGGCCGGCATTCTAACCGGCTGAACTACCGGTCCACACAAACTACTAAAAACATACCAAAACAAATGGTGGGTGTTGAGGGATTTGAACCCCCGACATTCGCCTTGTAAGGGCGACGCTCTACCAACTGAGCTAAACACCCGCTGTATTGGGTGACGCGCATTCTACCGACTTGAGGCCCCTTGTCAATAAATTTTCTCGCTTATAGTCAATGTACTTTAAGTCGAGGTAATTTTCTTGACCCCTATGCTTTTTAACTGCTAGGGCCTACTTGCTCAAATGCTGGAAAGAACCATCCCAATCATTGCTTAATGGTTCATTCCGAAGTGCTTCGATGCGCTCTAAATATATTCTATAGAGCAACGTGTTCGGCGCTTCAATCTGCAGCATTGTAAATTTTTCTTGCGCCAAATTCCACTCTTGTGCGAAATAACATTCAAGTGCCGCATGATAATCCGCCACTTCGGCTAACAGTTCAGTGCTGGCCTCTGATTCTTTACAAAGCGGCTCATAGGCATTCACGGCAAGGTCCTTCCCTTTCACCTTCACTTTATCAATTAAGCGACACACAAAGCCGTCAAGGTCTTCATAGGTTTCTTCACCGATTAGAAATTTAACGCCATAAAATTTCGTCAGCCCTTCTAAACGTGAACCAAGGTTTACTGCATCGCCCAGCACTGTGTATGCCCGTCGAAATACTGATCCCATGTCGCCGACATTCATCATGCCAGTATTAATGCCAATACCAATATTAATAGCCGGGAAGCCTTTCTTTGGAAACTCGGCATGCAATTGCTCAGCCTTCTCTAGAATGGCTAATGCCGCCATGACAGCATTCTCTCTGTGCTTAGGATCGTGCAGCGGCGCTCCCCAAAAAGCCATAATCATATCGCCAACGTATTTATCGACAGTCCCGTTATGATCAAAAATAATCGATGTGACGGGCGTAAAGAATTCATTGAGTAATTGCTTTAGCTCGGTGGCACTCAATGACTCAGAGACGGTCGTAAAATCCCTGATATCCGCAAAAAGCACGGTCATTTCACGACTCTCACCCTCAAACGTATAAGCTTCGGGGTTGGCTAACATGGCATCAATGTGGGCAGGTGGCACATATTGATCAAACATCCCTTTGATAGTTTTACGGGTCAGCCGCTCACTTAAGAAACCATACGCGGTGTTCACTACAAATAGCGCAATCACCAAGAGTAAAATTAGCGTCAGCGAAATATCCATCTTGGCCACAGCCCAGAGCTGGAAATTACTCCAGATAGTGAGTGCAATAAGCGCAACCGCCCCGACTGCCAACAATGCTGGCCCTAGAAATGGCAAAACAAAACTCAGAGCAAATCCCACGACTATCAATGTGAACAATATCGCGCCGTCTTCCCAAACAGGCTTATAGGGAAACGCGACTGCGCTTGAGAAGTCCAAAACACTCATGGCACTTTGCGTATCGCTCTGCGAACCGGATATTTCGTGCACAACAAATGCATCGAGTATTCCGTTAAGGATATTGGCATGCACCTCCACTCCCGGATAAACCGACTCTAAGGGAGTCGCACGCAAATCAAACATTCCCGTTGAAGTGGTACCCACTAGCACTAAGGCGTTCTCTAACACCGCCCTATCAACGTTATCGTTCAAGACATCCGTTGCCGACACATAGGGGTACAAACCTTCGCCACTCAATATAGAGCGCCCAACATAAGGCACTAATACTTGTGCGCGTGCATCCGTGGCCAATTCATACTGCCCTGCGTTATGCCCCACTCGCACGCCTTCCACTTGATGAACATCGCCAACGGGATATGTCACCAATTCAAAGGAATCTTCAAAAAAATATAGACGCGCCATCTCAAGGGCAAGGGTTGGATAAAGTTGATTTTTATAACGCACAACCAATGGCACTCTGCGTACGACACCATCGACATCAGGTAATTGATTCATGATGCCTGAACCACGCGCTACCGCTTGTAGCGCTGGTATATTGCCGGTATAGCCTGACATCTCCTGCAACTGCACTTTATCGGCGATGGCAGCCTCTAAGCTCACGATAGGGGCCGGTAAAGCTCCATACTCGACAGCGTCTACGGGATTAAACGAAACGGCCAGAGCCACGTCCATCGCGGGGTCCGCAATGGCGTTGGCCATATAAGTATCCCCATCTAAAACAGACTCGACATCGCTTAGGCGGTTAAGAAAATCTGCATCGAGGTTACTTTGATCGACACGCGCTAATAAATCCTGCATAGCATTGCGCTGGGGCTCGGGGAAGTTCATGTCGAACCCAGCCACAATGACGCCGTTGGCCTGTAGCTTTTCGATTAAGCGGCCCACCTTGAAGCGGTCCCAGGGCCACTGCCCCTCGGCTTGCAAACTGCGCTCATCGATGTCGATCACGACAATTTTATTGTCAGGGTTTTTAACGGGTTTGGGCATTATATCGAAGCGCTGATCATAGATAAGATGATCCAAACGTTCGATTAACGAGCTTAGGCCGGCAGCGGGCGCAACCTGTACCCACGCCACTAGGAGTGTCACGATCAAGCCGAGCATAATCGGCAAACGGCGACCTTTGAGCAAGAATCTCGACATCGCTCTCGTTACACGTGTAAATGCCATGACTACCCTATTGGACTGATGTTTAGGAGCGAGTATAAGGCAATCACCTGTGTACTTGAAACGGAACAGTCGGTAACATTCCGCCCTTCACGTCTAGGCTTAGCCACAGCGCGCCTAACGAAGCATTCTTTCAGAGACAAAAAGTACTAGCCCATGGAAATTTACAAAGAGTTTACGTTCGAAGCAGCCCACAAATTACCCAATGTGCCTGAAGGGCATAAATGTGCGCGACTCCACGGTCATTCTTTCATGGTGCGTATTGCAGTGGCGGGCCCTGTGGGGGCTGATACTGGCTGGGTAATGGACTTCGGCGACATCAAAGCGGCGTTTGCTCCGATTTGGAAGCAACTTGACCATTACTACCTTAACGATATCCCAGGTTTAGAAAACCCTACAAGTGAAAACTTAGCCTTATGGATATGGGAGAAACTAAAACCTAGCCTCCCCCAACTAAGCACTATTGAGATTCGCGAAACCTGCACTAGCGGTTGTGTTTATACCGGTCCGGCTCATTAAGCTTTTGCGAACTGATCCACGCCTAGCGATTCGTCCGCCAAAGCCTTGAGATTGACAGGCAGACGCTCAGCAATGAGGCGTTTGCAGGTCATAAATTCCTTCGCTCGGTTCACACAGTCTGCCGCAATCATGCGATCCCCGCGCATATAAAACACCGAATAACTCGAAGACTCTAGATCTGTGGGATCCCCTCGAACAATCTCCGACTCATGATCCAGACGCAGTCCTGCCGTTTGCAGTTTGACATCGTATTGATCTGACCAGAACCACGGCAATGCATCGTATACCACCGCGCCTGCACACAACGTTGTTGCGGCAATACGCGCTTGGTCCAAGGCATTTTGCACAGACTCTAAACGCAAAAGGCGACCGTATCTCGGGGATGGAAACACAGTGCAGTCACCTGCCGCGACGATATCAGGATCACTCGTTCTCATATAACTATCGACAACAATGCCATCGGCCACATCAATGCCTGCTAGCTCTGCCAATCCAGTCTCTGGCACCACACCGACGCCAATAACCACGATGTCAGCTGCACGGCTTACCCCATCAGCAAACTGCACAGCCAAGCCTTGCTCGGCGCTGGTGATAGATTCCACTTGCGCCTCAGTGAGAATTTCCACGCCATGACTTTCATGCAGCCGTCGGAAATAATCAGAGATCACAGGGCTCGCGACACGTTGCAACAGTCGCGTACTCATTTCAGCTACAGTGACATGCAAGCCTTTTTTGGCCATGACCGCGGCAGTTTCCAAGCCAATATAGCCCCCACCGATAATAAGGGCACGCTTGCCTTCGTGCATTTCCTTACGGATATTGGCGACATCATTGGCATCGCGTAAATAATGCACGCCCTGCAGATCTTCGCCTATGGGTAGGTGCCGAGGAATTGCGCCAGTGCATAAAGCGAGCTTGTCATAGGAGACAGAGTCGCCGTTACTCAAATGCACCTCTTTGCTGTTACGGTTGATCGCCGTTACTTGTTCGCCGAGACGTAATTCTACCTGACTGTTGATGTACATTTGTTCTGGGCGCAACAGTACTTTTTCTATTTCTTTTTCACCCGCCAGTACGGCTTTGGACAATGGCGGCCGGTGATACGGCAAAGGAAGTTCTGCCCCAATCAAAATAATGCGGCCTTCCCAGCCTTCTTTGCGCAATTGCACAGCAAGCAATGAGCCAGCATGACTCGCTCCGATCACGACACAGGTTTTTTCTTGCGATTTTACTTCAGTCATTTTCTACTCTAAGTCAGGAACTCGCCACTCTATCGGCGTTTTTTGATGTTCAATTAAATAGGCGTTGGCTTTTGAAAAGTGATGATTGCCAAAAAAACCTCGGCTCGCCGACAATGGCGATGGGTGCACAGACTCCAACACTAAGTGTCGAGTGCGATCAATCATTGCGCCTTTTTTCTGGGCGTAGTTACCCCAAAGAAGAAAGACAATATTGTCGCGTCTGTCATTCAACAAACTCACAATTCTATCTGTAAAACGCTCCCATCCTTTGCGCTGGTGTGAGGCGGCTAGCGCTGACTCAACCGTTAACACAGCGTTCAATAACAAGACGCCCTGCTCTGCCCAAGCTTGTAAATTTCCGCTCGTAGCAGGCGCAATACCAACATCCAGAGCAAGCTCTTTATAGATATTGCGTAGAGAAGGAGGAATGGCAACGCCCGATTGTACGGAGAAGCACAAACCGTGCGCTTGCCCTGGGCCATGATAAGGGTCTTGCCCCAGAATCACGACTTTAACATTTTCAAAGTCAGTGGCATTCAGGGCATTAAAAATATCACTTTCTGCTGGAAAAATACTTTTTCCAGCGGTTTTTTCAGCATACAAAAACCGGCGTAATTGACGCATATAATCAAGCTCGAACTCTGGCAGCAGCAATGGCTGCCAAGAATTATCGAGCTTAACAAACTCAAAAACGTCGGTTTCTTCTACAGACATCCGCGACCTTATTTGTCGTGTGTCGGACGCATATGCGGGAACAACAATACATCTTTAATAGAAGGCGCATCAGTAAAGAGCATCACTAGGCGATCGACACCGATACCCTCTCCCGCTGTAGGCGGCAAGCCATATTCTAATGCCACAATATAGTCAGCATCGTAGTGCATCGCTTCGTCGTCACCGGAGTCTTTCTGTTCCACTTGCTCATGGAAACGCTTTGCTTGATCCTCAGCATCATTGAGCTCAGAGAAGCCGTTAGCGATCTCACGACCACCAATGAACAACTCAAAACGATCTGTGACATCAGGGTTATCATCATTAGCTCGCGCTAGTGGAGACACCTCTGTAGGGTATTGCGTGATGAAGGTTGGTTGTAACAATAAGTGCTCAACTTTCTCATCAAAAATTTCCATACAGATGCGGCCAGTGCCCCAGCTATCGTCCACTTTAATGCCCATAGATTTCGCCAGCACGGCAGCAGAGTCACGATCTTGCAGCGTTTCTATACTCACGCCATCACAATGCTTCATGATGGAGTCTGTCACACTTAAACGTGCAAAGGGTTGGCCAAAATCAAGATCAAGTCCTTGATAGGTCAACGTCGTTTTTCCAAGTACATCATTCGCAATGCGTTGGAACAACTCTTCGGTCAAATCCATCAAATCATGATAGTCGGCATAGGCTTGATAAAATTCGATCATCGTAAACTCTGGGTTATGTCGCGTGGACAGCCCTTCGTTACGGAAATTACGATTGATCTCAAACACGCGTTCAAAACCACCAACGACTAAACGCTTCAAATATAGCTCTGGTGCAATTCGCAAAAACATCTGCTGATCAAGAGCATTGTGATGCGTCACGAAAGGCTTCGCCGTGGCTCCCCCTGGAATCACTTGCATCATGGGCGTTTCAACTTCCATGAAGTCATGTGCCTCAAAAAATTGACGCAGACTGCTCACAATTTTCGAGCGCGTCACGAAAGTCGCACGCGAACTCTCATTGGCAATGAGGTCGATATAACGCTGACGATAACGCACTTCAGTGTCAGACAAGCCACGGTATTTATCAGGCAACGGACGCAATGCTTTGGTCAACAATTGCAGCTGAGAAATCCACACCGTTAGCTCGCCTTTACCTGTACGGAACATTCGGCCTTCAACGCCAACGATGTCCCCTAGGTCCAATGCTTTGATTTCAGCAAGCTGGGCTTCTGGTAATTCTTTGGGATTAAAATAGAGCTGAATTTGTTCAGACACATCTTGAATCACTAGGAAAGGTCCGCGCATACGTATAATACGTCCGGCCACTTTCACTTCGGGTTTCAGTGCTTCTAGACTCTCTTTGTCATTCTCATCATAAGTGCTGAGCAAATCTTTTGCGTAATGCGAACGTCTGAAATCGTTCGGAAACGCATTGCGCTGAGATCGGATTGCGTCCAGCTTTTCACGACGCTGCCCAATCAATTTGTTCTCATCATGTGCGACTTCTGCACCTTGAGCGTTTTGACCGTCTGTTGCTTGCTTCTGATTTGTCACTGGACTTATAACCCCATTTTTAAACTGGCTTCAATAAACTTGTCTAGGTCACCGTCGAGTACGGCACCTGTGTTACTCACTTCGACCCCTGTTCGTAGGTCTTTGATACGCGATTGATCGAGGACATATGAGCGTATCTGACTGCCCCAACCAATATCGGCTTTATCTTCTTCGACTTCTTGAGCTGCTTCTTTACGCTTCAACTCTTCCATCTCATAAAGCTTGGCTTTAAGTTGTTTAATCGCTTGATCGCGGTTTTTATGTTGTGAACGCTGGTTCTGACACTGCACAACAATACCCGAGGGTTCGTGCGTTAAGCGCACAGCCGAGTCGGTCTTGTTAATGTGCTGACCACCGGCTCCACTTGCGCGGTAGGTATCGACACGCACATCGGACATATTCAGCTCGATCTCGATATCGTCATCCACTTCAGGGGAGACGAATACAGACGAGAACGATGTATGACGACGGTTACCCGAATCAAAGGGAGATTTGCGGACTAAGCGATGCACGCCCGTCTCTGTGCGTAACCAGCCAAAGGCATATTCGCCACTCACGTAAATCGTCGCGCTCTTGATTCCCGCTACATCACCAGCGGAGACTTCAATGGCCTCAACCTTAAAGCCTTTGGCTTCGCCCCAACGCAAATACATACGCAGTAATATCTCAGCCCAATCTTGAGCCTCGGTTCCGCCTGAGCCTGCCTGGATCTCAACAAACGCCCCATTGGCATCCATACGACCGGAGAACATACGGCGAAACTCTAATGCTTCGAGTTTAGCGCCTAGCTTGGCAAGCTCACTATTAACCTCGGCGAACAGGTCTTCGTCGTTCTCATCTTGAGCCAGCTGGACCAATTCACTGCAGTCCCCTAAACCTTCAAACATGCTATCGATAGTATTAACTACCATCTCCAACTCAGCGCGCTCCTTGCCAAGCGCTTGTGCCACGTCAGGTTTATCCCAAACATCGGACTCCCCTAGTTCAAGTTCGACCTCTGTTAGACGATCTTTTTTCTCGTCGTAGTCAAAGATACCCCCGAAGAACTTCCGTGCGGGTGCTGAAATCTTTGATTTTCTGTAGCGTCAAATTGGCTTCGATCATGCGCGCTTAAGTCTCTGTTCTAAATTGAAAAGACGAGCATTTTACCCTAATCCTGCGCAGATGCCACAGTTGCGGGGGCTTAAGGCAAACAGTAGGACTATCTGCTAGAATCGCGCCATGCAAAAACAGCCCGAGCACATCCTAGAAAATGCCGATATCCAATGGCAGGACTCCGGCGCACCCTATTCCAATCACTTTGATGACATCTACTTTTCTAGTGAAGGCGGATTAGCCGAGACCGAGCACGTCTTTATCACTGGGAACGCCTTAAGCCAGCGCTGGCAAGCCCAAGATCAAGCCTTGTTACAAGGGCTGGAACAGAATCAACATTTCACGATCGCCGAGCTAGGCTTTGGCACTGGTCTCAACTTTCTGTGCTGCTGGCGCGCTTGGCGGGCATTGGCCCCCGAGGCCCTATCGCTGCATTACATTGCTTGCGAAAAATTCCCATTACAGCTCGAGGCACTGCGACTAGCGCTCAAGTCATGGCCAGAGCTAGCCCCCCTTAGCGAGCAGTTCCTAGCGCAATACCCTGACCATTCGCACGGTTATCATCGCCTGCACTTTCAGGACGAGACGCTAGGCCACAGCATCACCCTAGACCTCTATTACGGTGATGCGGAGCAAATGCTCAGCGTCCAGCCTCTGCGTGCAAGCGCCAAAGTGGACGCATGGTTTTTAGACGGTTTTGCTCCGAAATTGAATCCACAAATGTGGAGCCCTGAACTGCTGCAACAACTGGCACGCTTAAGCAAACCAGGCACAACCCTTGCCAGCTATAGCGTGGCTGGCACAGTTGTGCGCGGCGTTAAAGCCGCAGGGTTCGAGACCACAAAACTAAAAGGGCACGGAAAGAAGCGACACATGCTAACGGCGGTTTTCGCGCCGAACCCCGAGACCTCCTCCCCCGCTATTCCAAGCACAGCGCAATGGCTCGATTTACCCGTCGACACGCACCGCGATGTCAAAGATGTTGTAGTAATTGGCGCAGGGTTAGCCGGCTGCGCCACGGCATACAGTTTGGCCTGTAAAGGGTTCAAAGTATTGGTTCTAGAACAGTCCGAGCAAATTGCTAATGGCGCCTCTGGCAACCGACAAGCGGTTCTACAATGTCGCCTTAGCAACGCCGACAACGGAAATAGGCAGTTCAATCTACAAGCCTTCCTTTTTGCCACGAGGCAGTTCGCTCATTTGCAAGCCCAATACCCAGAGATCAATTGGCACGCCTGTGGCGTTATCAATTTGGAAAGCGCTTTTAAATCGCGGCAGGAGCGTGGCGGTACACTTAACTACTCCGGTTATGCCGATGATATTGTCCGTGCAATCAGTGGCGGTCACAGCAAAGAGGCCACAGGACTTTCGTTCGAAGGAAAGGCCAACTATATTCCTATGGGCGGCTACCTAAACCCCGCTCAACTTTGCCACGCTTATCTGCAACACCCCAATATTGCCCTACAACTACAGAGCAAAGTCACGAGTGTTGAAAAATCAGACCAGCAATGGCAAGTCAGCTTAGAGGACACCACTCTACCGGTGCTATTTGCCGATGCCGTTGTCATCGCCAATAGCGTGGCTGCCACCCAGCTACAACAAACCGCAACTCTTCCTATCGTTCCTATTCGTGGTCAGGTCAGTTATATACGCGCCAATAGTCAGAGCGATCAATTGCGAAGTGTCGTATGCGGAAGAAGTTACATCAGCCCCTCATGGCAGGGCCTGCACAGTGTGGGTGCGAGTTATTCGAAAAAATTCGACGACTTGGCGCTTACCGAAGAAGAACACCAGCAAAACTTCGAAGGCATTGCAGCGCACCTACAATCGGCAAATCTCGATTATGCGTCCATCGAGGGTGGTCGAGTATCGGTTCGAGCCACAAGCACTGATCGCATGCCGATGGTCGGACCGGTGCCTGATTTCGAACAATTACAAACGCTTTACCTAAGTTCAGGACAAGACAAACGGAAAAGGCCAGGAAGAAGTGTGCCCGTGCAGGAAGGTTTGTATCTAAGTGTGAGTCATGGCTCGCACGGGCTCTGCAATGCGCCATTAGCTGGCGAGTACATTGCGAGTTTAATAGCGAATGAACTGCTACCGATTCAAACGAGCGTGGTAACAGCCCTACACCCTGCCCGCTTTGCGATGCGCACCCTTAAACGGCAGGGCTTTGCGCATTAAAGAATTGCCGTGTAATGCGATAAAGACCATGGGCATCTTCGCTACCGGCTAGCTCACGAATAGAGTGCATCGCAAAACTAGGGACACCAACATCGACGGTCTCTACGCCAATACCCGAAGCCGTAATAGGCCCAATAGTACTACCGCATCCCATGTCGCTTCTAACAACAAAGGATTGCACAGGCACATCGGCATCCAAGCAAAGAGATTTGAAATAGGCCACGGACCGACTATTACTTGCGTAACGTTGGTTCGCATTAATCTTGATCACAGGGCCTTGATTCAGAATTGGCCCATGATTGGCATCGTGAACATCCATGTAGTTAGGATGAATGCCATGAGCGTTATCTACAGATAGCATCATTGAGTTGCGTATGAGGCGCTCAAAATCCTCTGCACGTTTTTCAACACGCGTTGAACTGTCTGCCAAAATACGATCCAACACTGAGCGCAGGAACGGCCCATTCGCGCCAGCGGCTGAAGTGCTGCCCACCTCTTCGTGATCTGTGCAAATCAGCAGATTGCAGGAAGTGTTATCACACTCCACCAAGGCCTTCGCACCGATATAACAACTTAAGAGATTATCGAGTCTTGCCGAGGCAATAAACTCATTGTGCAGACCCACCATGGCTGGGGCCTGTGTGTCATAGAAACTTAGCTCATGACTGAGGACTTTTGCCGCATCGTGACGCTGCGCGAACTCACCAAGCCAAGACAATAGCAAATCATCAAAGTTATCCCCTTCTACCCCTTTAATTGATAACACGGGCGGCAAATGCAGCTGCGCATTCACGGTTCGGGATTGGTTCGCTTTTCGATCAAGGTGAATGGCAAGACTAGGAATAACAGCAACCGGGCGCTGCAAATCGATTAGACAGCTATCAAGGGTGCCATCTTTACAAAGAAAATCAACACGCCCAGCAATAGAAAGGTCTCTATCAAACCAAGGGTTGAACAGTGCGCCACCGTAGACTTCGACACCTAGCTGCAAGTAATTGTTCTTGCGCATGTCCCCGTGCGGTTTTACACGCAGGCAAGGACTGTCGGTGTGCGCGCCAAACATATTCACACCATCGCGCACAGGGTCAGCATTTTCTGTGCGTTCAGGAATCGTAAAGGCGATTAAAGAGGATCCGTTGCGGGTCACGCAATAGCGCCCGCCTGGCAATAACTGCCAAGGCTCGGACTCTTCTAGCATTTGAAAGCCTTGCGCCTGAATTAAGGCGGCAAGGCTTTGGGTCGCATGGAACGGTGTGGGTGATTCGGCTATAAACTTTAATAGTCCTGCATTAAAGTCATCCAATTGCATTGCTTGCTGCGCCGAACTACCCATCCACTACTCCATTGTTTAAATTATTGCGTGTTAACTTGTAAAAGCTCTACATCAAAAATTAGCGCGGTAAACGGTCCAATTGGGCCAGAACCGGTTTCGCCATAGGCAAGATTTGATGGAATGAATAGACGCCATTTGTCACCAGGCTTCATCATTTGCAACGCTTCAGTCCAACCAGCAATCACTTGGCCAACGCCAAACTCTGCAGGCTCACCACGATCAACTGAGCTATCGAACACTTCGCCGTCGATGAAAGTGCCATGGTAATGCGCCAAAACGCTGTCATTAAGCGTTGGTGACACACCGCTAGCATCGCCAGTCTCGATGATTGTGTACTGAAGACCACTATCAGTCGTCATCACGCCATCTTCTTGAGCATTGGCCGCAAGAAACGCTTCGCTTTCCGCTTGGATCGCTGCGATTTCAATGGCTTGCTGCTCCATAAGCTGTGTTTGGAAAGCTTCCAAAGCCGCCATCATTTCGTCTTGTGTGAGCTGAGGCTCACCAGTGACGACATCGCGAATACCTTCGAAGAAGGCGTCGAGGTTGATCGCGCCCATGATTCCCTGACCAGCAAGGTTCTGACCAATATTGACACCAATGCTGTAGCTGATCTGATTATCTTGAGAGGTCAGATCTACTGCGCTATCTGCAGCTTGTGCGCTCATTGCAGTAAGCGAGACAGCCAACACGGCACTGCGCAGGCTCAATATACGGGGAAAATTCATGGCGACTTCCTTTCTTGATGAGTATCTAATGGTTGTAGGTGAAGGTTTGCACGGCTTGACCTTTCAAGACTGCATAAATCACCGGACTTAGGGCAACGAATACTAACTGGACTCGTTCCGAATTTCCACTGAGAATCAGGCGAGACAGCGGTAATTCCCCTACGAATGCATCATAATGAGCGCCAATGTCTTTGACTCGGCACTAGGAGCAGTACCCTTTGGAAACTAAGTCTCTTTCTCGGATTCTCGGCGTGCTCTGCTTGAGCCTGCTTAGTAGCGCCTGCTCGCAGCGCTTTGCTGTGAGCCTAAACAATCAAACCTTGATTGACCCACGCCCCAATGCCACAGCCTATCGCTTCGCAGACCCAGGCCTACAAGGATGCGTGAACCTAGCATTACAGCTGCCCAACGCGGAGATCGAAACCATTTCCGTCCTCTCATGCTCAGGCTGGGAGATCGAAAGCATTGAAGGAATCGCCTTATTGAAAGGGCTACAATTCTTGGATTTAAGCAATAACCGCATTAGCAGCGTAGCGCCGCTTAGCAGCCTTACCCGCCTGAGCTCATTGAGCCTGACCAATAACCGCGTGCGTGATATCGAGACATTGATTGAGATGAAGAGCCTGACATCGACGGTATTAACGGGCAATACCACCGTTAGTTGTAGTCAGCTCACAGCACTGGCTGCAAAGCTTGGCAATAATCTCCAACGCCCTGCCACCTGCCGAGAATAGAGGCGGATACTGACCTAAAGCGCAGGCACGCCACTGTGAAAACGGAAATCACTGTCTGGGCTTTCAATTAGTTCTCGCTCGACCTCACGAAAACGCGCGATATGAGGAGTGATGTCGCTATCGCTGTAAAGCGCCGCCAATGCCAAATAGTCTTGATAATGGCGCGCTTCAGACTTCAAAAGACTCCGGTAAAACTTCTCTAGCGCGGGGTCTAGCAGTGGAGCAATTTTTGCGAAGCGCTCGCAGGAGCGCGCCTCTACAAACGCCCCAACGATCAACGTATCTATCAAACCGTTCATGCCATCTTTGCGCAGATGCTCTCGAAGTCCACCCGCATAGCGTGACGGCCCTAAGTGGATATATTCAATATTGCGCTCTGCCAGCAAATTCACAACCTGCTCAAAGTGCAATAACTCCTCTCGTGCCAACTGAGACATTTTGCGCAGCAGCTCCGTGTGCTCAGAATAGCGATACAACAAACTCATCGCCGTAGCAGCCGCCTTTTTCTCGCAGTTAGCGTGATCGATCAATAAGACCTCAGGTTGCTTAAGCGCCTCGTCTAACCAAGCTTTAGGGGTTTCACACGGCAGGAATTCGAGTATTTGTGTTAACATTATTCGCTCTAATCGTTATCTTCTTGGGTGGATTCGCTGCTCTGGCCTACTAACTTCTCACTCTCATCAATATCGGCCTGGGCCAATAGATTATCGGCGTGCTTTTTACTTGTGCGCGCCCCTAAGGTTTTGAGCTTTTCGACACGGCCAATCAGATTGCCCCGACCAGAGACTAATTTGTTATGGGCTTTATCGTAACTTTTGCGTGTAGCCTCAATCTTGTTGCCGATGTCGTCTAGATCCCCGACAAACGCGACAAACTTGTCATAGAGCAGCCCGGCTGAATTGGCGATCTCCAAGGCGTTCTGGTTTTGTTGTTCATAGCGCCAAATATTTTGAATGGTGCGCAGCGTGGCCAATAATGTTGAAGGCCCCACCAAAATGATGTTTTTATCAAACGCATCGGTAAACATCTCTCCGTCCTCTTGTATTGCCACGGAGAATGCCGCTTCAATCGGCATAAACAGGAGTACGAAGTCTAAGGAATTGACGGACATTAAGTTCTGATAGTCCTTGCTGCCCAGGGTTTTAATATGGGTTCGCACGGACGCCACGTGCTGCCTTAGAAACTCTGCTTTACGCTTAGCATCGTCCTCAGAACAGAAGGCTTCATACGCTTTCAATGACACCTTCGCATCAATAATGATCTGCTTGTTCTCAGGCATATGCACAATGACATCGGGCTGTGAACGCGAGCCATCTTCAGCCTTGAGACTAACCTGGGTTTGATATTCACGCCCTTTCACTAGGCCCGATTTCTCAAGAATTGTCTCTAATATCACCTCTCCCCACGTGCCTTGCGTCTTACTTTCCCCTTTCAAGGCATTAGTAAGATTCACGGCGTCTTCACTAATGCGCACGTTGAGCTCTTGCAGGCTGCGAATCTCACGCGCTAACGAAAAACGCTCTTTTGACTCACGATCATAGGTCTCTTCGACCTTCTTCTCGAAAAGATGGATTTTCTCATTTAGGGGCTTAAGGATTTGCGCAATGTTTTCTTGATTGCTGGCAGTAAAGCGCGCGCTCTTATCTTCCAGAATCTCGCTCGCGATACTTTTAAACTGCAGCGTCATTTGTTCACGCGAATCATTGAGCAATTGTAGCTTCTCGTGATTCTGCTTTTGCTCTTGTTCTAGCTGGGTCTTGAGTTGCGCAATGCTTTCTCGGTGCCGAACATCAGATTCAAGCAACTGGGATTTGTCTTCCTCTAATGAATGCAGACGTTGGGCTAGCGCATCGCATTGCGCTTGTTTAGCGCTCAAACGCTCTTCCATTACCGCCATATCACCGGCTTGATTAGGTGCACGGCGAACGTATTGCAATAGGGAGACTATAGCCAGAATGGCTGAAATCGCAGCGAAGGCTAACACTTCGGGTGACATGGACATCAGAGGGAACTCCAACTCCAGCCTTCCCAATATCATTGGGAAGGCTTAGGAATGGGTTTAGATAAGATTGCGGTGCACTGTACGAATCAACAAATCACGTAAGTCTGCGTTAGTGGCGCCTTCGGCAGCCTGCGCTGTGACAAGAACACGCTCACCTTCAGTGGCAATAGTGACTTTAAATTCAACAGGCTCAACAACGTCATTGGAGCCTCGGCGGAAGAGTCGTCCGAAAAAGCCGAGCTGGTCATCTTCGTCGAATTCACCGGCATAAAGCACCGTATAGACACCCGCATCACGATCACTATCAATCGTCTCTATGTTGGCGTTATCCAAAGCTTGGGATATTTGCGACCAAGCACGACCAAAATCGACTCGAATTTGCAGAACATCGCCGTTAGCAGAAGGAACAATATTAGCCTTACTCTCGGCTTCAATGCTGCCTGCAAGCAATGAAACAGACGAGGCGCGATACAAGTCTGTACGATCGGCAAGATACATTGAGATATCATCTAACATGGCATGTTCTAGTTCTAGGCTAGCCGAATCTTCGGGCCAGTTAACTGCAGCCTCTGGATCTTCCACGTAACTCTCTGACACCTGACGAACATAAACTTCAGAGTTACCAGAATGGACACCCGGCTCAATACGCACTTGATACTTATTGCGCTCGCCCTCGTCCTCTCCTAACCATGTCGTTTCCATCATCCAGCGGGTCGGGTCTACGGTATCAAGCTGGATTTGAGCAGTCGACCAGTAGTCACGCATACGTGGCCAAACTTGACCTGGTTCAGCGCCGATCACGATCCAACGACGATCACCAAAACGCTGCACTACCACACCTTCACGAACATTGGTGTCCAAGCCACGAGGGCCCGGCGCACGTAGAAAATATGCACGGTCCTCTAATAACGGCTCAGGAACCACATACAAAGCATCTAATGTGTAACTGTCTAACTCCGACGGAATTTCCATAGGAGGCGCAATGGGTGCGACTAAGTAATCGCCTTGACGGTCACGAAAATAGCCATCGTCTCCAGTGAGGTAAGAACATCCCGCCAGAGTACTAAGGAGCAAAGCGCCCATCATCATCGGTTTAAAAGCCTGCATTGTGCCTCTCATTACTAGAAAATTCGGTCACACCCTAGGCGCAATTGCCTGAGCACTCATCATGCGATGCTAATCCCGGCCGCGCGCATTGCATCAGCTACTGGGACTCTAAAAGCGGGATTCAGTTCCACTAAAGGCAAACGAATTCCAGATTGAATCAAACCCATCTGCGTCATTGCCCATTTTACTGGTACTGGATTGCCTTCGACAAACAAGCGGCTGTGCAAGCCTGACAATGGCGTATCAATGGCCTCAGCCCCTACTGCGTCGCCTGAGATTGCACGCTTACACATCTCATGCATCTGTGAGGGAACTAGATTCGCTGTGACAGAAATATTGCCTTTACCGCCTGCGAGCATCAACTGGCGCGCTGTCGCATCGTCGCCACTGAGAATGCTAATACGATTACCACAAAGTGATAATAGTTCTCTGACACGATCAAGGTCTCCGCTAGCTTCTTTGATGCCAACGATGTTGGGAAGCTCAGCAAGCCGCGAGACTGTTTGCGCCTGCAAATCGATCCCTGCTCGCGACGGAACATTGTACAATATCTGAGGAATATCAACGCTTTCCGCTATCTTCTTAAAGTGTTGATACAAACCTTCTTGGCTAGGCTTATTGTAGTATGGCACTACGATAAGGCAGGCATCGGCCCCATATTCTTTTGCGGCTTCCGTGAAGAATATGGCTTCTCGAGTAGAGTTAGAGCCCGTCCCAGCAACCACAGGAATACGCCCCGCTACCTTCTTCACACAATGGCTAATAAGGTCGCAGTGCTCTTGCTCTGTAATGGTAGGTGACTCACCGGTTGTTCCGGCTACTACGATGGCGTCAGTGCCACTAGCAATATGCCATTCAATCAGGTGGTCGAATGCCGGATAATCGATTTCACCGTCGGGTGACATCGGAGTGACAATAGCCACGATACTGCCTTGAATCATTACTATTCCTCTAGCCTAAGAGATTGTAAATACGGGCGGCGACTGTATCACATCCCCCGCTTGTGGGACAAAATCTAGTCGCAGCTATCAATAAGATTATACGCTTGGTGGAGGTTTATGAGCCGTATCAGGCCAAGCGTTTATAATGGCTTTTATGAATGTGGCTAACGGGATCGCAAAAAAGACACCCGCTAAGCCCCAGAACCCACCAAACACCAACACGGCACCGATAATAGCGACGGGGTGTAAATTAACTGTTTCGGAAAATATCACTGGCACCAACACATTGGCATCCAATAATTGAATAACCCCATAGGCGAGCACCACTGTATAGAACTCACCCCCAATGCCCCACTGCACATAGGCCACCAGCATTACAGGCAATGTGACCACAGCCACCCCGATAAACGGCACGATTACCGACAATCCCACCATCACCGACAATAGCAAGGCGTAATTGACGCCAAGAACGAAAAAAGTGATGTAACTACAAAGACCTACGATCGTAACCTCAAGCACCTTTCCGCGAATATAATTGGCCAATTGCTGATCCATTTCTTTCCAGATCTGCAACATCAACGGACGATTGTGCGGCAACATACTGCTGATCCAACGCACCAGCATGTGCTTATCTTTCAACATGAAAAACACCAACACCGGCACCAATACCAGGAACACGAGCCAGTCGAATATACGCGGAATGCTTGATATAGAGTAAGACACTACCATCTGCCCTAATATGGCAAGATCACCACGTAGAGTGCTAATCATGTCTTGTATCTGTTGCTCAGACACCAAACTTGGGTAGGCTTCAGGCAAATGCAGTAGCAGCTCCTGCCCTTCACTAATCAAACGAGGCAGCTCATTAATAAAACGACCTAACTGCCCCCATGCTTGCGGCAATAGAAACAGAAGGATGGCCACAAACAAACTAATAAACACCACATAGACGAGCGTGACAGCCAGCATATAAGGCACTGAGTAGGTTATCAGCACGTTCACTAGGCCTTGCAAGAGATAGGCAGTCACTACGGCGGCAAGCAAAGGCGCTAGTATGGAGCCCATAGTAGCGAGTATGACAAGGCCGATCGTGAGGAGGATGATAAAAATAATGGCTTCTTCATCGTGGAAATACCGATTAAAGAAACTGCGCAGGAGTTGTCGCATAAATGCTTATCAGCCTTTTTGAATCCAATAGTGGTAGTTGGCCTCTTCCTTCTTGAAAGCAAGGATAGTATGCCGACTTTGTTGTACAAACACCTCAAAGTCTCTTTCTGACCCTGGATCAGTTGCAATCACCTTTAGCACTTGTGCCGCTTGCAGTGAGTTCAACGCAAGTTTGGCCTTAAGTAAAGGGAGCGGACAGCTTAGTCCGCTTGCATCGAGTTCTAAATCTATATTGATTTCCATAGGGAGGCATTTTAGCAAGCAAACTTGCAAAACACCTAGCAATTGCCCAGCATCAGTCATTAGAGTTTAAGAAACGCTATGGAATTATTTGTACTGTTACCGGTCTTAGGTTTACAGTGATCAAAGCGACCTTGTTTCCTATTTAGAGAATTTATGCACGCCTTAAAATTGACGAAACTCGCGATTGCGGTGGCCTTATTAAGCAGCCAACTAGCAACAGCGCAAGTACAACTCCCCAGTTTAGGAGACCGTATATCAGGACTCATCTCCCTTGATGATGAGTACACACTCGGCCGTGAATTTTTGCGCTCGGTACGGCGCAGCAGCGTCACCATCACCGACCCCTTACTCAATGACTATGTGGTGAACATTACCCACAATCTTGCATTGCACAGTGAGCTTAAAGACTATCGTCTGGCATTTGTCATCATTGACAGCCCAGAGCTGAACGCCTTCGCCGCCCCAGGGGGCATTATAGGCGTCAATGGCGGCTTGTTTCTCAACGCCCATACCGAAGGGGAGTTTCTGTCCGTAATGTCTCACGAGCTGGCTCACGTGAGTCAGCGCCACTTCGCACGCAGTGTCGAAGACGCGCAACGGCGCCGAATCCCTGAACTTGCCACTTTATTGGCGAGTATCGTGGTGATGGGGACATCCGATGGCAACACCGGACAAGCCGCAGTCATGGCCGCACAAGGCCGTGCGCTCGAAAACCAATTACGCTTTTCGCGCAACAACGAAGCCGAAGCTGACCGTGTCGGCATACGCACCCTGTACGATGCAGGCTATGACCCCGGCGAAATGCCCGCAATGTTTGAACGTCTTGCCAGCATGAATCGTTTTGGCGCCAGACCTCCTGAATTTTTGTTGTCCCACCCAGTAACTGAGGCGCGTGTCGCCGATACTCGTGGTCGGGCCAATCGTTACCCTACGCGCGAAGGTATTACTAGCCTCGAATATCAGCTCATGCGTGCGCGCATTCAAATCCATTACGAAGCCAACCCGATAGTGTCTATTTCACAATTTCAGACAGCACTTACGAATGCGAGCACGAGTGATGACAGCAAAGCCGCTCAATACGGCCTTGCGCTGGCCTATATGAAGAATAAGGATTTCAACAAAGCTCATGAGGCCCTAGCGCCTTTACTTGCGAGTGAACCCAACCGGATCGCCTACGTTGTGACCGAAGCGGAAATATTCACTGCCAGCAACGAATCCGGGCAAGCCCAAGACTTCTTACAAAGACACCTGACCATCAATCCTAATAATCACGCCTTGACCATGACTTATGCCGATGCGCTTATTGCAGGACGACAGTACGACGAGGCCGCAAAAGTCTTAGAGAAGCACGCTGTGACAAGGCCTGAAGACCATGATTTATGGTACGAAATTGCCGAAACTCAAGGCCTGGTGGGCAATGTCAGCAAAGTACACCAAGCTCGAGCGGAATATTTCGTATTGGTAGGAGATTTCAGAAGCGCATCAGAGCAACTTAGTTATGCCCTGCGCATAGAAGCAGATAAAGAGAACAACGGCCCGTTAATCGCGAAATTGCGTCAGCGCTCTCGCGATGTTGAGCGGATGGAGCGTGGCTCAAGGAACTAAGCCTTTCCAGCCACTTTCAACTTGTGTTGCACCGAGAAATCCAACATACGCTGCAGCGGTCGCATCGCCCGCTGCGCGAGTTCACGCTCGACACTCACGCGATTAGTCCCATTCAATAAAGACTCATAAACCCTATCTAAAGAGTTCATTGCCATCCAAGGACAATGTGCACAACTGCGGCAGGTGGCATCACTGCCCGCTGTCGGTGCAATCATAAAGTGTTTATTCGGCGCCATTTGCTGCAATTTATAGAAAATGCCTTTATCTGTTGCCACGATGAATGATTCATTCGGCATCGACACGGCGGCATTGATAATCTGGGTGGTAGAGCCAACCATATCGGCAATCGCCAAGACAGAATCAGGCGACTCAGGGTGGGCCAATATGGCCGCGTCTGGGTGCACCGCTTTGAGATCCAACAAGCCTTGCGCTTTAAACTCTTCATGAACAATACACGCGCCATCCCATAAGAGCATGTCGGCGCCTGTTTGCTTCTGGATATACCCGCCCAAATGTTTGTCCGGAGCCCAGATAATCTTTTTACCTTGTGCCGCTAGGTGCTCCACTACATCGACCGCAATGCTTGAGGTCACAACCCAGTCTGCGCGTGCTTTAACAGCCGCAGAGGTATTGGCATACACCACCACTTCTCGATCTGGGTGAGCGTCACAGAAGGCCGAGAACTCATCAATCGGACAAGCAAGATCAAGAGAACACGTTGCCTCGACAGTCGGCATGAGTACGGTTTTATCAGGGCTTAGAATGCTTGCCGTCTCGCCCATGAAACGAACCCCTGCCACGACGAGCGTGGTTGCTGCCGCATCACGTCCAAACCGGGCCATCTCCAAGGAATCAGAGATAAAGCCACCACTTTCTTGCGCGAGTTCCTGTATGAGGGGATCGGTATAGTAATGGGCAACTAGAACCGCATCTTTTTCCTTCAACAGGCTTTTGATTCGGTTTTTATAGTCTGTCACTAGCTCAGCGCTCATTTCTTCGGGGACATTAATCGCCGCCAAATGCTCTCTTACGAGCTTGGTGTCTGCTGCCAATGGGTTTCCTGATTCGATATTTGTCGACATACGCTGGTCTTAGAAAGCTCTCGCCTAGTTGTGAGCAAAATAGTAAGGTCGCGATATTACACCCCTTAAAACAACATTGGAAACACTCAAAGGAAGCAAGTAATGCCAAAAGCTATTGTCATCGAACAGACCGGCGACGCGGATGTAATGAAACTCCAAGACGTGAAAGTGGGAAAACCGCGTAAAGGACAAGTGACTGTGCGCGCCACAGCCATTGGCGTTAACTTCATTGATATCTATCAGCGCACGGGCCTTTACCCTGCCCCACTACCCTTTACCCCTGGTGGCGAGCTCTGCGGCATCATCGAGGCTGTAGGGGCTGGTGTGACCGAGTTCAAAATCGGTGATCGCGTGGCATGCGGCACCGCTGGCACAGGTTGCTATGCCGAGAAAGTAAATCTCAATGCCGCATTATTGGTGAAAGTGCCTAAACACATCAGTGATGAAGTAGCCGCAGCCATGATGTTGAAAGGCATGACCGTGCAATACCTGATTCGCCAAATTTACAAAGTTAAAAAAGGCGATACTATTTTGGTCCACGCGGCCGCAGGCGGAGTAGGCTTGATTCTTTGCCAATGGGCTAAGTCTCTAGGTGCCACTGTAATCGGAACCGTCAGCTCTCCAGAGAAAGCCAAGCTCGCTAAAGCCAATGGCTGTGATTACCCCATCAACTACACCAAGGAAGACTTTGTAAAACGCGTTAAAACCATCACGAAAGGGGAAATGCTCGCCGTGGTATTTGACTCCATTGGTAAGGATACTTTCCCAGCTTCATTGGATTGTCTGCAAAAACGCGGTCTATTTGTCACTTATGGCAATGCTTCGGGCCCTGTTCCTGCATTCCCACCGGCGTTACTAGCGCAAAAAGGCTCATTGATGATGACCCGTCCGACACTGTTCAGTTTTGTTAGCACCCCAGAAGAGCTACGAAAAGTAGCCGGTGACCTTATGAAGGTGATCAAGTCTGGTGCAGTCAAAATCGAAGTCAGTCATCGATACGCACTTAAAGATGCTGCTCAAGCACACAAAGATCTTGCCGCTAGAAAAACCACAGGCTCAATCGTCTTAATCCCTTAAGATGCCCATCGACATCTTCTCACTGGCCACCGATGTTAGTGGGAAGATTGTCGACATGACACATTACTTCCCCTCATCCCTACCCGCCAATCAATCAATGCACTAATATGAGGCATTGTCCCCAATGTCTACCCTTGGGGAAAACAGCAAAACAACTTGTCATACTGGGGCCCCCGCATGAGTGCATGTTTAGATGAAAAGCTAGAACCCATTTACCAGGAGTTACTCCGCCGCAATCCCTGTGAGAATGAATTTCACCAGGCAGTACGCGAGGTGTTGGAGACTATTGGACCTGTTTTAAGCAAACACCCTGAGTTTGCTGAGCGCAAAATCATACAGCGCATCTGTGAGCCCGAACGACAAATTATATTCCGCGTACCTTGGCAGGACGATAAGGGTGAAATCCATATCAACCGCGCGTTTCGCGTCGAGTTCAATAGCGCCTTAGGTCCTTACAAAGGCGGCATGCGCTTTCACCCCTCCGTATATCTAGGGATCATCAAGTTCTTAGGTTTCGAGCAAATCTTCAAGAACGCTTTGACCGGTCTACCAATCGGCGGCGGCAAAGGCGGCAGTGACTTCGACCCTAAAGGTAAATCCGATAACGAGATCATGCGTTTCTGCCAGAGCCTCATGACCGAGCTTTTTCGACACATTGGCCAATACACCGATGTCCCAGCAGGTGACATTGGCGTCGGTAGTCGAGAAATTGGCTATTTATTTGGTCAATACAAACGCATCACTAATCGTTATGAGTCGGGCGTATTCACAGGTAAAGGGGTCGCTTGGGGCGGCAGCTTAGCTAGAACAGAAGCCACAGGGTATGGCACCGTTTATTTCACTCAAGAGATGTTAAAAGTACGCAATGACTCCTTAGAGGGCAAAAAGATCATTGTCTCCGGCACTGGCAATGTTGCTATTTATGCCATCGAGAAAGCCCATGAACTGGGAGCGACCGTGATCGCGTGTTCAGATTCAAGTGGAGTGCTCATCCACGAAAAGGGTCTTGATCTTGCGGCGATCAAACAAATCAAAGAAGTGGAGCGACGCCGTATCAGCGCTTACTTAGAGATTCATAAAGACGCAAAATATATTAAGAACGGCTGCATTTGGGACATCCCTTGTGACATTGCTCTACCTTGCGCCACACAAAATGAATTGAACGGCAAAGACGCTAAAACATTAGTCGAAAACGGCTGTATTGTGGTCGCCGAAGGCGCCAATATGCCCACTACCCCCGAAGGCGTGCAAATCTTTCAAGACGCGAAAATTGCTTATGGGCCGAGTAAGGCTGCCAATGCTGGCGGCGTCGCCACTTCCGCATTAGAGATGCAGCAAAATGCTAGCCGTGCATCATGGACTTTCGAGCATACTGAAAAATGCCTCGCCAATATCATGATTAATATTCACCGAGACTGCCACGAAACTGCAGAAGAGTATGGCGCGCCAGGCAACTATGTTGCTGGAGCTAATATCGCTGGGTTTCTAAAGGTCGCGCGTGCGATGGACGCTATGGGCGTAATCTAAACCAAAGGCTTGCAACAAGGAATGCTAGGCAACCGCCATCAACGCCTTAGCATTTTTTGCTGCAGCCCATCCCCACGCTAACATCAATGCTGCAGGGATCAATGCCAAATAAGAATACGGCGCAATAACCCCTAGCTCTAAGAACGGCAACACCATCAACACGCTCGCTATCAACCACGCATACACTTTTTTGTCTAAAGCGCAGGCAATCAAGAGGCAGGGAAATAGCACCGAGTAGAATACGAAGAAACGTAAGTAGTTATCTAGCCATCCTTGAGTTGATTGATACGGCCACAGCGCGAGCGCGCAAGACACAAACAATAAGGCTAAAAATATTTTCAGCACAAGCACTCGTTGTGCCGCCGATAATTGCTTATTAAGCTCTGCCGCATGAGCACTCATGCTGAACAGCGCCTGCCCCCCTAAATGCAAAATCAACACTAACGGCAGTGCACGCAAGACAAACTCTTGGTACAACACCGTAATCAAAATCATAGGAATAAACGTTAGACCAAACACGGCAAAACAATGTCGACTCGGAGCGCTTTGTAAGGCTTTGTGAAAGGTCAGATCAAAATAGGGACAAAGTAAAAATCCAATCGTTGTCAGTGGCAGCAAATAAAACGCTTCATACCAAGGCTGTGCCGCTTGAATATCCAGATCGATGTCGAACAGCAAGGCACCTGCCACTAGCGACAAACAATAGGTCCCTAGCGCTAAGCGCAGGAATGCCTGAGTCGACAAGCCCATGCACACACGAATAACAATAAGAGCAACAGCGATACAAGCTAAGGTGATGGCAACGCCTACTTCATGTAAACGTAATAGCATCGCGATAAAATAAAAATGAAAGGCAATCGTAATCAATGAGAACGCGCTTAATAGGCTGGAGTATTTGGCAACGAATTTTTTAGAGCGTTCCGGAGTTTTCATGACATAGCCAAACGCAGCACAGCCAATGACATTGGGAACAGCAAAGACTAAGTAACCCGCCCAACCATAACGGTGCATCAAAATAACTGGCAGGAACATTCCGATACACCACGTCCAGCTTGAGCTTAAGTACAGCCCCCATGACAACGTCGACAATCTAACCATTAGAGAGTCTCGCTTTACGCCGCTTCTTACGCTCTTTCACAATCTGTTTGGGCGTGCAATGAAAGCTTAATTCACAGCGCCCTATCGGAAACTGGCGCTGCTTTTTTTCCAGATGTTGAAAGATCTGCATCTCGACCTTGATATTGAATTCTTTACCAGACGCCACTTGATCGTGTAACGCCTCTTTGACCGCACTTGCGTTTTTAATATTGTATCTAGCGGCGCCATAGCAAGGTCGTAAAAATTTGTATGCGAAATCTTTACAGACTACCTCATACTCGCTGCCACAATTTTTGAAAAGAAAAATACCCGCAGCGACTTCACTATTGCCTAACAATGCCGCGCCAGCCATCGCATTGTAGAAATTACGATTACCTCGCTTAAATGGCAAAATGGCGACATATTCATCAGTCGATACTTCTCTGATTGCGATGCCACTTTTATAGGCAAACGGAAACCAGACGAACGAACAGAGTCGATGCCAGAAATTATTACGAGTGCTGAGACGGGTGATTGAGGCTTCGAGCCTCTCCCATGCAGTTAAAGACACTGGAGCGGTCATCGATGAGGTGTCGTTATCTGAAGAAGGCTTCTTACTTACAAGCGGCTTAGTGTCATCCATAAAAATTCATCGCTGCTACAGCGATTTATGTCTCTTACAAATTATAGTGTCTAACGATGATGTCTCAACATCCCTCAACAAGAGGCAATACTGTGAGAGCTAAAGAAGGATCGATCGAAGTAGAGTAGAGACTCACTTGATAAACTGTAAAAACAGTATCCATTCTGATGAAGCACGGGGAGTATACACAAGTTTTGCGACAACATTTACCCCCGCTCTATAACTGTGCGCCAACGCTGAATAAGCAGAATTGAATTTTTGACTACCTAAAACTCGCCCTCACCCTAAGGCGGGGCTTCTTACTCAAGCACCACTCGAACAGCATCAGTCACCAAATGGCGTTCAATATAACCAATACTCTGAGGATCTTTGGCCACAATCTGCAGTAATTCCTCTACCGAGCTGACACTGCGCGGGGGTCTGCCACGCCCAGTGAAAATCAAACGAGACCAGTGTGCCCTTATCTGCGCAGCAGTGCGACCCAGCACCTCAGTATAGAAGCGGGTCCGTAAAACACTGCCTTCTGCATTATCGACTGGAACCGCTCGTCGACCATCCGGAAACACTGCCGACTTCCCGAGAAAAATGTCTTCAATTTGGAGTTTACTCAAAGACTGTACTGGATTATCGCGAGAGACCACGACCACCAATTGATCAGGCTCTTGAAGACCTTGCACAACCGTCCCGCCACCCTGAATCAACAAGCAAGCCAGAAAAACGCCTATACAATGCGAAACTTTTGAGACCATCTTTGATGCACTCAAAATACGTAATCCAAGGAGACACTAAAAACATTCACTCCAGAGGGCCGGAAGCCAAGCTCAAAATTACTGAAGGTTCCGAAGGAGTCTTCCCGCACAGAAACGCGGTCGTACTGACCCTTCAGGCTAACATTCGGTAACATATTCCAACGCAGACCTAGACTAACGGTATGTTGCTGTTTTGACTGGGAGGTCTGCAAAATATTCAAGCTATCGTTCAAGGCATTGATGGTTGTTTGCAAATAGAATGGAAAAGCAGAACCATCGAGACCTTTTGCGCTACGGTGGCCGCCACTCGATCTTGCATAGGTGGCGTAAGGCGTAAATTTGCCGAAATAGTAACCACCACTGGCATACCACCCCCGGCGATCACCAAACTCATTTGATCCTCTCCCTAGACCCAACTCAGTCATTAAGAACCAAGTTCCGGGATCATAATTCATGCCAATTGAGGCAAAGTTTGACCATTCCCCGCTGATATTATAGTTGCGGGCAACCGTTACACCTTGCGGACCAAACGCTCGATAAGCATCAAAAAACGGATCTAGCCCATCGGAGACTATTTTCAATGAGGAATAGCTGGCACGAAGCGTAAGGTTTTTAATCTCTAGACGATTAGAAATCACCCATAAGTTGGGCACCTCTAAATGGCCAATCGCCGTGTCCAAATTCTTGCGCCCATAGCTCAGCTCAGTGGTAGAGATAGCATTGCCGAAATGGGTCTGATAAGACAAGTCGATGCCATCGCTATCGGTGATACCCACAATATAGTACAACTCTGCGGGAGGTCTGATCCAATGCAAGGCATTACCCACTTTGCGATGATCGGAGACCATGAAGTTGCCCAAGGCCGTTCGACCGACCCGGATCTTAAGAGCGGGTGAGAATTCATATTGAAGGTTGGCCCACTCCACTTTGAGTTTCACATCGCCATCGAAGTCTCGTTGCGCTACTACTTGCATCACGGCCGAGAGGCCAGAGGAAGGCTCCACCATTAGCTGAAAGCCCGCGAGACTATCGGTACCGAAATCCAAAGCACCGCTATTGCCAGGACCCTCAACACTAAGCGCGTCAGGTGTGAAGTCAGCGCGACTCTCATCCGAATAGGTAGCACCAAGCGTCCCAAAGCCATTGAAAGACCAGATGCTTTGTGCAGATTGGGCGTGCGCGCCAAAACTGCAGATCAACGCGCTAATCGCTAGAAGCGCCGTATGAACTTGCATAATGTCGATACCCATTTAGTTAGATTCAGTAACAATAGCGCTTTCAACGCCACGCACCTATAAATTTGTAAAATTTTAGGCACAAAAAAGCCCTCTTTTAGAGGGCTTCTATGCTCCTGACTTAACAGGATATTTGGTGGGTCGTGAGTGACTCGAACACTCGACCAATTGGTTAAAAGCCAACTGCTCTACCGACTGAGCTAACGACCCGTAAACGAGGGCGACATAATACAATCATCAGCGAAAAAGACAAGTCTTTTGTGACATTAAAGTCACTATAATCCACTTCTTAGAAATATCGCGTGGGGTCTGAGCCCCCTGCTTCGACAAAGCCCTTGGCGCGAAAGCGACAGCTATCGCACCGACCACAGGCACGCCCTTGCTCATCGGCCTGGTAGCACGATACGGTCAAAGCGTAATCCACCCCCAGCTCAAGCCCTTTAGCGATGATCTGAGCCTTGCTCAAGGTCATCAATGGAACCTCTATCTTAAGGCTCGCGCCTTCAATGGCCGCTTTTGTTGCAAGGTTAGCCATTTTCTCGAATGCTTCGACGAACTCAGGACGGCAATCTGGGTAGCCAGAGTAATCTCGGGCATTGACGCCAATAAAAATAGTGCGAGCATTGACCACTTCGGCCAGTGCCATCGCATAGGACAGAAATACTGTGTTGCGTGCTGGGACATAAGTGATTGGAATGCCAGCAGACTCTTCCTCAGGCACCGCCACGGAAAGATCTGTCAAAGCAGACCCTCCAAGCGCTCCTAGCCCAAGCGGGATCACAGAGTGCTGTATTGCGCCGAAGGCTGTGGCCACCGACCGTGCCGCTTGCAACTCACTAGAGGAGCGTTGCCCGTAGTCGAAGCTCAGAGCATAGACGTTGAAGCCTTGTGCCTTAGCTATGGCTAAGCATGTTGTTGAATCTAATCCGCCAGAAAGTAGTACTACGGCATTTTTCGGTGCTGTGTTTTGCGAAGTGCTCAAACCACCCTCTCTTGATTGAATGTCATATTAATGCCCTGGCTTGTCACCCCAGATGTGTTTATGCAATTGCAGCTGCATGCGCACATCTAAGCGATCGTGCAGAATCCATCCCGCGAGCTCACGGTAACTCAACTGCTCAAAACTTGGCGAGAACAACACCTCGGCTGCCCGGCTACGCAAATCAAACTGATCTGTCTTAGCCTTGGACCAGTCGTAATCGCCGCGATCACAGATCACAAATTTAACTTGATCGATAGGCTTCAGAAACTTGATATTACTCTCGAGGTTGCGATCACATTCGCCTGAGGCAGGAGTTTTAAGGTCTAAAATAATCACTACTCGCTTATCCACCTCAGCAATCGACATTGCGCCACTCGTCTCTATCGACACCGTGTAGCCTTTATCACAAAGTGCTGTGAGTAAGTGCAGGCAATCGGGCTGCGCCAAAGGCTCGCCTCCGGTCACTGTAATGAACTTAGCACCGTAGGAGTCAACCTGAGTCAGGATCTCCTCTTGCGTCATCACAGCGCCTTTATGGAAGGCATACTCCGTATCACAGTAAGAGCAACGCAGCGGACAACCCGTTAGGCGGACAAATACCGTAGGCAAGCCGACAGTAGTCGTCTCTCCCTGGAGGGAATAGAAGATTTCATTAATACGAAGAGATGGCGAGTGTTCCATGGAGGCTCGAAGGCAAATGCTTAATAAGGGCGGAAAATGTCACAGAGCGTTGTAGCGTTGACGCTACAAGTGCGACTAGTTCATTGCGCGTAAATAGATATCCGCAAGGTTTGCAGCAGAAGTGTTTGGGTAGCGTGACTGCACTTGACGTAATAGTTCACGTGCACGGTCGATATTGCCAAGCTTGTCGTACACAGTGCCCAGTGAATACATCGCATCATCTACTTTGCGACCATCAGGGTATCGCGCCACGATCACTTCAAACGCTTCACGCGCTTCATTCAACATCGACAAATTAACGTATGCCTGACCTTTCCAGTAATAGGCGTTAGTCACGAAACGGCCATTGGGGTAGAGGCTAAGGTATTGATCAAACTCGTTCACAGAGCGTTGGTATTGCTCTTCTTGTAGCAAGGAATCGAGTGCGATTTGATACTGCTGCTGCTCGGAGAACACTGTCGTTTGCAAACCTTGTGCTGCCGTTGCTGCCGTATTATTTAACGCAACCGGATTATTTGCGGGCGTTGTATTAGGAGCGACTACAGGAGACGGTGTAAAGCTTGTCGGAGCAACAGGCGCAGGTGTTGGCCTAGTGCCAGCTTGTAATGGAGTTGTTGAGCTTGCGCCTGTCACGGGCACTTGCGTGGCCGGCATAGGAGCGACAGCACCAGGAGCTTGTCCAGAGGCTGTTTGAGAATTGGTCGGATTAGGCATTGGCGCGCTAGTGGCCGGTGCCGCCGAGGAAAGAGCAGAGAGTCGAGAATCGAGATCCGTATAACGATCTAGAGATTCACGCTGCAAATTGCGTATTTCATAGGCTTGCTCTTCAGACAACCCACGAAGTGTTTCGAGTTCCGAACGCATTTCTCGAAACTGGTCTAACAACATCACTAATGCATCAGTAGATGAAGCACCACCTGACTGCCCTCCCGAGGAAGTTTGGCCAGGTGTAAAAGGCTGAGCCTCTACGACCCCAGCAGCGCTCATAGCTCCGGTGCTCAACAATGCTGCCGGCACGGCAATTAGGAACGCTGCTAAAGTTTGCTTCATTTAATACAGGCCTTACTTGATTTCGACACGACGGTTCATGCGGTAAGACGACTCAGACTGTCCAGTGTTCGATGGACGTTCTTCACCGTAGCTAACCGTTTCAAGTTGCGACAAAGACGCACCGTTTACTACTAGGTAGTCACGGATGCTGTTCGCACGACGTTCGCCAAGTGCTAAGTTGTATTCGCGTGTGCCGCGCTCGTCCGCATGACCTTCCAAACGAATTCGACGACTGGAGTTTGCAGCGAGGTTACGACCGTGAATTGCTAAAACGTCGCGATCTGATGCCATAAATTCTGACACATCGAAATCGAAGTAGAACACGGTTGTATTCAACGCGGCTGCTTCCATGCGCTCTTGAGCTTGACGCTCACGCGCTAAGCGTTCTTGTTCTGCACGCTGAGCGGCGGCAGTAGTCGCGTCAATACCTGAAGTATCGGCTACGGCTGGTGCTGCCATTTCTTCGTCGCCAGTCGAGCTACAAGCTGCAACGCCCATGATTGATAATGCTAGGATTGTTGTTCTAAAAAATTTCATGCTGTGCGTACCCACTCTGCAAGTCCTCCGATAGGCTGATGCTACCAAATTTTCACGTTTAATAACTTTAATTTAAGAACGGCGACCAAGATGGTTCCCGAACATCGCCCTGCGCGGATGGTAAACGGAACTTTACACGTCCGTCAATGGAAACGGCGTCTAGGATGCCTCTTCCATTAACCTTTGTGGCGAACATAATCATACTTCCGTTCGGTGCCACGCTGGGAGATTCGTCTAGCGAAGTGTTAGTAAGGGTGATGACCCGCTGTGTCTCAATGTTGAAAATAGCGATGCTATAGCTATTATCTTGGCGGGTGTCACGTCTAACGTGGACTAGATTCTTACCGTCCGGCAAGAAACGTCCTTTCGCGCAATAAAAACAATCGAAGGTCAACCTTTCAGGGAAGCCTCCTGTTATTCCTACTTGGTATATTTGCGGCTGCCCAGTGCGATCTGATGTAAAGATCACTGAACGGCTATCCGCGCTCCAACTCGGCTCAGTTTCAGCTCGAGGGTGATCAGTTAACCGAGTTAACTGATTCGTCATCAAATCCATGACATAAACATCAGGGCTGCCATCCTTAGACAACACCATCGCTAATTTATTGCCATCAGGCGACCAAACTGGCGAACTATTGATACCTGGGAAGTCAGTAATCTGACGTCGCTCACCGGTGGCGATCTCTTGTATATAGATGCGCGGTAAATTAGTTTCAAACGACAAATACGCGATCTGACGCCCATCAGGAGACCACGCAGGTGACATCAATGGCTCTTGTGACTCCACTAATGTCTGCGAGCGGTGTCCGTCGTAATCTGCTTTTTCTATTCGGTAATGCGTAAGCTCTGGCGATACGAACTGCGCCGACACATAAAGGATCTCTGTAGAGAAGGCTCCACGCGTGCCCGTTATTTGCTCAAACACCACATTACTGATTTCGTGCGCGATATCACGTAGCTGATCAACACTGCCGGTTAATACCTCACCAATCAGCTTCTGCTCGCGCGCCACATCAAAAAATTCATACTGCACTTGTACTAACTGACTACCTGGAGAATGGGTAATTTTGCCAATCAACAGATAATCTTGCGCCAATATACGCCAATCACGGAAAAACACCTCAGCAGCCTCATCAGGCATGCTTAGCATATTGCCAGGTGGCAGAGCACGAAACTCGCCCACTTGCTGTAGATCGGCTGATACGACAGCTCCGATGTCTTCACTTAAGGCGCTCGCGCCTTCCCATGAGAATGGCACTACCGCGATAGGAATAGGGTTATCGACGCCTTGGGTAATTTCGATATTCAATTCTGCCGCTGTCACCATTTTCGTAAAAATAAGTGTTAGCCAGAATATGTGTCGCATTTTCCTCATCAGTTCAATAAATCCTGTGGTCTAAACGTTAACAAAAAAGTTCTGAAATTGCGGTCAAACATTCGCGTATCCATGCCCTGCAACTCAGTAAAACGGCGTACTTTCAGTACAGCAGATTCTGCTGCGCGGTCAAAGGCGAAATCACCACTAGACTGCACTATTTCTACCTCGATCACATCGCCAGTAGGCACCATGCGAATCCTTAACACCACCACCATGCCGTTACGAGCACTAGGCGGGCGTGACCAATTTTGTTGCACCAAGTCGTGAATCACTGCCGAATAGGACATTACCCTTTCTGACTCGGTCCTTGCTACCTCAGTCGCTTCTGCATCGCGCTGCGCTTGCAAGGCTTGTTCTTGTCGTATCTGCTCTTGGCGCGCCGCTTCTTGCTGTGCGGCGACCTCTTGCTGACGGCGCTGCTCGTTCTCTCGGCGCTGCTGCTCGTCACGTTGTTGCTGTTCGTCCGCTAAGCGTTTCTGCTCTGCCTGACGACGCTCTTGATCTTGTCGTTGCTGCAGTGCCGCTCGCTCTTGTGAAGCCTCACGCTCTGCTGCTTGTTGCTGCTCTTGGACCCGTTGAGCCTCGGCTTGCGCTTGCCGACGTTGTTCTTCTCGTCGCTGCTCTTGGACCCGCTGAGCCTGTCTTTGTTGTTGAATATCCGCATTCTTCTCTTGCGGGTTCTCGGCCACCAACAGTGCTTTCACTGATGGGGGGCGCACTATATCGATCACTTCGGTATTCGCTTGCTGAAAATAAAACAGCGCTAACAGTACCAGCCCATGAAAAAGCACGGACACAATAATTGAGACTGGATAACCATTAAATACTCTCACAGTGCGATTAAACTATTCCAAAGGTTTCGTGATCAAATTAGGGCTCGCGACACCTGCCGCCTGCAATACCGTCATTAAGCTGATGAACGAGCTATAACTGCTTTCGCCATCACCTTCTACAAACACTTGAATCTGTGGATTAGCTGCCACAATTTTTGCTACTTGGTCGCCCAGCACTTCTATGGCGACGGGCTCTTGCTCTTCTTCTTGCGTGCTCCCCAAGCTAATGTAGAAGGTTTCTTCCGACGTAATGGAGATCACTAAAGTTTCAGAGTTCTCATCAACATCGAGCGGCTCAGAGTTTGCTTCTGGCAAATCTACCTTAAGACCTTGCTCAAGTAACGGCGCTGTCACCATAAACACAATTAAAAGCACCAGCATGACGTCAATGTAGGGCACTACATTGATTTCGGCCACTGGCCTACGACGCTTTTTAACTATTTCCATGTTGCCTCAACGACCCTAGCAATAAAGACCTGATTTTTCGCACTTACTTACTTGGACTGCTATAAAGTTGACGGTGCAGTATGCTGGAGAACTCTTCAGTAAACGTACTGTAGTTGCCCATAATAGAATCTACCCGCGAAGAATAGCGGTTATAGGCCACTACTGCAGGGATCGCCGCAAACAAACCCATTGCAGTAGCGATCAAGGCCTCAGCAATACCAGGGGCCACAACTTGTAGGCTGGCCTGACTTTGACTCGCGAGACTGATAAATGAATTCATGATACCGATGACGGTGCCGAATAGACCGACATAAGGACTGACCGAACCGACTGTGGCAAGAAATGTCAGGTTCTTTTCTAGTTTTTCTTCTTCACGCGAGTAAGCCACTCGCATGGCACGTTGTGCCCCGCCCATGACGACCTCTGAGTCGAGCCCGCCCTGTTGGCGCAAACGCATAAATTCTTTGAAGCCGGCTCTGAAAATGTTTTCCATTCCGCCAGTGGCTTGATTCTCTTTTTGCTTAGAGCTGCCTTCACGAAATAATTGACTAAGATCCATGCCAGACCAGAATCGCTTCTCGAAGTTGCCCATGCCTTTATCAGCTGCCGTTAAGACCATCCAACGCTGCACAATCATCACCCAAGAAGTCACAGACGATGCCATCAAAATTAGCATGACCAATTGTACGGCAGTAGTCGCCTCGGCGATCAACACCCATACGTTTAATGACTCACCCACTTCACGATCCTCTTGACTGCCGGAAAACAGGCGGCATTATAAGACATGTTTATCACTTCTCATACACAATCCGGTGTTTTATAAAGAGTTTTTCTCTTTTTACGACTCCGATCACGTACGCACGCATTTAACAGTCGCAATCTTACTTTCCACGGCTGTTATGCTGACAGATTCCTGATGAATTGTGGCACAAAAAAGACAGACTTTCCCGCCCCAGAACTCAAGTGCCCTAGGGCTTCGAAAGGTCAGAAATACTAGCAGGGGGCGACATCCCGAAATGCAGATAGGCATGCGGTGTCACCACCCTTCCGCGCGGCGTTCGCATCATAAACCCCTGTTGAATTAGGAAAGGCTCAAGCACATCTTCTATGGTGTCACGCTCCTCGCTAATCGCTGCCGCGAGGCTATCAACGCCCACTGGGCCGCCGCCGAATTTTTCAATCATCGTTATAAGCAGGCGCCTATCCATGTGATCAAAACCATTCTCATCAATGCTCAACATATCGAGCGCTTGGCAAGCAGCGGTCTTGTTTACCACGCCATCACATTTCATCTGAGCAAAGTCACGCACTCGTCGCAATAGACGGTTGGCGATTCTAGGGGTTCCACGAGAGCGTCTCGCAATCTCTGCAGCCCCCTCTTCGTCAATCTCACTACCCAGAATTTTGGCAGAGCGCATCACTATGCTGCACAACTCGGAGGGCGTATAAAACTCTAGACGCTGAATGATGCCGAAGCGATCCCTAAGCGGTGACGTTAGCAGGCCAGCACGCGTCGTAGCCCCTACCAAAGTAAATGGCGGGAGGTCTAGCTTGATTGAGCGTGCCGACGGCCCTTCCCCGATCATAATATCGAGCTGGTAGTCTTCCATCGCAGGATAGAGAATTTCTTCAATTGCAGGGCTTAATCGGTGAATTTCGTCGATAAAGAGGACATCTCCCGACTCTAGGTTAGTTAGCATGGCCGCCAGATCACCCGCTTTTTCTAGCACCGGCCCCGATGTTGTCTTTATCGCAACATCCAACTCATTGGCAATAATATTGGCCAATGTGGTCTTACCAAGCCCGGGGGGACCAAAAATAAGCACGTGATCCATTGCTTCGCTGCGATTGCGCGCCGCACCAATGAAAATCTCCATCTGCTTTTTCACTTCACTCTGACCCACGTAGTCACTGAGCGACAGCGGTCGAATCGCGCGATCCAGAGAGCGATCGTTGGAAACTATTTCAGGTGAAATTAAACGGTCTTCTTCATTAATCATGATTGCGCCATGCTACGGAGAGCTTGTCTGATCAACTCATCGCTACTGGATAAGCTTGGGTCTGCCTTGATTGCCTTAGCAATAATACGCGTCGCCTCTGCGGGTTTATACCCTAGAGCCACAAGCGCCGCCTCCGCCTCTTGAGATAACTGACGCTCAGTGGGAGGAGCATCGACCAATGAGCCAGTGTAATCCGGCGCCACTAAGCCATCGCCCCACTCTTCGAGACGATCCTTCATTTCGACGATCAGCCTCTCGGCCGTTTTGCGCCCGACCCCAGGCATTCGCGTCAGCCCTGCAATATCATTCACACGGACGGTGCGGACAAACTCTTCCACCGCCATTCCTGAGAGAATAGCTAAGGCCATCTTCGGCCCCACACCACTGACCTTTATAAGACTG
This sequence comes from Gammaproteobacteria bacterium, assembly GCA_051252515.1. Classification (GTDB taxonomy): domain Bacteria; phylum Pseudomonadota; class Gammaproteobacteria; order Pseudomonadales; family Pseudohongiellaceae; genus UBA5078. The sequence goes on from JBPOFS010000005.1 coordinate 232,693, forward strand.
CGAAACATTCGACGTTCTTGCAAGGTATAAAAGCCATAGAGCAGTTGTGCGTCTTCGCGAACAACTAGGTGCGTATGCAAGGTGACGTCCTGTCCGACCGCAGGCAATTGATAGATAGTGCTCATAGGCACTTGCACGTCATACCCTAGACCATTGATGTCAATGAGCACATCTGGCGCTTGTTTCTCGGCCAATACGCCACGAATTCTTCCAATCACCCTCTGCACTCCCTCTTATAGTTGTAGTCGACTCTTCCTAAAAGAACCTGCCCCAGCAATTTTGACAAGATGCGACTTCGTATTGGCATGACAAATGGCAATCGCCAATGCATCTGCCGCATCCTCTTGTACATCTCCACTAACGCCAAGCAGCACTTTAATCATGTGCTGCACCTGCGCCTTATCGGCGTTTCCGTTTCCGACCACGGCCTGCTTGACCTTGCGGGGCGCATACTCGGCCACAGAGAGATCGTTATGAAGGCATGCGAGCATAGCCGCGCCTCGCGCCTGCCCCAACTTAAGCGCCGAGGACACGCTCTTCCCAAGAAAGACCTCTTCTATGGCACTTTCTTGCGGGCAAAACTCGTCAATGATGCGACAAAGATTATCGAATATCAGTTTTAAACGTTCCGGATGCGGAACATTGGGAAGGCGTATGCAGCCACAGCTCACATACTCTAAACGATTGCCTGTAGCGTTGATAATGCCATAACCCGTGATACGAGATCCCGGATCAACTCCAATTATCAACGCCATAAGACTGTTCCTATTGTGGAATATTGAACGTACGAAATTATAACTGGCTCATCACCTCATCAGAGATGTTGGCATTACTGTAGACGTTCTGAACGTCATCTAGGTCTTCTAGATGATCAACCAACCTCAGCAACACTTCGGCCGCTTCCAAGTCGAGCTCGGCCTCAGTGGAGGCGACCATAGTCACTTCAGAGGACTCGGGCTCTAAACCGGCATGACTTAGCGCATCTTTCACCGCACCGAATTTCTCTGGCGTTGTGACCACCTCAAAGGAGCCATCGGAGTGTGTCTGCATATCTTCGGCTCCGCCCTCAAGCGCCACCTCTAATATCTTCTCTTCGTCACTTCCCGCGGCAAACACAATGGAGCCTTTCTTCTCAAACAAATAGGCCACAGAACCGCTAGTGCCAAGGTTGCCAGAAAACTTGGAAAAGCCATGACGCACTTCTGCCACAGTCCGGTTTTTATTGTCAGTGAGGGTCTCGATCAAGATCGCCACACCACCGGGGCCATACCCCTCGTACACCAACTCTTCCAAGTTGTCGCTTTCAGCAGCGCCCGCGCCACGGGCAACAGCCCTGTCAATCGTATCGCGGGTCATATTCGCGCCAAGGGCTTTATCAACGGCAGCACGCAGACGCGGATTGTCCGCCACATGCTCGCCGCCTAATTTGGCGGCGACAGTTAGTTCACGAATAAACTTAGTAAACACCTTCGCGCGCTTGGCATCCTGCCCCGCTTTTCGATGCTTAATATTAGCCCATTTACTATGACCTGCCATTGACTGCTCCTAGCTTATAACGCCTTACTCTTTTGCTGGCTGACGTATTTGAATATTTAATTCACGCAGCTGTTTCACCGACACCACGCCTGGCGCATCGGTCAAAGGACAAGCCGCTGACTGCGTTTTCGGGAAGGCTATGACTTCGCGGATTGAGGTAGCACCGGTCATCAACATCATCAGGCGGTCCAAACCGAATGCCAAACCGCCGTGCGGTGGACAACCATAACCAAGAGCATCCAATAAGAAGCCGAACTTCTCAGCCGCCTCTTCTTCGCCAATGCCTAATATTTCAAATACTGATTGCTGCATTGCAGGCTTATTAATCCTGATTGAACCGCCGCCCAACTCCGTGCCGTTAAGCACCATGTCATAAGCGCGAGACAATGCATTCGCAGGATCCTTCTGAAGCTCTTCGACACTGCAAGACGGCGCCGTGAACGGGTGGTGAAGCGGAGTCAAATTACCTTCGCTGTCGTGCTCAAACATTGGGAAATCTACTACCCAAAGTGGCGCCCATGGCTTCGTCATCATGCCCATATCCGCGCCTACTTTTAAGCGCAAGGCACCGATGGACTCATTCACAATCTTAGTTTTATCCGCACCGAAGAAAACGAGATCACCCGTTTCAGCACCGATACGGGCCAATACGTCTTGGATCACCTGCTCGGGCATAAACTTCAAGATAGGCGATTGCAAACCTTCAACACCGGCTGCCAAATCGTTCACTTTGATCCAAGCCAAACCTTTCGCGCCATAGATGGACACAAACTTAGTGTACTCATCGATCACCTTACGGCTCAAGCTAGCGCCTTGTGGAACGCGCAGCGCAACAACACGCGACGCTGGGTCGTTTGCTGGGCCATTGAATACTTTGAAATCAACCTCTTGCATAAGATCCGCAATATCGATCAATTCCATATCAATGCGCAGATCTGGCTTATCAGAACCAAAACGACGCATTCCTTCAGCGAAGGTCATGCGCGGAAATTCACCCAAATCCACATCAAGGTGCTTCTTGAAGATCTCACGAATCATCGTTTCAGCAGTGTTCATGATCTGCTCTTCGTTCATGAACGAAGTTTCTATATCGATCTGTGTGAACTCTGGCTGACGATCAGCACGCAAGTCTTCATCACGGAAACATTTGGCGATCTGGTAATAACGATCCATCCCAGCAGCCATCAAGATTTGCTTAAAGAGCTGAGGGGATTGTGGCAATGCAAAGAAACGACCCTGATGCGTACGGCTAGGCACCAAGTAGTCACGAGCACCCTCTGGCGTCGCCTTAGTCAGCAATGGCGTCTCGATATCCAGA
>JBPOFS010000006.1:0-221389 GCA_051252515.1 Gammaproteobacteria bacterium
CAAGCACCCACCTCTATTACTTAATCTCTACTTTTTAAAGAACTTTTTTCCTGAACCTTCGTGGTTAGGAGGAGGCGCATTATAGGGGTTTTCTAAAACCTTGCAAGCTCTTTTTTAGATTTGTTTACAAAACAACAAAAGACCTAAAAAATTCACAAAACACTCAATTGAAAGTTGACAAGTTGATATGTTTCGAAGCGCTGCAAGCGTAAACCCTATATACCCGGTACGCCAATAACGGGAGGAGAATACTACCATAAATTACAGCTTCTGCAAGGTCTGTTCGCAATATCCACACTAAATGTATCAATGCTAGAACATTGATCAGGTAAACAAGCTTATGTAGCTGTCTCCAGCGACGACCCAGCTTGCGCATCATTCTCTTAGTAGATGTGACACCTAGCACCATTAACAATATAAAAGCGCTAAAGCCGACCGTGATATATGGTCTTTCTACTATGTCTTCGAATATCTCTGACCAACGTAGTTGTAGAAGGAACACTAGATAAACAAGAAAGTGCAGCGAGGCATAGAACAAGGCAAACAAACCAAAGGTTCGTCTATAGGGAAAAACTTTTGGCCAACCCCCTATATTTCGAAGAGGCGTGATCGCCAATGAGAGCAATAGGAAGCGAAATGTCCACTCACCTGTTTCCGCAGCGAGCGTGTCGGCAGGGTCCGGCCCCAAGGTATTAGTGAACACTCCCAACAAGAGAGCTGCCAAAGGCAGCAATCCCAATACAAATACAACCCACTTTACAGCTTTAGTCATCCCAAATTACCTATCAAAGCTCCACTCAACTCAGTAGTACTTCGATAAATCCATCCCCTTATATAGTTCCGCCACTTGCTCGGCATAACCATTAAAAGGACGCGTATCAATTCGAGAGCTGTTAAATAGTGTTTGCGGCAGAGGCGTCTCCATATCTTGACGCCATCTTGGATGATGAACCTCAGGGTTCACATTGGCATAGAATCCATACTCATTCGCAGCCAACATATTCCAACTTGTTTCAGGCTCGGTTTCTGTAAAACGAATCTTGACGATGGACTTAATACTCTTAAAGCCATACTTCCAGGGCACTATTAAGCGTAAAGGTGCGCCGTTTTGAGGAGGTAGATAATTACCATAGAGACCAGTCGCTAACAAAGTAAGCGGATTCATGGCCTCATCCATTCTAAGCCCTTCTCTATATGGCCAAGAAATCGTCGTGAAGCGTGAGCGCTGTCCAGACATGCTATCCGGATCAAAGAGAGTGAAAAATTGCACATACTTGGCTTTCGAGGTCGGTTCAAAGCGTTTAATCAGATCCGCCAAGGAAAACCCCACCCATGGGATAACCATAGACCAGCGCTCTACGCAGCGTAATCGATAGATACGCTCCTCCATCGCATGGGGCTTCAGGATATCTTCGAGCGTATACACGCCAGGCTTTCCGACTTCGCCCTCAATAGTGACAGACCAAGGGTCAGCCTTGAACTCCTTAGAGTTTGCCTCCGGGTCGCCCTTATTGGTTCCGAACTCATAAAAGTTATTATAGGAGGTCACATCTCGATAAGGCGTTAACGCTTCGTTTGTATAAAACCCACCGCTTCTTTGGGCTGGACTAATCGATGCAAATTTCTCTTCCCACCAATCTGCTGGAGCCGAGCGCACCATATTGCTTGGAGCACGAGCTCGCAACGCGTCACCATCGGCCGCACTTGCTAAGCTACCAAATCCACCAGTGGCCAATCCAAACGCAGCCCCTAGACTACCAGTAAGGAAGCGACGACGATCTTTATATACCGACTCCGGAGTAATCTCGGACGATAAAACATCAGACTTAGATTTTGATTTGATCAACATGGAGCGCTCCTCACTCAAATTGGTTTGAGAACTTCGCTTAAATCCCGATCTCAATCACTCAGCGCGTGAGCGAAACGCTCACCTTATAAGAATTTGACGCCTTTACGCGCTCCACGTTACACCTTTGGCAAAAAGAGTTGCCCCCTTACTAAAGATTACGCAGAAGGTTCTTTCATGGATTTGCGTGGCTTGCTCTTTAGTCGCTTATAAATCCAAATGACTGGCCCCATCATCGCATACACCAAACACATGGACAGCAATACCTCATGCGGCCTTTGCGCAATCACGACCAAGAGCACTACCGCCATCAGAAATACGACATAGGGAACAGTCCCTCTAAAGTGTATTTCTTTAAAGCTGTAATACCGATAATTAGAAATCATCAAAATACCCGTAAATGCAGTCAGTACAGCCACACCAAAGGCTATAAGGGGTGTTATTTCGACGTCATACTTGAACCCAGCCCACGCCACGAATGTCACCAAACCTGCAGCAACAGGGCTTTGCAAGCCAACAAAAAAGCTCTTATCCACTGTCCCTAGCTGAACATTGAAGCGCGCTAGGCGAAGTGCCGCGCAAGAAATATAAATAAAACTTGCAGCCCAGCCTGCTTGCCCCAGAGATGACAATGCCCAACTAAAAATTATTAAAGCCGGCGCGACACCGAATGAGACCATGTCGGACAAACTATCAAATTGAGCACCAAAAGCACTTTGGGTATTGGTAAGACGAGCAACTCGACCATCTAACCCATCCAAGACGGCCGCAATGAGTATGGCCCAGCCAGCTTCATTAAAATTGCCACTCATGCCCGCAATAATCGCGTAGAAGCCCGCAAACAGAGCTCCTAAGGTCAATAAATTGGGGAGCAAATAGATCCCTCTGCGGCGCACCTTCTTTCCATCTTCAGAGACAAGCTCTTCGTGCTCATCTATTGGAAATACACTACCGTCCTCGTCTTGCTCTTGATCGTTGTCGTTTTCAATATTCATCAAACAAAGTTACCTTCAAATTCATAGGATACAAGGCGGTCAGTTTCCCGCGAATTATACACAGACTCAGGGTTATTAGCTTCGCGCAGCGATTGAGTCCGAGGCTATATGCTCTTGGGATAAATCCCAAAAAGCCTTAATTAAGGGGTTGTTGAGCTTTCGGCGCAACACACATAGGCCAATCGTAAATGGCTCTAGCTGAGTTTGCACGTTAAGAACTTCGATTTTTGCGCGCATGGGGCTATTTTCAACGACCAACTGAGGAACTACCCCCACACCAAACCCTAGGCTTACCATACTCACTATCGCTTCATTCCCTCCAACTTGAGCATAAATATTGGGTCTTATCCCTTGCTCATGAAACCATCGGTCAACCCTTTCCCGCGCGATGCCTGCTTCGGATAAGATCATGGGAATATTCTCCCAAGGTAAAGCAATGCCATCTTTAGCGCACTTATCTAAGGTCGATCTCAATGGAGAGGATGATTTCGGCGCTATAAAAATAAGCGGAGAATTACGTATTGCCCTAAACGTTAACTTTTCAGGCACCCTGTTCGGCCTAGCCGCTATGCCAATATCCTCCTGCTCATCCAAGATTCGCTGGATGGCCAATGAGGTATCGCCTGTATGCAACTGTATCTCAACCGCAGGAAAACGCGATCTATATTGATCCAATAACTCATGCAAGAAGCTATAACTTGCGGTTACAGAGCAAAATATACTGAGCCTACCGCTGAGCACCTCGAGCTGTTGATGCAAATCTTTCTGTAATTGCCCCCACCTTTGTAAGGACTCTGCCGCATATTCACGAAAACGCTCACCAGAGCTCGTGAGCCTAACTGTTCGACTGTCTCGCTCAAACAAGGTCGCACCAAGCTCATGTTCCAGTTTCTGAATCACCCGAGTGAGACTGGAAGGACTTAAGTGATGTTCTCTACTAGTATTCCCAAAGTGCAAACTTCTACACAAGTGCAGAAACAACTGTAACTCACGTATTTCCAAAATTCGTACCCACGCCTTCATTTCACAATATGAAATGTATTGTTGCATATATAGCGTTTTACGCAACCAAGCAATTCGCCTATGATGCGCAGCTAAGAAATTTCTGAAATTACGACATTAATATCAGCAATTGCACCGCTTCAATTAATTCCTACTGGAGAACAACTATGAATTACTTCAATACCCTGCCGCTAAGGCTTCAATTAGAGCAACTCGGCAAGTGTCGATTCATGGACAAAGCTGAGTTTGCCGACGGTGTAAACAAGCTCATCGGTAAGAAAATTGTCATTGTAGGATGTGGCGCACAAGGCCTAAACCAAGGCTTGAACATGCGCGATAGTGGCCTAGATATTTCTTACACATTGCGTGAAGCGGCTATTACTGAGAAGCGTCAGTCTTGGAAAAACGCCACAGAAAATGGTTTCCATGTCGACACGTATGAAGCTTTGATTCCACAAGCCGATCTCGTGCTTAACTTAACTCCGGACAAGCAACACACTCCAGTAGTGACAGCAATCATGCCCTTAATGAAAAAAGGCGCGTGCTTGGCGTACTCCCATGGCTTCAACATTGTTGAAGAAGGCATGCAAATTCGTCCTGACCTGACAGTCGTCATGGTTGCTCCTAAGTGCCCAGGCACTGAAGTTCGAGAAGAGTATAAGCGCGGCTTCGGTGTACCAACCCTTATCGCCGTTCATGCTGAAAATGATCCAAATGGCGATGGACTAGAAATCGCAAAAGCCTACGCAGCAGGAACAGGCGGTCATCGTGCCGGAGTTCTACAGTCCTCTTTCATCGCCGAAGTAAAATCAGATTTAATGGGCGAGCAAACGATTCTCTGCGGCATGCTTCAAGCTGGCACAATTGTTAGCTTTGAAAAAATGGTTGCCAAAGGCATCGACCCAGCATACGCCTCTAAATTAATGCAACATGGCTGGGAAGTAGTTTCAGAAGGCCTGAAGCATGGCGGCATCACGAACATGATGGATCGCCTTTCTAACCCAGCTAAAATTGTTGCGAACTCCCTAGCTGCCGAGTTAAAAGAAATCCTTGCACCTCTATATCAAAAGCACATGGATGACATCATCACTGGCGCGTTCTCTAGCGGCATGATGGAAGATTGGGCCAACGACGACGTCAAACTACTCACATGGCGTGCAGCAACTGCGGAAACGGAGTTTGAGAAATCAACTGCAGGCACAATGGAAATTAGTGAGCAGGAATACTATGACCACGGCATTCTAATGGCAGCGATGCTTAAAGCCGGTGTTGAACTTGCGTTTGAAACGATGACAGCAAGCGGTGTAATTGAAGAGTCTGCTTACTATGAGTCATTACACGAAACGCCATTGATCGCCAACCTAATCGGGCGTAAGAAGTTGTACGAAATGAACAAAGTCATTTCTGACACGGCTGAGTATGGTTGCTACCTTTTCTCCCACGCAGCGGTCCCAATGCTGAAAGACTTTATGGAAAAGATCGATACGGATGTTATCGGAAAAGGCTTAACACTTGTCGACAACCATGTTGATAATGCCGAGCTGATTGCTGTAAACCAAAGCATTCGCAATCACCCAATTGAAGTGGTTGGTAAGAAACTTCGCTCTTACATGACTGACATGAAGAAAATCGTTTAATCGATTTACTAATATGGAAGCATAAAAAAAGGGCCTAACGGCCCTTTTTTTATATCAAGAAAATACTAAGCTCAGACGCTTAACACTTTCTCACCTCGAGAGATTCCTGTCACACCAGTACGAGCAACCTCAAGAATAGTCACCCCACCAATGGCAGCCAAAAAGGCATCAAGTTTTGCCGAAGTGCCAATCAACTGAATGCTATAAATAGTGCTCGTAACGTCAACAATCTGCCCTCTGAAAATATCCGCAGTCCGTTTGATTTCATCGCGCTGAGCACCTGTTGCCTTTACTTTAATCAACATAAGCTCACGCTCAATATGCGCGCCTTCCGTTAGATCAACCAACTTCACGACATCGATCAATTTATTAAGATGCTTCGTGATCTGCTCAATCTTACGATCATCCCCTGCCGTCGTAATAGTAAGGCGAGACAATGTATTGTCATCAGTAGGCGCAACAGTTAATGACTCAATATTGTAATTACGCTGCGAAAACAAACCCACTACGCGAGACAATGCTCCAGGCTCATTTTCGAGCAATATAGAAATAATATGTCGCATATTAAGTTCTCTCCGTCTTACTTAGAATCATATCCTTCATCGAGCCACCTTTGATCGCCATCGGGTAAACATGCTCCATTGGGTCTACTAGAACATCGATAAACACTAGACGATCTTTAAGCGCAAATGCCTCTGTCATTTTCTCTTTGAGTTCTGACAATTTCTCAATGCGTACACCAACATGACCATAAGCTTCAGCGACTTTCACAAAATCAGGCAATGATTCCGAGTAAGTGCTGTGAGAGTAACGCCCTCCGTACTGCATATCTTGCCACTGCTTCACCATGCCGAGGGCTTCGTTATTCAAACAAACAATTTTCACCGGCAAGTTGTATTGCAAACAAGTCGCTAGCTCTTGAATGTTCATCTGGAAGCTACCCTCACCCGTGACACAAACAGACACTGCATCAGGAAACGCCAACTGGACACCCATCGCGGCGGGGAAACCAAAGCCCATAGTCCCTAGACCACCTGAGTTGATCCAACGTCGCGGCTTATCAAAGTGATAGTATTGCGCCGCAAACATTTGATGCTGACCAACATCGGATGAAACATAAGCATCGCCGTTAGTGATTTCATACAAACACTGAATGACTTGTTGTGGCTTAATGACATCATTCTCTGCAGGTGTCACTTTCAGGCTGTCTTTCTCTCTCCAACCTTCAATTTGTTTCCACCATAAATCGAGTGCTTTGCGATCTACCTTTGTTTCCGAATGTTTAATAATCTCAAGCATTTCCTCAAGAACACTCGTAACGGAACCAACGATTGGCACATCCGCGGCGACTGTCTTAGAGATAGAGGCCGGATCTATATCAACATGTAATATCTTGGCCCCAGGACAGAACTTGGAAATCGTGTTGGTCACTCGATCGTCAAATCGAACCCCTATCCCAATTACCACGTCACTGAAATGCATCGCCATATTGGCTTCATAAGTGCCATGCATACCCAGCATGCCTAAGAACTGTTCATCGGTCGCAGGATAAGCCCCTAACCCCATGAGGGTATTAGTGACTGGATATCCCAAGCCTCTCGCTAGCTCGGTTAGCAATGCGCTACCTTCACCCTGCACGACACCGCCACCGGTGTAGAGAATCGGACGTTTCGCGGCGAGCAGAATTTCAACGGCCTTTTTAATTTGCCCCGTATGCCCTTTCGAAGGCACAGAGTAAGAGCGAAGCTTTACAGACTCAGGATATGAATATTCAAATTTTTTCGAAGGGTCCGTGATGTCCTTAGGTATATCAATTACCACAGGACCAGGTCGCCCTGTCGTAGCGATATAAAATGCTTTCTTAACAATTTCTGGGATATCGGCAGGATCTTGCACCATAAAGCTGTGCTTAACGATCGGGCGAGAAATACCCACCATATCGGTTTCTTGGAATCCATCGGAACCAATTAAGGAGCTATCAACTTGTCCGGATATCACGATCATAGGGATCGAATCCATGAACGCTGTAGCAATTCCCGTTACCGCATTCGTAGCACCTGGTCCTGATGTGACCAACACCACGCCGGGCCGGCCCGTGGCACGAGCATAACCATCTGCAGCATGAGTCGCTGCTTGCTCATGACGAACCAATATATGTTCAACTTTATCTTGCCTGAAAATAGCATCGTAAATATGAAGTACCGCACCACCTGGGTAGCCGTAAATCATTTCAACGCCTTCGTCGTGCAATGCTCGAAGGAGCATGTCACCGCCTGATAATAATTCCACTTTCTTAGACCTCTGTACTATTTATCCGGATACTACGAGCACCGACTTCGTATAGGAATACGAACGGTCTGCTCAAAGCATACCAATTATAGTGTTTTAAATGATTCAGGGAGTGTCAAAGTTGACCGGAGCTATCGCCCATCGGTCACACTTGACTCTTGTCAGCCCTTCACGCGGTAACGTATAGGAGCCTAAGGTGGACGTGTTTGACACCTAAGTTATTCACGGCACTCGATATTTTTGTCGAATCGCCTCTAAACAAGACCGGATGAGGTGGTGGTCTGTTTAGTCTGTAAGTAAACGAGGGCAATTTTCCCAACATTTCCCTCAATGTCAAGCATATGTAGGCTTACAGACTAAACGATATACCAGTTAGAGCGGTTTTTTGGTGAATTCAAAACCATCACCCACTACATTGATGACAATGCAGTCACCTGGAGCGTAATCCCCTCTTATCATCTTCTGCGCTAAAGGGTTCTCAATCCAGTTCTGAATTGCTCTCTTCAAAGGTCTTGCCCCGTATACAGGGTCGTATCCAAGTTCGGCCAATTTATCCAGCACAGTATCGGCGACCTCTAGCTGCAAGTCATTATCTTGAAGTCGCTTGTTAAGCAACGCCATCTGCACATCAGCAATCCCTCGAATCTGATCTTGCTGAAGCGGATGGAACACAACTGTCTCATCAATACGATTCACGAACTCCGGTGAGAAGTGTCGAACAACTACAGAGAGCACCTCGTTCTTGACGCGCTCATACACTTGTTCATCACCAACGCCCCCCGTCATAAGCTCTTGAATACGATCAGAACCAAGATTCGACGTCATCACTATGATGGTGTTGCGAAAATCTACCGTGCGTCCATGACCATCCGTTAGTCGTCCATCGTCCATGACCTGCAAAAGAATATTAAAAACATCTGGATGGGCCTTCTCTACCTCGTCTAATAATAGAACTGAGTAGGGGCGCCGACGAACCGCTTCCGTTAAATAGCCCCCTTCTTCATAACCCACATAACCGGGAGGTGCGCCTATCAGCCTAGCCACGGAATGCTGCTCCATGAACTCCGACATATCGATTCTTACCATGGCGTCTTCAGTATCAAAGAGGAACTCAGCCAAAGACTTACACAACTCAGTTTTACCAACTCCCGTTGGCCCGAGGAAAAGAAACGAACCATTAGGCCGATTCGGATCCGACAAACCGGATCTAGATCGACGCACCGCATTGGCGACGGCACTAACGGCTTCATCTTGCCCAATCACTCGCTTGTGCAGAGCCTCTTCCATTTCCAATAGCTTCTGTTTATCCCCTTGTAGCATTTTCGCCACGGGGATCCCGGTCCAGCGCGACACGACTTCGGCTATTTCCTCTTCTGTAACGCGATTGCGCAACAATCGCATGTCCTTAGTTTCGGCTTGTACGGAATCTTCCAAAGTTCGTTCGAGGTTCGGTATTATTCCGTATTGCAATTCAGACATACGTGCAAGATCACCCGACCGACGAGCCAGTTCCAATTCATTTCGAGCTTTTTCAATATTACTCTTAATGGATTGAGCCCCCTGTACGGACGATTTCTCTGCTTTCCATATTTCTTCAAGATCAGAATACTCGAGCTCAAGTTTCGAGATTTCTTCCGCCAACTTATCTTTACGCTTAAGTGACGCGTCATCCTCTTCTTTCTTAAGAGCTTCACGTTCAATTTTCAGTTGAATCAAACGTCGATCCAAGCGGTCCATATCCTCAGGTTTAGAGTCGATCTCCATACGAATAAGACTGCCGGCCTCATCAATCAAATCGATCGCTTTATCTGGCAATTGACGATCAGGAATATAACGCTGAGACAATCGCACAGCTGCAATAATCGCTGCATCAGAGATCTGCACCCCATGATGCACTTCATAACGCTCTTTTAGTCCACGTAGGATTGCAATGGCATCCTCTTCACTAGGTTCGTCGACCAACACTTTTTGAAAGCGTCGCTCTAGCGCAGCATCCTTTTCAATATACTGGCGATACTCATCAAGTGTTGTCGCACCAACACAATGGAGCTCACCTCGCGCTAAGGCCGGTTTCAACATATTGCCTGCATCCATAGAGCCTTCTGCTTTACCGGCCCCCACCATCGTATGCAATTCATCAATAAAAAGAATAACCGACCCTTCTTGCTTAGAAAGCTCGTTCAGTACACCTTTTAATCGCTCCTCAAACTCACCTCTAAATTTGGCACCTGCTATCAACGAGCCCATATCTAGCGACAGTATTTTTTTACCTTTGAGGCCTTCGGGAACTTCGCCGTTCACAATACGCTGCGCCAAGCCTTCTAGAATCGCTGTCTTACCTACCCCCGGCTCTCCGATGAGTACAGGGTTATTCTTCGTGCGTCGTTGCAATACTTGAATCGTTCTCCTGATCTCAGTGTCTCTGCCAATGACAGGGTCTAACTCACCGTTCTCGGCACGCTCTGTAAGATCAACGCAGAACCGAGAAAGCGCCTGCCAAGAGTCTTCCGCTCCCGCATCATTGACCTTTTCTCCACCGCGCAAATTGTTAATCGCATTTTGCAACGCAACTTCACTGACACCATAGGAGTTTAGTATTTTTCCTAATGCATTTTTATCTGCCATTGCGGCTAACAGGACCGTCTCGCTAGAGATGTACTTATCACTATTTTTTTGTGCCAATTTATCGGCTTGATTCATTAAGCGACTGAGTTCGTTGGAGAACGTAACGTCACCCGCATGCCCCTCTACCTTCGGCAATCGCTCCATTAATTCTTGTAACTGACTACGCAACGCACTCACATCGAAACCTGTTTGCGATAGCAATGGGCGCACCGAGCCGCCTTTCTGATCAAGTAACGCAATTACCAGATGAACCGATTCAATAAAATTATTGTCTTGCCCGACGGCAAGTGACTGCGCATCTGAAATCGCAGACTGTAATTTGCTGGTTAGTTGTTCCATGCGCATAGCGTTACCTCATAGGAATATTTAGTGCCCTGTACGGTGTCGTCGACACGACAGCACTAAGTGCATTGTATAGTAGGCTTAATGCGGACAGCTTGATGTATTTCAAGCTAAAGAGAATAGATTTGTTAAGCAACGAGCCCAATGACACTGGCAAAACGCCCAGTACGACCATCGCGTCGATAAGAGTAAAAATGTTGGCTATCGCAATAGGTGCAATGTTGACCGCCGCTAATTGTGGCCACACCGCGCGCTTGCAATCTTAAGCGTGCCAGCAGATAGAGATCGGCATAATACTTCCCTGCGGTTTCTCCAGGGCGGAACGCCTGGTCGTTAATTAAGACGCGGCTCGCACTTGAGGCCTCCGCCAGTAGAAACGCATCGCGAACCTCGGCCCCCACTTCAAAATGGCATTGAGCAATCGCGGGGCCAAACCACACTAATACATCACTTGGGTCATCAGGGAAGCGCGCCAAAGTGTTCTCTAACACACCGTTGAGCAGCCCTCGCCAACCTGCATGCGCTACGGCCACCCGTAATCCATTTTTGGACGCAAAGAAAACAGGAAGGCAATCGGCAGTCATTACTGCCGCCGCCATACCAACGCCATCAACATAAGCGGCGTCTGCTTGTCGGGTGACACCGTCACTTATTGCGTCAACAATTTGGTTACCATGAACTTGCTCCAACCACTGGAGCGGTTGCTGAATCGGCAACGCTTGGCTTAACAGGTCTCTGTTCGCATTGACATGTGCGGGGTCATCTCCCACATGCAGACCAAGGTTAAAGGCATCAAAAGGGGCACAACTTACACCATTCATGCGAGTAGTCACGAAGGCAAAGACAGTACTTGGAGCTGACCATTGCGGAACCAACCAATCTTCTGGATATTCCGCATCCATTTTGTCTCCAGAGAACGTCATTTGCACATGCCTAGGTTCTATTAGATATCGTCACGTAGCACTTCCAGCAAATGCGCCATGTCGCTCGGAAGCTCTGCCTCCCAGCTGCACAATTCACCAGTGCGAGGGTGCTCAAACCCTAAACGTCTTGCATGAAGGGCTTGTCTTCGAAACCCTTTAAGCTCAGTGGCTAACGCACCGCTACAGGCTTTAGGAATCTGTAAACGTCCGCCATACATTTGGTCACCCACCAATGGATAGCGCGTATGACTCATATGCACTCGGATTTGGTGTGTTCTGCCCGTTTCTAGCTTTACACGAATGTGTGTATGTGCCCGAAAACGTTCAAGAACTCGGTAATGAGTCACAGAATCTTTGCCGTTTTCGATCACAGCACGTTTCTGTCGTTGAACAGGGTGACGTCCGAGCGGCAGATCCACAGTCCCACCAGCCGTCATCACGCCCACAACCACGGCTTCGTATTCTCGCTCTACTTCTCTACGTTGTAACTGTCGCACGAGTATTCGATGGGCTTGCAAATTTTTTGCTACGACCATTAATCCTGTGGTGTCTTTATCCAGACGATGCACGATACCCGCCCGAGGGATCTCATTAAGTGACGGACAATGATGCAATAAACCATTCAATAGTGTGCCCGTTCGATTGCCGACAGCTGGATGCACCACTGTATTGGTTGCCTTGTTGATAACAATGACATCTTCGTCTTCATATACGATATTCAGCTCTTTGGGCTCTGCAGCGTGCGCTTCCTCTGCGACAAGCTCAGCCTCTAAAGTCAGCAAATCGCCTTCATTAATCCTATCTTTAGAGCGCCAAGGCTTATGATTCACACAGAGGCTACCGTCCTTAATCCAGGTTTGTAGCCTTCCTCGTGAATATTCAGGGAACAGAATCGCTGCTGCTTGGTCTAAACGATTACCGCACAATGTGTCTGGTACTGTTGCCTGCATTGAAATCTTAGTAGTCATATTACCTTGTACTTGTAGCGTTACGGCCCACGACACGGGGTTTCAGTGCTGATAAAGCCCAGCATTTGAAGACCAGTTCCGGTAAAGCGATAAAGAATACAGCTTCACTTTGGTATAAAGTGCCTGCTGTGGTTAAATACCCCGCTATATATAACGAGGCTGACTAAGCATTATAGAGCTTAGCACTGAAGATAACTTTACTATTTTTTACAAGCCAATTCGGCAAGAGGTTGTAGTCGCGTGAGAATCCTGATCCTGTTAACACTTTGCCTAAGCTTTGCATCATGTTCCATGTTTGGCGGCGAAGAGCGTGACGAGTTCGCTGGCCTCAGTACTGAAGAGCAGTTTTACACCATCGCTCAACGGCAACTCAATTCTCGAAACTACCGAGCGGCGATAGCCACCTATCAAGCCTTGGAGTCTCGTTTTCCTTTTGGCCGCTTTGCGGCGCAAGGTCAGCTAGAACTGATATTTGCCTATTACAGCAACTTCGACTTAGAAGCGGCACGTTCGGCGGCGGATCGTTTTATTCGTCTCCACCCAGATAATGCCAATATTGATTACGCTTATTATATGAAAGGAATGGCCTCGTTTGCCGAAGATTCTGGCTTTATGGCACGCTTCCTTCCTACCGACCCGTCAAAACGCGATCCAGGCCGTGCAAGGGACTCCTTTGCTGAGTTCTCATTACTACTCGCCTTATACCCCGATAGCGAATATGCCGCCGATGCTCGTGCCCGCATGATCTACCTGCGTAACACACTTGCCGCTTATGAAGTTCATGTTGCTGAGTACTATATGGAGCGCCGCAGCTACATGGCAGCCCTTAACAGAGGGCGCTATATTGTCGAAAATTTCCAAGGAAGTCCGATAGTGGCCGATGGCGTCGCCATTATGGTTGAGTGCTATCTTCGTATGGGCCTAGATGACCTCGCTGGCACTTCATTAGCGCTACTCAAAGACAACTATCCAGATCATCCGTCTATTGATTCGTCTGGGAACTTTATCGTCCACAGCGATGTGACCAACCCTTCATTGCTCTACACAGTGAGCTTCGGACTGCTCGGCGATAACGTCGACAACACGCCATTAGCTCCAACAACTAGACCTTTCCGTCCAGAGTCTACGCTGGAAGGCGTGCCTACTCAGTCGCGCAGCTTGCTGAGCATTTTAACTTTTGGCTTATTCGGTTAATCCCCACTAATAGTTTTCGGGACAAAATTCCCGTTCGATAAGCTCTATTACTGTGTGAATAATCTTTATATGCACCTCTTGCACGCGATCGGCGAAGGCGCTTTGACCAGCACTGACGTCGACGCTGGCTAGCTGCCCAAGAGCACTCCCTGGCGCCCCCGTTAAACTCACAACTTCCATGCCGTTCGCTTGTGCATACTCCGTTGCCAGAATGACATTACGGCTAGTACCACTAGTACTAATAGCTAATAGACAGTCGCCTTTGCGTGCCCGCGCCTCAAGATATCGCGAAAAAATATACTCATAGCCAAAATCGTTAGCGACACAGCTAATATGCCCAGGATCACTGATCGCAGCGGCAGAAAGCCCTAATCGGTTTTTCCGGTACCGTCCCGTTAACTCTTCTGCAAAATGCATGGCATCACTCATCGAGCCGCCATTGCCGCAACTATAGATTGTGTTGCCTCGATGGAGGGTCGCGATCATCACAGTTGCAGCACGTGCAATTGCTTCGATATTTGCAGGCTCCGACATGAAGCGGTGAAGATAATCTCTCGAATCACCCAAAGTCGTTAAAATATGTTCTTTCACGTAATACCCACCCTTAAACTTTGCAAAAATTTTTCATTGTGTGCTGATGCTATTCGCCAAGCTCCCAACCCGAGGTAATGGGATAGCGACGATCTCGCCCAAAGCCACGTTGGGTTAAGCGCACCCCAACAGGGCTTTGTCTGCGCTTATATTCATTAACATCAACCAATCTTAGCACTCGACGTACCGTATCCTGATCATAGCCCTGAGCGATGATCTGAGACGCACTGGCATCCTTTTCGATGTAGAGCTCCAAGATCGCATCTAACACATCATAAGGTGGCAAATTATCTTGATCTATTTGATCAGGAGCCAACTCAGCCGATGGTGCACGTTCTATAACGTCGATCGGAATAATGGGAGCACTGCCCGGCTCTTCTAGTGCGTTTCTATAGTGACAAAGCCGATAAACCATTGTTTTAGAAACATCTTTAAGCACATCAAACCCACCAGCCATGTCCCCGTACAGGGTGCAATATCCCACAGCAATCTCACTTTTATTGCCCGTGGTCAGCACCAAGCGTCCAGTCTTATTGGAGATTGCCATAAGAATGACGCCACGACATCGTGCTTGAATATTTTGCTCTGTAACACCGGCTGGAAGTCCAGCGAACTCCTCTTCTAACGCTGCCTCAAAACTCTCGTAGGCAGCGCTAATAGGAATAACACTGTAATCCACCTCAAGCCTCGTGGCCTGCGTTTGCGCTAGATCCAAACTCAACTGGGAGGTGTAACTGAAAGGCATCATGACCGCCTTGACCGCTTCATGCCCCAACGCGTCAACAGCAATGGCCAGAGTTAAGGCGGAATCGACTCCTCCCGACAACCCAAGCACCGCAGCTTTAAAGCCATTTTTGTGCGCGTAATCCCTCACACCCAGTACTAAGGCTTTATAAAGGCTCTCTTCCGTATTATCGAGCGCATGCAATTGGTCTGGAGCATCCAATATCTCCAATTGCCCTTCGGCATTCAGCGCTAATGAGACTGGGAAATAGCCTTCTTGAAATGAGGGAGACCTCACTAGGCATTCTCCGCTTGCACTAATGGCCATAGAGCTGCCATCAAACACCAACTCATCTTGCCCGCCCACCAAATTGGCGTAAATAATTGGACAATTAACTGTGCGCGCCCGTTTTTGTAACAGAGCCAAACGCTCTGACATTTTGTCGCGATGAAAGGGAGAGGCATTAATATTAATGAGGAGTTGCGCGTTCTCCTGCGCGGCTTGTCTTGTTGGCCCTTCCGACCACATGTCTTCACAAATAGTCATTGCAACGCGAAACCCTTCAATTTCAGCAATACAGGCTTGCGTACCCTCTACAAAATATCGTCTTTCATCAAACACCTGATAGTTTGGTAAATGCTGTTTACGATACGTCGCCAACAACTCAGAGCCTTTGATCAGTGACAATGCGTTATACAGAGAATTTTCTTCTATTAAGGGGTAGCCAATAACTACATAGATCTCGAGTGCCGCATCTTTGATTCTCTGCAACGCTTTATCGATACGAGGCTTTAAGCTAGGCCTTAATAACAGGTCCTCTGGCGGATACCCCGTCAACGTTAACTCTGGGAACACCACGATGTCCGCATTGTGTTCGCGCTTTGCCTCTAAAGCGCCTTCGATTACCTTCGTGGTATTTGCTTGAATATCTCCAACCAATAAATTGACTTGAGCCATCACAATTTTTAACTGCTTGGACATACGCTCCTCATGGATACTTAAACAACCGCTAACATCGCGGCGAAGGGTTAAAACCCGCCTAAAGGCCAGTAGCAGACACGCATATGGCTATTATTTAACAAGTGCGATATTGTCCGACAAACCCACAGTATAAGCAAAAACCAAATCACTTAGTTCAACGCCTTAAAAGCCTCAACGTCATGGATGCTACTATTCAATCCGATCAAAATATCCGCATACTGCAAATATACAATGTCTATCGAGTTTTTCTTGCGCTATTGCTGTTGCTCAGCTTTCTGTCGGGGGCAACCACAACACAACTAGGCAATCACGACCCTGCGCTGTTTTTATACAGTTCGATTCTGTTTCTCACGTTCAGCCTATTTGTCATCTTAGCGGTAAAACCTCAACGAACTTTTAGCCAGAAACAGCAGCTATTAAGCGCGCTCTTTATTATCGACATCCTTTGCATAGCACTTCTCACTTATAGTTCTCGTGGCGTGTTAAGTGGGCTTGGGCTCCTCCACCTTGTGACAATCGCGGCAGGCAGCATTCTCTTAGTGGGCCGAGTTAGCACACTGCTCGCAGCAATCGCTAGCATCGCCACTATTTACTCAGAGGTGTATCTCAGCTTTACCCGCAACGTCCCTGCAAACCAATACGTTCAATCGGGCCTTCTAGGGGCGCTCCTTTTTACAGCCTCATTGTATTTGCAAGGCCTTGCAGAACGCATGCGCCGCAGCGCACAGCTCGCCGCAGAGCAAGCATCGAACATCCTAAGCTTGGAACAACTCAACCACCTCATAATTCAGCGCTTGCGTACTGGCATTGTGGTTGTGGGGCAAGAAGGAGGAATCGTTACAGCAAACGATGCGGCCTACCAAATATTGGCGCCCCATTCGACGCAAGGCTCAACTATACAAAACTCCTCAATGTTGGAAATTCCTAAGACCCTGTTTGAGAGCCTGACACAATGGAAGGACAATAATGAACTACGGACACCGACGTTCAAGGTGCAAAAAAGTGGCCCCCAGATACAGGCTAATTTCGCATATCTTAATCCGCAGTCAGACTCCAACATCTTAATATTTCTCGAAGACAGTAGTCAGATCATCCAACGCGTAAGGCAAATGAAACTAGCCTCTCTCGGCAGATTGACGGCAAGCATTGCCCATGAGATACGCAACCCTTTAGGTGCAATAAGCCACGCCAGCCAATTGCTTAAAGAAAACGAAAACCTTGATCAGGGAGATCACCGCCTTTTAGAGATTGTGCTTACCCATTGCGCACGGGTAAATCTCATTATTGAAGACGTCTTACATATGTCCAAGCACAAAAAGGACAATACCGAACGTATTAACTTGAAGGAATGGATCAGCAAATTTGTAGAAGATTATCGTGAAGCCCACCAAATTAAAGAGACGATCGAAATTGATATTGAACCCGCCAGTATCGAGGTGCGCGTTATTACTAGTCAACTAGGTCAAATACTGAATAATCTCGTGGAGAATGGCCTTCGTTATAGCGCGCAAGCCACTCAAAAAGAAAACCTTCTCATTAAGGGTCGCTTAGACTCAGAGACCAAAAGCCTTCGACCTGTATTACAAGTAATCGACAATGGCCCAGGAATTGATGTGCAAACCGAAGAGCATCTTTTTGAGCCCTTTCACACCACCGAATCTACAGGCACAGGACTCGGACTTTATATCTCAAAAGAACTATGCGAAGCTAATCAAGCTCAACTTTCTTATCGCCGAACGGCAAGTAATAAAAGTTGTTTTAGCATCCATTTCGCACATCCTGATAGAATTATAGACTAGCAAACTCAAAACGCTATTCGGAGCATTAATGCCAGACAGAGTCCTCATAGTCGACGATGAACCGGATATCCGGGAATTACTCGAAATCACTTTAGGACGCATGTCCCTCATCACCGAAAGCGCTAGTAACCTCGCCACAGCCAATGAGCTGCTTCGAGAAAAATCATTCAGTTTATGCCTGACCGATATGCGCCTACCCGATGGCGATGGCATCACCTTAGTCGAATATATACAGAAGCACCTCTCACATATGCCAGTGGCCGTCATAACAGCCCATGGCAATACAGAAACAGCGATCAAAGCATTAAAGTCAGGGGCATTCGACTTTTTATCTAAACCCGTTGATCTCCAAAAATTACGCGACCTAGTCACCTCTGCACTACGCTTATCTCGTCAAAAAGACGCGGCGCTCTTAGGCTCTACTACGGCCCCCACAAGGCAAGTGAGCATTAGCGGACATTCCGACACTATACGAGAACTACGCGCCCAGATCAGCCGCCTAGCTCGCAGCCAAGCCCCTGTGTATATCAACGGCGAATCTGGCAGTGGCAAAGAGTTAGCTGCACGCTCCATTCATATACAAAGTGCTCGTGCTGACGGCCCCTTCATCGCGGTGAACTGCGGAGCTATCCCGGCAGAACTGATGGAAAGCGAATTATTCGGTCATACGAAAGGCAGCTTTACTGGAGCCGACAAAGATAAAGTCGGACTATTTCAAACCGCCGCGGGTGGTACTTTATTTTTAGATGAAGTCGCAGATCTTCCGTTGCATATGCAAGTAAAATTGCTGAGGGTCATACAAGAAAAATCCGTACGCCCCGTAGGCTCGCAGGTGGAAATCCCCACTGATGTGCGACTACTCAGTGCCAGCCATAAAAACCTTGTCGACGAAGTGAATCAGCAACGATTTCGGCAAGACCTCTACTATCGGATCAACGTCATTGAGCTAAGCGTTCCGAGTCTGAAAGAGCGTAGCGAAGATATCCCTGACATTGTGCAACAACTCTTAAGTCGAATCGCACAAGACAATAGTTTAGACGTGACCCCGGAGATCAGTAGTGACGCTCTTAGCATTTTGTGTGAATACAGCTTTCCAGGGAACGTACGTGAACTAGAGAACATTCTGCAAAGAGCATTAATGTTAAGTGAGAACAAGCGCATCGTGCCTAGCAATCTTGATCTCACGCAGAACGCAACTTCGATCTCTACCCTAAGCAATAATGAACCAACCCTAGCTCAACAACCTTCGCAGGAGACCGACACAGAGTTTGTGTTAGACGCAGATTTTTCACTAGAAAAACACTTAGAGAGCATTGAAAAACGAGCGATTAAACAAGCTTTGTTAGAATCTCGGTGGAATAAAACGGCAGCGGCTCAGTTGCTGGGGATGAGTTTCCGCTCGTTACGCTACCGCATGAAAAAATTAGATCTAGAATAAGCGCCAAAATCAGGGCTTGTATGGATTAGCATCCAGCGCAGCCTCTCTTCCTAGCAATATGTCGGCAAGCAGCCTTGCAGAGGCCGGTGCTAGCACTAAACCATTTCGAAATTGGCCCGCGTTAACACTTAGGTTGGCGTATGAATCAATACGCCCAATATAGGGAATCCCGTTTG
Source organism: Gammaproteobacteria bacterium (assembly GCA_051252515.1). GTDB lineage: Bacteria > Pseudomonadota > Gammaproteobacteria > Pseudomonadales > Pseudohongiellaceae > UBA5078. The sequence goes on from JBPOFS010000006.1 coordinate 19,531, forward strand.
GTGCGCCTGGGCGTAGTCCCGCCCATTGCTTTATGACGGGGTGATCCGCTAGTTCTGGCAGTAATTCAATTGCAGATTGGCGCAGACTTTGAAGTGCCGTTTCTGAAGTCGACTTATCAAACTCGGAATACTCTAAGGTGCTCCCCACCAATAAATGATTATCGCGCCTTGGGATCAAATATCGCCCTTTTGTCAGCACCATCGTTTGCAGTAGTCGCCTAGGAGGATTGAAAAGTAACATCTGCCCCTTCACCGGTTCTATGGCGAGATCAACCTCTAACGGTTTCAGTAGTTGTGCCGTCCAAGCACCCGCGGTCACCACAAACTGTCCTGCACGTACCCGAATAGATTGACCAGCGCCTCTAATGACGGCGCAAGTCAGTGCGGATACAGAGCCCGACTTTGTCACTTCAAATCGTTCAAATGCTGCGTTTTCTATGATCCGGATATTGGGACATCTTTGAGCGCTGACGATTAAGGCCTTGAGTAGTTGCGGGTTTCTAACATTCGCGATCTCAGGCATCCACAAACCTTGCCTGAACCCTGAAGCAAGTAGAGGTTCCCGCGCATAAATAGCTTGCGCGTTAATCGAGCTCATCTGGCTGCCGTTGCGCTGCGACCAAGCCAAAGCCTCATCCGCGTCATCCGCTTCAAGCATCAACAGGCCGGTACGTTCAAGCTCTGGATCAATACCCGATTCAGCAAACAATGCTTCCACCATCTCTGGATAGCAGCGTTGGGCTTCCTTCGCCAAAGCCGTAATCTCTGGCCTATAACGCCAAGGATACAAAGGGGACACAATCCCCCCTCCTGCCCATGAGGCTTCCGTTCCGCACTTGCCCTTATCCACTAGCGTGACTGTGGCCCCAGCTTGTGCCAGCTCTCTTGCCATCAGCAAGCCAATAACGCCGCCACCTACAATTAGAAAATCACTTATATCTGTTTTCATCGATCTAAAAAAGTCCGCCCATCAAGCAGGTTTGGCTATTCGCCACTACAATTATTTGGAGAACAACTTTAGCACAAGGAGGTCGCTAACATGCGTTCAATACAGGGATTTTCTCTAGTCGAAATGATCTTAACCCTTGCCATAGTTGGCATACTAATCTCGTTAAGTGTGCCCAACCTCACTTCATTGCTTAGACAGAACGAAGTTTCGATAATGCAGAAGACCTTGATTCTTCATGTCAATCTTGCCAAAAGCTCTGCTGCGAATAGTGGGCACATTGTGACACTTTGCCCGAGTAGTAATGGGGCAGAATGTGCGGGTTCGTGGACTCAGGGTAGCATGCTGTTTATTGATAAAAATGCGAATAGGCGCGTGGATCCAGAGGATCGTATTTTACGTATCCGCCGCCAGGACATTAGCCATGGCAAGCTTGAGTGGAGAGCTTTTGGCCGACGACAATATCTGCAGTTCAATCCTATCGGTTATCTGTTGCATCAGAACGGAAGTTTCACCTATTGTGATAATAGCGGCGATCCAACACTAACGAGACAGCTTGTCGTGAACAGTGTTGGTCGGGTAAGAATTGCGCTAGACAGTGATGGAGATGATATTCGCGAAGATAGTCGAGGCAGGGCTATTCGTTGCTCCTAGTTACCGCCAGCAGTTGCCCACAATATCGCCAGTGGATCCTTTAAGTCCTGTGTTACTAATAGTTAGCGTTGTACAGGTGTCGGCCACTTGCCCTCCTTGTGGAGTCGCTGTCGCAACGAAGCAATTCGTAATGGCTCCAGCAGCACATGCGGCAACCGTTATTTGATAAAGGCCGGCCTCCGTAGTCAATGCTGCCACAGCAGGATTAGATAAAGGATCGGCGTTAGCCGAATAAGAATTGTTGTCAGAATAAAAGCGCTCTTGATTTGCAGCCACTTGCAATAGCATGCTCTGAGCCTCTGCTCTTGCACCCCCTCTAACGCTTTGCTGATAGGCCGGCAGCGCCACTGCTGCAAGCACCCCTATAATGGCGACTACAATCATTAACTCAATGAGGGTAAATCCCTTAGTTCTGATATTAGTAATTTTCAATTTTTGCATGGCAGCAATTCGCCTAATTGTTTCTGTTAATACAGCTTAGTGGGGAAACCAAGATTATGCCATTGATAACACCGGCGGGTTAAGGCAAGTTAATTTTGCTTTAAAAATTGCAGTTTTTCATCCGGACCAATAATCTCAACATGAAGCAATGTTCCCCGATTATCTAAGGTGAAACGCACCACCATGTCGACATCCATCTTCTGCGCTCCCACTTGCTTGTCTTCTATAAACACTTGCGTTAGCTGGTCAGAATACCCGTATCTCTGACCGGATATAGTAATAAAACCATTATCCTGATCTAGATGTTCGATGCTGCCCGTTTGCACCTCTTGCGCCAACAAAGAATGACTGAAGAACAAAACAAGTAAGCACACAACATTTAAAAGACGATTTACCTTCATTACTTATTCCTCATTGTCGCGTCAATCTAGCTGACGCCACGATTGCCTGCCACTGGTAGTAGTTCCAGTATTTAACTCCATCACATCAACATCACCGCTACTGCCGCTACCGAATGCGATATCGCGATCAGAGTCGGAGAGGATACTCAGCGTTGGCACAATCCCGACATCAGACATTCGGCCTGAGGCATTAGTGTCCACATCATCAAACACTCCATCTCCATTCAAATCGAATGCGGGGAATCCTAATGCTCCTCCGTCACGGTAATCCACCTGCATCACAAAGCTACTCCCACCAAAATCGCAGGGCTGCTGAGAAGGAATCAGTGTGGTAAAAATGACTCTCCCGTCACGAACTACTGCATTACTGACTTGCCGCTCTCCGAAGTTATTAGCGTTAGCAACGCCTTCGACAGCCAGAGGTTGTAAGTTAAGTTTCCAACCCATGGCACTAGCAAAATCCAAGTCATTGTCGGACATTTCGCGCAGCACGAAAAATGCATCATCGGAAGAGTCGTCGTTCGTGTCAAAACCATCGTTATACTGATTATTGATGGTTTGAACGACTAAATCGCTGCTATCAAATGTCGTTAAACTACTAAGGTTCTTATCCCATATCCCATAGAAAGCTTGGGTGGCTTGCGCTATTGGATCATTGTCATCAATCTCTAAATACTTCCCGGTGCCAAAGTACACCATAAACCCATCTAAACCATCCGGATGAAACGCTATTTGAGGCTGCGTTGTGATTGGTTGATTTGCCTCTGCCGTGAACAAAGCACGAGGGGTTGAGCCAGACTTATAATCACTATCCCATTGCGCAGTATTAGCACTGGAGACATCGAACTTCCACAGATTCCCCAATAAGTCGCCAGCGTAAATTAAGTCCACAACCATGTCTGCGTTGTAGTCCACGAGAGTTGGAGTTGCTAGACCATTGGGCGTCCCCACCGAGCCAGCGTCAGTGTCCAGTTTACGAATCAGTTCTCCCGTCTCAAGGTCGACGATATATAAGACTGCATTGCCCGTCGAACTAACGTTGCCGTCGGCCTCTGTGTTGTTATACCCATTGCCAAAGACAGCCGCCCAGCGACCATTCGCCATCTTCGCTATCTGCGGCTTGCCATAGGTGTAGCCAAGATCCGCATCGTCACTGTCATCGAACTCCCACAGCACTAAGCTCGCCGCATTAGCCTCGTCGAAAGTCGAAGGATTGGTCACATCTAAAGCAAATACTGCTTGCCCGCCTCCGCCAACGCCCGCCGCAAGAACACTGCGCCACAAACCATCCACGCCACTGTCTGGATCATCCATCGTTGCAAGGAAAGCATCTACGATTGTGGGCCCTGAATCGACGAAATATCGATGCGAATAATCGGCTCGTGAAAGTGACGCGATATTCTCAAACACTGCATTGGGCATATAGGCGATTTTCTCTCTGCCATCGGCTTCTGCAAATCCGTGCAACAGTCCATCGTTAGCACCCACATAAACCATTGGCGCTCGAGCAGCATAAGCCGACTGAAACGCCGCATAGGATTTAGGCGCAACACTTTCCGGATAGCGAAATTTTGGTGCTCCCACATAGCGTGGATCAGAATTCACAATGTCACCCAATACAGAGTTACGGGTTCTAAAACTATAACCAACGCCTTCATTACTGCGTTGCCCGCGCAAATAGTTTGTAAGAGCAGTGCCATACGCTTGATTTATGGCAATTTCACCAGCATCACTAGTCGATGAAGCGTGAGGAGCAAAGTACAATAAATCATCGATTTGCCCATCAGATAAACCTGTTAACGCATCTGGGGAGTTATAGGATCCAGGCCACCTAAATGCGACCCCCTGACCCTCCACAGCCCCCCCTGGGACAACATCAGCATCAGGATTGAAGGTCAAAATTTCGCGCCCAGTATTGTAATTCTGCGTATCAATGACATCTCCTGCATTCCAATCGGGCACAGGGTCGACGCTGCCATCAGAGTTAATCCCAAACGCCAACAACTGCCCACTCCAGTCAGCACTGTCAAAGCGTGCTTGAAAAAGATAACTGCCCGCACTTAAGGTACCGGAGTTGGTGGCCACAGATGCCGAAGATCCCACACGGTCCGCAATATTAGCGAGCGCACCCTGGATAGAATCTACTACTTCTTGTGGGGATTGCGCTGCGACGAAAACACCCTGACTATTGGACGCCGCATGCCAAAGATCATCGATTTTCTCAGGGTCAGTGCTAAAAGGGTTACCCCAATTGCTGTTGGCATTTAAGGCTGGATCAGGCCAACCATCATTATCGGTATCGACTAACAAGCCAGTCACACCGAAAGCCACAGTGAATGTCACCATGTGTTGACGGTTATTGCCGTCTAACAAACTAGTCGGCACTTGATCGGGTAATGGGCTTAGATCGTTGTCGTAATAGTAATGAGCCACGTCTGCCAAAGTGCGCGTGCGGCCATCACCGTCAGAGTTTCCAATGGCACTATCGGGGTTGTCTCCATTCCAGTACCCATCGGTAAATAAGACAGAAAAGTTTTGTTGGCATGCGGACACGATAGGGTCGGAGACTCCCAGCACATTGTCATAATAGCGTCCGACACGCTCCAAGCCGCGTCGCAATGGCGTGCCCATCGCAGGCCAGTCATAGCTATAAAGGTCGTCTAGCAGCGCTGTATTGTGTGCCGAGTACTCTGTCGTTGTGGAGTTAGGGACCTCCACAAACAGACTCGCTGATTGGTTAATAACACTTAAACCAAAACGAAAACCAGGCGATGCTGATATCACAGCGGCAATAGCGCCCTTGGTCACGTACGAACGTTTGCGCGAGTACTGATACCAGTTCGCAATATTTTGCTTAGTCTCCGCTAAGGTACGGCCAAATTCATCCACTGCAGCGCCGCTGAATGTGGTGGTATTCGCCGTAGTACCAAAACAAGACGCATAAGGGATAGTTTGCTGTGCGTGAGTCAACGTGCAATTAGTGTTCAAATTATTCATATCCGTCGCAGAGGGGACGGTCAATAATCTTCGCGACAGGCTAGCGAGCCCAACAGTGTGCTCCGCATGAGAATCAAACAAATCTACAATGTCATTAGAACCGTTTGTTGCTCCAGAGGGACCGCTCGGACGCGTGCCCGAATACCCATGATCATCATAGGCAACCTCGTAGACAAAACCTGTGAGGTCACGCGTCACATTGTAACCATCGGAACCAGACTGTGGATCACTGCGCGCTGCAACAAAAGAGGCATCCGGCATACCGGGCCAAGGACGATACTCAAGAGCAGGATTATAATAAAGCAAATTGAAATCTGCAGAACGTGCACGCCAATCTCGCACTAACGATTCAGGTTGCCGCTCTGTTTCTGGATAGGAGCAAGAATTATAAGCGTTGTCACTATTATCAAACATGAAAGAGTATGATCGTCGGCCGGTACAACTCCCCGTGGAGGCAAAGGTTAACCAAAGGCCATCGCTATTACGCGCCACACCACTATTGTCCCAATAGTTAAGGTAATAATCATGAGGCTCAGTCAATACTTCCCAGTCCATTGAGCCCGAATCATCCATCATGAAAAACACATTAGGATCGACACTGACCCCAAGAAACAACGGACTATTAGATAATGTTAAAGGTGCGGCATACCCCCCAACAGAAAACGATAAGCCGATCACTGAAACCAACCAGCATCCGAGCACTCTGCAAATCTCATTCATTGTCATACAATGCCCCGTCTTGTTTTCACGTGGAAACAATTATTCATAGGTCTTCACAAAGGTGGACTGTAATTGGACAACAGCTGTGTCACCCACTCCTGATCCACGTGCAGTGACACGGTGAAAAACACGTACTCGAGATTGCAAACCCGAGCCTATACCAATTGATTGTCCACTAGTAATCGTCGACATTTCTTCAATAAGATAATGCGGTGCCGTGGCAACGCCTTCGACAGCATCCACTTCAATAGCATTGTTGCTCCACCAAGCCGCTGTTCTGCGTGCGTTATCTTGCCACCAATGCTCAGAGTCAGCGGCGTCGGGATCCATCGAGTCACGAGTCCACACGGTGGTACTACCGTCGGCACTTGTAGCGGGCCAAGTGAATTGGCTCATAAGCCAGTTCTCACCAAATTGAAGTGACGCCTCTGATGCTTGAAAGGCCGCGCTTTGATCCTGCATATTGCCTGCCATACGCTCCTCCAAAACGGCTGACTCCATGCTAGCCACACCCATCATCGTCAACACCAAAAGGAACACGAGGCAAAATATGAGGACAGCCCCTTTTTGCCGCTGCCCGCCATGAGTAAAACTTTTAAGTTGGTTTGTAGGAGACATTCGCATAGCCTAACTCCCGACCGCGCGATTGCGTAAAGTAACCGTTGAGGTAAACACGCGGCGCAATCTTCTATCCGCGGGCAGTGCCCCATTGCCGCCACCGCCGTTATAGGTCACTCCATTGAATGTATAAGCTTGCGCGGCCGGTAACATGCCATCTTCGATAGACTGCACCAAAACACTTATCCGTACGCTGATCACTCGAGACCAATCGCCCACTTGGTTCGCGGCAACATAGGCATCGACTGTCTTTTTATTATCGTTATCTGCGTTAATCCCGTACAAAATTTGAAAGTTTTCTATTCCTTCCACCAACTCTTCAGCATTTCCTGTCCCTGCGGTTTGACTGAGACGTCGACGAAATAATGCCGGAGGGTTTGTAGAAACATCACCTCGTTTACCGACATAAAACATGGTTCCTTGCAATTTGACTAGCTCGCCCCCCACTTGAGTTCTTAGGGTAGAGGTGACGTCATTTCCTGGAACACAACCTGCAGAAAGCACTGAGTTAATGCTGGCGCCACCACCGATGTCTTGCACATTACATGCCTGTACCCAATCCGCGCGTTGGCAATCGCTAAGCAACAAAATATCACCGTCTTCAATGTCTGTAAGCCCAGAGTTCACAACCGTCATCGCGGCACCAGGAGTAATAGAATTAATAGTGGCCCCTGTCCCTCCCGCACTCCAAATTCGAACGATGTCTGTGCCAGGCACTACGTTGATGACATCTAGAATATTACCACCGGAAGTACTCCACGCCCCTCCAGCTGTACTCACTGTTGCCACGTTGTTTGCACTATTACTGATGACGCCCAAGCCAGTGCCGTCGGCTTCCCACCCTTGGATACCGGTGCCCGGCTGAAATGATGGGGGTGGCCCGTCTAAGGCGTTGTTAATTGAATTTTCGTCTATAGTCGAAAGACATCCCAAGTAACCCGCCATCCTCAATTCATTAGCAAGATAATTTATCGCAAAGCGGCCGTTTTCCTGCATTCGTGCGCGCCCCTCTTGGTCACGCTCTGTTTGCGTATTGCCGACATAAACTTGCATGACGCCCGCTGTCAATGCGAGCCCCATGACCATAGCGATCAGCAATTCAATCATGCTATAGCCCTTCACCTTAGTGATGAACAACGGCCTGCTGATTCGATGTCGATTACTTCTCATACATTAAGCTCTATTACGGGCATCAATTAAGGTTGAAAACTTAAGGAGAAACGCTTCTCTGCGACTCCATCTCTATCTTCATCCCACCAAATTTTGACGGCATACATCGTCCCAAGCCCATCACAAGCAGGGGCCGCAGAAGTTCCATCTTCGGGGGTTGAATCGGAGCAAACTGTCCCTGTGCCTACAGGAAAATCCGCGGCAAGATTAGCGTTCCATTCGGCCACGTCGTTCGCGGCTAATTCAGCGAAACTACATCCCACTAGCGTATTGCATGCGGCCGTCACCGCTCCAGCATTGTTATTGTAACTAGCCGCCTCAACCCCTTGAAGGTTGGCGCGCACTCGTTCCACAATGTCATTGCTAGCAATACTGGCTTGTGTTCGCAGATAAGCACTTTGAGTATTTCTCAAACCCACTGTTTGCAAACCCGACATGCCCAGCAAACCGATCGCTAATATCAGCAACGAAATCAAAACTTCGATTAACGTTGCGCCGCCTTGAGCATTGCGGTTCGTATGAGGTTTATTAGGAGACACAGCCCCTTTAGTGTTCATGAGCAGTCCAAACCTTCGTGAATTCGACGGCCTCTTCCTGTTAAAGAGATTTCCACAGATTGAGCGTTAGCCGCATTATCGTCCTCAGGGCAAAGCAGAAACGTTCTTACCCCTGCGTTGGTCCCGAAACCTCTTGGGTCGAACTGCTGGATATCCGCGTCAAAGACTAAAGAGTTGGAACCGAGCCCTTGATAGACCCTTAGTATTTGATCCCCGACATCAATAGAACCTGCCGCCCCATCGGCATCGCCGTTATTATCAATAAACACCGCCCAGCCGTCGCCCCAGGCGTCAGCGGCACAGTCCGTGCCGTCGGAACTGGCACATATTGACACTACACTGCCTCGCTTTATCGCCTCACTACGCGCAAAGCTTAGGCTAGAAACAAGAGTTTTTGCTTGAGTGTTCGTAGAAATTCGGCTGACAGTATCTTGCAGACTAGGCAGACCAACCGCTATCAAAATGCCAATCACACTGACGACAAGCATCAGCTCAATGATAGTAAAACCCTTGATTCCCTTAATATTCATCACCAATTTCACAGTACGTTTCACCCTCTTGGGTAGGCATTTGGCACTATTGCAGATAAACAATACCCCAGCAAGAGCCACCCCTTTTAGGACATCATCAAGATAGAGGTTCGTGCGCGTCAAGTATGTGATGTATCTACAACTTTAGCAGATCACAGCCTATTGTTTTGCTACACTGTGACGCCTTTCACGCTTCCTCCTACTATTTGAGCCGCCGTACCTATGGATTACAACATCCCCCTACTCTTTGTCCTTGCAGCGGTAGGAGTACTCGCTGGTGGAATTAATACCATCGCTGGCGGCGGATCCAACCTCACGCTTCCAGTTCTTATGATGCTTGGTCTGCCCGCCGATGTAGCCAATGGCACCAACCGTGTAGCCGTCGCTCTACAGTGCATAGTGGGTGTTCGTGGGTTTAAAAAATATGATCGCCTTGATGTGCCCGCCATCATGCCTATTCTTGTCCCCAGTTTGTTGGGCGGCATTATCGGGGCCTTTGCTGCTGCATTAATGCCGGCTGTCGCACTAAAACCAATATTGCTAATCACCATCATCACAATGTCACTCGTTATCCTGGTGCGCCCCGGCTTCATCGCTCCACCAGATGGCACTCCCATAAAAAGTGTCAATGGTAATAGAGGAGCTTGGTGGGCGTTGTTTCTAGCGGGGATCTATGGAGGATTTGTTCAGGCAGGTGTCGGCTTTATTCTGTTAGCTGCATTAGCTGGCGGATTACGCTATGACTTAGTGCGTGCGAATGCACTAAAAATGGTCTGCTCACTAGGCTTCACTTTACTCGCCTTGTGCATTTTCATTTATTTCGATCAAGTCCGCTGGATACCAGGGCTCATTCTCGGCGTAGGCACAATGATAGGGGCTTCGTTAACGGTTAAGTTTGCAGTTCACGCCAAACAAAGCACCATCAAGTGGTTCCTATTTGTCATGACAGTTTGTTCCTGCTTAGCCGCTTGGTTACTTTAATGAGGCGTCGTGTTTAGAGACGAAGTTGTATGATGAAAATTATTAAAGACTAACTCAACTCTCGCGCCGCCCGACTCGCTCGCGCCGACATTAATTTGACCTCCATAGCTGGTCATAATGTCGGCCACCACTGCCAAGCCAATGCCCTGCCCCACCGCTAAAGTGTCGACTCGAGCGCCACGCTGCAAAACAAACTCTTGGTGTTGGTCAGGAATCCCTGGACCATTGTCTTCAACCACAATATTCAATTGCCGAAGCGGTTCTGTGCGCAGTTGTGCGGTGATAGACACAGCACTGTGACCGTACTTAAAAGCATTATCAAAAACATTGCCTAATACCTCCATCAAATCCCGCTCATCGCCTAGAAAGTACAAGCCTACATCGACGCTCTTACTCACCCGCATCGCTTTGCTGGCATAAACTTTCTCTAGCGCCCTTACTATTTTATCAACACTTTCTGACACACTAACGCGACGCGCTAGACTAGAACTGCCGTTACTTTTTACTGCACGCTGCAATTGATAACCGACGATCTGATTCATTCGCTCTAGCTGTTCATTAACCGTTTTTATTTGGGTTTCGGCTTCATTATCACTCGACGTCACAAGCCCTCTTGATAAGCTTTGCATCGTGCCAGCAACAACAGCTAATGGCGTTTTTAGACTATGAGCCAAATCCCCTAAAGTCTCTCGGTAACGGGACATTTGTTTGCGCTCGCTTTGTATCAACAAATTGAGATTCTGCGTTACGGCTTGCAACTCTTTAGGATAACCCTCTTCTAACTGCTCACTGTCGCCACTTTCAATGAGCTTCAAATCCACAGCCAAACGACGCAAGGGAGACAACCCCCACCGCATCAACATCACCTGTAACACTAATAGCAATACAGCCACACCACCAAGCCACGACCACAAACTCCGACGAAAGTTATTCACTTCAGCCAAATAGGTTCCAGTGGATTCGACTACGACAAAGTCATAGGGGGCTGCGCCGTTTTCCCAGACCACGCCATAGGCCGCGACGAAATACTCGTTACCATCCGCTGCATTGGCTCTTGCAAAGTAAAATTCACCACGACTAATGTCACTCCATAATTGCGAAAAATTGGCGTAGTCAATCTCAATGGCCGATGGAGTATGCAGTACCTCGCCCACACTGGGGTTGCTGACAAGCCCATAAAGACCAGAGTTAAGCTGTGTAAAGCGAGGCTCTCTTAAATCTTGCAGGAAATAAAATTCACCGTTGTCTTCCTCTACGGCGGACAACAGCACATAAATTTGCGCCTGCAGTTGCTCCGCCACACCCGCTTCGATACTGCTGCGAAATGCGCGATCGAGCACAATGCCAGTGAGGCTAAGAAAGATCGTTAACAGAACACTCATCGCCACTAGCAGGCGAGTTTGAAGGGAGTATGGCGCGGGGACTGTATCAGCGCTCATGGCAATTCATTGATCAGCGCGAAAGCGGTAACCCTGACCCCGAATAGTTTCGATAGGCTTAAGGGTGTCATTGGGGTCAAGTTTTTGTCGTAAACGGCGTACAAATACTTCCAAAACATTGCTATCACGATCGTAATCTTGAGCGTACAAATGTTCAGTGAGTTCTGTTTTTGATATGACTTGATCAGGGTGCAGCATTAAATATTCTAATAACTTGTACTCATAAGCCGTGAGGTCGAGCCCACTGCCATTAAGGCTAACGCGCTTTGTACTGATATCTAGCACTATAGGACCAAAGACTATAGAGGACTTTGCAAAGCCGGCGGCGCGTCGAAGCAATGCATTTAAACGGGCAAAGATTTCTTCAATTTGAAACGGCTTCACAACGTAGTCATCAGCCCCTGCATCAAGGCCTTCTACTTTATCTTGCCAATCTCCACGTGCTGTAAGTATTAAAATTGGGAATTTTTTCTCTAAACCACGAATCTGTTTAATCAATGAAATACCATCAATCAACGGCAATCCCAAATCGATAATGGCCGCGTCGTAGTCAAACTCAGTGGCGTAATAAAGACCCGCTTTTCCATCTGCGGCATCATCTACGATATAACCATTTTGAGTAAGCCCTTGGACTAAGGTTTGTCGTAACAAGCTTTGATCTTCCACCACTAACAATCGCATCGTTACTGTTCCCTAGTTATCGCACCGGTTTGCGCATTGACGTATACCGTGTAGATATTCCCCTCATCATCCATACGCACTCGGTATTGTAGCCTGCCGCTTTGCCGCACTTGGTTGATACTCACCACATTGCCAGGAAAACGGGCTCGCACTAACTCAAGTGCGCGACGCTGAGAGATAGCGGCGGCTTCGACATTTTGCCCGTCTGCTTGCGCCAAAGTCAGAGATTGCGCAGAAACCGAATCGACATTCGATAATCCGAGCGCAATCACAAGAATGACTGCCAGCATTCCTAATTGGCTTGTCAGTGTATTTGACTTCAACTTGAACCCCTTTCAAAAAACGTGATGGAGTACAGCCTGCATATCAAATCAACCGACATGCAATTTAAAATACAGGCTGTATATTGACCTTTACGCGCAATCGGTCACCAGGATCTTCGTCCATACGGACAGAGTACTCTTCATTATTATAAAGATACTGCACTTGGTACCCGATGAGGCGCTCTTCCTCATGGTGATCATATACGGTTTCACACTGTCGAACGCTTTCATAACGCACAGAACGATCATCGTGATTGTTGGCGACTATATCACGTCCGATAGAGTGTCCCAACACTGCGCCAACGACGGTGCCTACCCGTCTATTCGACTTGCCATGCCCTACGGCATTGCCTAATGCTCCACCTATGATCGTACCCAATATTGCAGGTGTTCGGCTATTGGAGCGATTGCGATCGCGATAAGCAACCTCTTCATTCCAACACTCCTCTCGTGGCGTTGAGACCTCCACCGTTCGATACACGGGGCGCGACTCAATTACCTGCGCATATTCGTAGTGCGATTGGGCTAAAGCAGGTGCCGTTAACGTCAAAGCAATTGCTGCACAAACAGCCTTGCTAACAGTAAATTTTGTATTTCTAGGGAACTTCTTCATAAGTCATCGACCTCAGTATGTATAAGTCACGCCATTTTGGCGAAAACGAATGCTTAGATCGGGATCCTCAAGGAGGCATTCCTAACCATGGCGCCATACTGGCATCGGCTAGCTGAATAGAGGCTTAATCACAAAAAAGGAGGGGCGAAAACAACTTTATAGTAGCCGTTTTGAATACTAAACACGCGTGGCTTTGACTTCTGTCTAAAGCTCGTTAGAATTAGGGTGTGCTAGACAGCCCATTGGTTTCGTGGGCAATTAGCCCGTCAATAATAATTATAAGCAATTAAGAGAGTCTCATGTCTTATATCAATAAATCTTTAACCATCGCTATCATCGCCACTTTGATTATCGGACTGCCAGTCCTAATGATCGATCTTCAATTCACTTCTATTCAAATACTCATCGCCACTTTTCTGATCAGCCTTGCCTCTGCTATGGCGGCAAACACTAGTAGCAAAACTCGCGCAAAAGCGATCGCTGATGACAATCGAAGCTCATTCAACAACTCGCAACGAGAAAGCGGCAATGTTAAATGGTTCAATGCTAGCAAGGGCTTTGGTTTTATCACGCGAGACAGCGGCGATGATATCTTTGTCCATTTCCGCTCTATACGTGGTGAAGGACACCGCGTTCTTCATGACGGTCAACGCGTGGAGTTTGCGATCAGCGAAGGAGATAAAGGCCTACAAGCCGAGGATGTAGCAGCCGCAAAATAGGGTTGCCCATTGTAACTCTTCCCCGTCGCCACAATACTATTTAGTAGTGTGGCGGCCGCTCATCACTTCCACCATCAGCGCCCCCCTTATCAGGCAGGTTTTCAAGCACGTGACTAATTTTATCGCGATGCATCACGAGCTCGCGCTCTAGCGCATCAATCTGAGATTGCTGACGAATAACAACGCTGTTGAGCTCACTCAACATGTCTTCTTGAAACGCAAACTGCGTTTGCAAGTCGATTAATTGGGCTTTGACGACATCTTCACTCATTATTGTCTTTTCTCTATTACGGCCCCTACTAAGGGGCAAAATGGTGGTAATTTAAGGCGATTCTTACTCGATAGGGCATCGCGAACTTTGGCAGACTTGCACAATCGTGTAATAATTTCTCGATTTGCGTTGTCAAACTTTTGATATCTTAACATTGACCACTGATTACCAAGAGAGCATTTTATGCCGAAAGCTCCTATAAACTGGACTAACACCATACTCTTCACCCTTACGCCACTGTTTGCCGTTACGCTTGTCCCCTATTACGGTCTAACACACGGATATGGCGCTTACGAATGGGGTGTCTTCATTGTACTCATGGGTTTCTGTGGTATGTCTATTACCGCCGGTTACCATCGCCTGTGGTCACATAAAACCTATAAAGCACATCCAGTCGTTCGCTTCATTCTTGCCATAGGCGGCGCCTGTGCCCTGCAAAACGATATTTTGCACTGGGCCTCAGACCACCGCCGACACCACGCACACGTGGACAACAACGACAAAGACCCGTACTCGGCAGGACGCGGTTTTTGGTACTCCCACATGGGCTGGATTCTACGAGACTATGAAAGTGGCAAAGTAGATTTTTCGAACGTGAAGGATTTACAGCGTGACCCGATTGTTGTCTGGCAGCACAAACACTATCTCGCGCTAGTATTGCTAACGAATATAGGCTTACCGGCTCTATTAGGGCTCATCGGTGGCGATATTATTGGCGGCCTATTACTTGGCGGCCTGCTGCGCCTTGTGCTTAGCCAGCATGTCACGTGGCTCATTAACTCTCTGGCCCATATGTGGGGCAAGCAAACGTTCAGTGCGGCAAGCTCAGCTAGAGATAATCCATTTATCGCTTTGATCACTTACGGTGAGGGTTACCATAATTACCATCATACGTTTCAATGGGATTATCGTAACGGCATCCATTGGTGGCACTACGACCCCACTAAATGGTTCATCAGCGCTTGCTCCTACGTTGGGCTAACATCTGATTTGAAACGTTGCTCCCCCATCGCAATCGAAAGCGCTCGTTTAGAAATGCAATATCGACAGGCAACTGAGAATTATTCGAACCTAAAAAACTCCGATAAATGGTTGCAGCGCTTGGAGTCTGAATACCAACAATTGAAAACCACCTTGCAACTCTGGGGTCAACATCAGCAGTCCTGGTATGAAGCCAAGTCATCCGAATTACATGAGAAATGGACACACTGGGAGCGTATCGAGCTGAGAGACAGCTATAGAGAGGCCAAGTTCAAATTAAAAGTGCAAAGAAAGCGCTGGCAAGACCTTGTTGAAAATTATTCGACCCTGTCTGCAATAAATCCGGTGTAGATCGCGGTCTCGTTGGCAACACAAGTAAATTAGGGTTTTAAAGATGTTCAAAACACTCTGTGCACTATCTATTTTATTGACTATAACCGCGCATAGCGCTTTTGCCATCGAAGAAGGTGATCTGGCACCAATGTTTACATTGCCAGATATTGCTGAAGGCAATCCAGCCATCAGCCTAGAGGATCTGCGTGGAAAAACCGTTTATGTGGATTTTTGGGCTTCATGGTGCGCGCCGTGCCTTCGCTCCATGCCTCTCATCAATGAGCTGTACAACAAATACCAAGATCAAGACCAGGATTTCGAAGTAATAGCAATCAATGTGGACGATCCAATTGAGGATGGCCAGGACTTCTTGCTGGACACCCCGTTAGATTTTTTGATCGCAGCAGATACCGACAATACCGTGTTAAACCGCTTTGAAGTCACCGGCATGCCGACCTCCTTCTTAATCGATAAAGAAGGGATTGTGCGAATGGTCCATATGGGATTTAGAGGCAATGATATTGAAGTCATTGAAGCGGCCATTACTCAATTGTTAGCAGAATAACAGCCGTATAGGCAGGCTAGAACAAACGCAGAGGCGGTTCATCTAGAACCGCCAACTGTTCACGTAACTCTAGAATATGTTCAGCCCAATAGCGCTGAGTATTAAACCAAGGGAAACTCTTAGGAAACGCAGGATCCTCCCAACGCCTCGCAAGCCACGCACTGTAGTGCATAATACGAAGTGTCCGCAGCGCCTCTATTAGATCTAATTCTTTGGGGTTAAAATCGTAAAACTCATTATAACCATCTACGATTTCTGCTAGCTGCCCTTGCTTCTGCAATCGATCTCCCGACAACATCATCCAAATATCTTGAATGGCCGGCCCCATCACCGTGTCGTCAAAATCGACAAAATTGGGAACATCATCGCGCCACAGCACATTGCCCGGATGGCAATCTCCGTGAATGCGAATATTGGCGACATCTTTATTGCGATCAAAAATAACCACGAGCTTATCAATTAAGTCTTGGGACAAAGTCTCGTAGGCGACGGCTAAGCTTTCGGGCAAGAAATCATTGCGTAACAGATACTCTCGCCCCTGAATCGCCAAAGTATCAATACTCAGATTTACGCGATGCTGAAACTTCTGAGTACTACCTACGGCATGGACTCGCCCTATAAAACGCCCCATTACCAGTAGATTATCAAGATTATCTAATTCGGGCGCGCGACCGGCCAAGCGCTCGAAAATGGAGAAAGAGAAATCATCAAACTCATAAAGCGTGTCGGTTCCATTTACGCGCAATGGCGGCACTACAGGAATCTCTAGGTCAGCCAATTCTTGCGCGAATCGATGCTCCTCTAATATTTGCTCACGCGTCCATCGTGCAGGTCGATAAAACTTCACGATGAGTGGAGCGCTGTCTTCCACGCCTACTTGATAAACGCGATTTTCGTAGCTATTGAGTGCCAATATTCGCGCGTCGGTTTGCACCCCAACACTTTCCATCGCCTCTAGCACTCGATCTGGGCTAAGTCGTTGATACGGATGAACAAGAGTGCTTGGCGGCTCTTTCTCCGCGGCGGCATCCTCAGACTCCGCTGGCATAGTGTTGCCATTGCACAGCGCATCTTCGTCTAGCTCATCATCAAACATGTCATTTTCATTGGGCATGGAAATTGGATAGTCCTAATCGAGTTTGGGCGCAGTATACTGTAAAATACCTTCGATCGTTTGCGGATACGATATCGGCGACGACACTTATCAACCACTCTTATCATCAAGGAGTTCTTCTTGAACGATCAGCAACTGCAAGCACGACACCAAGAGTTACGACAACAGTATCAACAGATTAGTGAGCAAAAGCTTAACTTAGATCTGACTCGCGGCAAGCCAAGCACCGAACAATTGGCATTAAGTGATGCTTTGGACGGAATACTGGACAACAACTACCTGTGTGAAGACGGTAGTGACAGCCGTAATTACGGCGGCATCATGGGTATCCCTGAAGCTCGTCAATTTGCAGCTGATTATTTAAGCACCACAGTCGCACGCGTAATGGTTGGCGGCAATAGCAGCCTGCAATTGATGTATCAAACAGTGACCAACGCGCTCTATCACGGTGTTCGAGGAGCAGACTCCTCGTGGCTCATGGAGGCTGCCCGTGCCAGCGGCCAAGTGAAATTCCTGTGCCCTGCTCCAGGCTATGATCGTCATTTTGCGGTCTGCGAAACGCTCAACATCGATATGATTCCAGTGGCCATGACCTCTGAAGGCCCGGACATGGATCAGGTCGAAGCACTAGTGAAGGCAGATCCTTTGATCAAAGGCATCTGGTGCGTCCCTAAATACTCCAATCCTGATGGCATTGTTTACTCCGACGCTGTTGTCGCGCGCATGGCTCAACTTGGCAAGATTGCTGGCGCTAACTTCCGCATCATGTGGGACAACGCCTATGCTGAGCATCATTTAGTCGACAATCCCCCCGAACTAGCCAACATCCTTGCGCTGAGTGAGGCCGCTGGCACTCTAGACAATGTCGTCGTCATTGGCTCAACCTCGAAAATCACCCATGCTGGTGCAGGCATTTCGTTTATCGCCAGCTCTGAGGCCAATCTCAATGAGTTTGCCAAGCAATTAGGCATTTCCACCATTGGCCCTGACAAGATCAACCAGCTACGTCACATGCGCTTTCTCAAAGACATGCCGACGTTGCGCGCGCTAATGCAAAAACACCGTCAAATTCTTCAGCCAAAATTTGATTGTGTGCTCAATGCATTAGAAAAAGGGCTTAGCGGTAAGACTGTCGCAGGGAAAACACTGGGGACTTGGACCAAACCTCAAGGTGGATACTTCATCTTGTTTGATACCCAAGCAGGGCTTGCAGATAGAGTCGTAAGGCTGACCGCAGCTGCAGGGGTTAAACTAACGCCTGCAGGGTCAACATACCCCTACCGTAAAGACCTCAATGACACCAATATTCGCCTAGCCCCCTCTTTCCCTAGTGTTAAAGAGATTGAGGCCGCGATGCAGGTATTTGTTCTTTGTGTGGAATTGGCCAGCATAGAAAATGCTTTAGGGATTTAATGAGGTTTTGGGCAATGTGTTTCGCATTGCCCAAATTTCAGCTTTATTCCGATTTTTGAGTATCCGGGCTCCGAGGAGCCAGAAACGGGGCTGGAAAGGCAGTGATATTGTCACCGCTTGAGATCTTGCTGATCCCGCCCTTTTCTACTTCATCGATACGTATAATGGCTTGTATAGGGATAAAGCTACGCTTAACACCAAGAAATTCCGCTTTAAGCTTCTCTTCACTTGGGTCTACCACTACTTGACTGCGCTCATCGAAGATATAATCTTCAACCTCTATAAAACCATAAAGCTCGCTTTGATAAACCTGTTTTGCATACACTTCGTAGACTTTTCCTTTATTCAGAAAGGTCACTCGATAGATTTCTGAGGGTGTGGCCATGCATTTATACTCTTACACTTAGATGTGAACGCTTCGCAATATCTGGGCACTAAAATGAAATTCAAGAGTACAACCGAAATACTTGCTGGGCAGCGGCGCAGTTTAGCGCAATTGCCCAAGTCTCACCCACGTTTATTACAGATTTCCTTGGCTGGTTCTTTGCACCGCACAATACTGCTACAATCCGCCCTCTAATTTTTAGCCCCATCAATTGCCAAACGGCACTAGTACAACAGTATTGACTATGACCATGACTAATACGCCAGATTCTGGAACACTCGCCACCAACACTGTGGATAGCCCTCAAAAAAGTTCGGCAACCCCTGCCGCGCCCGTCAAGAAGGTGTTCATTAAGACGCACGGCTGCCAGATGAATGAGTATGACTCTTCGCGCATGCTCGACCTTCTACGTGACACGCAAGGCGCTGAATTGGTCGATAGCCCAGAGCAGGCTGACCTATTGTTGCTCAATACCTGCTCCATTCGCGAAAAAGCACAGGAAAAAGTCTTTCATCAACTAGGGCGATGGCGCTCATTGAAGAAAGCGAACCCGAAGCTGCAAATCGCGGTGGGCGGCTGTGTCGCTAGCCAAGAAGGGGCCGCTATTGGCAAACGTGCCCCCTATGTAGACGTGGTCTTTGGTCCGCAAACGCTCCATAAATTGCCACAAATGTTAGACGACGCCACTGGTCGCAAGACCTTGGTTGACATCAGTTTTCCTGAAATCGAAAAATTTGACCGCTTGCCAGAGCCTAAAGCGGAGGGTTGCGAAGCCTTTCTGACGGTTATGGAAGGGTGTAGTAAGTACTGCTCTTTCTGTGTTGTACCTTATACCCGAGGAGAGGAAGTCAGCCGCCCATTAGATGACATCATCGCTGAAGCGGCGCATCTCGCCGAGCAAGGGGTTCGAGAAATCAATCTATTGGGTCAAAACGTTAACGCTTATCGTGGGCTCAGTTTCGACGACAACATCATCGATTTCGCGACGCTGATCCAATACATCGCCGCTATTGACGGCATTGATCGTGTGCGCTTTACCACCTCTCACCCCAATGAGTTTTCCAGCAGTTTGATAGAGGTTTATCGTCATATTCCCGAACTTGTCGACCATTTGCACCTCCCTGTGCAAAGTGGCTCTGACCGTATCCTTGCCGCCATGAAGCGTGGCCATACCGTTCTTGAATACAAATCTACTATTCGTAAGATCAAAGCCATTCGCCCTAATATCAGCTTGTCGTCGGATTTCATTATTGGCTTCCCTGGGGAGACGCAAAAAGACTTTGAAGACACAATGAATTTGATCACTGAAATAGGTTACGACAATTCGTTTAGCTTTATTTACAGCGCTCGCCCCGGCACACCGGCGGCGGACCTCAAGGACCTCACTTCAGAGCAAGAGAAAAAGCATCGCCTTGCTGTCTTGCAGGCGCAGATCAGCCTACAAGCACGGAACATCAGCGAAGCCATGGTTGGCAGCGAGCAACGCATCTTGGTCAATGGTGTATCCAAGAAGGACCCAGGCGCCTTACAGGGCCGTACGGAGAATAATCGAGTGATTAATTTCCGCTGCGACGATGCCAGCTTGATCGGGCAATTTACGACAGTCAAAGTCGTTGATGCCTATGTAAACTCTCTAATGGGCAGCCGCATCTAATATGCTTTATAAGGGGTTCAAAACACCTTACATATAACGATAGATTGGTATACTAACGACAAGCACTAATTACTAGGAGGCTCAAAAGCTGTCTTAATGACAACCCCAAAATATACCCAAAGGCTTGTACTCGAGCCTGACAATACGCACCGACTGTCCAATCTTTGCGGCAATCTCAATGAACATCTCAAGCAAATTGAGAAGTCTCTCGCACTCAAGATTCAGAACCGTGGCAATGAATTCAAACTTAGTGGCTCCAAACAAGCCGTTGAGTATGGCAATCACGTACTGAACGCATTGTACGAAGCTACCGCTGACAAGCAGTTATTGACTCCGGACAAAGTACACCTTGTCTTGAAAGAGCTCGGACGATCCGCCAACAGCAGCACTAAGACACCTTATAATGCTGAGAAGTCGTTGATCCTTAAAACACCCAATCTTTCGATTAAGCCTCGAGGCGAGCATCAATTTGACTATGTCAGTTCGATTTATCGTTTCGACATCAACTTCGGTATAGGCCCTGCCGGCACAGGTAAAACCTATCTTGCAGTGGCTGCCGCCGTCGAAGCCCTCGTGCGCGACGAAGTCCAAAGAATCGTATTAGTGCGCCCCGCCGTAGAAGCCGGCGAGAAACTCGGGTTTCTCCCTGGAGATTTGACGCAGAAAGTCGATCCCTATTTGCGACCACTTTACGACGCACTCTACGAGATGCTCGGAGTAGAGCGTGTCGGGCGATTGATCGAAAAGAATGTAATTGAAATAGCACCATTGGCCTATATGCGCGGCCGAACGCTGAATAACTCTTTTATCATTCTCGATGAAAGCCAGAATACGACCACCACTCAAATGAAAATGTTTTTGACACGCTTGGGCTTTGGCTCCACGGCGGTAATCACTGGCGACGTAACACAAATCGACCTTCCAAAAGGTACACGCTCAGGTTTAGTGCATGTCACTCAAGTACTCAAAGACCTAGACGGCATTGGCTTCACTTGGTTCGACTCTAAGGATGTCGTGCGTCACAACTTGGTTCAACGAATTGTTGAAGCCTATGATCTATACGATCAGAAGAACGTCAGCCCACTAGTAGGGCATGACGCAAATCAAGACCAAGGGCATGAGCGCGATGCTTGATTTCGACAATAGCTGTCCACAGTTTACGCACACGCCTGCTGAGGCCATGTTCATTGAATGGATAGAGACCACCTTGGCGCATCTACCAAAAGCCTTTCCCAACAAGGAAGTAGTCGTCGGGATACGGATTGTTGACGAAGAAGAGTCTGCATCGCTTAACAGCACCTATCGTCAAAAAGATTACGCTACCAATGTACTTTCATTTGCGTGCGAAATCCCTGCAATAATTCTGGCGGATTTAGATGAAATTCCAGTGGGAGATTTGGCCATTTGTGCTCCTGTGGTAGAGCGTGAAGCGACAGAGCAAAATAAGCCGACACAGGCACATTGGGCGCACATGGTCGTTCATGGCCTATTGCACTTGCATGGATACGATCATATACAAGATTTAGACGCCGAAAAAATGGAAACCTTTGAACGCGAAATCCTCGCAGAGCTTGGTTTTCCAGACCCTTATTTAATTGAGCAAGGCGCGGCTTGAAGTCTTTTGGACTCAAACACCGCAATACAGTGATAGCAGGAGCACCTTTAAAAAATGACTGAAGAACAAGCGAATATCGATCCAAGACCTAGGTCATGGATCGATAAAATTGCTCAGATATTCTCAGACGAACCTACCGATACTAAGAGCCTATTGGAATTGCTTCGAAATGCCGAGCAAGACAATGTACTCGACTTCGATGCGCTGTCTATTATTGAAGGGGCTTTGCAAGTTTCAAAAATGCAGGTGCGTGAGATTATGATTCCTCGCCCGCAAGTCATTACCGTATCTGCCACCAACACATTGGCAGAAGTCCTAGACATTGTAATTACTGTTTCTCACTCTCGCTTCCCGGTGTTAGCTGAAAACTCCGATTCGATCATAGGGATTTTGTTAGCAAAAGATTTACTACGTTTTGCCGCTCAAGAGAACAGCGACAACTTCGACCTTATAAAAATCGTAAGACCAGCAACGCTCGTCCCAGAAAGCAAAAGATTGAACGTACTTTTAAACGAGTTCCGAGAGAACAGAAATCACATGGCTGTCGTCATTGATGAATACGGCAGTCCTTGCGGTGTCGTCACCATCGAAGATGTCTTAGAACAAATTGTTGGCGAAATTGACGATGAGTACGATGTCGATGATGAGAGCTATAT
Organism: Gammaproteobacteria bacterium; assembly: GCA_051252515.1. Classification (GTDB taxonomy): domain Bacteria; phylum Pseudomonadota; class Gammaproteobacteria; order Pseudomonadales; family Pseudohongiellaceae; genus UBA5078. The sequence continues at coordinate 42,308 of JBPOFS010000006.1, forward strand.
CAAAAGAGTTGATAGCAAAACGTTTATCGTCAAAGCATTAACTCCTATCGCCGATTTTAATGAACACTTTGCCAGTGATTTTAAAGATCACGAAGTCGACACTATTGGCGGACTAGTACTTCAGCACCTCAATCATATTCCAGAGCGTGACGAAAAAGCTGAAATAGGCAACTTCGAATTCACAGTGCTCAACGCAGACAGCCGACAGATTCGATTATTAAGAGTTCAGGCGATTGCCCCTACACAAGCAGAAACAGAAAATTAATACTTCTACAAAAATAGAGCCCAAAATCATGCAACTCACTTTGCGCATTTTCACCCTGATTTTCGCGACATTCATTCTGTCTAGTTGTGGATTTGCATTACGCGGCTCCAACAGCGCAATCATTTCGAATGACACCGTCTATGTGCAATCGACTCAAGACAATAGCGCGCTAACTCAGGCGTTAACCTCAGCACTAAACGATGCCCAATTACGCATAGTCGACTCAGCATCCAGCGCCCATTATGTTTTACAGATAAGTGACGAAGAATTGAGCTCACGCACTACCACCGTTAATGGTCGCGCACGGGCAGCACAGTACAACCTCCAATTAAGCACTCGAATCTCATTAAGCCAGAGAGGCATTGTATTACTAGAAGACGAACCACTAGACGTAGAACGTAGTTACTTCGAAGACACCGCGAATATTGCAGGCAGCACTCAAGAGATAGAGATACTGCAAGAAGAAATGCGGCGCGAACTTGTCGAACAAGTCATGCGTCGACTACGCGCTGCCGTTCAAGGCGCTTAAACCTCATTCAAGAGACAAGTCTGTGCGAACTAGTTCCGACAAATTAAATACTGAGCTGAAGAAAAAACTCGCGGCCTTCTATTGGCTCGCAGGCGATGAAACCTTACTGGCTCAAGAAGCACTGACACAACTGCGTAACGCTTGTAGGCAAGCAGGGTTTAACGAATGGGAACTGGTTTTTGTTGACCGTGGATTCGATTGGCAATCCTTGTTGCAATCCGGCAACAGTATGTCGTTGTTCTCGGATAAAAAAATCATTGAGCTGCGTCTTCAATCAGCGAAGCTAGACGATGCAGGCAAAGCAGCACTCAAACAGTATTTGGCATCCCCGAATCCCGACAATATTCTTATACTCGTTAGCCCGCGAGTTGAGCCCGCCGCACTTAATACTAAGTGGTTTAAGGGCTTGGAGGCCGCAGGTGTGTTTATCACTGTTTGGCCGATCAATGCAGACAAACTGCCACGCTGGATACATGATCGCATGCACCGCGAAGGGATAAACGCAGATCGTGACGCCATCGCCATGCTCGCCGAACGAGTAGAGGGCAATTTATTAGCCGCCGATCAAGAGATTCAAAAGCTGCGCATTCTCACAGGCGCCACTCCAGAGAAACCTGTCTCTATCGATCGCAAACAGATCATGACTTTAGTGGCTGACAGCTCACGCTACAATACTTTTAGCTTGATTGACGCCGCCTTGAATGGCGATGCTAGACGTTGCGTGAAAGTGCTTAACAGTCTGCGCAGTGAAGGCACCGAAATTCTACAGCTATTGGGAAGCTTTAATGGCGAAGTACGTAGACTTATCGCGGTCGCCCAACACAGCGAAAAGGGTAGCAATATCAGCGATGCGATGCGCAGCGAAGGGATCCGTCCCAATCATCAAAAAGAGGTAGCCAACGCCCTACAACGCTTGCGACTTTCCGAGCTTGAAGCCTTGTTGCGCGCGGCCCGACAGATTGATCTTGCCGTGAAAGGCCTGGTAAAAACCGACCCATGGATTGAGTTCACGCAACTTATTCTAAGAATGAGCGGACACCCTATTCTTCCCCACTCAGTGCTATCTTAAGCGTTGAACTCTACGTTACTATTTCTATAGTGCCGTAACCGCATAAACCAACCATTTAACCATCTGCCATTTTGACGGAGCCACTCATGTCCACATTGCTGCAATTACTTATTATTATCGCTGTAATCTGGGTACTAGCCTACCGGCGCGCCCATATGGGAACCATTCTTGGCGGCATAGCTATCGCTCTTTTTGGCATGACATGGTTTGGGGGTTTTGCCTGGCTCCTATGGATTCCGCTTGTTGTAGCGGCACTGTTTTATTTTGAAGACAATCTGCGTAAAGAAAAATTATCACGCCCAGTCTTTAAGTTCTTCAAACGCGTACTTCCCCCCATGAGTGACACCGAACAAGAAGCGCTTGAAGCCGGTGATACTTGGTGGGATGCAGACCTATTCAAAGGTGCGCCAGACTGGAAGAAATGGCACGACATCCCCTTCCCCATGTTAACTGAAGAAGAAGAAAGCTTTCTTGAAGAGCAAACAGAAACCTTCTGCGCCATGCTCGACGATTGGAAAATCGTTCACCAAGACAAAGACCTCACGCCAGAGGCATGGCAGTACCTGAAAGATCAGAAATTCTTTGGCATGATCATCCCTAAAGCGTTTGGAGGGCTCGGCTTTTCTGCTCTTGCACACTCTACAATTGTGACCAAAATTGCTACTCGTAGTGCCAGTGCAGCGGTTACTGCCATGGTGCCTAACTCTTTAGGACCTGCCGAGCTTCTTATGAAGTACGGCACTGATGCTCAGCAACAACATTATTTGCCTCGTTTAGCCTCGGGCCAAGATATCCCCTGCTTTGCCCTTACTGGCCCAGAGGCTGGCAGTGATGCGGGTTCAATGACCGACACGGGCATTGTTTGCAAGGGCGAGTTCGAAGGCAAAGAGTGCATTGGCATCTCAGTATCTTGGAACAAACGCTATATCACCTTAGCGCCTGTGGCCACGGTATTAGGGCTCGCCTTTAAAATGTACGACCCCGAGCACCTATTAAGCGAAGAAGAGGATCGCGGCATCACTGTCGCCCTAATCCCCACAGAACACCCAGGCGTTGAAATTGGGACACGACACTTCCCTATGGGCATGACGTTCATGAATGGCCCTACCCGCGGCAAGAACGTTTTTATTCCTTTGGAGTGGATTATTGGGGGAGTAGAACAGGCCGGCCAAGGTTGGCGCATGCTCGTTGAGTGTTTATCCGAGGGTCGTGCTATCTCCTTGCCCGCGCTAGGTACCGCCACAGGTAAACTCAGTTATCGATTGACCGGGGCCTACGCAAGGTTACGAACACAATTTAACTTAGCGATCGGTCATTTCGAAGGAGTAGAAGAAGCCTTAGCGCGCATCGCCGGATACACCTATCAACTAGAAGCCGCTCGCATTGTGACTGCCGGTGCTGTCGACAATCACATCAAACCTGCCGTTATTTCGGCGATTGCTAAGTACCACATGACAGAAAAGTCACGCATGATCATCCAAGACGCTATGGACGTGCATGCTGGTCGCGGACTCATTATGGGGCCAAGTAATTACTTGGCCCATGCTTATATGAGCATGCCTGTCGGTATCACAGTTGAAGGTGCGAACATTCTTACGCGCAACCTTATGATATTTGGTCAAGGTGCGATTCGCTGCCACCCCTTCATTGCCCGAGAAATGGTTGCGGCTAAGATGAGTGACGAACAAGAAGGCTTGCGTGAATTCGATAGCCTAATCTTCCGTCACATTGGCTATGGTATTAGCAATTTTGTGCGCACACTGACACTGGGAGTCAGCGGCGGAAAAATCGCAGCACGCCCAATACGAGGTAAAACCGCTGGATACTATCAGCAATTAACTCGAATGAGCTCAGCTCTTGCTCTAGTTTCCGACATCTCGATGTTAATGTTCGGCGGAGAACTCAAGCGCAAAGAAAGACTCTCAGCCCGATTAGGGGACGTTTTAAGTCAGTTATACCTTGCCTCTACTGTACTCAAATACTATGAGCACAACGAGCAATCACCTAGCGATCTCCCTTACGTACGCTGGAACCTAGAGCTATCACTATACGAGTGCCAAAAAGCCTTTAATGATTTTTTTGCCAATTTGGACAACCGAGTCATTGCTACTCTCCTAAAGCGCACCGTGTTCCCTTGGGGAGACGCTTACAGACGCCCAAGTGACAAGCTCGATCATGAAATCGTGCAATCAATGTGGACCAATACCGAAGTACGCGATCGCATTACTCGCTATACGTACATTGGCCAGGAAGCGAATGATCCAGCCTTTATCATAGAGAATGCTTTCCAAAAGGTATTGGCAACCAAAGTAACCAGAGACAGCATCAAACGTGCGGTACGCGCGGGCACGTTGCCAGCCAATGCCAATTTGCATGTATTGGCCACGGAGGCCGTAGCGAATGAGGTGTGTACTGCAGAGGAAGCTGATGCGTACGTAGCAGCAGAGGAGGCGCGCGACAAGGCGATTCAAGTCGATGAACACTCCAGTCTGCACTTTACGAAAAGCTAGAGATCTAAAGTAGGAGTTTTAAATCCCAATTCTTCCCAGTGTGTCGATCAGCTCTCTTACGAGACGCTCGGCCACTGGATGATTTGCGGCAAACCTTGCCTCTAATGCAATGGCATCATCCATTACTGGGGCGTTATTATTCTCTGAAGACTCAATCAATGAATCAACATCCTTATCGAGCTGCTTTACCAACTCTAGGGTTTCGCTATCTAAGCTCTCCCCACTATTGAGCTCTTTCTGCAACTGAGCCAATAAACTGCGTATTTTATCTTGATCCAATCTCTATACTCCCAAACTAGCTCTTAGTGTTTTCATGTCAGCACCACTGTTTAGCACCTTGGACAGATAGTCTGACCCAATGCACAAGGCTCCGCAAGCCCGCCTAGGGCAAACTAACGCAAAACCTTTGCCAGTTCACAGATATTGCCACCTAGCGCATAGAAGAGGCTCTGCGGCGATACTCGCGCGTACTATCACTCAAGATAAAGAGCTAAGGCTTCGCCTCACGCATTGTGCGGTTAAAGGCTCGCCCTTTTGCACGCTGGGTAGAGCGCTTTGCACGGTCTCTATAAGCCAGGTAGTACTTAGGTATATTCACAAGCATCTGCCATCGAGTAGTGTAACTCACACGAATCGTTGAATGGCTCTTGGCACCCGCCATCAACATTGGCTCGCCTTCATAAATTAACTCTGGATTGGTTAAACTGTGAATATTGCGAATATTGCTATTACGCAAATCGGCCATCAATAAAACGTATTTTTTACGCGCTAAAAATATATCCCAAATAAGGTGCGACCAGATCTTCAATTGCTCACTTGCAGACTTCACTGCGGCACTGATCCAAACCCCATTTACTTCCATCATTTCATATTGATCATTCTTGAAAAACTTATTCGCTTCCTTAACAGCATCGGGCACAAACATGAGGCTTCTAAATTGCGGTTTTGTTACAAGCATGTAACCGCCAATCATTTCATCTTTCTTAAACGCCCCAACAATCGTACTACGCATGGAATAATCATAAGGCAATTTCACACCCACAAAATTCTCAAACTTTTTTAGATAGGTTTCAATATCACTTTCCGCCGTCAGAGTTCTGAATTTTATCGCTTCCATTTTTAATCCTGGGTAGGAACATTCCTACATTCCGAACATAGTTTTCATACTCTTTTGAGTACACGCTTTTTAGAATAACCCCCTCTTCTTTCTTCGCAGAAAGATAATAAAAGGCTACTAAGTAAAGCAGTGTAATCCACAACAACAATGAGTTAAACAAGAAACTACTCGCAAACCAAGCCAACATATAAGAAGTGTAAAATGGATGACGAACAATTTTGAACGGACCTGTTGTAACAATACTTCCGACTTCATTACTGAATGCAAAGTCGAGAGTCTTTGCAGTCAAAATTGCCCACCAAAAAACAGCAAGTGATAACGCGTAGAGGAAAATACTTGCCGCAACAAGCGGCAATGTTTTGCCGCTTGTTGTCAGCATTAAAAACAAAGTAGTAATAATTTGAGTGGCAACCATCGCATCGTAAAGTAGCGCCCCTAACTTTGGAGTTCCTGCTGTCATTTTGAAAAATCGTAGTCGCCCCCAAATCAAACTCAAAACGATGCAAACATATAGCACTACTGAAATGATCATAATAAAACTCTTCTTTTAAATTTATAAATGCGGAAAATAATTGCCGATATATTCTTAACTAAAGTACTAAGAAATCTTTTTGAGAGATCCCTCCTTTACCCGTCGAACATAAAGTTTTGAAGTGTGAACTAGTGCAGGCTTATTGAAAACAGGAATTGCCAAGAGAATTGCTGCTCAACCGCATTACTGTATAATCTCTGCGCTCTTGGGTGCCAAAAAATACTCCATCCCCCACAGATTTGACGGTTAAATGCGCACTTCTCCGTCAAACGCCACTTAAGTACAGTTAGTATGAATAATGAATTCCGATAAATACTCGATTTACTGCAAAGAACACGTTAAGGAATTTAGAGATGAGCTGAGAGACGAAGCCTCTCGTGCCCTTACTAGCTGGCCCGGCAAGTCCGCGGGGCTCTTGCTTATAATCTCTTCCATACTGACTTATTTGAATTTGTCATCGAATGACAATGGGTTTGCGTTTAACACCCTCTTCACTTATGCGCCGCCAATACTGCTAATTTTCCTATTCCCTGTATCCTCGTTACTAGTTTCTGGCGTCAACAAGCATTCCCGAACCGTTTTAGACTTAATCTGTATCACAACAATCTTCGGGTTTTGTGCCACGCTAAAATATGTATTTCAACCAGAGAGCACACTCGAGGCTCAGTCACTGACGTTTCTTGCCCTTTCTGGGCAAATCAACTTCAGCCTTCTTATGGTTACAGCGTTTTCCTATCACACCAGCTTTAAAGTCACCTTTGTTCGCAATATCTTATTCACAATTACGTTTACCGCATTGATTTACATGGTCAATAGTGAATACCTAGCAAGCAATCTAGTACAAGTTATTCAGGGTTTTTTGGCAGGGAGTATATTTAGCTGGTTATTCTTTACTCGTATTCAAACTCGTTTCTACTATAAGTCTATCGATGCTGACACTCGCCAACATCTCTATAAACAGCTTTCAAAACTCGTTTATCCCCATCAGCTTGAGATGATTAAGTCAGGCGATCAGTTAGAAGACACCATGCCCGTTGAAAAAGGCCGCGCCATCATCAACGTGTTTGATGTGCAGAACTCCAGTGAGATTAAAGACGAAAGAACCAAGTCGTTCTTTCTCGATGTGTTTCGCTCATTTTCTCAAATCTGCATGATGGGCTACCAACACAACCCGTTGCGATCTCGCGCATTCCGTCTCAAAGAGACAGGGGATGGTTTTATTAGCTCTATTGGCTACCCGTTTCTCGCTGATGACCCTAACTCCTTAGCGGATCATGCCATATCGACTGCTTTGATTATGTTTAAGGCGTTCAATGAGGAGGTGTCTCGATTCGGCTATTCAGAACCTATCAAGGGCGCTATGGGCTTGGCGTTTAATTCCGTGCAAGGGACCTTCCAAAGCAGTGGCATTAAGTCATACGATTTGTTTGGCGAGGCGTTAATACAAGCTTATCGTTATGAGGAGATACGCAAGCATCCTTCCATCGCAAAAATCATTCAGGAAAAAGCCGCAAGCAAAGGCTTACAGCACTACAACATCTTGATTATTCAGGAAGTTATCTATAATTCACTAAAGCCAGAACATAAGGCCATATTTGATGGAATTGACCTATACAAAGGGGGGTTTCATATCAGGCAGGACATTTCAGCGCAGAGTGTTTACTTCCATGTTTTAGCCTAACAAGCGCTCCCCCTACGATCACATCCCTAGGGAAAGCACTTATACGGCACCGCTTGCGATCTTACTGAGGCATTTTAGCTAGCGCTCGCTTAAAGGCTGGTCGTTCAACTCCAGCGCTCACCCAACGTTGAATAGACGGATAAGCATCTAACGTTACAGAGGTGCTCATACAAGCGTTAAAGTAAGGCAGAGCCACTGTATCGGCCAAAGTGATCGCCTTCCCACATAAGAATTCATTCTCAGAAAGTATTTTATCCAAAAATGGTAGCTGTTGATCTAGGAAGCCTTTGGCTTCAGCAATAGCCTTATCATCCGCCTCTTTACCGTAGTACTTCATCATCACAACTTCTTGAAAGAAATACACCGCCAACCAACGTCCCGCATGATGACTAACGAAATCAATCATTTGATCAATCTTTGCCGCCTCGACAGCCACTTCCGAATACAACTTCTTATTCGATATATTGGATAAGTATCGGCAAATAGAGGCACTTTCGAACAAATAATTACCGTTATGCTCTACGGCAGGCACTTTCCCTAGCGGAAAGCGCGCAAGATGCTCTGGACTCTTATGCTCGCCCTTAGCGAAGTCAAAGTGAACATATTCGTAATCGAGCCCTATCTCTTCAGCCGTAAACAGGACCTTTGTGGCATTAAATGTACTTGCGCCATAAACCTTCAACATGGTGTTCTCTCCGCATGAGCTAAGTGATAATGTAAAAATGACGAAAGCAAAACTGTTTCGTCGGTAGGAATCTCTAGGTAGTGCAGCAATGTACCCAAGCGCTTAATATTAGGCAAGCCGCTCATCAAGTCAGCGTTGGCGCCATAAGAACCAATCAATTAATGGAACGTATCAATGAGCCTCAATCTTTCTAAAATCCGTCACGAGACTCCCGCGACCGAGCACTTAATACACTTTAACAATGCAGGGGCCGCTCTGTCGCCAGTCACGGTCAGCGCAGCGGTGTTGGCACATCTCCAACGCGAACAAGAGATTGGAGGGTACGAAGCCGCCACCGAGGCCCAAGCGGGTATTGAGAACTTCTACTTCGCTTTTTCAACAATGCTCGGCTGCTCCCCTAATGAGATCGCCTATGCGGAAAATGCGACAAGTGCTTGGAACAAGTTGTTTAGCGCCCTTTCGTTCGAACCTGGGCAAAGCATACTGACCGGCCAATCTGAATACGCAAGCAACTACATGGCATTTCTGCACCTTGCCAAACACAAAGGCGTCACTATTAAGGTCATTCCGAATACAAAGAATGGCATTATTGACCTGCAATTATTAGAACAAGCAATCGATGCAAAGGTAAAACTCATAGCCCTGACCCATGTTCCAAGCCAAAGCGGGACAATTCACCCAGCGCAGGAAGTCGGTCAACTGGCTCGCAAACACAATGTTCTGTATTTACTTGATGCCTGTCAATCAGCGGGACAAATGCAGTTAGATGTCGAGACTCTGGGTTGCGACATGCTTACCGGAACCGGTCGCAAATACCTTAGGGGGCCAAGAGGCACAGGCTTCATTTACCTACGCCAAAGCGCCATTGCACAGTTAGAGCCAACAGAGATCGATATGCACTCTGCCACGTGGACTGGACGCGACACTTATGCAATTCGAGAAGATGCCCGAAAATTTGAAAGCTTCGAGTGTTTTGTAGCGGGAAAAATTGGGCTGGGCGTCGCAGTAGATTATGCATTGCAACTAGGGTTGGAGAACATCGAAACGCGTGTGCAAAGTCTCGCTCAACAGCTACGAGACAGCTTAGTCAAAATCCCCAACGTTCAAGTGTACGATCAAGGCCATCATCTAAGCGGCATTGTGACCTTCAATAAAAAAGGATGTAATGCAGACGCACTACAAGCCCATTTACGTGCCCATCACGCTAACACTTCCGTCGCACGTCGAGGCAACAATCAACTCGATTTCGTGCAGCGTAACCTCGATGATCTTAATCGAGCCTCTGTACACTACTACAACACAGAGGAAGAGATCGATCGTTTCTGCAGCTTTGTGCAGGCGCTCTAGATTAGAAAAATACTAGCTGAATATAGACGGCGGCTATGGCTATTGGACAAACAAAGCGAATATACCAAGGCCATATTTTCCAGAAGAAGGAATGCTCTGCTCCTGCATAACCTTTTTGCAACTCTTCTAATACACCATTTCTTTTCCACACCCAGCCAACAAAAACAGTAAAGAACAAACCTAATAATGGTTGGCTGTATTCGGTAGTGACTGTAACAACCAGATCAAATAACGTAGAAAAATTATAAACGATCAGCAAACAAGTGAGTGCGATACCGGTCCCTAGCATCAAGGTGGCCTTACCCCGCCCCGTATCATAAGTCTCTACGACGTAAGCTACTGGCACTTCCAGCATGGAAATAGAAGACGTGAGGGACGCAATTGTCATCAACACAAAGAATGCTAGCGCAACAAATACACCAGCACTCCCCATCGTATCAAATAGCGCCGGCAGTACCGCGACAATCAATCCGGGCCCAGCGACTAACGCACCATCAGCACTGAAAATCTCTACACCATTAGCAAGCGCGACATACATCGCAGGTAATATTAACAATCCTGCCAAAAATGCGATGCCAGTATCTAACAATGCCACCAGACTTCCCACTACAGGCAAGTTCTCTTTGCTACTAAGATAGGAGCCATAGATCAGCATAGTGCCCACCCCTAAGGACAGGGAGAAAAACGCCTGCCCTAAAGCACTAATAATCAAACCCGGTTGCATGGCTACGCTAAAGTCGGGTACCAAATAGGCCCGCAACCCATCCATCGCTCCATCGAGAGTCAATACATAGCCAATCAACAACACTAATATCACGATCAATGCGGGCATCAAACGCGAGGCCCACTTTTCGATACCGTCACGAACACCAGCTCTGATAACAATGACCGTCAGCGCCATAAACACTACGGAGAAAATAGCATTGCGTGACTCAGCATCCGTCGTTAACCACGAAGAAACGGCATCTAAGCCAAAGATTCTAGCCAAAGAATTTAACAACCACGCAAGCATCCAACCGCTAACGATAGAATAAAAACTCAAAATCAGTGTCACTGTTAAGATGCCGGCAAAACCCACGACACTGCCTAATTTAGCCACTTTAGGGGTCGGTGCGAGTTTGCGCAGTGCTCCAACCGCATTGGAGCGGGTATGACGGCCGATAATAAGTTCGGCCATCAAGGCAGGGTAAGCGAGAGTGAAGGCGAGAAATAAATAAATGAACAGAAAGGCAGCGCCGCCATTGCTGGCAGCATTAGTTGGGAAGCCCCAAATATTACCGAGCCCTACAGCGGAACCAGAGGCGGCCATCAAAAAACCAAACCGTGAACTAAACTCTCCCCGTGCTGCCGCCATATTTGACGCTCCGTTTTTTATTATTGTTGGTCGTAGGATTCCAGCGTGAACAACCAATTGGCCGCGTCAGTAAGGACAAGTACAACATTTGTAATCACACTGACATTGTTATTATTGTTCAACTCCAATACCGGAATACGCAGGCGGTTATCATCACTAGAGAAAGTCGCTCTGTCGTCTGGCTTAATACCAAGGTCAACTAAGCTATCGCCATTCAATCTAAACACAATACCAGGAAGATCATTTTGCAAAGATAGGTTAAGGCTATAAGTGCCAAGTGTCTCACCACCATCAACAGTCGCCTGCAAGATACCTGACTGATACTCAAACACATTCAATGCGGAGCTATAACGCTGTACAACCTCAGCATTCATGGTGATAAAATTCTTCACTGTCAGGCTTGGCGAGGTGTTGAAATCGCGTAACGGAACATCCGTATGAGAAGTCCCTAAATAGTAATCAGGCACCTCATTAATTCTATCAAGCACTAACATGCCGTCGCCTAGAACTCGCCCAAACACTGTAAAGCCTTCGTTCTGAACGTCTAAATTGGCAGAGTTATCTGCAAAATTCACAAACCACTGCGATGTTGCACTATCGGGATCACCACCAACTTTTGCCATCGCCACGGTTCCACGGGTATTAGAGACACCGAACTCGTTGACGATTGGAGCGTTCGTTGGAATGGAAATTCCACCACCAACTCCTTCTACCCATTTAAACCCACCACCTTGAAGAATAAAGTCTTTCTCTAGACGGTGAAAGTAGGATCCGTTGAATGCGCCGCTATTCACATAGTTCAAAAAATTTTGCACTGTCACAGGAGTGGCAGTATCAAATAGTTCGAGAGAAAAATCCCCCATCGATGTGCTAATACGAACAATCGTGTTGGCATGAGCATTAACGGCAACAGCGGCCATTAACAGCAAAGCCGCGCTTAACCGACCTGATAACTTAAGAACTAATTTTCCGATTCCGATCATTTCTACTCCTGACTGCTGTCTTGCTGTGCAAAACACGAATACTGCATCGTTAAATAATATAACTCGTTCTATTTTATACGAGTTCGCCCTTCGCTTGTTTATCGGCATGATAGGAGGAGCGCACTAGAGGGCCACTCGCTATATGTTTAAACCCTAACTCTTCGCCATAGGCCCGCAGTTCTTCGAACTCATCTGGGTGCACAAAACGGCTCACGGCCAAATGGCTGCGACTTGGCTGAAGGTATTGCCCCAAAGTGACCATATCGACGTTGTGAGCCTTAAGATCACGCATAACCTCCATGACCTCTTCTTTGCTTTCACCCAAACCGAGCATCAATCCAGATTTGCTCATCACACCAGGCGCGCGCTCTTTATAACGACGCAGCAACTCCAAAGACCATTCATAGTTCGCCCCAGGACGCGCTTTTCGATACAAGCGAGGGACTGTCTCAAGATTATGGTTAAACACATGTGGAGGTGTTTTTTCCAATATATCCAGGGCGATCTCCATACGGCCACGGAAATCAGGCACCAATACTTCAATCTGTATTTTAGGATTCAAGCGTCGAGTTTCACTAATGCAGTTGGCGAAATGTTGTGCGCCACTGTCCTTCAAGTCATCACGGTCAACTGAGGTGATGACGACATAGTTCAAGCCCATCTCCGATATAGCTTCGGCTAACTCTCGAGGCTCATCTTCGTACAACGGCTTTGGCTTGCCATGGGCCACATCACAGAAAGGGCAACGGCGAGTACAGATCTCGCCCATGATCATGAACGTGGCCGTGCCATTACTAAAGCATTCACCCAAATTTGGGCAAGACGCTTCCTCACAGACGGAGGCAAGTTTATGCTCACGCAGTTTCTGCTTGATGCTATTAATTCTAGGGGAGGCAGGCACTTTGACTCGGATCCAGTCGGGTTTTTTAAGCAAATCGACTGTGGGGATCACCTTGACAGGGATGCGCGCGACTTTCTCGGCGCCTCGGAGTTTTTCGCCTTCGATTAATACATTGCGTCTTGGCTGGTCGGACATAATCTCTCTGTTAACCTTTACTTACTAATGTGTGTATGTGACTCGTTGGCATAACTCGAAGCCTCTACGAGCTTTTCAATATCGGTAATGCGTTGCGTATATGCTCAATATTGGTATAAGCGAGCCGGTGTATTAAAGCGTTACTTAATCTCTTCGCGGCGTCTCCCATCATTGTTTCAGGAGCTTGGCTCGGCGTTACTAGCTCACTCAACTGCGACACACTCAAGCCCTCGTATCCACAAGGGTTTATACGTGCGAATGGCGACAAATCCATCGCTATGTTGAAACTTAAGCCATGATAAGAACAACCGTTACGAATACGCAGCCCAAGTGCGGCAATTTTAGCACCATTTACATAAACGCCGGGAGCCTTTCTCTGGCTCTCGCCTGTAATACCATAGGCGGCTAATACATCGATAATGCTCTGCTCGATTCGCTCAACAAGATCACGTACTCCTATCGAGGAACGCCTGACATCAAGCAGTAAATAAGCAATCAGTTGTCCAGGGCCATGGTAGGTTACTTGCCCACCTCGATCGATCTGTACAACCGGGATCTCACCGGGAAGCAGTATATGCTCTGGTTTGCCTGCCTGCCCCTGTGTAAAAACAGGGTTATGATTAAGCAACCAAATTTCATCGACCGTTTGCGCGTCGCGCTGCGCCGTAAACTCGCGCATCGCCGTCCAAACAGTCTCATAATCGAACGGCACCCACTGCGCGAGATCGTCCCCTGGCGTTGAGTGAGTATTACTCAGCGTTCGGATGCGCAGTGTCTGTGTGTGATGTGGCAATTCAATATCCGAAGGAAGTTCTGTTGGGCCTTAACGCTATGCAGCACAAAGACCCTTGCAGAAGGGTCATAACACTAATTTTACACTCGCATGGGTCTTGAGGTCCTCGAACATCACGGTCAACTGCTCTTGGCCTGTTGCTTCGATGATAAGCGTGACGGCAAGGTAATTGCCATTATTGCTAGGACGAACCGATACGTGTTCCTCTTTTGTCTTTGGAGCGTGCTTTTGTACAAGCGCTAAGACATCTTGCTCGAACTGTGGCGTTGCATGCCCCATTACCTTTATTGGGTAACTGCAGGGGAACTCTATTTTAGGCGCTTTCACTTCGCTCATAGATTGGCCGTTTAACTAAACAAATTAGTGAAGAACATTGTTAGGAAATCTATTAGGCGCTTTAAAAACCCTGCACGTTCAACAGCTTGCAATGCCGCGACGTCACCTTGGTAAATAATATCGTCCCCTAATTTAATCTCAACACTGCCCAATATTTGCCCTTGAGTGATAGGGGCCGTAATCGTCTCATCGATATTCAGGGTCGCTTGCAGCTCTCCTGCTTGTCCGCGAGGAATGGTCGCTACGACCTCTTCCGTCATGCCCACTTCCACGGCGTTTTCTTTTCCCGACCACACTTTTGTAGTGCTCAACACATCACCAGCCGCGTAAAGATTACTGGTTTCAAAGTATCGAAACCCGTAGGTCATTAATTTTTGACTTTCAGTTGCTCGGGCATCTTCACTCGCTGTTCCCATCACTACCGAAATAAGACGCATGCCGTCGCGCTCGCCCGATGCCACCAGACAATAACCTGCCGCTGTAGTCCACCCTGTTTTCATGCCGTCAATATTACGATCACGAAACAATAAGGTATTACGGTTTGGTTGCTTGATACCGTTGTAGGTAAATTCGCGCTCTGAATAAAGCGAATAATGCGCAGGATGCTCTTGGATCGTGGCACGCGCTAAAATCGCTAGATCCCGCGCAGACATAATATTGTAGCGTTCCTCAGTATCCAAACCACTAGAGTTCATAAAGAAAGAACTGGTCATACCAAGACGCTGGGCATGTTGGTTCATCATGTCGGCGAATGCATCTTCGCTGCCAGCAAGATGTTCTGCCATCGCAACACTGGCATCATTGCCTGACTGAATAATGATGCCACGCAACAAGTCTTCTACTCTGACATTGCTATCGACATCGACAAACATTTTAGAGCCTTGGGTACGCCACGCTTTCTCGCTAATATGAACCTCGTCATCTAGACTCATATTGCCATTATCGATTTCAACCTCGGCAATATAGGCCGTCATGATCTTAGTCAAACTTGCAGGAGGAAGTTGGACGTCGGCGTTCTCTTCAACAATGACCTTACCAGTGAGCGCATCCAACAAGATGTAACTACTGGCAGCAATTTGCGGGGCCCTTGGAATAATGGCCTGTGTATTTGTCGTTTGCGCTAAACTCCCGATACTAACGGAAAGTGTTGATACGAGTGTCAACATTGCCAACAAAGGTTTAAGTGCCTTTGAGCCCATCAACGGACATCCAGTCTTAGTCATCACTTTCTCCTGCATAATCACTCTTTACTAACCTCAAATTGTGGTGTTATCAAGGGCTGCTAACCCACGTGTTATTCGCGAACAGTGTACGGTCTTCCCAAATTTGCAGCAACAACGCTATTGCTTATCCGTGTGATCTCATCCGCATTAGGGATAGGTCCAACTCGTACGCGATGGATGACCTCATTCGTATCATCTAGCTGTACTGATCGAATAAAGACAGGTCTCGTTGTCATTTCTTGCAAGCGCGCTGAAAGTTGCTCTGCTGCCACTCTGTCGGAAAAAGCCCCAACTTGCAGGACAGCGCCAGTAGCCGGGATCTGCGCCGGTATAGGCGTGGTATACGCTGGTGCCGGGGCTGCACTCGCTTGCATCGTGGGAACAATGGCTTCTATTTCGACCATCGCGGTTCCCTTATTGTCATAGCCCAGCATGTGCGCGGCGGCATAGGAAAGATCGATGATCCTCTCACTATGGAAAGGCCCGCGATCGTTGACTCGCACGACAATGCTGCGATTATTCTCTAAATTAGTGACTTTTAAATAGCTAGGAATGGGCATGCTCTTGTGTGCCGCGGAAAGCTGGAACATATCGTACACTTCGCCATTGGAAGTGTTATGCCCGTGGAATTTCTCGCCATACCATGACGCAAAGCCTCGCTCTCGATACCCCTGCTCCGAATCCATGACGCGATATGTTCGCCCATTGACTGTATAGGGGCTTTTATTACCTGCGCGTGTGCGCGCTTCCACAACAGGGATCACCTCACGCACTTGTGTGAGATCTAGCGTTTCGCTTGGCCCGCGATCCTGAGTAATATCATAACGACTGGCCTGATAGGCATCAGACGCTGACATTGTCGGTGGCGCTTGTCGAGAATTTGGCGAACCAATACACCCGACTAACATGAGTAAGCCGAGTGTGGCGCTTATATTTCTGCAAACTTTAGTCTCAGCCAACACGCATCAAACCTCTCATATTTAAACTATTCCGCATTATAATCAATATGTTATCTCGGCAACACTCGTTTATGCGTGTGAATGGACATTAATATCCCAAAACCAATTAACAGCGTCACAATTGACGTGCCTCCTTTGCTCACCAAGGGCAATGGCAATCCAACTACAGGCATTAAACCGGAGACCATGGCCATGTTCACAAAGGCGTAAAAGAAGAAGGTTAAGACAATACTGCCAGCCAGAAGTCGGCTGAAAGTATCTTGCGCTGTCAATGCGATATAAAACCCTCGAGCCAGCACCGCCAAATACAGCGCCACTAAGAACAAGACCCCTAATAAGCCAAACTCCTCCGCCAATACGGCCAATATGAAGTCAGTGTTGCTTTCAGGAATGAAATCAAGCTGAGACTGAGCACCATTCAACCAGCCTTTGCCTTGGACCCCGCCAGAACCAATGGCGATTTGCGACTGAATAATATTATAACCAGCGCCAGTTGGATCACGATATGGATCGAAGAACGTCAGTATGCGATTTTTCTGATGCGCTTGCGCTAAAAAGATATACCAAGCGGGTGAGGCCAACACTAGTAGGGCCGTGCCCGATATGACAATGCGCCAGCTTATCCCAGCCAACAGCACCACAAAGATTCCCGACATGGCTACCATCAGCGCCGTGCCAGTGTCGTTTTGCAATAAGATCAAGCCGGCAGGGAGCATTATGATCAACGCGCAGACGACGAGATCCTTGAAGCGCGGCGGCAAAGAGCGGCTAGACATATACCAGGCCAGCATCATTGGCACGAGAAATTTTTCTAACTCTGAAGGCTGAAAGCTTGGCAAACCAGGGAGGTCCAGCCACGCGGTTGCTCCATTGACCTCCGACCCAAAAAACAACACGATGATCAGAACGCAGACGCCGCCTGCGTACATCAAAGGCGCTCCACGTCGGAAGAAATCCACTTCAAATTGCGCAATGCCCAGCATCACCACAAACGCAACGACAATGGCAGCGGCTTGGCGCTCAACATCGTTGATGTTCTCGCCACTAGCACTGAACAACACCATCAAACCATAAATAGCGAGACAGAACAGAGACAGCATCAAAGGCGCATCAATTTTAAACGAGCGCCGATTAGCCCCGCTCCTGCCAGAGAGCTTGTAAAAACCAGTGTTCATCTGGCGGTTGATACTGCGACTTGCCATGCTTTAATAAACGCCTTGTGGATAACAGTGTACGAATTTAATTCGTTAGGTTCGAAAACCATCAATGATCGTTATGAGCAACACTAACCTCGGTGAAAGCCTCTTGCTCGGGTAATAAATAGGCATCTAGCACTGTTCTGGCCACTGGGAACGCAACCGACCCTCCGCCGCCTCCGTTCTCCACATAAACCGCCACGGCGATTTTAGAATGCTCTGAGGCATCAAAGGCGATAAACATCGCATGGGTGCGGAATCTTTCTGCAACTTCACCGTTATCCCGATTACCAGCGCTATCGACCTGGAACTGTACTACTTGCGCCGTGCCTGATTTCCCGCCCATTGGATACAGCAATGGCTCGCCACTATCTCGCAATACAGGGTACGCAGACCCTTCGTGTCGCCGATGCTCAGTGTCGTAAGGTTTATTAACCACATCAACCATCGCGTTACGGACTAATTCAATTTGCTCCTGAGAAGGCAGTAATTGTTTGCTTGCCGCGTTATCTGCAAATATTACGTCGGTTTCTTCCCCATCACTGCCGATGGTTCCCCGCAACATGCGCGGTTGCCTCAATACACCATGATTGGCTATTGCAGCGGCAGCAGCAGCCATCTGCAGAGTTGTCGCTTGGAATATTCCATTGCCGATACCTTCATAAGGCGTTTCCCCGGAATACCAAACTTCTCCTCGATTCTCCATTTTCCATGCTTCAGAGGGCACAATACCGCCACTAGCTTCCGGAATATCGATTGCTTCATTCGTACCAAAACCAAACGTCACTAGGTAGTCATGGACTTTTTCAATGCCTAAATCCACAGCGAGTTGGTAGAAGTAGGTATTACAAGATTGATAAATAGCGCGGCGCAAATCGATGGCACCGTGGCCCGATTTATCAACCCACCAAGTCCAGTCATAATACGGCCGTGTACGCCCTTGAAGCTTGAAAAAACCAGGATCGTAGATCACTGTTTCAGGCGTAATCGTTTCATTATAAAGACCCGCCAAACCAATAAAGGGCTTAATGGTTGACCCTGGGACGCGCGACGCAATTGCTCGATTAAATAATGGCGTATGTCCCGAACGGTTCAAATCGGCTAACTGAGCCCGACTAATACCGGTAACAAATAGATTCGGGTCATAGCCCGGTTTACTGACCATTGCCAGCACGCCTCCCGTGGCGGGATCAATCGCCACCACGGCACCACGTCGATCCCCTAATGCTTTCTCGGCAGCCGCTTGTAGTCGACTATCAAGATGCAAAACGACATCGCGCCCCGGAATAGGGTCAGTACGATCAAGGACTCGCATCACTTGGCCGCGGTTGTTTTTCTCAACGGTCTCGTACCCAACTTGACCGTGCAGCAAACCTTCGTAGGTTTTCTCAATGCCCGTTTTGCCTATCTGATGAGTCCCTCGGTAATTAGCGGCTACGTCAGCACTCATTGCCGTCATTTCATCTTTGTTGATCTCAGAGACATACCCAATGGCGTGCGAAGCCCGCTCACGGAAGGGATAATGACGCACTAACTGCGCCTCTACCGCTATTCCCGGCAATAGATGCTGATTAACGGCGATATTCGCCATTTCCTCTTCAGTCAGTTGGTACCTTAGGGGAATGGAGGTGTGGGGGACTGCTCTGCGACTTTGACGGACTCGATATTGCTCGATGTCATCATCACTTAAATCGATCACTGAGCGCAGTAGGTCTAGAGAAACATCGAGATCACTCGCCGTTTCGCGCACTACTGTTAAATTGAAAATAGGACGATTATCCGCAAGCAATACCCCGTTGCGGTCATAAATTAAGCCGCGATTAGGAGCAACATATTGCGAGTGCAGTCGATTTCCATCAGATCGCGCGGCGAAGTAGTCATAGCGATACACTTGGAGATAAACCATCCAAGCGACAAACGCGCTAATCAACAGAAAGATAAAAACACCAGCAACAATCATGCGCCTGTTAAAAATCAGGGTCTCACGCTCATGATCATTTAGCTTGAATTTCTCTGCCATATTCCCTTCTGTTTACCGGTGAACTCTCTATATGACCGGCTAAATAGCAAATAGTTTTATCCGGCTCGGTGGTATGGGTGCGAATTAAGAATACTCCAAGCCCTGTAAACTTGTTCAGCGACCAAGATTCTCACCAACGGGTGCGGCAATGTTAACGCAGAGAGCGACCATTTCTCGTTCGCTCGTGCAACACACTCAGCCCCTAAACCATCAGGGCCACCTACCAACAAGGTGACATGCTGGCCTTGCATCCTTATCGCGTCAAAGCGACTCGCCAACTCTTCAGTGCTCAGCACTTTTCCTCCTACCTCCATTGCCACCACGTAATCTTGTGGCCGTACACGGCTCAGGAGAGCGTCGGATTCCTTTCGAATGGCTTGGGCAACATCAATACTTTTCCCGCGCTTAGCCATCGGGACTTCTGTCACACTGAAATTAAAGTCCGAGGGTAACCGTTTAGCATACTCAGTCACCCCCTCTTCAACCCACCGCGGCATCCGAGTCCCTATCGAGAGTAGATTAATCTTCATCGCTGTCTGGCTTATCCATTGCGATCTCGCCAGGTCTAGATTCAAAACTCCATAAATCTTCGAGACTATATTGTGCCCGTGTGCGTGCCAGCATGAGATGTGCCACAACGCCACCGAGGTCCACTAATATCCATTCTGCTTGTTGGCGACCTTCATCACCAAGTACAGGTTCGCCGGCGGCCTTAACTGCTCGCCCCAACTCATCAGCCATCGAACGCAAATGCGTCGTAGATGAACCCGTTACAATCACCATGTAATCTGTCACTTGCGTGAGTTTTTCCACGTCCAGACAAACAATATCTTGTCCTTTCATCTCTTCAAATGATTGCACTGCAAGCTCTGACAATTGTTTTGTATTCAAACCGAGTATTTTCCTATCTAGTATGAAGCTGACCGATGTCAGCTCTGTATTGGCTTAATCCTGCGATTGAGCCCTGTTTTGGTATAACGAATTTGCTTTTATATAATCTGCCACCGCTGCCGGTATTTGCTGAGCCACGGAGGGATTAGCGTTCAAACTTTCACGAACTTGGGTCGAGGAAATTTCTAACTTTGGCTCACTTAAGCGCCATATTCTGCCTTGAGGCACGCTAAAGAAACGGTCGACGGAGTTCACTTCCCGATACTGCAAGTCTATCTCTAGTTCGGGATCGATTTGCACTAATGGTCCAGCCCGATCCAATACCAACACGCTCCCTAAGGCAAACAAGGCCTGCCAATTATGCCACTGAGGCAAATTGGCAAAAGCGTCAATTCCGAGCACTAACACTAACATGGCGCCAGGATTATCGTTGGCAACAGAGACGAGCGTATCAACTGTATAGGAGACACCCTCACGACGACACTCTCTATCGTCGACCTTCACTTTACGGATCCCCGCAGTGGCTAGCCGTAGCATCTCCAGTCGCTGCTCTGCACTCGCATTAGCAGCGCTACGGTGATTAGGCACATGGCATGGCACCATATACAGCACATCAAGATCTAACACTTGAATCGCTATCTTGGCGGCCTCGACATGAGCATTGTGAACAGGATCAAACATGCCTCCCATCACACCGATACGCCTTAAGCCCATGCCTTACCTCATCCCAAATTCACAAAACTAACGAAAAAACCTTCTATACACGAATTTGCCCATCACCAAGCACGATGTACTTTTGTGATGTTAGCCCTTCAAGACCAACAGGCCCACGCGCATGAAGCTTATCTGTCGAAATCCCGATCTCTGCGCCTAACCCATACTCAAAACCATCCGCGAATCGGGTTGACGTATTGACCATGACAGAGCTTGAGTCGACTTCTCTTAAAAACCGCTGTGCGTGAGAGAAGTCTTCAGTGACGATCGCTTCCGTGTGGGCAGAGCTATACTGAGCGATATGATCCATGGCCTCGTCGAGACTAGACACCACTTTCACTGCGAGGATCGGGGCTAAAAACTCAGTCTCCCAATCAGATTCCTGAGCCGCGACAGCTCCCGTCATTAGCGCCAATGCCTTTTCACATGCTCGCAGCTCGACACCCGCCTCACGATACGCTTGCGCTAAGGACGGCAAGATCGCTTGCGCGATGCCCTCAGCCACCAATAAGGTTTCCATTGTATTACACGTGCCATAACGTGACGTCTTAGCGTTCACCGCAATATCAAAGGCTTTCTTGAGATCGGCCTTGTCATCAATATAAACGTGGCAGTTGCCGTCAAGGTGTTTAATGACAGGAACTCGCGCGTCGGCAGTGATCCGTTCAATCAAAGATTTGCCCCCACGAGGCACAATGACATCGACATATTCAGGCATCGCAATCAAACGTCCTACCGCCGCACGATCGGTTGTCTCTACCACTTGCACAGCATTCTGATCGATCCCTGCGGCAAGTAACCCTGCATGAATACACTTGGCTAAGGCTTGGTTTGAATGAATGGACTCAGACCCGCCGCGCAGTATTACCGCATTGCCTGATTTCAGACATAGGCTTGCCGCTTCGCAGGTCACGTTGGGACGAGATTCATAAATCATCCCAACCACGCCTAGAGGCACACGCATTTTGCCAACTTGGATACCCGTGGGCTGAAAACGCATGTCACTGACTTCACCAATCGGATCCGGCAGACTCGCCACTTGCAAAAGCCCTTCGATCATATTGTCAAAACGGGCGGGGGTAAGCTCTAAGCGGTCAAGCATGGCATTGTCCAAGCCTTTGCTTTTCCCATTAGCTAAATCCAAGGCGTTGGCTTGGATAATATTCTCGCGTTGCGCGTCTATGGCCTCAGCGATCGCCTGCAGCGCCGCATTCTTTTGCGCGGTCTGCGCGCGAGCCACTGTTCGTGCCGCACGACGCGCCTGCTGACCCAATCGCGTCATATAGGAGTCAACATCCTCCGCTTGTGCCGCTGAGGAAGTCTGATCATTGCTTGTCATGAGAAAACCTGTGCTATTGCAAATTACACGGACCACACCTCAAATCCGTGTAGACCGCTTTAAAGCGGACATTATAGCCCTTGAGCACAGTGACAGACAAAGCATTACGAGGCTTGGATCAAATATCGTTCTGCAAACTCAACTCGGCGGGATACGGACGCATATACCAAGAGTCACGAATATAGTCATTGGGGAATTTTCGGAAGTAATGATTCAAGAGCGTAATGGGCACAATCAAGGGTAATTGGCCACGTAAATACTGCGCAAATGATTCGTTAAGCTCCGCTTTGTCGGCCGCATCTAAAGCATTTTTTAGATAGCCTTGGATATGCTGCAACACATTGACGTGACGCCCACGAGACGCACGAATTTTAAGGGCTGCCATCAAGTCACGGATATAAGTTTCACTGGTCTGCTGGATGTTCGACTTATTCGCTGCCGCCACCAATGGTCCTAGAGATTTATAGGTTGTCAGGCAATGGCTCATCAAAATAAGCTTATGACGCGCATGAAACGTCACCAACCCGCGCACTGTGAGCCCTTCCCGCAATAGATCCCGCCAGCGCCACATCACATAAACGCGTTGAATGAAGTTTTCCCGCAATACTGGGTCCCCTAGACGGCCCTCTTCCTCCACTGGAAGATTGGGAAACTGACTCATTAAATTGGCCGCATAGATTCCCACACCATCACGGCGAGGAGCAGGGCCATCGTAGACTTTTACTCGCTCCATTCCACAACTGGGGGACGACTTTTTAAGAATATACCCGCACAGCTCCTCTTGCCATGGCCGCTGTTCACGTGCACAGTCATTCAGTGCTTGTGTGTAGTCTAATGATTCATCGACACTCGACACACACCGCACGTCACCATCTTTCGCAATTAAGCGAATAGGACGACGCGGTATTCCAAGTCCAATACTCACCTCTGGACAAAAACGGCGAAACTCAAAGTACTGACCTAATGTTTTAGAGACAAAATGATCGAGCTGATGCTGACCATCAAAGCGGACTTTATCGCCGAGCAAACAACTGCTAATTCCCACAGGAATTCTGGAAATGGGCTCTACATTGCCCTCAAGGTCGCTCACTGGCTGATCAATAACTTCGTTCATGCAATGCTCCTCTAATTGCCCAAGGGCTTACTCGGTTCGCGCATTAATCTCCACGATCCTGTCTACTTCATCGCGAAAATTGGGCGAATAATTCATTCGTGTGGCGATCCAAGAATCTCGTACCAGTTTTGTACGCATCGTCTCTGCCCAACGATTCATTCGGGGCTCGAATTCATCCCGATCAAACAACCCTTGTTGAAATTGATAATAGCTGTTCTCCCATTCTCGCCAGACTCCTGCGATAAAATAACCATGCTGCACACCCTCTGCAGGAGTTAGGGGCTCGCCACTTGCTGCCTTGGCAATGGTCTGCGCAAGATCGATCTCGGTTGCTACCCACTCCGAAAACATCATTTGCTTCTCTGAGATCGAGTCACGAGTTTGGGATTTCATCATCTCAGTGTTTTGTCGTATCTCCAGGCCTAAGAATACGATCCCTAATATTACGGCCCCGCTTGCCGATAAGTTCACCCAATCATTAGTTTTTTTCATTGTTAACCCCTTAGCCCTTCGGTTGTTTATCCTGCTGACTTTTGGCAAACAGAGCATGAATCTCAGAGTTATTGGCGATGAGGTTCTCTTTAATCTTACGAGGCTGTTTCTTTAACCAAATCTCTATACGTGTCGCCTCGGCTCGCCCCTCGACATGGGCTTGATAGACCAGGCTAAGAGGCCCCTTCCCGCGCAGATATCGAGCCCCCTTTGGCGCTCCTTCCTGATGCTCGCTCAATCGCCTTTGTACATCGGTACTAATCCCAGCGTACAACGTGCCATTACGACAACGAATGAGGTATACAAACCACTGCTTTGAACTCATCGGATGCTCGAACTCTTAATGATCCAACCATCAGCGCGCTGCTCGGCCTCAGCCTCAGCTTCAAGTTTGAGCAAGTGGGCATATAAGGTTTTCTGTGCCCACGGCAATAAATGCGCTGCCACATCGTCATAGACCCTTTCGGTCAAGGTCTCGATTGGGAGTGGACCCGAATCGCTAGCGGCCACTAATGCACGGCGTAATTTAGATTCACGGCCCACTCGATGGCGAATCAATTTGTCGATTTCCCGATAGGGCTTGGTCATGACTCGTCCGTGGGCAGGCGCAAGCGATCGGAGCGTTTCACTCTTTAGACGCTCCAATGACTGCAAGTAATCGCGCATATTGCCATCGGGAGGAAGAATGACCGGTGTCGTGCCCTCAAGAATATGATCCCCGGTAAACAACATCGCCTCTGATTCGAGCAGAAAACACAGATGGTTCGACACATGTCCCGGCGTATGGAGCAATTTGATGGCGAACTCATTGTTCACGATCCTTTCGCTGTCGACATAACGGCGCGAGGGTTTGAAGCTAGGGTCTTGCCCACTGCCCTGCGGGACCGGCAACCCAACGACTTGAGCATCAAAGTGCTCTAGGAGAAGCGCGGTACCCGGCGAGTGATCTGCGTGAGTATGGGTGACGAACACGGCCTCCACAGGACGCCCATCGATAATGTCGACTAACCGCGCAATATGCTCGGGGTCTGCAGGTCCAGGGTCTATTACCGCGACACGATCACGGCCCACTAAATAGGTATTAGTCCCCGGCCCAGTCATCGGCCCTGCGTTACTGCCCAAAATTCGCAATACCTGAGCATTTGCAGTGCAAATGGCAACAGGTACTCCTGCAACAAAATCCTCTAGCACATTCGCCCCCAAGTGAAACGCCCTTATATTGGGCACCCACCATCATAGCCCGTTTAGAACAAGGCGAAAACCCGTGAAAATTAAGCCTCTAAGCCCACTAAAACCTTACAGGGAATACTGGTAATTTATGGCGAATAAGGATATAAAGTGCGCTTTTTAAACCCTAGCGCGTGTGCAAATATTGGTCCTTTCCCGTGTCCTCAGTGTGCCTATTTTTACTCTGCGATTCGAAAAAGTATCCTGCCTCCAAACGCGCTAAAACGGTGTAAAAGGTATCTACGATGTTCAAAATAAAGACTTTCAACAAAATCTCAAGCAAAGGTCTCGTGCGTTTCCCCGGCCGCTATGAAGTAGGTCCAGAAGCTGCCGAAGCAGATGCCATTTTGGTGAGAAGTCACAAACTACAAGAAACAGACGTCAACCCTAACCTCAAAGCCGTGGCCCGCGCAGGTGCCGGTGTCAATAACGTGCCTGTGGCACACTATACCGAGCAAGGAATCGTCGTATTTAACACCCCTGGCGCTAACGCCAATGCGGTCAAAGAACTTGTCTTATGTGGCCTTTTGCTTTCTTCACGCGGGATTCTTCCAGGCATGGCCTATGTCAGCACACTCGTTGACATGCAAGACAATGCCGCGATGTCGAAGCTACTAGAGAAAGAGAAAAGTCGTTTCAAAGGATCTGAGATTGCAGGAAAGACACTCGGTATTGTTGGACTCGGAGCAATCGGCTCATTAGTCGCCGAGATGGCCATCGGTCTAGGAATGAAAGTATTGGGTTATGACCCTGCGCTATCTGTTGATGCTGCATGGCGCCTTCCCAATCAGGTTCGTAAAATTGAAAACCTGACAGCGTTGCTCGCAAACTCCGACTTCGTCAGCCTGCATCTGCCAGTATTAGATTCGACTAGAAACCTTATTAACGAAGCCGCTATCTCAAGTATGAAAAAAGGCCTATGCCTATTGAATTTTTCTCGTGATGAAATCGTCGATTCAGCCGCCATCGTCAATGGTCTCGATAATGGTTTAATGCGTATGTATGTCAGTGATTTCCCTCGCGCTGAATTAATCAACCGCGACGATGTCATCGTGATGCCGCATATCGGTGCCAGCACAGATGAAGCAGAAGATAATTGCGCCATCATGGCCGCCGACCAGCTAATGGATTTCCTTGAGCACGGCAATATTAAAAACTCGGTTAACTTCCCCCACATCGCGCTCGATCGCGTGGCCGGAGCCGAAAAAGGCACTCGCTTGGCAATCAGTAATAAGAATGTGCCGAAGATGCTTGGACAAATTTTATCGGTCCTTGCCGACCTAGACGTCAACGTCATCGATATGATTAACCGTAGTAGAAATGAAATTGCCTACAACCTGATTGACGTCGATGCCCCACTGACAGACGAGGCCATCGCTAGAATCTCAGAGATTCAAAACGTGATTAAGGTCAATGTGCTTTAACATCGCCGCTAAAAGCGCATAAGCATTACTACATAGATTAAACAGTTTTTTTACTTAGCAATTAGGATGTCACTATGAAACGCGTATTCAACTTTGGTGCAGGTCCCGCCATGTTGCCAACCTCTGTAATGGAGAAGGCACGTGACGAGTTTCTTAACTATAAAGATTTAGGCGCAGGCCTAATCGAGATCAGTCATCGATCTAAACAGTTCGAAGCTGTCATCAACAGAACCGATGAGTTATTCCGTGAGCTGTCAGGTTTACCAGAAAACTTCAAAATCCTTTATGTTCACGGCGGCGCGCAGATGCAGTTCTCTGCGATTCCAATGAACTTAATTGGACGTAACCCTGCTCATAAAGCCGCGTATTTAGAAACAGGCAACTTTGCCTCTCTTGCACGCAAGGAAGCCTCTAAGTACGGTAATATTTCAGTCGCAGCTACAAGCGAAGCGAGCAATTTCGATCGCATTCCTGACTTTGACCCTGCGAGTCTTGATGCCGACACGTCTTACGTGCACCTCACTAGCAACAACACAATATTTGGTACTCGCTGGAACAAGTTCCCAGATACAGGCGACATCCCGTTAGTGGCTGATATGACTTCCGAATTACTGTCTCGTCAATTGGACTATAATCAGTTCGGTGCTATTTTTGCCGGCCTCCAGAAAAACCTAGGCCCTGCGGGAATGGCCTTAGTCCTAATGCGCGAAGACTTACTAGGCAGCGCACTTCCCTATACGCCTTCCCTACTCGACTACGCGGTCTACGAGAAGAGCCACTCTTTGCAGAACACCAACAACACTTTCGCCATCTACATGATGTGCTTAGTGCTCGAGTGGTTAAAAGAGCAAGGCGGCGTTGCAACAATCGAAGCGCTCAATGAGAAAAAAGCCGCTCTGATTTACGATGCAATCGATAACACTGATTTCTATATTGGGTCTGCGCACAAGGCCGATCGCTCGGTCATGAACGTGACTTTCAATATCGTCAAACCAGAGCTATCTGACGCATTCCTTAGCGAAGCTAACAAGTTAGGCCTATACGCGTTGAAAGGTCACCGTTTGGTTGGTGGCATTCGAGCCTCGATCTATAACGCAATGCCGATAGAAGGCTGCAGGGCGCTAGTAGAGTTTATGAAAGACTTCGAACGTCGCAACGGATAATAAAAAAGGGGTAGCACACTCTTGTCCTACCCCTTTCCCATCTTACAATGGCGCCTATGAGTGCTAATACCCGCAAAATAATCCATTGCGATTGCGATTGCTTCTACGCGGCAATCGAAACTCGCGACAACCCTTCGCTGGCCGGTCACCCCATTGCTGTAGGGGGCAGTCCAGACAAACGCGGAGTGGTAGCAACCTGCAACTACGAAGCTCGAAAATTTGGCATTCATTCCGCCATGCCTATGGCGACAGCCTTACGGCACTGCCCACAGTTATTAGTCATCTACCCTAGAATGGAGCAATACCGCGAAGCCTCGCGCGCCGTTCATCAAATTTTTCAAGCCTTCACAGCTTTAATTGAACCACTCTCACTCGATGAAGCCTTCCTGGATGTCACCGATACAACAGTCTTTCAAGGGAGCGCCACACTAATCGCTCAAGAGATTAGACGACGTGTGCGTGAAGAGGTGGGCATTACTATCTCCGCAGGGATTGCACCCAATAAGTTCATTGCCAAGGTTGCCAGTGATTGGAACAAACCTGACGGACAATTCGTCGTTCAACCCCACCAGGTCGATGAGTTCGTCAAAGCCTTAGCGGTCAAAAAAATTTTTGGCGTAGGCAAAGTCACCGCCACTAGGATGCATGGCTTAGGCATACAAAGCTGTGGCGACTTGAGACGCTTCACAGTAGAGGAGCTCAGTGAGCACTTCGGCAGCTTTGGAGAACGTCTCTATCGCTTATGCCGCGGGATAGACGAGCGAGCGGTCAATCCTGAACGTATTCGTAAATCGCTTAGTGTCGAAAACACCTACGCCGACGACCTACCTGATCTAGAAGCCTGCTTAAGCAAGCTTCCGCAGTTACATGAACAACTACAAACACGTTTGGGTAAAGTCGAAACTGATTATTTCATCAGCAAAAAATACCTTAAACTCAAATTCAATAATTTCGTCAGCACCACCATCGAGGCCATGTCGAACAATACCGAACTCGACGACTACACTAGCTTATGCAAAGAAGCCTTCACTCGCGGCAATAGACCCGTACGACTTGTCGGCATGGGCGTAAAACTCGAACCCAAAAGTGTGAAAGAGAGCCCCGGAACGAAAGCAAGCGACCCTCGAAGAAGGCAGTTGCGTTTAGGGTTTGAGTAACGCAAAGTGCGAACATCATGAAGCCATCGAATACACCACGACCCAAAATATCCAATTACATTACTGTCGAAGGCGAACAGCGCCTGCGCGACGAGTTGCATTACCTTTGGAAAACCGAACGCCCTGAAGTCACACAATCGGTCAGCGATGCCGCCGCATTAGGCGATCGATCCGAAAACGCGGAATATATATACGGGAAACGACGTTTACGAGAGATCGATCGGCGCGTGAGGCACCTGCGCAAGCGCCTAGAAATACTCACAGTCGTCAACACCAAGCCCACCGACCCTAGCAAAATATATTTCGGTGCCTGGGTCACAGTGGAGGACGAGGACGGCCAAGAGCATTGCTTTCGCTTAATCGGCCCTGACGAGGTTGGGGAAAAATCCAGTTATATCAGTATCGACGCCCCTTTGGGCCGGGCACTCCTAGGCAAATCAGCCGACCAAGAAGTCAGCATCAAGACCCCTAGCGGACGCAAACTTTGGTTTGTATTGGCAGTGCGGTACGAGGGTTTCCAATGAGTCATGTGACAATCTTAGCGATCGAACACGGACTCGCCTCCAGCATCACAATTCCTCTGGAGATGATTAGCGCCGCCGATGTCATCAAAAAAATTCGCCAACACAACACTGAGAAACATCAATTAACGGTAGCAAGTCATGATGGCAAACCAGCGACAATGACAGGCGGCATTGTCATTCAAGCCGATCAGGCCGTTGAACAGATTGAAAAAACTGATTTAATCTTTATCCCCGCCCTATGGGGGAATCCCAATGCTACTGTCAGAAAGCACCCAAAAATTTGTGCTTGGCTTCGGATGCAGCACGATGCTGGCGCTACAATCTGCAGCGTAGGCACAGGAAGCTACTTTCCAGCGCATGCAGGCTTGTTAGATGATCGAAGCGCCACTACGCACTGGTATTACTTCGATGACTTCCAAAGACGTTACCCAAAGATAAAACTGCAAAGAAAACGCTTTATCACTCATGCCGATCGTTTGTATTGCACAGGGAGTGTGAACGCCGTTCGCGACGTCGCATTGCATTTTGTGGAACAACTTTTTACATCCGCTATCGCCGATGAAGTGGCCCATCATTTCACTCATGAATTGAAACGCTCTTACGAGTCTCTTTTGTTAGCTGATGAAGAAAAAAATACGCATCACGACGAGCAGATTATTAAGATACAGGAGTGGCTACAGAAAAATTATAATCAAGTGATTTCATTAAAAGCACTCGCACAACGTTTCGACCTCAGCGTACGCTCGTTCAATAGGAGATTTCGTAATGCCGCAGGTAAAACGCCATTGCAATACTTACAAGAGATTCGACTAGAACAAGCAAAGTCATTGTTAAAGCACAGCAATCTCTCTATCGCCGAAATTGCCTATGGTATCGGCTATCAAGACACGAGCTCGTTTGCCTCATTATTTAAACGCACAAATGCCGTGACGCCTAAAGAGTATAGGCACCTTGTCAGAACAAAATTATTTAACGTTGATACAGAGTAAAGGAAGGAGCCTGCAGGAGTCGCGTGAACTCCTGCAGGTTTTTTCTAACCCTTCGAGGGCGTTTGATATTTTTCTTTCCACGTTGAGTATGGCATCCCGTAAACTATCTCACGAGCTTGCTCATAATCGACATCCAAGTGTTTCTCTTGGGCTGATGCGCTATACCATTTCGAAAGACAATTTCGACAAAATCCAGCAAGGTTCATCAAATCGATGTTCTGTACATCTTTATTTTCATCAAGGTGTTTCAACAACCGTCTAAACGCTGCCGCTTCTACCTCAATTCTATCTTGTTCACTCAAATTCATGGAAAGTTCCGTTTCTATTTTTTCGTTAAACGACCCGACTACTCGTCACGTCTACTCCGTTATACTCGTCGTTCATATACAAAGAGTCTTCGCTTTCGTCTTCCTCGTTTGCATTGAACTCAGCGAGTTCAGCATCCTCCGCTTCAGGGATCACTTCAAAATTCTCGGCAACAAGTGGCGATTTGCGATGTTTTTTGTCCGTGGCCTTCAGTTGACGTTCAGCCACATTAAAGGCGTCACGTACTGCGACGTAAATATCTTCGTGTTCCGATTTGTCATGTTTGTCTTGTTTGACGATCACTTCTTTATTAGCAGTGTGTATTTCAATTGTGACACTGAACACTTTACCTTTGTGATGGTTATTATGGGGAGAATCCAACACAACACGCCCTCCGATGATATCGCTAGTATAACGGCGCAACTTATCAATACGCTTATTAACGTTATCTGTTAGCGCTTCGGATTGATCGATATTGTGAAAAACAACTTGGAATTCATTAGGCATAAGTTCTTATCTCCTTGTTATCGTGACACTAAAAATACTCAAAAAATAATAATCGCTTACTTATTCCCTCCTATTTTTACCCTTCTTTTGCTTAGTCGTATTTACGATACGAGCTATACATAACCTTGTTACGATTCATTCAAATTTCAATAGCCAATAAACTTATCAGCGAGATGCCCAATAGCTAAAGCGTAGTTATTGGCGCAGTTATATTTCAATATTGTCCGAAAATTATTGTAGGTAATAAAAGCTCGACCGTTCTCTCCATCGGGTAAAATGATCGATGCTAAGAAATCATTGGTTGGCAAGTCAGTACCATCGGCTCTTCGTACTCCCGCCGCTTGCCATTCGCGCAAAGGCATTTGCACACTGTGATGGCGCAGTACACTGCAAGAGTATTCAGCGGGCGCTTGCTGCCACTGTGGCGCTTTTGCAAGGTAATCATCAGGCAACTGAACCTCACGCCCCCAAGTTTGATCACTACGCCACTGAGCTGCTTTCAAGTAATTAGCAATAGAGGCAAAAACATCGGCGTGGCTATTCCAGATATCTCGCTTACCGTCTTCGTCAAAGTCTTGCGCAAAATCTTGAAAACTAGAGGGCATGAATTGGCTTTGGCCCATTGCCCCAGCCCAAGACCCTTTCATGTCGGCGTGCTCAATATGACCCTCGTTCAGAATATCAAGGGCACTTAATAGTTCACGGCGAAAATAAGCAGAACGGCGAGGATCATAGGCCAGAGTCACCAGAGCTCGAACAACATCGGTACCGCCGGTGAAGCTGCCATAATTTGTTTCTATGCCCCAAAAAGCAACAATGAAACGAGGCTCAACACCATAATGCTCACCAACCTGAGTCAGTAATGCTTGATGCTCGCGAAGCCGTGC
Source organism: Gammaproteobacteria bacterium (assembly GCA_051252515.1). Taxonomy (GTDB): domain Bacteria; phylum Pseudomonadota; class Gammaproteobacteria; order Pseudomonadales; family Pseudohongiellaceae; genus UBA5078. The sequence continues at coordinate 74,677 of JBPOFS010000006.1, forward strand.
GCGACCAGTATCGATACGCCAAGAAGTGACACGCTTTTCGAGATATTGATCGAAGGTTTCGGTGAACTCAGCTTGATTGCGATCGTTTTTTACGACCTGGGGAATGGGGGTAACATCTTTGAGGGCAACGTCTATTATATCTTCACGTATGCCTCGGTCTCTGGCCTCGGCAATCAACGTTGCCAACCAATCTTGAAATTCGATCTGTGGTTCCTGCGCTAGGCTATTACTAGTAATAACCGTTGAACTGAGGAGTGCCACCAAGATAGAACATGCGGCGAGTCTAGCGAGTTGCATTCAGTCTCCTTAATAAGCCTGAAAGTTCAGACTACTCTAATCAATTTGATTTGTCTAAAGGTCTTTTAGAGCGTTTTTTGAGCCATAAAGCGGCTGCAATGTGGCAGGAAAAAGGCGTTTATTCCTTGTAACACCAATGCCAAGGCTCATAGATAATTCCGCAATTATTCTCTCGTGGAAACGACATGGTGAAGCCAAAATCACTGGCATTGCTTTGCAGCCAGAGGAAGGCAGCGGTGCGCTCGAACGCTTCCTCTAATTGAGGACATTCTGGGGAGGCTATATCAATGGCTCGACCGGTGTGGTGTTCACTAAAACCAGGCGCGGCATTAACACAAAGGATCTCTTCTAGCGCTTGCCCTGCATCGAGCTTACGTTGGATCAATTTTGCTTGATAATCAATTCCGCGATAAGCAGAAATCATTAAGAGCTTCACTCCAGCTTTGGCGGCCTGAGAGCGCATCTCCAACCAGGCGGAATAGGCATTAGAGGTTAAACGCTGCTCCCTGCCATAGAAGTCCACTTCTGTGGGCACTAGCTCGCCAGGCTCTTCATAAAATGACAGCGCAGTTGAGTCCATGAAATCTGCAGAAATGCCTAACTGGGCATGGAGCGCTAACACGCGCTGCTTGTAATCAGTGTCCCTCATTAACTTTTCTTCCTGTTTGCACTTCTTATACCACTTACAAAAGAAGTTTCGTTGTCTTCATCCTATAGCGCTCAGACCTTCTCAGGCAAGCGCTATCGTGCTTTTACTGAGCGATGATAATTGGCCATAATGGCACAAACAATGTCTACATTGGCCTGTTGCGAAGAACGCTATTTGTCTATATTAGCGCTATCAAAATATTCGTCGATGCTCGCGCTCGCCAATTGTTCTATTAAGGAAATGTATGTCGCAACTGCCCGTCATTATCGGTATGGGAGGAATCAATCCTGCTGGCCGAACCTCATCCCATCACAGTTATCGCCGCCTTGTCCTCGATGAGCTGAACGAACACGATGCAATGCAAACCCGTGCGAGCCTTGCAAGCCTTATGGGGCTCTTGCAAAAGAAGGGTTCGCAGTGGCAAGACGGAAATGGCGCACCAATAGATTACGCAAGCTATTTGTTAGCTTTAGACCCGCTTCTTAGAGAAGGCACTTTAATTCGCCAACTCGAAGACAATCTTTTCGATCCCCAGCGAGTGCTGCATCACAAGCGTGCCACACTCAATAGCGTAGGCGAAAAACCTTTAAGCTTTGTGATTCGTCGGCAACATCTGCCCGACAGCATCCCACTAAACTGGCAAATAAGCGAAGACTCCCCAGGCAATGTCCGTGTCGAAATGCAAGGCAGTCTTGATGTTCTAACAGAGAATTATCTGAAGACTACGGTTAACAGCGCCGGTCAGCTTCCGCGCGGATTCGATCCTAAAAGTCTCTACGCATCGCGCAATCATCCTCGCGGTTTGCAGATGACCGTATTCGGCGCAAGCGATGCCGTGCAGTCTCTAGGGCTCGACTGGGAGCACTTAATAAGCAAAGTTGCACCTGATCAAATCAGCGTGTACGCCGGTAGCTGCATGACCCAAATGGATTACAACGGAAACGGAGGTTTACTCCAAGCGCGCTTATTAGGAAAGAAAGTTACGTCCAAACAACTGCCGCTTGGTTTTGCCGAAATGCCCGCCGATTTTGTGAATGCTTATATTCTTGGCAATTTAGGGACTACTGGCACCAATGTCGCCGCTTGTGCCACCTTTCTTTATAATTTGCGCCAAGGTATCCGAGACATTCAATCTGGGTCACACCGCATTGTGATCGTTGGCACGAGTGAAGCGCCAATCACCAGCGAAGTAATCGAAGGCTATGCCACGATGGGAGCTTTGGCCGATGATGCCGCCCTCCTAGCACTGGATGCCCACCGCAATTTACACAAGCCGGACTATCGAAGTGCATGCCGCCCCTTTGGCATGAATGCAGGTTTCACTCTGTCCGAGTCTGCGCAATTTGTCGTGCTATGCGACGACAGCCTCGCCATTGAAATGGGTGCCAATATTCTTGGCTCTGTGAACGACGTCTTCGTCAATGCCGACGGTTATAAGAAATCCATTGCTAGCCCAGGGGTAGGTAACTACATCACCGTTGCGAAAGCGGCAGCGGCCACTCGCAACGTCATAGGCTTAGAAGGTTTACGACAACGCAGTTATGTACAAGCCCATGGCACTGGCACTCCACAAAATCGTACGACTGAATCCCATATCCTCAGCACTGTGGCTAAAGCTAATGGAATAGACGCTTGGCCAGTAACAGCTCTGAAGTCATATATTGGACACTCTTTAGCGAGCTCAGCCGGAGATCAACTCAGTGCTAGCCTAGGGCTTTGGCGCTACGGTATTATTCCAGGCATCACATCCACGCAAGCAATCGCCGATGATGTGCAAAGTGATCACCTTGAATTCTTACTCAAACATAAACATGTCGGTGTGCAAGGAATGGATGCCGTTCTCATTAACTCGAAGGGGTTTGGTGGGAATAACGCGACAGCATCAATATTAGCACCTCATATCACAATGAAGATGCTAGAGAAAAAGCATGGCGCAGCAAAGATGCGCGATTATGCACAACGCAATGAAGCGGTGCAGGCGCAAGTGCAACACTATGACGATACAACGATTGCGGGGCAGTCCGAGACTATTTATCGCTTCGACCATCAAGTAATGGATGCCGATGCCGTGACCGTCTCACCTACCAGCGTGCACATCACCGGCGCAAAGGGAGATATCAGTTTAGAGATACCCAACCCTTACGCCGACATGTGTGACTGAAGCGTTTAGCGCACTGTGACTTTCTGTGCAATGCGCTGCTGCCACTCGACAGGCCCTGTGCGGTGGACTGAGGTTCCATTGGAATCGACAGCCACTGTCACAGGCATATCTTCCACTTCAAACTCATGAATAGCTTCCATCCCTAAGTCTTCAAAAGCGACAATCCGTGCTTTGCGAATCGCTTTGGAAACCAGATAAGCAGCCCCACCTACGGCCATCAGATACACCGCTTTGTGTTTCTTGATCGCATCAATGGCGACTTGGCCGCGCTCAGCCTTCCCGATCATTCCGAGCAACCCAGTCTTGTCGAGAAGGGTCTCTGTAAACTTGTCCATTCGTGTCGCTGTTGTCGGGCCAGCAGGTCCAATCACTTCGTCACGCACGGCGTCTACTGGGCCGACGTAATATATAAACCGCCCTTTCAGGTCTACCCCGTTCGGCAACGACTCACCGCGTGCAAACATCTCCACCATACGCTTATGCGCCGCATCACGGCCTGTAAGCATTTTGCCGGATAGCAGAATGGTTTCACCCGGTTGCCACTGTGCAACATCGGCAGGAGTGATTGTATCGAGATTGACTCTGCGGGCTCGCGGACCTGCATCCCAAGTGATTTGCGGCCAGTCTTCCAAGCGTGGCGCCTCTAAATGCGCAGGACCACTGCCATCAAGAACGAAATGCGCGTGGCGCGTAGCCGCGCAATTAGGAATCATCACCACAGGCAGTGATGCCGCATGAGTGGGATAGTCTTTTATCTTGATATCTAAGACCGTCGTCAAACCGCCCAAACCTTGGGCGCCTATGCCTAAGGCATTGACCTTATCCATGATCTCTAAACGCAGCTCCTCTACGCGATTGCTCGCTCCACGGGCTCGCAACTCATGAATATCTACCGGGTCCATGAGGGATTCTTTCGCCAATACGGCCGCTTTCTCTGCGGTACCGCCAATACCTATTCCCAACATTCCAGGAGGACACCAACCAGCGCCCATAGTAGGAACCGTCTTAAGCACCCAATCCACAATGCTATCGCTTGGATTAAGCATAGCCATTTTCGCTTTATTCTCAGAGCCGCCGCCCTTTGCCGCGACAGTGATATCTAAGGTATCACCGGGCACAATTTCCATATGAATCACAGCGGGGGTATTGTCCTTGGTATTCTTTCTGGCCCCAGCTGGGTCCTCTAGAATAGACGCCCTCAATACATTATCGGGATTCAAGTACGCACGTCTCACCCCTTCATTAACCATGTCCGCCACACTGAGATCACCTTCCCATTGGACATTCATTCCGACCTTCAAAAAGACGGTGACGATACCGGTGTCTTGGCAAATGGGGCGCTTGCCCTCTGCGCACAAGCGCGAATTAATGAGAATCTGCGCCATCGCATCTTTTGCGGCGACTGACTCTTCTCGCTCATACGCCGCATTAACCGCTTGGATAAAGTCGAGTGGGTGGTAGTAAGAGATATATTGCAGCGCGTCCGCGACGCTTTGAATGAGATCTTCTTGGCGGATAACAGTCATGGAATGGCATTTCCTGTTCTTAGTGAAATGGGCACTAGCGGCCCTAAAATGAAACGAAATTCTATCACAGAGTAATCACTCTGTGGATTCTCGGGATTCCCACATTCGCTTAATCTAGAGAGCTGTCTTAGACTGTCCAATCTCAATTGCCATTTCGAATCAATGTATGATCCAGCAGCACACAGTGTAAAGGTGAGTCACCATGACAAGTTCGAACGATCCTCATATTCACTATATTAAAGATAAAGCCGTCTTTATTATTCAAATAGATCGGCCCGAGAAGAAAAACGCACTAACTCAAGGCATGTACAAAGCCTTGGCCGACGGGGTAAAAGCCGCAGAATCGGATCCCGAAGTCGCTGTCATGCTGATACGAGGCACTGACGACTGCTTTACTAGCGGCAATGACGTCAATGATTTTGTCAGCTCTCAAAACGCTAGCAACGAACGCCCTTCAGTCGCGTTTATGAAAGCGATAGCCCATGCTCGCAAACCCCTAATCGGGGCAGTTAACGGACTCGCCATTGGAATTGGTACTACTATGCTCATGCACTGCGACCTCGTATACGCGGCGCAAGATAGTTATTTACAACTACCTTTTACAAAATTGGGGCTTTGCCCCGAGGCCGGCTCTAGCTTTCTAGCACCTCATATTATGGGACACCAACGCGCAGCGGAACTCCTCTTATTAGGAGAGCCGTTCTCTGCTAGTAAAGCCGCGGACTATGGGCTTGTAAATGAGGTGTTGAGTGGAGCAGAGGTTGTCAAATTTGCACTCGAAAAGGCCCATAGTTTAGCTGCTCTGCCGAGCGAGGCCGTGCAAACATCCAAGCATTTGCTGAAACGCAATCAAGTTGAAATGATCGATGAAACTATCGCTTTAGAACTAGTCAATTTTTCTAGGCTTCTACAAAGCCCCGACGCACAAGCCATTATGCAAGCATTTCTAGCGCGAAAGCGTAGTTAGGAAGTCCCGCGGCGCACATTCATACCGACTTTAATCCAACAAAAAGTCTCGCGCCGCGTTAATTTTCTTGGCCAAATAGTCAGAGCCGCCTCGATCCGGATGCATCTTTTGCATTAGTCGACGATGCGCCTGCACCACTTCATCCTTACTAGCCGCATCATTCAGCCCTAAGATTTCCAAGGCCATCGTTCGACTCATGGCTTGCTCTGACACGGCATTGTTAGTCGTGCCAGTACTGCCATCAAATGACTCATTATCGGCGCGCCACTGTGCGTGGTTGCGATCTAAATAGGCTTCCAGCACTTGCAATGAGTCGGCATCCATACGGCATTCTTGCGCAAACATCAGCAGCTCATCTAATGACATCTGAGAAAGCTTTTGCCCTGCAAATTTCCCCTCGAGTACATCCCCATCCATATCGCCGCTGGTGTGCTGCAACGTCATCAACAAAAACCGCGTACGGATATTGGAGCTGTCTTGCGTGCCACTATTGCCGTAAGCGGTACGAGTCTTAGTGCGAAACCTATCCCATAGTGGCAACAAGCGAAACAGAAGCGGTAGATTGCGTAAAAAGAACGTTCCCGCCACCATGATTGGCGCGAGAATAAAGCTCGGAGGAATTCTGCCCATAACAATCAGTATCACTATGACGATCAACAACGTTGATAACAGCAGTAAAAGGTTAAATTGTTTCTGGCTTAGAGAATAGCGAATAGCAAGCTTTCGCAGCCCTATGTAGGCAAGCACGGGGATAATGAGAATAACGATGTAGCGAAGTAAAAACACCTTAGATTCAATCCTCTCACGCCTTAGCGCGTTGGTTTCAGGAGCGCAGCTGTCGCGTCAAGCGCTGTACCACCGGCCCTGCGTCGCGACTGTGGTGCTCTAAGGCATCAAACCCGCCACTGGCATACACGGCCACAGCACGTAGCAAGGCGCGCAGCTGAGCGGCGCTAGCGCTATCAAACTGTGAGTACGCGCCTTTAGATAGTTTCGCCATCGTTAGGAATGACTCGCGAGCGGTAGGATCGGCGCCTTCTTGAAACACAAAAACTGGCACATTCAATAATCCAAGCTGGCCTGCAAGCTGACACAAGACATCAGTATTCTCTTCCATGGAATCGCCAACATACACGACACAGTGAATTTTTTGTTGTTTGTGCTCTTGCAATGCATGGCGCAACACTCGTTCGATCTGCGTCGTCCCAGCACGACATTGTATGCCCGTCATGAGTCCGAGAAGGTCTGCCGAGTTTCGGCACCATTGCGTCTTATAAAATTCACCGAAACCACGAAAATAGGTCAACTGTACCGACAGTCCGCCAGCATTGCCTGCCGCTAAGAACATCTCGGCTTGCAGTTGACTAGCCTGGTCCCATGTCTGCTCTCGACTAGCACTGGCGTCTAACGCAAAGAGTAGGCGCCCGGCATTTTGCCCCTTGACCACTTTTGGTAACGAAGCAACCTTATTGAGAAATGCACTCACCTGCGAACTGTTCGCGACTTTCGATGAGATGTCTTTGCCGTTGCTGGACATGGCGAATCACCTTTCAAGGTTTTGGGGTAATCGAGTTCACACTGGGTGTTGGCTGCGCGAATAGCGCTTTTTGATTGGCTTTACAATAACTTGTATTGACTGAGCAATACAAGGTGCCCCACTGGTGCGGATGGGGAGACTCGAACTCCCACACCTTTCGATACTAGAACCTAAATCTAGCGCGTCTACCAATTCCGCCACATCCGCGTCGCGGGGCACTTCTTTACAGGAGCCTGATGCTCCGATTGTTTCGGCGATTACGAAGCATTGCCTGCATTCGCGAAACGGACGGCATTATACCCAAAGCACAGGACAAACCAAGCCCTAAATTGTAGAAGTTGTAAAATAGATGAATAAGTCTAATTTACTTGCATTGCCTCAATGTTGTCTTGAAGGCGAAGAATCGTCTGATTTACCTGTAAACGATAGGCATCTATTGACTCTACAGCTTCCTCTACATTGGCCATTCGGTCCTGCAATCCTACTAGTGTACTGTCACCATTATTTAGACTTGCACGGATATTCGCCATATCTTGCGCCACGGACTGCACATTCTGCATGCTGGCATTAAGTCGTGTAATGCTGGCCGTTGCTTGTTCTACCTGAGTCTTCACGCTGTTAAGCTCGACTAAGGCATCTTGTGTCTGGTTGGCATTGCGAGAAATAAGCTGTGCTAGCGTCTCTGTCGTCTCTGTATGGTCCTGGCTAGCATCCTCAAGTACGGCAATCTTACCGGTCAACTCATTAACACCATTGTTAATAGCATTGCGCGCTGCCCATAATTTGTCGATCTCAGAAAAGTTGAAATCCAGTCGCTCTAAGACATTCGCCGTGGTTTCCTCAGCGGAATCCCCAACAAGCGCCAGTCGGCCCTCTAAATCGGCGATACGAAGATTCGACTGCCGCAGGGCATCCAAGTTGTCTTGATACACCGTATAAGCCAAATAAGACCCTGCACCAATCGCAAGTGTAAGAATGCCCAGCATGACGCGAACAGGCCAAGTACTCACCTTAACGGTCTCGCCATAGTGCGCAGTCGGTTCGATCTCCGGCTGTCGGCGTTTATTTTGATGGTGCACCACTTCGTCTCTGGCCGGCACCATCGAGGGGATGTCTAGTAAATCGTCATTATCTCTCATGGCGGCATTATCCTTTATATACAACTATTAGGTCTACACCGGTTTCAAGCGCTTTGAGCTTCCTTGAATTACACAGCGTTGTGGATTATTCTCGCCGACTCTTTCTAAAGCAATCTGGCGACGTAAATGCGGCTAAATCTTAGCCGTGCACGCCAGAAAAGCAAGAAATTCAGCGAATCAACAAATTGAGGTTATTTATGAATCTAACATTGCCAGCACTTCCTTATGCTACAGACGCTCTGGAACCGCATATGTCAGCCGACACTTTTAGTTTTCACCATGGCAAGCACCATAACGCCTATGTCGTTAAAGGCAATGAATTATTAGCAGAAGCGGGCATTAGTGCCGACTCATTGGAAGCACTAGTCATCGCCACAGCAAAGATCGGCGGCCCTCTCTTTAACAACGTGGGTCAATGCTACAACCACGAATTTTTCTGGAATAGCCTAAGCCCAACGGGTGGCGGCGCGCCAAGCGGTGCCATTGCCGCAAAAATCGATGCTGACTTCGGAAGTTTTGAGAACTTCAAAAAGGAGTTTGTAAACGGCGGCGTGACGCAGTTTGGCAGCGGCTGGGTATGGTTAGTGCTAGAGAACGGTAAACTGAAGATCGCCAAGTCAGCGAATGCAGAAACCCCTCTAACAGCAGGTGCCACCCCTATTCTTGTATGCGATGTATGGGAACACGCCTACTATTTAGACTTCCAAAACCGTCGTCCCGACTTTTTGACGAGTTTTGTTGAAAACCTAGCCAACTGGGACTTTGCAAACGCAAACCTAGCAAAGGCTTAACACGCATTTGCCCTATTTTACTGACGACAATCATTGATAAAAGTTGTCGTCAGTAATACAAAAAAAATAGGACACATTCAGTGTACTTTGGTCCATACTTGGGCCATCAGTGTGATTTAGCTGCAGCCCATAGGGGCTAAGGCTCATATCTGAAACAGCACAAAGATGTGATTAAAATATCGTTTCACAAAGTTACAATATGTTCACATTTAGTAGTTACGCAGGAGCATTACTTGGGGTAACCTTTGAAATGTTATTGCAACAAGTGGGCAGCATCTCGCACGTGGAGAGTGATAGTTTGGTAAGTAAAAACTACCTTTTATCAGTGTGAGGCCCATTAAAATCCTAGCAGCACATATCAATTCAAGGAGAATTGAAATGAAAAAAACAGTTTTGACGACTTCTCTGCTCATGGCAGGCGTAAGCTTGACTATATCTTCCGCTTTCGCTGGTGTAGATCCATTGACTCAGGTCAAACCGGCTGACGCTGGCTGGGGGCTTAATGGCGCTCCAGACTATATCGTTGACGTACCAGCAGCTCTAATTCCTGCTACTGGCGTACTTGACTACATCAACACAACTATTGAAATGCCTTTCGCTGAAGAAAAGTGGGTGAAGTCTGTCCAGTTTATTCCTGGCGACAAGCGCGTTCTTCACCACCTACTATCTTATGTTGTAGCAACTGAAGACAGCGATAGAGAATTTGACGAAGCAGACAACGTTGCTTCAGTTGAGTTCCTAGAAGGCTTTGCTCCTGGTAAAGAAGATCCAACAACTTTCCCAGAAAACACTGGTGTTAAGATCCCTGTTGGTTCTGCACTAAGAATGTCTATTCACTACACTGCAATGGGACAAGAGACTGAAGACGCAACTCGCGTTGGTCTATGGTTCGCAGACGAGACTCCTGAGAAAGCGTTCCGTACGTACTCAGTATCTGCTCGTGGTGGCCGTGAAGACGCCATTCTGATCCCAGCTGGCGACATGAACTACGAAATGTCTACTAACCACATGTTTGAAGAGGAAACTACTCTTTATAGCTTCCGTGCACACATGCACTACCGTGGTAAGTCAATGCGTGCGAGCGTAATCTACCCTGACCAAACTCGTGAAGAAATCATCAACGTTGCTAACTACAACTTCGGATGGCAGCCTACTTATCGTCTAGACGAGCCAATGACACTACCTGCGGGTTCACGTGTTGTTGTTGAAGGCGCTTTCGATAACTCACAGTACAACACTGGTGTACCAGATCCATCTGAACCTGCTCTTGGCGGACTTCAGAGCTGGGACGAAATGTTCATCGGGTATTTCTCTTATACTGATGAATAATTTGTAACAACTAAAAAAGGGTTCGCGTTCGCGCGAGCCCTTTTTTTCTTGTCTAAAGATAGGTTTTTCCGTTCCATTGGAGTAGTAAACATGAAGACATTAAAGTGCGTGGGCTTACTGGCTGCGGTATTTGCTGGTTCACAAGCATTCGCCGCGCAAGAGCGAGTAGGCGATTTTAATTTGATTGACGAAACCGGTACTGCGCACCAGCTAAGCAAGTACGGTTACCAGAAAGCACTTGTTGTGATCTCTCAATCAAACTCTTGCTCTACTAACCAAGAGCTTTTTGGTGAGTATCGCATTCAACAAACAAAATGGGATAACGAGCAAATTAGCTTCGTTATGATCAACGCATCTAACAATGATGATGTTGAAGCTGTTCGTCGTTTCAAAAATAGCTATAACCCAGATATGCCAATTTTGATGGATGACACGCAATTAGTAGCCGAGTCTCTAGGCATTACTAAAGCAGGCGAGCTTGTCGTTCTTGACCCTAACAGCATGACAGTTTTGTACCGCGGACCTATGGACACTCCAGGTCGTGGTGGCGAAGCTGGCACTACATTCTTGAAGGAAACTTTCGAAGCTATTGCTTCTGGTGACGTTCGTGGTCGTGACACAGTTGTGGTCGACTTTGAAACACCTATGGGCTGTGAGCTTGATTTCCCTGCTAAAGTAACTAGCGCTGATGACGTACCAGACTACGAAACAGAAATCGCTCCGATTCTGATCGAAAACTGCGTAGGTTGTCACATTGAAGGCGGCATTGGCCCGTTCGCAATGAACAGTCATCAAATGGTTCAAGGTTGGAGCCCAATGATGCGCGAAGTTATTATGACTAAGCGTATGCCACCAATGAGCGTGGACCCAACTATTCGTAGCTTTGAAAATGCTCGTACTATGTCTGTAGAGCACACACAGAAGCTAATTCATTGGATTAACGCAGGTGCGCCTCGCGAGTAATCAATGAAGTATAAAAAAAGCCGTCCTAGTGGACGGCTTTTTTTTGCCTGCTATTTGCTGCTCTACACTCATCTCATTAGAGACTTACTCGATACTCTCTTGCGCTTCCAATCGATCTTGCCAGTACTGAGCATTATCAATACCCAACGCTGTCGGATTGAACACAGGATCTATGCCCTTCGCTTTCTGCGCCTCGTAGTCATCTAAACATTTGAAGGCAGTCTTACTGAGCAAGAATATCGCAACGATGTTTAACCACGCCATGAGACCAACACCCGTATCCCCTAAACTCCACGCTAATTCAGCAGTATTAACCGTCCCGTAGACAACAGCTGAAATCACTGCGAACTTAAGAGCCGTACTCATCCAAGGACGCGAAACGAAGCGATTGATATAGCTGACGTTCGTTTCGGCAATATAGTAATAAGCAAGGATGGTAGTGAAGGCAAAGAAGAACAACGCCACAGCAACGAAAATGTTACCAATTCCTGGCATCAGCCCTTCCAAGGCGGCTTGCACATAACCCGGCCCAGCCCCCACGCCAGCAACGCCGGTATAAATGGCCTCGCCAGTTGAGGTTTCAACATTATACAAACCGGTAATCAACAACATGAACCCTGTGGAGGAGCAGACGAAGATCGTATCAACATAGACAGAGAAGGCCTGCACCAGCCCTTGCTTGGCAGGATGGCTCACTGAGGCCGCCGAGGAAGCATGAGGAGCGGTACCCTGCCCTGCCTCATTGGAATAAACCCCACGCCTTACGCCCCACATGATCGCCAAGCCTAAGATTGCCCCAAATGCCGAATCGAAGCCCAAGGCGCTACGAATGATCAGCCAAAACATTTCAGGGACTCGATCAATATTGATGAGAATAATGAACAGAGCAACACAGACATAGGCTATCGCCATGAAGGGAACAACTGCCGACGCAAACAGGGCAATTCGTCGCAATCCACCAAAAATGATGAAGGCTAGCAATACCGACAATATAACGGCTGTAATATTCGTATCAATATTGAATGCCGTGCTGACGCTCGCGGCAATAGCGTTGGCTTGAACACCAGGCAACAATAAGCCACAAGAAACAATCGTGGTCGCCGCAAAGACCCATGCATAACGTTTCATGCCTAGACCTTTCTCGATGTAGAACGCGGGCCCACCTCGGTATTCACCGTTGATTTTCTCTTTATAAATTTGCCCGAGGGTAGACTCTACAAACGCCGAACTGGCACCAAGAAAGGCAACCACCCACATCCAGAACAAAGCCCCCGGCCCGCCAAAGGTTATGGCCGTCGCCACCCCTGCGATATTGCCTGTCCCTACACGACCGGCAAGAGTCATGCTCAAAGCTTGGAAAGGTGAAATGCCAGTTTCAGATACTTTGCCTTGAAAAATAAGACGTATCATTTCTTTGAAGTGACGTACTTGCAGGAAGCGCCCGCGAATAGAGAAATACAGCCCTGCCCCTAAACAAAGGAACACTAGTGCAGGGCTCCAGACAATTGCGTTAATCTGACCAAACAACTCACTCATGCTCGCGTTCCCGAATTACTGTTTTGGAATAAAGCTCTGAGAGTAGCACATTGTTTTCAGTTTGCGGACACGGCGTTTTTTAGTTCATTACAGACAAAAACTGGATAACTCTCATTCCGAGTTATTAGCGCCCCTGATCTCTTCAGCTCGAAAATTTCGTATACCCATTTTCTTTTTGCGAGTTAACCAGCGCTGGAGTCTGCGCAGTGCCAGTGCAAATCCAGTCCACACCATGATGATGCCTGCGAATGACGCAAGACCAGCAATGGTTTGACCGACTATTCCAAGCGCCTCGCCGGTGTGCAGGTAACGCATCCAAAGTCGCGCTTGCGTGCCCGTTGTCTCGTTAGTAAATGGCTTCCAAGTAATCACATCACCATTTGTGGCTTCGACTGTAAGTGTGTACCGTTTCTGCGGTTGCCCACCGTCGCCTTCGTCAATCACTAGTCTGGCCGCGTTTGACCCTGACGCAGAAATGGTGAGCGTGATGGTGCGCCAGTCTTCGCTGTAAGTTTTCGCCAAAGCAAAGAGACTCTCATAGGGAACTCGATTGGTTTGTGCAGTCTCTAGGGTTTCGTTATTGGGTGGGAGTATTACTGGCCGCTCCTCGCCCGCAAGCTGATAAATCGGATTTATCGCCCAATTAAAATGAAAGCTGATAGCGGTAAAGATCACAATAAGAAGGGGCAATGCTGCCCAGAATCCATACACATGATGCCAATTGAAATCCCGCGCTTGCCCATTACGATGCTCCGAATTGAACAGGGTGCGTACGCGCAGGGTCGCTCGCGAAAAGCTCCTTGGCAGCCACAGATAAATGCCACTTACCAACAAGAACAGGAACATTATATTCGCAGCACCGGTGATATCGCGGGCGGTGTTGCGGCCATCGCCATTAATGTTGAGCCATCGGTGCCAGTCATGCATTGCAGCAAAAAATCTGCTGAGGGAATCTGAATGAGGCGCGTAGACTCGACCAGTATAGGGATTAAGTATGTGTGTCTGGCTGCTGCCTTGGCGCAGCACGGCAGGCGCAGTGGGATCAGAGCTAAGCATGAGACTGCTAGGCTCAAAACCCACGATACTGCTACTAGCCTCAATTAACTGATCGGCGCTCAACTGTTGCTGCCCCAACTCAGGCTCGGCATAGTAGCTGCGGTCTTCCCACACCTGCATCTGGCGCTCATAAGTGAGAATCACGCCTGTCACTGACATCATCAATATGACAATGCCAGCAACGAGGCCACAGGCCAAGTGAAGCCAAAATAGAACAGTTCTAATCATAGAATTACTGGACGGAAACAGTGTAGGAGTTCATTGGCTTCAAATTACCTTTATTAAGTCTCAATTGCGCAGGGTCTTAGTATAGGTGACGGAGACTGTACGCCCTTCCATTGGAAAATAGCGACTCGTGATATTTCTCGCCCTGTTCCCAGGGGCCACGGTAACTTCATCGAAAAGGTTGGCAACGGCAATAGTTAATTCGCCCAAATTCTTGCTTATAAAACTAGCGGAAAAATCTATCAGAGTTTCAGTTTCGTAGTTGCCGCGAGCGTACCCCGAACCATCTGGGAATCGATCGTCGCCGAAAATATGAAATGCCTGCAAGCGACTTCGCAACCATGGCTTTGAATTCCAATCGGCATACGCCGTTAGAGTCGTTGGCGAGAGAAACAAGTTTTGCAATTGTGCAGTTGTTCCGTCGTCGAGCTCGGCCTCCCCGTCATTCCATGTAAAAGTGCTGCCGATATTCAAAGCATTATTCACTGCAAAAGTCCCAGACGCCTCAAAGCCCCAGATATTTTCAGGCTGACGTAAGGGCACTGCAAGGGTGCCAGCCTCAATCACTCTAGTGCGTGACGCCAACTCGCTAACTGAATAAAAGGTTGCGGCGTCGAATCGTAAGCGACCTAAAGTTGTACGAAGACCAATTTCATAGGCGTCTGTCACAGCAGCCTCGGGATCCATCTGTGCGGCACTATCGACCTGCGCAGCGGCACGCCCGACTTGCGTTACATCTAAGCCCTGTGAAAAACTGAAATAAAGGTCGAGGTTAGATTGCGCATAATAAACAATCCCGGCATTGAATACCGCCGCATCATAGTTGACGTTGCCACCGGTGAAAATGCGGCCTGGGTTATAGACCAGATCATTGGCATCTGACATTTCGATATCAAACTCATCGTAACGCACACCGCCCGATAGAAGGAAATTTCCCAGTGGAACTTCCAATTGAGAGAAATAACCTAGGTTGATTTGTTCAATGTACGGCGTGGTGCGTTGTGTGGTTCGAGTATAGTCAACGCCATCAACAACCGCCCCCTCATCCACGCTATTGTTGATTCTATCTGCCCCTATAACCAACCTACTGCCTTCTATCCAAGATGAAAGTGGAATATCCATCTTACCGCGAAAACCCGATCGCTCGCGCAATCGCTGCTGGCTGACGATTCTGCCTTGTTCGCTGCGGGCCGGCAAAGTGTCGGGAAACTCATGTGTCAATAAGGTCAATTCAAGAGCAGAACCGAGGAAATCATCATGTTGATATCGAAGCGTCGCATTATTAAATTCTTGCTCAGGAGTAAACAAGTAATGATCGGGTATCGTTGCAGGATCGGTAGCAGGCAATCCGCGCAGCAAAAAATCACTGTCCGTAAAAAATGCACCTGTAAATTCGCCAACAGCATAAGTATCAGTGGTTGGGTTGCCCGCTTGAGTCAGTACAGCATAATCGGACAAGTCTGCTTTGCGCTTGTAGCGATTTCCTGTAAACAGAACTCGTTGCTCTGGACTAATATCCCAATCAATCGCACCGTGAATATTAGTGATGTCTCTGCCGTATTCACTAAGGTCATTCGGTATCACTGTGCCATCACCGTCGTAACCCACACCAGTACTTTGCGTCGACGCGCCTATGAGAAAACCAACAGCACCCAAATTGGCGCTATAGGATCCGTAAATTTCTTGGCTAAAATCACCATGTGATGTTTGTTTTGCTCCACGAACTTTTGCAACGATCTCATAGCCTTCGTCAACGGGCCTTTTGGTAATGAAATTGATCGCTCCACCGGTGGCACCAAAGCCAAAGACCGCGTTAGAGCCGCGCAGAACTTCGACGCGACCGATGGCGTCGTTTCCTATTGTGACGACGTCAAAATCCGAGCTACGCAGGAGCTGATTCTGTGGGACGCCATCGACCAGAATTAACGCAGTGCGTCCACGCAATAGAGCAGGCGTCTGCACTGTATTTTCCTGACCGGCTATTCCGGGCACGGAAAACTGCAGTAAGTTGGACAGCCGAGTGTTGATCACGAATTGTTGATCCAATTCCTCAAAATCAATCACCGTCACTGAATTAGGCATCGAAGAAATACTTTGGTTTGCCCGACGTCCGGACACCAGAATCTCATCAATTGCGCCTCTTGTTTGCGTATCCGCCTCATCTTCAGAACTTGCGGATTGGGCAAGTATTGAGGTACTGCAAAGAACACTAAACAGAGCCGCAGAAACAATGCTGTACAGTTCGCCGCGATTTTTCCAATTGTTTGGATTTGAATATACAGACATCATTCTGCCCTCCTTGAGCCAAAGCCTAACGTCATTTAGCGGTGTTGAAATTATCACTACAATTCAATTCATATAACTCCTGACTTTAGTCTTCCCAAAATAGCTTAGTCTGTTCTTGGGTAGCACTTTCTTTAAAGAGGTCAGAAAAGTGAGCGAAATTGTACGAAACTTATCAGGAGATGTAAATGATAACTATGATCATTCGTGTTTAGATGTGCGGGATTGATCTCAAGAAACTAACTTTTCTAGAACTACTTGCCACCAGAACACAACTCTTGACTCACTAAGCAACACGAAAATGACACCCATCAAAATTCCTGCCAACGCGGATGCCCAAGGTAAAGAGTCGATCGTTTCTTCTGAGACAACGCTAGCGACTCTGCGCCGTGCTTTATGCACTTAAACGAAAAAGGGGGCTGAATCATTCGATTCAGCCCCCTTTTTCGTTTAGGTGAAGTTGTTGGACTCTTTGGCTTATTGTGCAGATGACATGATCATATTGTGTTGCATGTTCATGGCTTCGCGAGCACGGTTTCGCTCCGATTGCATCAATTCGCCGACCGCCGGTCCACCCTGATTGTAGATACCGCCACGCAGCGCGAATCGCAGATAGTCCATCGACTCTGCGTTGTCGCTAGCCTTGTTGGTAAAGAACACGACAGCCTGATCCATTAACTCGTCCAGATTCTCAGCATTTGGGAAGGCAAGAATATCGGCGACGACGGTTTCCAGCTGGTTCAGGTTGTCCAGGATGATGGCAGCCTCGGGTGACTGGCTGTATAGGTCAGGCGCGATAGCCGGCGCCATTGGCAGCTCGCTAGGCGTGGGGAACATCGTCATACCACCGGAGGTGCCGGCCTTATTCCAGAAACGCTCAAGCGCTACATCTACGCCGCCATTGAACTGGCTGTCCAAACCTTGCAGAATCACCGCTTCCAACGCGGCGAGTTGCAACCATTGCTGTGTCCACAGGAAGCCGCGCAGCAGTGGAAACGCCGATTTCAGCCCGTTAGCCTGGTCATGCTCCAGCAGATAGTCACTCGCCTTCGGTGCAGTGGCTACCGAATATTGATCGTCGCTAAGATAGTCGTTGATCGCTGCGGTGACGGCAGCGCGTTTGTCTCCAATCGAATCATCGATATAGATAACAAATAATCTTTCCTCGAAGTTCCTACCGCGTTTGAAAACCTCCGCCGTATGACGACTAATGGCTGAGCTATTCTCGAAGGCTGTTTCCGCCGCTTCGTGGCTGTGCTTGCCGCGCATCATTTCCATAAGCCTGACTCGTGCCTCGACCTCCAGATTGTGGTGCGGGCCATTGCCCATGTCCATGGGCATGTCGCCGCTATGAGACATCATGCCAGCGGCCATCATTTGGCTCATGGTCATTTTGGCCTGCATGTTCAAGCTCATTTGTAGTTCATTCTGAGCCTGCTGCGTCGCCGGATTGGCATTGATTGCAGCAATTTCCTCAAAGGATTTAGCTTGGGTGACGTCGAAGGCGTTAAACAGGTCCGCGACCTGCGGATACTGCAGCTGTATCTCGGTGTCTTCCTGTGCCGTCAGAGCACTGGTAAAGAGGCAGGCAACTACCATGGCAGAGGCCAGCAAGGTCTTTCTTGTGACCGACTTGGGCTTGTGACTCAGTTTGTTTTTCATGTCCCAATTCCTCGATTGGTTCTATTTACACCGCTTACCCGGTCAAGGCTGGTGGAGGGCCAATCTACTTGTTGATCCCGAATGCGGGATGTAAAAACAGTATAAACGCATCCCTCAGCCGGTGCCATCCCACTCCAGAGTTTCGCGATCCCCCTGATGACCAGAACCAATTCAATAGATCGGTAGCGCTTGGCACGATGCGGGTTGGCAATGCTGAAATTCACTAAATTCGCGTTTCTCAGCTGACAGGAAGTCAACCGTAAGCTAAAAGCCTAGTATTCTCGAATTTAGCGTTGGAATAGGGAGGAGAACTTCACGAAGATTTGATCGCCGTTCACTCTCAGGTCGGTCAATTGGAGGCGACAACATGTCAAAGCAGGAGATGAGCAGACCAAGTGTAGGAAGAGACACAAAGAATAATGTGCAAGCAGCGATTGCTGCTTGCACATTACCCAAGGTTCAAGGATTAACGGTTACAGGGAAGTAAGCGTTGGAATAGCAACAAACATTATCGAATTGGCTATCTGGAGCCTCGAAATTATCTACTCTAAGGCGCATTATGTAATTCCCAGGCTCTGGGAAGGTCACCTGAGTTGAAACCTCGGTCCATTCATTAATGTTTGGATCGCTTGGATTGTTTTCTGCGCGCACACTGCCAGGAATCTCTGGCGTTTCTATTTCCGGCTCGGCAGGACCCTGATGCATAGCCCAAAAAGTGCCAAGATCGTAATAGGGCAAAACGTCTGCATAACCATCACGCTCCCCTCGATCCTGCATCAGCGCAGAAAGCGTGAGCGCCTGGCCGACTTTGACGGTTTTAGGCTCTGCATATATACCCACTTCATTAACGGACTCAGGACCACCCTCGCTGAACCTTATAGCAGGCCTCAAGGAGCCTGCAGCGGATATACCAGCACTTAACTCATAGGCAGCTGATGTGGCGCGGCCTGGTATTGAGTAAGTGTTACCGCCTGATGTTAGCGTCCAAATAACTTCGGTACCCGCCATGTCTGCAGGGACAGTGACTCCAAAGGCGCCTCGTTCCTGAATACCAACGAATCCACGTCTGCTGTATACGGGAAAATGCGTAGGTTGTGCGCCTTGAAATTGGGCCGGTTCCAACTTGTTATTAGGCCCTAGCGGTACATCCACGGTAGCTTCTCTATTCTGATTGGCGAAGCCAAAGATCAAGGTGGTCGACCCATCTTCATTGGCAATCCAGCCATTGAACATAGGGGCCACTATTTCACCAGTCTTTGAGCGAGTCCCCAAAGGATAATCGCGGGCCCGTTCTGGTAGTTGAGCATGCAGGGGGGCTGCTATAAGCAGCCCCGCCAGCATAGGCAATAATAATCTAGAAACTTTCAAACAACTCATTATTGCGCTCCACCATCCAAGCTAGCAACGCTGCTATTGTCTCGCTCTTTGCGCTCGGTTAGAAGGGCCTCATAGGCCTCGTCATCGAGATGAGAAACAGCTATCCATGCATGTGACATCTCATCCGTAGTACGCTGACCAGAGCCCACCCATTGATCCGGATCAGGGTTCATGGGGTTGTCTGCAGTGTTGTCATACCATGCCGTCATGATAAGGGTCGCGCCCGCAGGAATAAGGGGCTGATAACCTTCTTCATAGGTGTGACTGTGGTTCCAAGCGGAGGTCCAATTGGAAGCCTGACTTAATGCTTCTGTTCTGCCCGTTTCCGGATAGAACACTTCCAATGACATTGCGACACCCCGAAGATGCATATGAGGCTGCCAGCTGTCGATGCGAACCGGATGGTCGAAAGATCTGAACCCCTGAGTCATAAGCTTGCCATGGGGGGCAATCATATAATCATCCGTTGCGGCCGAGAGCGTATAGGCGCGCAAGTCTTGGCGGTAGCTTTCTTCTTCGACAAACCCATCTTCTTCGTCGTGGTACCAGATGCCTATGGTCACTTGATCATTTGGCACCGCAATACCATTAGGGAAATAGTGAATCTCCCATTCAACCTTTGAATTCGCCGGTACTTTTCTGCAAGCGCCTTTTGGTACTTTCTCTCCGAGTTTGCCAATCGCAAATTCGGACAGACGGTCGCCATCGACCCATTCGCCATTTGCGTCCAGAACCTTGAAGTGAGAGTTAGCATGGTGAGTTGAGCCAATGGCTGCTGCCGAGGGGCGTGTCTCAACTGCCTTAATGCAACGACTCTCGTCGATGCCTGCATCTACAATTGGCTTCCACCACAGGTCTTGACCATTCGCAGGGACATCCCAAGCTTCAGATTTAATAGTGTGATCGGGCTGTCCGAGCTCATCAGCCAAACGCCATTCGTCCACAGCGGGGTACATCTTGGGCTGCGGTAAATCTTCCGGATTGCCCATAGGCGAGCCGGCGTTAACCCAATCTACGATTGTATCGATGTCGCCTTGCGACAAACGCCAGTCATTTTGGAGATTCTGAATGCCAACATCGTTATCATAATGATAAGGAGGCATTTCCCGGTTCATGACCCTCATCTGAATGAGTGGAGCCCAAGGCCGCACTTCTTCATAGCTCATGAATGACATCGGCCCAACTGATCCAGGTTGGTGGCAGTTCTGACAATTCTCCTGAATTATCCGAGACACCTCTTTGGCATAGGTGGGGTGTGTAGCGGCGTCCTGAGCACTACTAAGTGCTGGGAATGCTGCAAAAACTAGGAGCGTTTTTAGGACTTTTTGATACATCATTTTCCATATCCTCTCGTGGGATGGGTATTTGAATACACTAGCTGGTATTACTAACTCTAAATTCAAAATGAGTCTGATTATAGATAATGCTCATTTGAGCCTTGGACTTCAAGTACATAAATGTTACGAGTTGTCGACTAAATGTGCAAGTTTATCGAGCACTGCGCACTAAAATGAAGCGCAGAAGCGACCCTACTGAGGATCAGGCTGCGAACCGATACTAATGTGGGGGTTCTCCGACTGCTCCCGTGACCAGTTTCGGTCCGGCCGATTCAGGCCACCCCGGGCAGGTCCTCCGGCATTGTAGATGCCACCTCGTAGCGTGTAGTACAGATAATCTGTTTCGTCGCTGAAGTTGCTAGTTTTGTCGGTGTAATTTTGCACGGCCAGTTCTATTTCCTGCCATCGGTCTTCTACTTCCGGATAAGCAAGGATGTCGCCGATAACTACTTTTAACAATTCCAGATTGTCGATGATATAGGCTGCATCCGGATGCAGCTCAAAGAAAGCGGGTGCGATAACGGGGCTGGTAGGGATGTCTGTGGGTAGAGAAACCAGACTGCCATGCTGGCGGTTTATTTTCTCATTGTATAGCTCCAATAGGTGTGCGATAGCTTGATTACGTGATGCTACATCCTGCTCTGTTACCAACAGTTCCAGCGCACCAATCTTCAACCATTGCGATGCCCAGGTTAAACCACTGAGTTGCGGAAAGCCGGCATTGAAAGCATAGGCCCACGGGTGGTCCGATAACAACTCATCGGATTTCGGCTTGGAGGCGATAGCATGCAGGTCATCCTGCAAATAGTTCTCTACAGCAAGTGCCACCGCGGCCTTCTTATCCTCGAAGGCCGGGTTGATGTAAATCTCAATAAGTAACTCAATAAATTGGCGGCCCTTTTGCAGGGTCTCTACCGCTACGGGAGGTAGGTTGCCGACATCCGCCAGGGCGGTACTTACCTCGTCGGCGTTATAGTTTCCCCAGACAACTCCCAACAGGCCAGGAATTGCCCGGCTTTCAAACACGCGATGCGGCCCCAGCATTGCCGAATGATCACCGGCAGAGTGGTAGTGTGAGTTTTTCGATTCCTTGAGTTCTGCAAGAGTATCCAACAATACTCTCTGACCTATGGCTGCAATGTCAGATGCATTAGCAAGGCTAATTTCTTCATAGACACGCGCCTGAACAATATCGTGGGCTAGCAGCAGTTGTTGCAGCTCAGGATATTCCTTCGCCAGCGCAGTGTCTTCGTCTGCCATTGCTGATAGGGGAAACAGGGCCAACAGAAAAATTGCGAGCCTGAAACCCTTCATTACCAAGCACCCTGACTCACTTGTTTGCGAAAAACTCATGCGTTCACCCTATAAAAATTGATTGCGATGAAAAATACGTAATATTGTCGCAGAAGATACCCGTTTGCAGCTGGCTCTGCCACAGGTACAGATACAAGGAGGAATATCTGTATCCGTCAGAGCCTGTGACTATTCTACAGATATAGCGACCTAAGGAACATCGTCTATAGCCTTGCTCTCGATTGGGCCCTTGCTTTGGCGCGGCCTAATAGATAAAACTACTCTGACCCATTGCGACCCCACTTAGCAGAATAATAAAAGGCCCGTAAACACTAGGTTTACGGGCCTTTTTGAGACTTACTAAGAGTAGGTCGGGACGTTACATCATGCCGCCCATTCCACCCATACCGCCCATTCCGCCCATGCCACCCATATCAGGGGCACCGCCGGCGCTTTCTTCTGGGATATCACTGATCATGCACTCAGTAGTGATCATCAAGCCCGCAACTGAACCTGCTGCCTGTAGGGCACTACGAGTCACTTTCGCAGGGTCGATGATGCCTAGCTCGATCATATCGACATACTCGCCAGTCGCAGCGTTATAGCCTTGATTGCCTTTGCTTGCTCGTACTTTATCGAGAACCACTGAAGGTTCATCACCAGCATTCTGCACGATCTGACGTAGAGGAGCTGTTACGGCACGCAACAACAATGCGATACCAACGTTCTGGTCGTCGTTATCACCTTTTAGGCCTTCTACTTTTTGCAATGCACGGATCAATGCAACGCCGCCGCCAGGTACTACACCTTCTTCCACAGCTGCTCGAGTTGAATGCAGAGCGTCTTCTACTCGCGCCTTCTTCTCTTTCATTTCCATCTCAGTGCCTGCGCCAACCTTGATCACTGCAACGCCACCAGCAAGCTTAGCCACACGCTCTTGTAGTTTCTCTTTATCGTAATCAGAAGAAGTGTCTTCTATCTGACGACGGATCTGAGACACACGGCCTTCGATTAATTTTGAATCACCAGCACCGTCAATGATTGTTGTATTCTCTTTAGACAAGACAACACTCTTAGCACTACCAAGGTGCTCAGCTGTTGTAGTTTCTAAGCTAAGCCCTACTTCTTCAGAAACCACTGTGCCGCCAGTAAGGATCGCGATGTCCTCGAGCATGGCTTTACGACGATCACCAAATCCTGGCGCTTTAGTCGCAGCGACTTTCACGATACCGCGCATATTGTTAACGATTAGAGTAGCAAGCGCTTCGCCTTCTACGTCCTCAGCAATCACTAGTAACGGACGGCCTGATTTTGCGACAGACTCAAGAACTGGCAACATTTCGCGAATATTAGAGATCTTCTTATCCACTAGCAGGATATAAGGGTTCTCAAGCTCAGCACTCATATTGTCTTGATTGGTGATGAAATAAGGAGATAGGTAGCCACGATCAAACTGCATCCCTTCAACTACGTCCAACTCGTTATCAAAGCCAGAACCTTCCTCTACAGTGATCACGCCTTCTTTGCCGACTTTCTCCATCGCTTCCGCGATGATGGCGCCGATATCTTCATCAGAGTTCGCTGAGATCGTGCCGACTTGTGCAATCGCTTTTGAATCTGTGCAAGGGATAGAAAGCTTACTGATCTCTTCTACCATCGCTTTAACCGCTTTATCGATGCCGCGCTTGAGATCCATTGGATTCATGCCTGCTGCAACCGATTTAAGGCCTTCGTTCAAGATCGCTTGTGCCAGTACAGTTGCTGTCGTTGTTCCGTCACCGGCAACGTCAGACGTCTGAGAGGCTACTTCTTTGACCATCTGTGCGCCCATATTCTCGAACTTGTCTTTCAGTTCGATTTCTTTGGCAACAGAGACACCGTCTTTAGTGATAGTCGGCGCGCCATAGGATTTGTCTAGCACAACATTACGGCCTTTAGGGCCGAGCGTGACTTTCACGGCGTCAGCAAGAATATTGACACCCTTCAGCATTTTCTGGCGAGCTGGATCACCGAATTTTACATCTTTAGCCATTTTCACTATTCCTATATTCTGTAATTACATGTTCGAGTTGGAAGGAGTTAACGTGCGTGGATCAGGACTCGATCACACCGAAAATCTCGCTTTCATTGAGAATCAGAAACTCTTCAGCGTCGATCTTGATGGTGTTGCTAGCATATTTACCAAACACTACTGTGTCGCCAACCTTCAAGTCGATTGGGCGCTTTTCGCCATTATCGAGGATACGGCCTGGACCTACCGCAATGACTTCGCCTTGCGCAGGCTTTTCGGCAGCTGATCCGGGTAGAACGATCCCCCCTGCAGTCTTGGTCTCCTCTTCCGTACGTCGCACTACGACTCGGTCTTGCAAAGGTCTGATTTTCATTACTTTTATTCTCCTGAAACGGTTTTTGAATTCGCAACAAGTGCTATGAATTAGTTTTTGATTATAGCCGCTTGTTTTAGTTTTGCTTACCTCGCCATCGCTTTGCTTTTTGCTAAGTCAGCTTATGACGATGCGGTGCCTTTTTAATGGGGTGTGGATGAAGTATTTCAATGCCTGTATGAAAAATAATTGCACGATAGGGTCTGCACAAACCGCAACGGCCCTTTATTCACGATCTTTATCTTCAAGGGTTGAATTAGGACGGGTTTCATTACGAAACTCGCCATCAAACGTATTGCCCTGTGGCCCATCAGAAGGGCCTTGCTGAAACCCTGCCCCACCTTGCATGCCACCCATAAACATAAACTTCCCTGACTTAAGCGTTCGTTGCGCAATCGCTCGTCGAATAGGAGGAAATAACAAAGAAAACCCTATCGTGTCAGTCAAAAACCCAGGGGTTAGTAGTAATGCCCCCGCAAAGGCAATCATCATGCCCTCTAGGATCTCTTGTGCGGGGATTTCCCCTCGTTGCAAGCGCTCTTGAAAGCGCATCAAAGTACTAAAGCCTTGGCGTTTCAGTAAATTGATCCCTAGCACGGCAGTCCCAAGCACTAATAAGATAGTGTAAAGCCCACCAATCTGGTCACTCACTCTCAAGATCAACATGATCTCTATGAAGGGAATGACGATAAACAATAATAAGGGGAAAGGCACAAAGACTCCTTAGGTTGAAGTGAGTTCAGCGATGTTAGGCAATTAGCCGTTATGTTTCTTGCGGTTCATCATACTTTTCTTGGTACTGCCGAATTTGCCTGCCAATCCAAACTAATAAAAGCAGCCCAGGTATAACCATCAGGGCGGTGAGGATAAAAAACAATGCCCAGTCACCGTCTAGGTAGTCGACTATGCCGCCGCTACTGGCCGCCAAGCTTGTACGCCCGAAATTAGAAACCGATGACATCAATGCGTATTGCGTCCCCGTAAACGTACGACTTGTAAAATATGAGATAAACGAAATAAACGCGACAGTGGCAAAAGCAGCACTAAAATTATCAACCAACAAGGTGACTAATAGCAGATTGACGTTAGGCCCTGTAACGGCCAACAGCGCAAAAAGTAAGTTCGAGGATGCCATGGCGATTCCCCCTACCATCAAGCCTTTAATGACTCCAAAGCGCGTATTAACCACGGCGCCTAGCAGACTAAAGATGACTGTCACCAAACCACCGAAAAACTTTGAGTAGAGCGCTATCTCATCGGTACTAAAGCCGATCTCGCCGTAGAACACTAACGACATCCGACCCAACATGGCTTCCCCTAAGCGGAACACCATGAGTAGCAAAAGGATGGAGAATCCCAGCTTAAGCCCACATCGAGTAAAGAATTCGACAAAAGGCGCTTCTATATAAGATTTAAACCAATGAGACACGGGATTACGACCCTTAGGACGCGCCTCATCACTGCCGATGATCGGCTCTATGTCGGGCTCTTTAATCAATAACACCAGCCCCATCATCAACACATAGAGAACCGCAAGAATGCGATACACATCGGGCCAGCTGAAACCGATAGTCTCGCCGCCTAAATAAAGCGCAAATGCCCCACCTAAGAACCCGTATCCTGCCCACCAGCCCCCGGTACTAACCGCCGCCGAGAAAGGCATCTTGTCGTCAGCTTCTTCTTTCGTGAATATATTGATGCGATACGCATCCACCGCAATATCTTGTGTGGCTGAAAAGAAAGCAATGCTAAGCGCACAAAGACTCACTAGCACGAGGTTGACCGTGGGGTCTGTCGCGCTTAAAAACAGGATTGAAACCAGAATTGCGGCTTGAGTCAGGAGTATCCAAGAGCGACGCTGCCCTAGGCGACCAAGGAGCGGTAGGCGATACCGATCAATTAATGGTGCCCACATCCAGTTAATCGCATAAACGGTCGCCACGGCCCCGAAATAGCCTATAGCTGATCGGGACAGCCCGGAGGCTTGCAACCACAGAGTCATGACGGAACCGTGTAGTACCCAAGGGAATCCACTGGAGAAACCCAACAGGAATATCATCACGAAGCGCTTATCCAGTAATTGTGCAAATGACTGGCGTAAGGATTTAGACGTACTCAACGGTGTATGAACTCAATGGCTGTCACAAGCTTAATCTCGGAAGTTATTGAACTGTAAGGGCAGCTCTAACTTCGCCTCACGCAGCATCGCGATAACATCTTGCAAGTCATCGCGCTTTTTACCTGTCACCCGTAATTTTTCGCCTTGAATGGCGGTTTGAACTTTCAACTTCGCATCTTTAATCATTTTGACAAGTTTGCGTGCTTCATCCGCCTCGATGCCTTGTACGATCGTGACATCAAGCATTGCCTGTTTGCCGGCTTTCTGGACTTCACCGCTGGAGAGGGATTTCGCATCAACATTGCGTTTGACGAGTTTGCCTTTGAGTATCTCCATCATCTGGTCGAGCTGGAACTCTGCTTCAGCTTTTAAAGTTATAACCTTGTCTTTGAGCTCAAAAGTGGCATCGACCCCTTTAAAATCAAAACGGGTTCCCACTTCGCGCTTGGCTTGATCAATGGCATTATTGACCTCTGGCATATCCACTTCAGACACAATATCGAACGACGGCATGATAAAACCTCTTCTAAACAAACATAAAAACTTACAATCAATGCGCGCAATACTACCACTGACAACTAAGATGGTGAATCATAGACTCAAAGCACAAAGCGAATGGAGTAATTGAGCATCGATAGTCTGGCAAGCAAAGCACAGCAATGGCATATTTTAGGCGCGGGGGCGATGGCCTGCTTATGGGCCGCTAGGCTTTGGGAAATGCCCGAGCCATTGCAGCACCACCGTAAAATCACTCTATTGCTTCGCCGCCAAGAGGAGGTGCAACTATTGCGTGAACGCGATGGATTGCGGCTAACTGAACGCGATAATAGATTGCATGCTCACGTTAAGGGCAGCCTCATCTCGCAGCATACCTTAGCTATCACCCATTTGCTTGTGTGCACCAAGGCTCAAGATGTAGAGGAGGCCTTGGCCTCTGTCGCCCATTTGTTCACTAGCCATACTTGTATCGTGCTTTTACAAAACGGGGTCAAAGTACAGCAAAAAATAGTCAGCCTATACCAAGAACAGTGCGTCTACGCCCTTAGCACTAGCCAAGGCGCTTATTTACAGGCCCCGTTCGACGTTGTCCATGCAGGCTTTGGAGCGAGCTATCTGGGCTTGCTCACGCCGACAGGCTCGAGTGCTAAGCGCTGCTCTGAGAATCTTCTTGAACAACTCCCTGCTAGCACACTGAATATTCACTGGGATGCCAATATCACATCTCGCCTATGGATGAAATTCGCTATTAATTGCGCCATCAACGCATTCACGGTCATCAATAATTGTCGCAATGGTGAGCTTTTGCAAAACACTCGCATCAGGGGTGAGCTTATAGCCCTGTGTACGGAGATCGAGAGTGTGGTGAACAACGTGCCACAAACCGCTCCCCTTGTCGGGTTGTTTACTCAAGTAGAAACAGTACTGCTTGCCACTGCCGACAATATTTCCTCGACACTACAAGACGCTAGAAAAGGCAAAACAACCGAGTTTGACCATTTTAATCCTTATTTGTGCCAACTGGCACAGCAAAGCCAAACAGCAAACCCTGTCAATACACACCTCATTGACTTGTTTTACCAAAGTTTAGCGGGGCTAGCAGACTGATTGCAGTGTGTGAACCTATCCCTTACCATCGCTACAAAGCATTCAAAAACTAATAACAAACGCAAGGACTATAATAAAAATGAAACAGCAATGGCGTATGTTCATGTTTGGTTGGGCCATCATTCTCATCGGCTCTCTCATTGCACATTTCGTGCAGACCACCGGTGGTATCACTATCAAGGATATTCGCTTCAGTGGCGCTAATGGCAATACTTTAAGTGCTTATCTGTACATTCCCGAAGGAGTCACCGCCGACAATCCTGCTCCGGGTATCTTAGCGGTGCACGGATACATCAACTCTAAAGAAGTACAATCTGGCTTCGCCATAGAGTTCGCGCGCAGAGGATACGTCGTTCTGTCGATGGATCAAGCCGGGCACGGCTATTCAGATGCACCTGCCTTTGCAGCAGGCTTTGGAGGCCCAGCAGGGCTTGCCTATTTGCGCACCCTCGATATCGTCGACAACGATAATATCGGGCTCGAAGGACACTCGATGGGGGGGTGGACGATTCTTGCTGCAGCAGCGGCCTACCCAGAGGACTACAAATCCATGGTGCTCGAAGG
The DNA here is from genome assembly GCA_051252515.1 of Gammaproteobacteria bacterium. GTDB lineage: Bacteria > Pseudomonadota > Gammaproteobacteria > Pseudomonadales > Pseudohongiellaceae > UBA5078. Next base: position 103,477 of record JBPOFS010000006.1, read on the forward strand.
CTCCAGTGTTGGCGGCGGGCGCTCTGCACCAGGCTCCACGCAATGGCCACGTAATGTCGCCGTTGTGTTCTCCCAATACGATGAGTTTGCAGCATCAATGTGGCAAGTGCCAAAAGGCAGTGACGTTGGCAGTAGCGCCAACTTAAAAACCTTGTTTGGCAGCAACGCCACCGTCAATGTCGGCGAGCTACATGGCGACATTGCTAACGGCACAGCACGTATCCTCTTCTCTCCCCCAGTCACCCACCCAGGGGACCACATTTCCCATGTCGCGATAGGCCATGCCATTGAATGGTTTGATCGCACATTAGACGGGGGTAATGCACTCGCGCTCCCGGCTAATGATCAAATATGGTTTATGAAAGAGCTAGGCACCTTAACGGCACTCATCGGTTTTGTCGTTCTCGTCTGTGGTAGCTTTAGTGGTTTATTATCACTGCCCGTTTTTTCAGGCCTACAGAAAACACCCGACAGCTTTGCCTACGAACAACGCACCCCCCGATGGTGGTTAGTACTGATACTCAGCGCCTTGATCCCCGTTCTAAGCTTCTATCCCTTCATGACTTGGGGCGGGCAATTATTTGGCCCTTCCGCATTGCTACCACAAAGCGTCACTAGCCAAGTCGCATTTTGGGGAGTGATGAACGGAATCCTATTCACACTAATGGGCAAAGTAATCAAAGCGCAGGCCATGTCTTTTTCGACCACATGGATCCCTACCATCGGCATCAGCCTTAGTGTTATAGGCATTGCCTATTGCGCGGTTCTACTTGCCGATTTCTTATTTCTAATAGACTTCCGTTTCTGGTTTGTCGGCATCAAAGCAATGAACCTCATGCAACTACAGATCATGCTGGTGTATCTACTCCCCTTTACGGTTTTCTTTTTACTCGCTCTGAGGGCTTTACACGCAGGCTTGTCTGTCCGCGGTGATTCCACTGCACGACTGTACACAAGTAATATCTTGGCGCTCATGGGCGGATTCCTACTCTTTCTAATCCTGCAGTATGCCAAGCTGTTTCTTAACGGTTCACTTATCACGCCTAGCGAACCGCTTAACACGATAGTGATGCTACAATTCGTCCCCTTATTAACGATCGTTGGAATATTCACAAGCTATACCTACTCACGCACAGCAAGCTATGTGCCCGGTGCACTCATTTGTGCGCTTTTCGTTAGTTGGTATGTTGTCGCCGGACAAGCGACGCAATTTCCTGTGAATTAGGGAAGCACTACAATTTGATTCAACGCCGACATATCGCTCTATTATTCGTTCTGCTAATGCTGACGGTTTTAAGTTTTTTGATCTCATTCAGTAGTGGCAGTTCGTCTTTAGGATTGCCCGAGGTCCTTCAACAACTTTTCAATCCAGAGCCTGGACTCGAACAACAAATCCTATATGAGCTTCGGATACCGCGTAGCATTGCCGCCTTTGTCACTGGCGCCATGCTGGCGATGTCCGGCGTCGTCATGCAGGTTTTGTTACGTAATCCACTCGCAGATCCTTATATCCTAGGAATATCCGGTGGCTCAGCCGTAGCGGCACTTTCTGCAATCTTGCTAGGTTTCAGCGGTCTATGGATATCCAATGCGGCTTTCTTTGGAGCACTCGTATCCATTGCAATCGTATTTGGATTGGCCCATGGGGGGAATAACTGGACCGCTACACGTCTATTGCTAACCGGGGTCGTACTGTCCGCTGGCTGGGGAGCCATCATCAATGTATTGCTCACCACTAGCGCCAACAATAGCGTCTACAGCATGTTGTTTTGGTTAATGGGAGATCTCAGCCAAAGCCGTGCAGGGTCCTATACCATCACGTTACTAGTGTTGGCTTTTTTGGTGCTTATGTATTTTTCTCGAGCACTAAATGTGTTGAGTCGTGGAGATCTGCAGGCAGCGGCATTGGGCGTTGATGTCCCGAGAATGCGGTTAGTGCTCTATTTCACAGCATCGGTACTAACAGCGTGCGCCGTAAGCATTGCGGGCACCATTGGGTTTGTCGGGCTCGTCATCCCACACATGCTTCGACTTCTCGGGGCGCGAGACCACCGCTTGCTTGTCCCAAGTTCCTTGTTATTAGGCGGCAGCTTTCTCATGATCGCAGACAGTTTCGCCCGTACAATCATCGCCCCTACCCAGTTACCCGTCGGGGTTGTCACCGCCATCATCGGCGTTCCTGTTTTCCTTATCATTTTGCGCCATAGCAGCAAACAACTGCGAGATTAAGAAAATGGAAAACGACTCTAAGCATCTCGCCCCTATTCTTGAGCTTCAATCCCTAAGCTTAAGTATTGCAGGTCGAAACCTATGCACCGATCTTTCGTTGCAGCTTCCCGCTGGCAACTGTTTAGGAATCCTTGGTCAAAATGGAACAGGAAAAACCACCCTTCTCCACACCCTGATGCAGTTTCATACACCTGATAGCGGTCAAGTACTCCTCTGCGACAAACCTTTGTCGTCCTGGGGACGAAAGCAGCTTTCCACGCAACTCGGAATCTTGTTTCAAAACACACAAGACATTATGCCTTCGACAGTTTTGGAAACAGCACTCATTGGCAGACACCCGCACCTAGCAGATTGGCAATGGGAGAGAAACGAAGACATCGCTCTGGCGAAACGAGCCTTAGAAGAGGTCGGTATTGCGGAGTTAGCACAACGCGATATAAGCACGCTTTCAGGGGGTGAAAGACAACGCTTGGCAATCGCGACACTATTGACCCAAGAGCCTCGTTTGTTTTTATTAGATGAACCCGGCAATCATCTCGATATAGCGTTTCAAGTGCAGTCATTGAATCTATTGCGATCACATATTACCCAACGACGCTCTGCGCTCGTCATGGCCACCCATGATATCAATCTTGCCGCACGCTATTGTGAGCAGGTGTTATTGCTTTATGGTGATGGGAGTTTCGAGATAGGTGACAGCGCAAGTATTCTGACAGCGCAGAAATTAAGCCGTGCCTATGGTTGTGAGATCAAGCAGATTAACATCGAACAAGGTCGCAGAGTGTTCTACCCCGCTTAGCGTAATCTTCCCCACAAAGCCATTGCGGCCCTGTGGGGAAGCGCATTTGTTTATAACACTAGCATGCGTATATCACCAAGTAGCTTGGCTAAGTACGTAGCGAATAGTCCACCGTCGACACCGTTAACCGCACGGTGATCATACGAAAGCGCTAATGGCAGCATCTGACGTGGTTCAAACTGGCCTTTAATATAAACAGGCTTCACTTGAGTTTTAGACACTCCAAGAATCGCCACTTCAGGCGCATTCACGATTGGAGTAAATCCAGTTCCACCAAGGGCACCGAGACTAGAGATCGTAAAGCATGCGCCAGTCATTTCTTCTTTAGATAGACGACGGTTCTTAGCTTTCTCGCTCAGCGCTACAACTTCTTCGGCCAATTCCCAAATCGATTTCTTATCGACATCACGAATGACAGGAACCATCAAGCCCGCTTCCGTAGCAACTGCGACACCAATATGCACATACTTCTTCTGGATTAAATATTCACCAGAAGAATGCAAAGACACATTGAATTGCGGATACTCAGTAAGCACTTTGGCACAAGCCTTCAATAAGAATGGCAAGAACGTCAACCTGACACCTTTTTTCTCGGCCTCTGGTTTCATTTCTGCGCGGAATTTCTCAAGCTCGGTAATGTCAGCCTCATTAAACTGAGTAACATGAGGCACCACTGACCAATTACGCTGCATATTCGCGGCAGTCAATTTATGCAATTTGCTCATCGTTATTTGTTCAGTTTCACCAAACAAACTGAAGTCGACATCTGGCACTGATGCCATAGCCGCCATTCCTGCACCAGCAGCAGGCGCTTGCAAACGCGCCTTCACAAAGCCATGAATGTCTTCTTTAAGTATACGATTCTTAGCACCAGAGCCCGTGACTTGCGCCAAGGCAACCCCTAACTCACGAGCCAACTTACGTACGGCTGGGCCGGCATAGACATTAGCGTTATCAGTAGTCGCCTCAGCGGCGACTGGGGCCGCGGCTGCAGGAGCCGGCGTACTCGCTTTCTGTGGGCTTGGAGCTTGCGCCGCAGGAGCAGGAGCAGGAGCAGGAGCGGGAGCACTCTCAGACTTTGCTTGTGCAGCAGGAGCAGAACCACTCACCAACAATTCCAAAATCGCAGAGCCTTTAGAGACTTTGTCACCCACTTTAAGGTTCAGCGCTTTAACTTCGCCGCCCTTAGGAGCCGGAATTTCCATTGCCGCTTTGTCAGACTCAAGAGTAATCAAAGCATCTTCTTCATTGATGTTGTCACCAACAGCCACATGAATTTCAATGACTTCGACGTCGCTATCACCACCAATATCTGGCACTTCGATAGTCTCAACGCTTGAGCTTGCAGCGCTAGGCGCAGGCTCAGGAGCACTCGCCTTCTCAGCAGGTGCTGACTCTTGCTTTGCTTCAGGCTCCGGAGCAGGTGCAGCTTCTTCAGCAGCTCCTTCAATTTCCATAATGACGATCTCGTCACCTTCAGATACCTGATCGCCTAACTTGATCGAGATACTTTTAATGACACCACTTTTCGGGCTAGGGATTTCCATCGCCGCTTTGTCACTTTCTAAAACCATCAACGAGTCGTTCTCGCTCACAGTTTGACCTTCTTCCACTAGGATTTCGATGACTTCAACGTCCTGTGAATCCCCTAGATTAGGTACTTTTATACTTTCAACTGGCACGGATTAATGCTCCTGAATAATCTGAATCTCTTATTTTAATGAGCGTTCGACTTACATCGTCAACGGATCAACTTTATCTTGGCTAATGTCCATAGACTTCATAGCCTTAGCGATCGTGTCCGCAGTGACTACACCGCGATCTTTGAGTTCCGTCAAGGCTGCAATCACTACGAAGCGGTAATCAACTTCGAAGAAATAACGCAGGTTCTCTCGCGTATCGCTGCGACCAAAGCCGTCAGTACCAAGCACTCGATAAGTCTCTGGTACAAACTCACGGATCTGATCGGCTTGGACTTTCATATAGTCCGTTGCAGCGATCACAGGGCCCGAGCTTGCCGAGAGGCACTTGTGCACATAACTCTCTTTTGCCTTTTTCGTCGGATGCATCATATTGTAGCGCGAAGTCGATAAGCCATCTTTACGTAGCTCATTGAAGCTAGTCACGCTCCACACATCAACCGCTACCTTGTATTCTTCACGCAATACTTTCGCTGCCGCTCTTACTTCACGCAAGATCGTACCGCTACCAAGCAGACGCACACGGTCCGTATTGATTGCCTTACCCGCTACTTTATACTCTTTAGACCCGCCGTCTTCCAGCAAGTACATCCCGTTGATGATGCCCTCTTCGGCACCTTTTGGCATCTCTGGGTGTGTGTAGTTCTCATTCATCGTAGTGATGTAGAAATACACAGACTCGCGCTCTTTGTACATGCGACGCATGCCTTCATGCACGATGACCGCCAATTCGTAAGAGTAAGTCGCGTCATAGCTCACACAGTTCGGAATAGTTGAGGCTAGCAGATGACTATGGCCATCTTGGTGCTGCAGGCCTTCACCGTTCAATGTCGTTCGACCTGCCGTCGCACCGATCAAGAAGCCGCGCGCTTGCGAGTCACCTGCCGCCCACGCTAAGTCGCCAATACGCTGGAAGCCAAACATTGAGTAGTAAATATAGAATGGCACTAATGGATAGTCGTTGACGCTGTACGAAGTCGCCGCCGCTAACCAAGCCGAGAATGCACCCGCTTCTGTAATACCCTCTTCGAGCATCTGCCCTTTCTTGTCTTCGCGGTAATACATGATCTGCTTAGAATCGACTGGATCATAAAGCTGACCTTCTGAGGAGTAGATGCCGATTTGACGGAACATCCCTTCCATTCCGAACGTACGCGCTTCATCAGGCACGATTGGCACAATACGATGGCCAATCTCTTTGTCTTTGCACAAAGTCGTCAGCATACGAACAAAAGCCATTGTCGTGGAGATTTCACGATCGTTGGTGCTTTTCAATTGTGCGGCGAAGGCATCTAACGATGGGATTTTTAGTTCTTGAGCAACAGAGCGACGCGCAGGCACTGGGCCACCCAAGACTTCGCGACGCTTGCGCAAGTACTTCATTTCCAAGCTATCTTCAGCTGGACGGTAGTAAGGCACTGATTCTAGTTTGTCATCAGTGATAGGGATATTGAAACGGTCACGGAAGGTTTTTAACCCTTCTACATCAAGCTTCTTAACCGAATGCGCCACGTTCTGAGCTTCGGCTGTTGAGCCGAATGCATAACCTTTCACAGTTTTAGCAAGAATGACGGTCGGTTTGCCATTGGCTTTAGTAGCTTGCGCATAGGCCGCATAGACCTTAAATGGATCGTGGCCACCGCGGTTAAGGTTCATGATGTCGTCATCCGACAAATGCTCAACCATCTTCAACAACTCAGGGCTCTTACCGAAGAAATGCTCACGGGTATAAGCACCACCACGGCCCCAGTAATTGATGTACTCGCCATCGACCACTTCGTCCATACGTTGCTGCAACAAACCATCTTTGTCCGCTGCAAGTAGCGCGTCCCAATGACGACCCCAAACAACTTTAATGACGTTCCAGCCAGCACCACGGAAGATGCCTTCAAGTTCCTGCATTATCTTACCGTTACCACGTACAGGGCCGTCTAGGCGCTGCAGGTTACAGTTAATAACGAAAATTAGATTATCGAGCTTTTCACGCCCGGCTTTACTGATCGCACCAAGTGATTCTGGCTCATCAGTCTCGCCATCACCAAGGAAGGCCCACACTTTACGATCACTATTGTCCATCAGGCCACGACTAGTAAGGTACTTCATCACGTGGGCTTGATAGATGGCTGCGATAGGACCTAGGCCCATCGATACCGTTGGGAACTGCCAATAGTCTGGCATCAACCATGGGTGTGGGTATGAAGAAAGCCCGTTGCCGTGTACTTCTTGGCGGAAGTTGTCTAATTGCTCTTCCGAAAGACGCCCTTCCAAGAAGGAGCGTGAATAGATCCCTGGTGAAGAGTGACCTTGGAAATAAATAAGATCGCCACCGTGATCGTCGCTCGCACCGCGGAAGAAGTAGTTAAACCCAACGTCATATAACGTTGCCGCCGAAGAGAATGTAGAAATATGGCCGCCTAGCTCAGCACCCTCTTTCTTGCCTGCACGCATAACCATTGCCAATGCGTTCCAGCGAATAATGCCGCGAATTTGGCGTTCCATGAACATATCGCCAGGCATTTTGTCTTCTTCGAGGGTAGAGATTGTATTGCGGTAAGGAGTTGTGACGGATGAATAAGGCAATGATTGCGTGTTGCGGGTAGCCTCTTCTGTCAATCTACCGAGAATGAAATGCGCGCGCTCGAAACCTTCTTGATCGATGATTGAGCCTAGAGCGTCAAGCCATTCTTTGGTTTCTATTGGGTTTAGATCTTCTTTAGGTTGGCTCATAGACTATGACTCTCGCTGTCGGTCCCTTATGGGGATTCTATAATTTGACAGGTCGCGATAGAGCAACCTGCCTTGTAAATAATTTACACAGTGGCCAGATTTTACCTCAAACCATGGCCTTTTTTCAATGCCCGAAATCCTGCTATGTAGTTTAACTACAAAAATATTACGAGCCGATGCCGTAGAAGGCTAATAGGGCTAGCGTACTTATCCAGATAATCTGGCTTCGGTCGAGCAATGCCACTAGATCTTCGACCTGTTGCGCGCACTGACGAGGGGTAATCGCGTTCGCCCCTCCTTCCAAGTCGATCACCAAAGTGTTCATTTCCCCATTTTCTTGGGAATCATGTACCACTAAGGCTTTGTATCCAGTGCCTGCTGCGGCGTGTGCGCAGAGCACTACCACGTCTATTGCGCTGCGCGTGCTGGCAAGAAAAAGCTCGCGTAGACGCTTAAACCCAGCATCAAAATCCCCTGCCAAGGAAAATGTGAGCCCCAGCAGTCGAGCGACAGGCCACTCAAGCACGAAGATCAACCGGTGCAACCAATGCTCGTTCGTTGCCGTGAAATCTAGGTAGGAAAGGCCACGCAACTGAACAAGTGCATAATACACAATAGCCCCTATTGGCCCTAGCACCAGGTACCAAAAAAGGACCGCAAAAAGCCTTTCGAAGGCATCCATCAGAATGAATCGATAACCACTTTCATGTAGGGCCTCGTAATCTGCGTCTCTGTATAATCGAATTGCTGGCCAGCGATCTTGCAGGTAGAGCAACGCGGACTCAAACTCCTCATCTCGCAATAACTGCAAATATCGCTCTATCCACGCTTGCAGGTTACGGGGGTCAAACAAAGCCAAGAGCAACGCCACATGTACGCAAAAACTCACAAGCCCGAATAACACCCCATCAATGACATAAAGCAGCGCCAACAAAGCCACAGCAGGGGTAGCGACAATCAATATGACCTGCAACTCCTGAGACTCACGCATACCCTGTGGCAAACGAGCCAAAGGGCTTTGCATCCATGAGACGAAATGCGCAAACCACTTACCCCCAGGCAACGCTCGGTCTTTTTGCCAGTAGTGATTAATCAGCAAGGCTGCAAGAATGACTAAAAAATCCATGGTGTTCGTCCTAAATTAGGCACATTGAGCACGAAAAAGTGCCCAATCAAAATGCGGACCAGGATCGGTTTTTCGCCCTGGAGCTATATCGCTATGGCCGACAATTCTATCAAGCGTAATATCGGGGTATTCTGCCATTAACTGTTGCGTAACACTAACCAGCCTTTCGTATTGCAGCGCCGTAAACGGCTCATCATCACACCCTTCTAACTCGATACCAATCGAGAAATCATTACAGTTATCTCGGCCTTCGAAACTAGAGGCACCCGCATGCCAAGCCTTTTTATCAAAAGGAACAAACTGCGTCATGTGGCCAAGGCGGTCTATGAGTAGGTGGGCAGAGACAGTTAACTGTGCAATATCGCGAAAATAGGGGTGATCATCAGGGTTTAACTGATTACTAAAGAAGGTCTCGATATACCCTCCTCCAAACTGTCCCGGCGGAAGACTAATATTGTGAATCACCAACAGCTCAATTTTAGCCGCTTGCGTGCGTTCACTGAAATTGGGCGAAGCAAGTTGCTTTGCCGTTGTAAGCCTGTGCTTGTTGATCAATGATCCTCCCTTAGGCACGCATAATGGCATCCCCTCATCACTCGGTCATATTCTAACGGCCCGCTAGTAATCTATCCATTGATGCGGCGAGCTTGCCTATCATTCACCACAACGATACGCCATAATTTCACCATTTCCGGCGCTGGCAGTGAGGCAATGAGCGAAAACAAGCAACCGCACACAACTAAAAGAGCAGGGCTGGTCATGTTATTTATCAGCTTCTCTCTTGGTTTGGGAGTATTAACCCTATTTTTTGACGCGACTTTAAGCGCTCGTCAGAACCCTAACCGCCACCCCGAAAGCGCTCTTGGTAACGATGGCAGCATTACCGTAACCCTGCAGCGCAATCCACAAGGTCACTACCTTGTATCGGGTCTCATCAATAATGCCGAGGCCAACTTTTTGTTAGATACCGGCGCCACAGATGTGGTGATGTCCGAAGCGTTAGCGGCAGAAGCAGGGCTTGAGCGCGGTTACGCCACTCGAGCGATGACAGCGAACGGGGAAGTTACCGTGTATTCCGCCAACATCAACACCGTACAAATTGGCAATATCACCCTACAAGATGTGCGCTCCAGCATTAACCCCGCGATGCAAGGCGACACCGTCTTACTCGGCATGAGCGCACTGCGGCACATTGAATTCACACAGCGCGGAGATTCTCTCACTTTACGCTATGTCCCTTAATCACTCGCAGGTAGTTCGCAGCATGCACAACATTCTTGATTTACCATCAGACATTGCTTCACAAGTCACAAGCGCCTTGCGTGAGGATATCGGCGACGGAGACATCACCGCGCAACTGATCCCCGAACACACACAAGCTAGCGCTACTATTTTTTGCCGTGAAGACGCGGTGTTGTGCGGCGCTCCTTGGGCAGAGGAAGTCATACGTCAACTGGACGCCGGCATTCGATTTGAATGGCACTGCACAGAAGGATCTGAGGTCCTAAAAGATCAAGCGCTCATCACCATGCAAGGCGATGCTCGAGCGCTGTTAACGGCAGAGCGCAGCATCCTCAATTTTTTACAAAGCCTGTCCGGCACTGCCACACTGGCAAAGCGTTACGCCAATGCGGTGGCGCACACTCAAGTCAAATTACTGGATACCCGTAAAACGATCCCCGGCCTGCGCACTGCACAGAAATACGCTGTGAGAATCGGCGGTTGTCACAACCACCGAATGGGGCTATACGACGCTTTCCTGATTAAAGAGAATCATATTAATGCCTGTGGCTCTATCAGCGCCGCCGTGGAAAAAGCTCACCAATTACACCCTAGCAAACCAGTGGAAGTCGAAGTCGAGAATTTGCAGCAATTGGAAGAGGCCATTAACGCGCAGGCAAACACCATCATGCTCGACAATTTCACTCTTGATAATTTGCACAAAGCAGTCAAAATCACGAATGGCAAAGTAAAACTGGAAGCCTCTGGTGGCATAAATAGCGAGACCCTAGTCCCAATCGCCCAGAGCGGTGTAGACTTTATATCAATCGGTGCCCTAACAAAGGACTGCAAAGCGATCGACTTGTCGATGCTTTTTAATTAACGAAAACTATGCGTAGAAGGTGCTTCAATGAACCCCTTAGATCGCAACAATAAGACAGCCTCAATTCAATATATCCACATTGGATTCGTACTTCTAACAGCGTGCCTTTACAGCGCAACAAGCAATGCCCACCCTGGCCCACTGGATGAAAATGGTGGTCATTACAATGGCAGTTCTTATCATTGTCATTTAGGCCTTTGTGAGCAACCTGATACTTTCTCTAGAACAGGGCAAGATAGCTTTTTCTTTGATACCGACAGCCGCAGCAAATATTTCAATGCTGTCGATTGGCCCTATGACGAAGATTTTGATGGTGATTGTCAGCCAACTCGCACCGAGATTCTCGTCGCTACAAGCCGAACTCCCGTGCGCTACACCAACCCAAGAAACTGTGAGGTGCGCACCGGAGAATGGCTCGATGAGTACACAGGAAAAATGTTTACTGTAGCGGCGCAAATTGCGATCGATCATATTATCCCATTGAAGTATGCGCACAATGTCGGTGGGGATCGCTGGCCTACGAATAAGAAGGTCGCTTTCGCAAACGATCCTATGAATTTATTACTGAGTGAGCGTAGCGAGATACGCAAGAAGGGAGACAAAGGTCCTAGCCGATACCTCCCAAGAGAAGAATACCGTTGTGATTACGCGCGGCAATGGCAGGCGATTGCCGAGAAGTATGAGCTGCGCTTAGCCAGTCGTGACCGAAACCGTATAACGGCATTGTTAAAAGACTGTTCTCAGGATTAAAAATTCAAGACAAAAAAAAGGCCCATTTAAGGGCCTTTTTTACTGCAGCAAGTTTACGGTGCTACTTCAATTTTGATGTCTTTCATCATGCCACTGGCATAAGTTAAGCGCGTATCGCCTGCTGGGAAACCCGATATTTCTAATACATAAGCCATAACGTCTTCGTACTCGTTATCAAGCAATGCACCTGGCTTATCTGCAGGCATTGCGCTCATGATCTGTTCGAACAAGTATTGCAACGGCTGCCCTCTCCAACTTTGGAATACTGTCTTGTAATAATCAGCATTGTGGCAAGTTGAACAATTGGACTCAAACATTGGCGCACCAATAGCGGCTTGCTCTGCTGTATAGGCACCATCACCCAAAGAAGTAGGGGCTGCACCGGCATCTGCAATTGCAGCGCTAGCCAAAATCAAAGTCATCAATGTCGCTGTAAAGAGTTTTGCTGTTTTCATATCCGAACACTCCGGCACGTAAGTGCAACTGTTTTACTAATCTTACGGGTTCTATATTAGCATTTCAGGCTGAATCCAACCTGAACGCCACAATAAGTCTTACGCAATAGAGCCTGACTGGAGATATCGATTAAAGCCCGAAAGCCCTGTCATTTGCGTGAAAGCGGGCTACCTTAAACTAGCCGCTTGCAATTATCAAGCTGACTGAATGGCAAAATGCTTAGACGTTCCCAGACTTAAAGGGGGCACTAATCATGGCTTTAAGCGCCCCTTGCTGATCAAACATTAACACAATGTTGCGATAGCGGGAGGTCAGCGGCAAGAAATAATATTCGTCAATTTCACTCTCGCCCTGTTCGAGCACACGTTCGATTTGCCGCTTCATATCCGCATTGTTTGCCATGATCTCCTGCGCATCCACTGCGGACCTTATAACCCGTGAAAAATGCTCAGATAATGGAGCATATAGCCCAAACTGCTCATGGGGAGGGATTTGCTCAGTCTCTGCTAGACGCAAATACTCCTGAACCCCTAGACCAGAGTCAGGTCGGTCGGCATAAACCACCACGGGTCTATGCAGGCCAAACGCGTCCAATTGCTGGAGTTCTACTCCTTGTGATTGCAGGGCCACCGCTGGCACCGTGTAAAAACTGGTGTCCAGAAACACGACAGCGACCGGGCGTTGCTCATAAACCGCCTTGATCCCCCACAGTAAGGCGCCACTCTGAATGAGGACAACCACGCCAATATCCACCAGAAGTTCACGACGTGATTTCTTTGGGTTGTAGAGCACGAGGGTCAATAATGGGCCGAGCACAAGATCTACGGCAGCCACAAGACGAATCCCCTGCCACCCACCAGAGGCGGAGAAATAAGGGGCCGGATACCAAAATAGAAGTGCAATGCCTAGAAGGAGTGCGAATACGCTGAGACTTGCGAAGAAGTGCAAGACAGTGGCGGTATAGCGAGTATGAGGTCTTGCGAGTAGGAACATAATGTCTTGTTCAGGAGTTCTAAGATTTAAGCCAGATCAGCAAAGTCCAATATCGGAGCAACAAGGGACGACGTTTATTGCAGGACTTTTTCCTTACTAAAGAGTTTTCTTTTATATCGACTCTATGGTGCTGTAAAACTTGCTGCGAGGCTAAGCGCCTCGCAGCAGTAATTACCTATTAGCACAAACCAGCCGCTAAACAAGTACCGCCTTCAGTCCAAATAATTGGAGCGACGACACCACTAGGAGTCAGAGTGTAGGTTTTAGCAACGCCTGCAAACTCACCTGTTTTCGAAGTCGCAGTAATGATGCCTTCATCCATTGCAACAGCCGCTACAACACCGTCCGCCGCTTCAGCTGACGCAAATGCTGGTGGAATACCTGTAGTACCAGTATCTGTTCCGACCAGTGTAGTGATACGCCCTGTTTGCGCTGCCACTTCGAAGGCGCTCTTATAAGGAGTCGCTGCCAATATCACTTCAGAGAACGTCGCACGCTGCGTGTAAGTTTGGTACGCAGGTAGCGCTACCGCTGCCAAAATACCGATAATTGCAACGACGATCATCAATTCGATCAATGTGAAACCTTGCTGTACTTTCTTAGTGTTAATCATCTTTTATCTCCTAGGATAAATAATTTTAGAAAAAGCCTATGTGCCTGTTTTAAGAATCGTTGTCTTGTTCATTCAAGTGGCCTTCTTGTATGAAACAGTTACGTAAGTTAGTACACGAGCCGTGCCAACATTTTTCTTATCGCCAGAAAAACACCCCAACCAACTGTATTTAAAGGAAATATTTATTTAAGACTCATTTGGCCCAAATTTTCACTGTTAACTTGCTCACAAAAAAAGCCATTTTAGAACTGACAATTTTTGTCACACATCGCCACTGAGCGACACAAACACACCTTATTGACACCCCTCATGACTCAAGCAATGACACGACGACGCCAAGGTTTACTCGCCTCATTCGCTGTTGAAGGCCCTAACGATGATCTATACTGAGCAAACATTGCACACAGGCCAAACTCATCAAAGCGTACTTAAAGTAGTAGCAAATCATGCAGAAAAACATAAGCGGACTCGCCAAGCGGCTCGTCTCGATTGGCATACTGTCTGAGGCTCAAGCCGAAGAGTCGCTGCGCTGTGCCAGCCGGGACAAGATCCCGCTAGTCACGCATTTGGTAAAAAACAAGATTGCCGATAGCCACCGTATCGCCATTGCTGCCTCTGCTGAATACGGCGCGCCCTTGATGGACTTAAACGCCTTTGATTTGACCCTGTGCCCGAAAGATTTAGTGGATCCAAAGCTACTTCGTAAGCACCGCGTTCTCCCCTTGTACAAACGGGCCAATCGACTCTATATCGCCGTATCGGACCCTACCAATATCACCGCGGTGGATGAGGTGAATTTTCATACAGGTCTGAGCACCAACGTCGTTATCGTCGATGAAACAATTCTCTCCTCGGCAATAGACCGCTTTATCGATGACAGCGAAGGCGGAAGCCAATTGCTCGGCGAAATCGATGATGTGGACTTAGAGGGCTTAGACCTTGAGGTCGAGGAAAAAGAGACCACGACAGAGCAAAACGACGCTGCGGACGAAACCCCTATTGTACGGTTTGTTAATAAGGTGCTCTTAGACGCTATCCGTGGCGGTGCATCAGATATTCATTTTGAACCCTACGAGAAAATGTTTCGTATTCGTACACGGACTGACGGAATTCTGCGCGAAGTCGCACGTCCGCCCTTGCATTTAGCCGCGAGGATTTCATCACGCCTGAAAATAATGTCACAGATGGATATCTCGGAGCGCCGCTTACCGCAAGACGGGCGCATTAAAATGAAACTGTCGCGTACTAGAGCAATCGATTTCCGTGCCAATACCCTGCCGACTCTATGGGGGGAAAAAATTGTACTGCGGATCTTAGACCCTAGCAGCGCTCAGATGGGAATCGATGCACTCGGCTATGAAGAAGATCAAAAAGCCTTGTTCATGGACAGTCTTAATAAGAGCCAAGGCATGATTCTCGTGACAGGCCCAACCGGTAGCGGTAAGACCGTCTCCCTTTATACTGGGCTTAATATATTAAATACCAGTCAAAGAAACATCTCGACGGCCGAAGACCCAGTAGAGATTAATTTGGAAGGCGTTAACCAAGTCGCAGTGAACCCTCGTATCGGGCTAAGCTTTGCCACTGCCCTGCGCGCATTCCTGCGCCAAGACCCAGACATCATCATGGTGGGTGAAATCAGGGACTTAGAAACCGCAGAGATCGCTATTAAAGCCTCGCAAACGGGTCACCTTGTGCTATCGACATTGCACACCAATAGCGCTGCTGAAACCTTAACTCGCCTTCGCAATATGGGAATCCCCTCATTTAATTTGGCTACATCTGTCTCTTTAATTATTGCTCAACGTCTGTGCCGCCGATTATGCTCGTACTGCAAGAAACCCATCAAACTACCTGATAGCACGCTATTAGACGCAGGCTTTAAAAAAGATCAGCTAGAAGACTTACAACTCTTTAGCCCTGCTGGCTGTGATGCTTGTACCGAAGGTTATAAAGGCAGAGTTGGAATCTATGAAGTAGTTCCGGTTACCGATGGCATCTCTCGTATTATCATGCAGGATGGTAATTCCATTGAAATTGCAGACCAAGCAAGCAAGGAAGGTTTTAATAATTTGCGCCAATCCGCATTGGAGAAAGTAGCAAAGGGATTAACCAGTTTAGATGAGGCCAACCGCGTCATCTAAACACCCCGCCCTAGCGGATCTATTCTCTATCGAGGCTCATCATGGCTGCACAGACATCAGTAAACCAAACCATATACACGTGGCAAGGAACCGATAAGAATGGCAAAAAAACGAAAGGCGAAATGCCCGGAGCCAGCCAAGCCTTAGTCAAAGCACAATTGCGTAAACAGGGAGTCAATGCCACCAAGGTCAAACGTAAGTCCAAAGACTTGTTTAGTCCAAGGAAACAAAAGATCACTCCTGGAGACATTGCCATATTCAGCCGCCAACTCGCGACGATGATGAAAGCCGGCATTCCACTTGTACAATCCTTTGAGATCGTAGGCGATAGCCTTGAAAACCCTTCGATGGCGATACTAGTTCGTGCGGTACGCGACGATGTCGCAGCAGGAAACAATTTTGCAGATTCGATTCGCAAACATCCTCGTTATTTTGACGAGCTATTTTGCAATCTTGTCGAATCCGGCGAACAGTCGGGTGCATTGGAAACGATGCTCGATCGCGTCGCCACCTACAAAGAAAAAACTGAAGCACTAAAATCTAAAATCAAAAAAGCAATGAACTATCCTATTGCCGTCGTCGTGGTCGCGCTCATCGTCACAGGCATTCTACTGGTGAAGGTGGTTCCGCAGTTCGCCGAAACATTCAGCAGCTTCGGCGCTGATTTACCCGCATTCACCCTGTTCGTACTGGGTCTTTCCGATATCGCCATTGCCCACTGGTGGAAAGCCATCATAGGCATTGGCTTGGCTGGTTATGCATTTAAAGAAGCTCGACTTCGTTCCCAAAAATTTGCTGATTCCGTTGATCGAATCGCATTGAAATTGCCTATTATTGGTCCGATTATTGAGAAATCTTGCTATGCTCGTTTCACAAGAACCCTTTCAACGACCTTTGCTGCTGGGGTTCCACTTGTCGATGCATTAGAGTCAGTCGCTGGTGCTACAGGCAATATCGTCTACTCAACGGCCACCCTGAAAATAAGGGACGACGTCAGCGCAGGGCAACAATTGAATTTCGCCATCCGCACGACAACCTTATTTCCTTCAATGATTACGCAAATGGTGGGTATAGGTGAGGAGTCAGGAGCGCTTGATACCATGCTAGACAAATGCGCTACATACTATGAAGCAGAGGTCGATAATGCGGTAGACGGCCTAACCTCTTTGATGGAACCTATTATCATGTCGGTGCTAGGAACTCTTATTGGTGGTTTGATGATTGCGATGTACCTACCAATATTCCAACTAGGACAAGTGGTGTAAAAAACAATGACAGTAATAGAGTTACTTCAATATAACCCAAGCGTTTTAATTATATTTTGCACAGTGCTCGGGCTACTGGTCGGCAGTTTTCTCAATGTGGTGATATACCGTGTGCCAGTCATGCTGCAACGCGAATGGCGCCAACAATGCTGCGAGTTCCTAGAGCTTGATGAAAGCACGATCAGCAAAGAAGGCACCGCTGAACAACACAAAGTATTTAATCTAGTTAAACCTGACTCTCATTGCCCTAAATGCAATGCCCCCGTGCGCGCCTGGCAAAACATCCCTATTATCAGTTATCTATTCTTGCGCGGACGCTGCAATGCCTGCAAAACCCCCATCTCGATCCGCTACCCGATTATCGAAGCAGTTACTGGACTCCTGTCCGCTCTAGTGGCTTGGCAGTTTGGTGCCACAGCCCTTACCTTGGCATTACTAGTACTTACTTGGTGTCTCGTCTGCCTCACCATGATCGACTTCGATCATCAACTACTCCCTGACAACATCACCATCCCCTTGCTGTGGCTTGGCCTGCTAGTCAATACCTTGCTTGCTGACTCAGGTGTTAGCCCTCGTGACGCTCTTATAGGGGCAGCGCTGGGCTATCTTTCATTGTGGGGCGTGTACTGGGTATTCAAACTCCTTACAGGCAAAGAAGGCATGGGGTATGGCGACTTCAAACTTCTTGCGGCACTTGGCGCATGGATGGGCTGGCAACCACTGCTATTGATTGTAATTCTTTCCAGTCTGGTGGGCGCTGTAGTGGGTATCATTATGCTTGTTGTGCTTGGCCGTGATCGTAATATCCCTATCCCTTTTGGTCCTTACCTTGCAGGCGCAGGCTTTATTGCGTTGATTTGGGGGGACAGTTTTATGTCAACTTACCTCAGCGTCATGGTCAACTAAGGTGTCGAGCAACGCACCCCGAAAATTAGTCGTTGGCGTCACAGGAGGGATCGGCAGCGGCAAAACAACCGTCACGGATAAACTAGCCAAGCTTGGCATTGATGTCATCGATGCGGATGTTGTTGCGCGACTTGTGGTGTTACCCGGCACCGATGGGCTTTTGCAGATCAGCCAACACTTTGGCAATACGCTCATTCGCGCTGACGGTACCCTCGACAGAAAAGCATTGCGCGCAAAAGTATTTGCCGACGAAAAAGAACGGCAATGGCTCGAAACTTTATTGCATCCAAAAATCCGACAAGAAATTCAGCGACAGTTAGACCAATCACAATCTCCCTATAGCATTCTTTCATCTCCGCTACTTCTAGAAACCGGACAAGACTCTCTCGTCGATAAAGTGCTACTTGTCGATACAACCCAAGCATTGCAAATAAGTAGAACCCAGAAGCGAGATGACACAAGTGTTGAGGCCGTTTCTGCTATCATGGCGGCGCAATGGTCACGCGCCAAACGACAAGGCCGTGCAGATGTGATCATTCTCAACGATGGTGATTTGGAGCAGCTTGATAACGAAATAATGGCTGCTCATCACACATTTTTGGCAATGACGTCAAACCGCAAATAGTTCAACTCTACAAGAGTCAGCCTACTTTATGAAATCACGTGAATTGAAAGTAAACTGCCCCACCTGCAATGAAATTGTCGTGTGGTCAGAAGCCAACCCGTTCCGACCCTTTTGCACGGAACGATGCAAACTCATAGATTTTGGCGATTGGGCAGCAGAGCGTCATGTCATTGCAGGGGAATCAGTCCCCACTCAAGATGATGAAGACGAGGGCTATTGATTCGCGCCTATAACGGCGCGTATTTGGGTAGCGGTAACCAGTAAATTTTGCCGCTATCGGCGTTAAGCTCAGTATTCATAAGCATCAAAATAAACTCTCCATCGCGAGAAATTCTAATCTTATTCACTGTCTCTCCATCCGCCAATCCCAGCGGATAGCTATCGTGCAATAGATGCGTTGCAACATCAAAGAAATAGAGTTTCACCCCATCCGTTGCAATCAAAACTTTACCACTCGGATCGAACTCAGCACTGACGGGGGCATTTTCTAAATACCATTCGCCATCGTTGTTGTAATAATCTCGAGGATCCATATCCACTACACTTGTGTGTGCCGTCAATTCATTTCCATTCGGACATGCATAGGCAAGTCGGTTGCCATCAGGGGAGATAGTGAAATCAGTACAGCCACTGCCGACTGGAATATCTGTTCCTGGGACGAAATCAATTGCCTGTGTTTGTGGATTAAAATCAAAAGTTACAAGATTCGATTCAGTAGTTAAAAACACATGCTTTTTCACGTTGTCGTATTCAATCCTGACCGGACCTAACAAGGGGATTGCTTCGATTTCTGGATCACCATCACGATTGAAAATCCCCATCCATAGGCCTTCTTCTGCAGGTCCGTCATCCTCAAGCTCATAGATCGGATCAAAAAGCAGAGTGAAGACATTACCGTCCTCGCCTATTGCGAAATCTTTAGGGATAAAACTGCGGCCACCCTCTGTTAAACGATGATACGTAAATGCCCCGCTAGCGATATCTAATTGATACATTCTCTGGGATTCAGGGTGTGTCGAGAAATATACCGTGCCACTAGGGGCGTCTAGCTCCATTTGATCGGGAATTGTATTGAACTTATAAACAGCCCCCGTCTCACCTGAAATCACATTACGTTCCACTAATCGATTATTCTTCGTATCGCCAATGAGCACCCAGCCATGGCATAGAGGAATGAAATCCAAACTCGGTTCGGTCACAATCGACCCACCAAACTGGGTAATTCCCGTCACCGCGCTAGTCACCCCAACCGGCACTTCAGCAATGTTCAACAAACTAAACTGCATTGGATTGCTACCCGCCAGAAGCTGCATCTGCACGGAGTACTCTTTTCCTGAGAACAGCATTGAAGGAATATCGAGGACGCCAGAGGTCGAATTATAAGATGGGGCACCAGGCGCTAACGACTGTGAACCAGGAGGCGCAGTGAACGCGTTACAATTGAGAAGCGACAGCCCCGAAAGGCCGGACCCACTGATACTGCCAGGAGGCGTAATGTCTGTCGCAGCACTTAATTCGAAAATAGTATTATCTTGATCAACTAACGCTAACGCCACATTGAACGCACCAACACCCGGAGCACTAAGACCTGGCACCGACAACGTAAAACCATCAAATCGTGGTCGATCCATCGTTTGGGCAGGCGGCGTACCGACGGAATATTCTAGACTGTACAGTGGGCGAAACTTCACCCCTGTCCATACAGGAAAACTTTCAGTCACATCTTCAGGGAGTGTGGCGCTCTGTACGCGAATGCCCACGTAACGGCTATTCGGTAAAATCGCATTCACAGCCCCTGTAATATCAACACTAAGAGTTGAACCTGAATTGCCTCCTGAGGCTTGCACGGCGTCGATAGAAGCCGTCGGTAACACGCCGCCGGCCACGAAGTCTGCCAGATCAATAGTGCCATTATCAGCAAAGGTGTAAATTTCTAGAGGGGCTTGCCCACCGCGAGGGTAGATTGCATGAAGAGGAAGGTGCACCACTGCACTGCTCACCGAGCTCTGATCACCAAAATCAAACACCATAGTGGCGGCATCAACATAGTTAGGACTAGTGACAGCCCACCCATCATTAGTCTTGTAGTTTGCACTAAACGCTGGCTCGTCAGGGCTAGGGTTTGTATGTACTAGCACCGCTTCTTCAACGAGAACAGCCTGATCGGCAAAGCCCACGGCACTATGTAAAACAGTCAATAGTGTGAACAATACGCCTAGATTTTTGACGGTTTTAGCCATGACACTGATCCCTACTGATTTTTGGCCACATGGTAGCGCTAGTATGCAAACTGAAATTATGCGCTAAAATCTAATAAAATCAATTCATTACCTCCCAAGCGGTGACGCAAGTCACACTCCCTTGGCTAGGATGTTATTAATAGTAGCACTGTTGCATCAATTCGCTGCTTGCTCGGCCTCCCAAAAGGCTGAAATGGCGGCAATCCCTGGAGCACCATAGGTCTGCGCCGTGTTGATATCAGCGGCTGTCATGCCGCCAAGGGCGTACACAGGCACGTCAACTTGAGAGGCAAGACGTGTAAAGCTTTGCCAACCTAGGGGAGTTTGTTGAGGGTGACTGAGCGTCTTAGCGACTGGAGAAAGGAACGCATAGTTCGCTCCCATTTTTTGTGCGTGCTGCAATTGCGCCAAGCAATGACATGACGCACTGAATCGATATTCTTGCGCTACTGGGCGTCGGGTCAATGTTTCCAAAATGCGGCTACTGACATGCAAGCCTTGTGTAGGCTGCTCTTCAAATAGAGAGATGGAAGTACTGAGGATTAGGTCAACAGGCACGCCAAGGCACCGTTGTTTGCATTCACGCACCAATGACAAAAATTCTTGATCTGAAAAATGACCTTGCCGAAGATGTACAGTGGGCAAGCCCATCTGTATCAGTTGATCAAAGCGTTGTAAAAATTCAGAGTGATTTTGTGCAGTCCCAGTAATAGCGATGCGATCAGACAACTGGATTCTATCGATTATGATTTTATTTGCGGCGGGAAATTGTGTCGCATCCAAAGTGCCCAATGGTTGCCAGCGTATCGCCTGTCCCTCTTTCCCGGTAGCTTCTCCGGTATAAGACAAGATACGCCTTACTTCGAGCCAGACTTGCTTATCACCATAATCATGGCGAATATTGCATAGAGGAACATCCTGGCTTATCTCAATGCCTATCTCTTCAAAGAATTCGCGGCGCAATGCATCACTAACTTGTTCCCCTGCCTCGCATTTGCCGCCAGGAAACTCCCATAGACCGCCTTGATGAGCGTTCTCATTGCGCAGAGCGACTAGTACACGTTGATGCTGATCGATCAGCACGCCAACAGCCACGTGTACTATCTTCATCGCCTTAACACCTTTGGCTCTAAGCTCTAACTACGATAACTAGCATTGATACGCACATATTCTTCAGAAAGGTCCGAAGTCCAGACAGTTTCACGCGCTTCACCACGGTTCAAATCTACCGTGATTGAAATTTTACTCTGGTTCATCTGCGCCTGCCCCTGAGCTTCAGTGTAATCGCTCGATAACATCCCCCCAGCAACGATGCAGACATCCCCTAGGTACATATCAATCTTATCCACATCAAGCTTGTCTATTCCAGCACGTCCTACAGCCGCGAGAATCCGGCCCCAGTTCGGGTCTGACGCAGACAAAGCTGTTTTGACTAATGGCGATTCAGAAATAGCGTACGCCACAAGCAAGCACTCTTTGTTAGTGGCCCCACCCTTAATATCAACAGTCACGAATTTATTCGCGCCTTCAGCATCACGGATAATATCTTTCGCAAGCTCTTGTACTAAATCCTGTAGCGCTGATTCAAAGATAGAGAAGTCCTGCTCGTTGGCAGTCGTAATCTCTATACCACTGTGACCTGTTGCGCTAAGCACACAGCAATCATTTGTCGAAGTGTCACCATCTACAGTAATACGGTTAAACGATTGATCGACCGCACGTTGTAAAAGCCCCTGCAACGTCGCTTGATCAACCTTAGCATCGGTAAAAACAAAGCTAAGCATAGTCGCCATATTGGGCTTGATCATGCCCGCGCCTTTACTAAGGCCTGTAATCGTCACAGGTTTCCCAGCAATCTTCACGACGACCGAACGCGCCTTAGGGCAAGTATCTGTAGTCATGATGCCTTTAGCCGCATTCAACCAGTCGTTTCCTAAAGCCTCTAATGCGTGTGGCACCCCAGCAACAATTTTACCAACCGGTAGCCGTTCACCGATTACACCGGTAGAAAACGGTAAGACTTCGTGGCTCTGAACGCCTGCTTCTTTCGCCAATGCTGCACAGCACGCTAGCGCATCTTCCATGCCTCGCGGACCGGTCCCTGCATTGGCGTTGCCAGTGTTGATTAACAAATAACGAATAGCACCCTGGCTCTCAGTTAAATGCCGACGAGCGATATGCACAGGAGCAGCGCAGAAGGCATTCTGTGTAAACACCCCAACAGAAGCAGTCTCGGGCGCGAGTTCCATTAGCACCAAATCCAGCCGGTTCGCATAACGAACGTGACTCGCTACCGCGGCAACCCGCACACCCGCAACGTTTTCTAAATCACTGGCCTGTATCTGTGGCTTATTCATAATGGTTAGCTCAGTTTTCCATGACATTGTTTGAATTTTTTACCCGAACCACAGTAGCAAGGATCGTTTCTACCAACTTTTTGCCCATCACGGACAAACGGCGATTGCTCTGGGTTTTGAGCAGGGCTTTGGCCTTGTGTTGAAGCTTCTTGCGCGAGTGATGCTGCCTGCGCATGTTGATAGTTAATCTTCTCACGAGCACGCTCTTCTTCGCGCTGCTTCTCTATCTGATCGATCTCTTCGTTAGTGCGGATTTTTACGTGGCTCAAGAATCGAATAACTTCATGTTGTAAGTTAGACAATAAGTCTTGGAACAAGGCAAACGCCTCTCGCTTATATTCTTGCTTAGGGTTCTTGCCCGCATAACCACGCAGGAAAATCCCTTGGCGCAATTGATCCATGGATGCCAAGTGCTCTTTCCATAGGTTATCGAGGATCTGCAATACGATTTGCTTCTCTAATAGACGCATTTTCTCGCCCACTAGCTCAGATTTTTTCGCATAGTCTTCATGCAACACGGCCACAATTTTTTCTCGCAAAGTCTCTTCGAAGAGTTTTTCATCCTCATCTAACCAAGACTGCACCGGCAACTTAAGCCCAAACTGTGTTTCGATCCCTAGCTCTAAACCTTCAATGTCCCATTGCTCAGGAACACTTTGCGGTGGGATGTGAGAGCTGACGATTTCATTACCCACTTCCTCTCGCATATTAGTCACAAGCTCAGAAATATCCTCGCTCGCCATTAACTCGTTGCGCTGTCGATAGACGATCGTACGTTGATCATTAGCGACGTTGTCATACTCGAGTAGTTGCTTACGAATGTCGAAGTTACGACCTTCTACTTTACGTTGTGCTTTTTCTATCGATTTTGACACCATGCCATGTTCGATCGCTTCACCACGCTCCATGCCCAATGCTTGCATGAAGTTTTTGACTCGCTCCGAAGCAAAGATACGCATGAGGTTATCTTCTAGGGATAGATAAAAACGCGCATAACCAGGGTCGCCTTGTCGACCAGAGCGACCGCGAAGTTGGTTATCGATACGACGAGATTCGTGGCGTTCCGTCCCTATAATATGCAACCCTCCAGCATCCAACACTTGCTGGTGACGTAGGTTCCACTGCACCTTGGCCTCTTCAATCTGCGCTTCGCTAGGATTGTCTAATTCTGCAACTTCGTATTCCCAGTTGCCGCCCAGCACGATGTCAGTGCCTCGACCGGCCATATTCGTAGCGATAGTCACCACACCAGGGCGACCTGCTTGCGCAATAATTTGCGCCTCTTTCTGGTGGAATTTGGCATTCAATACTTCGTGTTTTATCTTCTCTTTTGTTAAGAAGTTAGAAAGTATTTCAGAGGTATCAATAGAGGCCGTACCCACTAGGATCGGCGCGCCTTTTGCACTGATCTCCTGAATATCTTTTACGATAGCTTCAAATTTCTCTTCCATAGAAAGATAAATTAGATCGTTCATGTCCTTACGCAGCAACGGCTTATTCGAAGGAATCACCACCACGTCTAAGTCATAGATCTGTTTAAATTCGAACGCTTCAGTGTCGGCTGTACCCGTCATCCCCGATAGCGTGCTGTAGAGGCGGAAGTAGTTCTGGAACGTAGTTGAGGCCAACGTCTGACTCTCACTTTGAATATCCAAACCTTCTTTCGCTTCAATCGCTTGATGCAGCCCTTCGGAAAGTCGGCGACCTTCCATTGTTCGACCAGTATGCTCATCAATAAGAACAATTTTATTGTCTTGAACAATGTATTCCACGTCTTTATTGAAAAGGTAATGCGCTTTCAATGCCGAATGCACATGGTGCAATAGCCCCAGATTCTTGGCCGCATAAAGGCTTTCACCGTCACCTAGCATTTTCATCTCGCTAAGGATCTCTTCAACAAAAACATGACCGCTTTCTGTCAACTCTACCTGGCGTGCTTTCTCATCAATAACAAAGTGTCCTGTCTCCACAAAGTCAGAGCCTTTATCAACACTAAACCCTGCTTTCTCTGGCTTACCCTCGCCTCTTTCAAGGCGGGGAATTAATGAGTTAATCGCTTTATATTGCTGTGAGCTATCCTCAGCAGCGCCTGAGATAATCAGTGGCGTTCGTGCCTCATCAATAAGAATAGAATCCACTTCATCGACGATCGCAAAATTTAGTTTCTTCTGCATCTTGTCTTCAATGCGGAACGCCATATTGTCACGCAAGTAGTCAAAGCCGAACTCGTTATTCGTGCCATAGGAGATCGAAGAGTCGTAACCCGCTTTCTTGCTCTCGTGACTTTGGCCAGCAATAATGACGCCGACACTCAGGCCGAGGAATTCGTACAGAGGACGCATCCAATTGGCATCACGTTCGGCTAGATAATCGTTCACTGTCACAATATGAACACCAAGCCCGGTCAAGCCATATAGATAAGCTGGTAGGGTGGCGACCAGCGTCTTACCCTCCCCCGTTTTCATCTCAGCGATATTGCCTTCGTGCAGCACGATGCCACCGACCATTTGCACATCAAAGTGACGCATCTTCATCACACGCTTACCTGCTTCACGCACGATCGCGAAGGCTTCCGGAAGCAAGGAGTTCAAAGTCTCTCCTTTGTCGAATCTTTCTTTAAACTCTACGGTTTTCCCGCGAATCTCTTCATCCGAAAGCGCTTCGTAGCCGCTCTCCAATGCATTGATTTTATTGACTGTTTTCTGAATTTTTTTCAACTGTCGAGAATTGCTGGTACCAAAAATGGCACTTAGAACATTAAGATTCATGATTTAGTTCACTTAATAATTAAAACTAGAATGAAGGACAAAATACGTGGGCATGTCGCAGCCATTGCTGTCGACGTCGCCCAAACAATGAGCAACGAACCATGCAGAGCTAATGCGGGAATCTATCTGGAGGTGCGATGTATATAAGACGATGGGTCAACGACCCTACCGTGTTTGTACACTTCAAAATGCACGTGGGGGCCGGTCGAGCGACCGGTGCTACCAACCAAGGCAATCGTCTGCCCTTTTTTAATAATCTCACCAACATCGACAAGGAGCTTTTCAGCGTGGCCATACCGGGTCACATAGCCGTTGCCATGATTCACATCGACCGTTAAGCCGTAACCTTGACGATCACCAGCAGCGGTAACAACACCGGCGGCCACAGCAATCACGTCTTCGCCGGCAGCGCCTGTCGCGAAATCTACACCCGAGTGCCAGGCGATTTGTCCGGTAAAGGGATCGGTTCTACGACCAAAAGGTGATGACATCCACCCTTTCTTGATTGGGCGACCCGTAAGGAATACTTCTGACTCAAACTGACGCTCAAGCATCAGTCCTTCAAGAATTTCAAGCTGTTGAGCTCGGTCGGCGATCTGTTGTTCTAGCTCTGTAATCGCCTCAACAAAATTGGGCGGCGAGTAAGGCACCATATCGGTCAGCAAAGGACCACCGAGGCCTGGAGGGTTGGAGAAATTAAACTCCCCTGAATCTAACTGCGCGACAGTAGTAATGCGCTCGCCAAGAGCCTCCATCCGCAATAACCGTGCTTGGAGCATGGCTAGACGCAGTGTGAGGGCTTCAATTTGTTCTTCTGACTCTTGTTTAAGGCTTTCAAGCGCATCGGCTTGATTGGCGAGATCCTCGTTCCAGCCTTGGCTGACTTCGAGTGAGTATTCTTGAGGGTCTTGCGATACGGCAAATTGATAGCCGAGATAGGCAAAAGCAACAGGCGCACCTAGGATGCAAATCGAAAGGAGGCCTTTCAACCATCCTTTCAGAATTATAGTGCGAGTTTGACCATGACGCTGGTCAACTAATATCAATTTCATGGTTCTAGGTGTTCTCTTTAGTCTTGATACAGAACACCTGAGACATGCTTAGGCAGCCGAACGTCAAACTTATACCCATATATCAATGGGTTACAAATATGGACCGGTGCTAGAAAACTATCAGGCCGCGAGTACTGGTTTCATATAAGAAATAGGTACATGCGCATCTGTGTCAAAACTGACAATTTCCCAGGCGTCTTTGTTATCTTCCAACGACCTTAATAATGCATTATTCAGTGCGTGTCCAGATTTATATCCTTTGAACTCGCCGATCAGGCTAAAGCCGATCATGTAAAGGTCGCCAATGGCGTCTAGAATTTTGTGCTTCACAAACTCATCTTCATAGCGCAAACCGTCTTCATTCAAGACTTTATAGTCTCCAACGGCAATAGCGTTATCCATGCTCGCCCCTAGTGCTAGGTTTCGGTTACGCAGTTCTTCAAACTCATGCATAAATCCGAATGTGCGGGCACGGCTGACTTCTTTCACAAAGGAAGTGCTCGAGAAATCGACACTCGCTGTCTTCGTGTATTTACGATAAACAGGATGATCGTAAAGCAATGTATAGCTGACCTTAAACCCGTCAAACGGCTCCAAACTGACGGTTTTGTCACCGTCAGATACCGATAAGGGCTTTAAGATACGAATAAATTTTTTCAGCGCGCTTTGTTCTGCGATACCCGCTGATTGAATCAAAAACACGAACGGACCGGCACTGCCATCCATAATAGGTACTTCAGGAGCGCTGACATCAATATAGGCGTTATCGATCCCTAAACCAGACATCGCTGACATCAAATGTTCGATTGTAGAGATTCGGACATCCCCTTTCACGATTGTCGTAGAAAGAGTGGTGTCACCCACATAAGTAGCGGTCGCAGGGATCTCCACCATAGGATCAAGATCGGTACGTTTAAAGACAATTCCGGTATCGATCGGTGCAGGTCGCAACGTCAGGTAGACTTTCTCACCATTATGCAAACCCACTCCGGTGGCTCTGATAACGTTCTTCAAAGTTCTTTGATTAAGCATAGGTTCGTCTTTTCCTGATTAATTGTGAAGCCTGCATGACGCTTAGGGTCAATGCAGGCGGGATCATAACAAAATTCAAAACATAACCCAAACATTTCACAGCTCGAACAAATCCGTCGCTGTCCTGAGTTTTCTACTGCTATTTTCGCCAGAACATCGGCTTCTACAAGCCGCTGCCTACTCACGATCTATCCACGATCGTGAGTAGGCAAGCTCTCAATCAGTCGGCTTGACGACGTAGGAATGCAGGAATATCCAGGTAATCCATGTCTGTATCCGCCCCAACCGCTTTGGCAAGACCCGACTGCGGCATCGTGTGGCTAGACGCCGAAGATGCAGTACGCGAACGCAAGGCTGTTGGACGATCCAATTGACGATAGTCAGTCACTACCGCTTTAGGTTGTTGCGTCTCAACCGGTTTAACTTCTTTTACTACGGCGCGCTCACCCAAACCTGTCGCTACAACAGTCACGCGAATCTCGTCGCCCATGCTTGGATCGATCACAGTACCCACAACTACCGTCGCATCATCTGAAGCAAATTCTTCAATCGTGTCGCCGACTTCAGTGAACTCACCTAGAGAAAGGTTCTCGCCAGCCGTGATGTTCACCAAGATGCCACGCGCACCATGAAGATTAACGTCTTCGAGTAGAGGGCTACGAATCGCAGACTCAGCCGCTTCACGAGCACGTCCTTCTCCAGACGCATATCCTGTGCCCATCATTGCCATACCCATTTCTGACATAACAGTGCGCACATCAGCAAAGTCGACGTTGATCATACCGGGTCGCATAATAAGATCCGCGATCCCTTTCACAGCCCCAAGCAATACATCATTTGCCGCCTTAAAGGCGTCTAGCAAACTCGCAGACTTGCCCAGCACTTCAAGCAATTTTTCGTTTGGAATTGTAATCAACGAATCCACATGCTCAGACAACTCTATGATGCCTTGCTCCGCAATCAGTGAACGTTTCTTGCCTTCAAACGGGAAAGGACGTGTTACCACAGCAACTGTCAAAATCCCCATCTCTTTAGCTACTTCAGCAAAGATTGGCGCAGCACCAGTACCGGTACCGCCGCCCATTCCTGCCGTGATGAAGACCATGTCAGCACCGGCTAAAATTTCCGCAATTTCATCACGGTCTTCCAGTGCCGCTTGGCGACCGATCTCAGGGTTTGCTCCAGCACCAAGACCTTTAGTGACACAACTTCCCATCTGCAGCAATGTTCTTGCACCTAGGTTGCTTAATGCCTGCGCATCAGTGTTGGCACACACAAACTCAACACCTTCAATATGATTCGCAATCATGTGACGTACAGCGTTACCGCCACCACCACCTACACCGATGACTTTGATGACTGCACTTTGTGGCAAGCTATCGACTAATTCAAACATACGGCCTCCTGACTCATTATATTTCTAAAACTAAAGATTTTTTTAACGTAATTTTCTAATACTAATTGCTACAAATTTTTCTTTACCCAAGCGCTAAACTTTTCCCCAAAACTGATCTTCAATTCTTTAGGAGTAACGACCCCTTCACGATCCTGCTGTTGCTTCACCCCATAAAGAAGTAAGCCCACACCAGTGGAGTAAATTGGATTGCGAACGATGTCGGATAGACCTTTCACATTCTGCGGAACCCCTATGCGTACCGGCGCGTGAAATATCTCTTCGGCTAACTCTACAACACCTTCCATTTTCGAGGTGCCACCGGTTAGTACGATTCCTGCAGCAAGCATGTTCTCGAACCCACTTCGCTGCACTTCGGCTCGGATCAACGTAAACAGTTCGTCATAACGCGGCTCGACTACTTCGGCCAATGCTTGTCTTGATAGCTCGCGCGGCGGTCTATCGCCAACACTTGGCACCTTAATGGTTTCGCCAACATTTGCTAATTGGGTAAGCGCGCAGGCGTACTTAATTTTAATCTCGTCAGCGTTCTCTGTTGGAGTACGCAGTGCCATAGCAATATCGTTAGTAACCTGGTCGCCAGCGATTGGAATGACGCCCGTATGACGAATAGCCCCTTCTGTGAAGATAGCGATGTCAGAGGTCCCACCACCAATATCAACCAAGCACACGCCTAGCTCTTTCTCATCTTCTGTTAACACCGCGTAACTAGAGGCAAGTTGTTCCAGAATTATTTCTTCGGTCACTAGCCCACAACGCTTGATACATTTTTCGATATTTTGAGCGGCATTGATGGCACAAGTGACTAGATGCACCTTGGCTTCTAATCGAACACCCGACATACCTAGAGGCTCTTTTACGCCTTCTTGCGAATCAATCACGTATTCCTGAGGCAGAATGTGTAACACTTTCTGATCAGCAGGAATCGCTACAGCTTGTGCCGCATCGATCACGCGTTCGATATCGGCACGTGTCACTTCCCCATCTCGAATTGCGACAATCCCGTGGGAGTTCATGCTGCGGATATGGCTACCGGCAATACCGGCATAGACAGAGTGTATTTGACACCCAGCCATCAACTCGGCTTCTTCTATTGCGCGTTGAATAGACTCCACAGTGGATTCAATATTAACAACCGTGCCCTTTTTCAAACCTCGCGAACGGTGGCTTCCAATACCGACGATGTCGAGGCTTCCATCTGCCTTGATATCGCCGACAATTGCTACGACTTTCGAGGTCCCGATATCCAAGCCAACGATTAGATTCCCGCGTACTGTTTCGCTCATAATCCGCGCACTCCTGAGGCTCGTGTTAACAACACTTGGCTATCAATTTCCATCTCGTTCACTGTGTTCATTTCGAAGCAACCCCGGCTGGCATAACTGTCTTATTCCTTATTGATATTCCATTGCTATAACGCAAATCTATAGCTTCGATCTGCTCAAGCTGCGCATAAAGATGTTGTGAGAAAAACCTGACGAAACGTTCCATTCGTTCCATGACGTTGCTGCGCCCAATACTTACTCGCAAATCGTTGTCCATATGCAAGATCCAACTACCTCGATCGCTTAGATCTATTTCACGCACTCGCAAGCCAGTATCCGAAAGCATTTGCGAAAACACTTGGTACTGCTCCATGACTTTACGCTCCATTCCTTCTGGTCCCTGCAGCAATGGCAAGGTTAAGTCATCTGTGCGCAGCTCTGGGGCGAAACTCTCGCCATACTGATTCAAAAGGTGCCGATCTCCCCACCGCGCGATAGCGATCTCCTCGGTTATGGCCACTGACAAAGTATCTGGCCAAGTACGGGTAATCACTGCCTTTTCAATCCAAGGATCCGCCTCTAACTGCGCTTTAATCGCCTGAACATCCAATGCAAAAAAACCGGCATTCAGATGTGCGGCTAATGCCGAGCGAATATTGCCCTCGTCAGCGCGCTGTAGCTCATTTGCCATTTGCACGACGCGGATCGGCTTGTTGACGTAAGCGTTAATCTGATCGCTGTTCTGACTGACCAACAACGCCATCGAGAAAACCAAAACCGTCATCAATAGACCCACGTGGCTTTTTCTCGCAGGCTTAGCCTCTTGAGACTTCTCCTTTTGCAAAGGCACGGCTCCACGCGGAATATCTCTAATTCCCCCGTGAGCAGTAAATCCTTGTCTTTGCGTTGGTCTCGTCATTGCCTATCGGCACCCTTTCAATGTGTCGTTGTCAAAATTCGTATTAATAGATCTGCAAAACTCAGCCCGTTCGCTGTGGCCGCCACTGGCACCAGTGAGTGGTCTGTCATTCCAGGAACCGTATTCACTTCCAAAAGAAATATTTGCCCACTCTCATCACACATAAGGTCGACCCTTCCCCAACCCGTGCACCCCAACGCATTGAAGGCATTCAATGACAACTCTTGCAGTGCCTTAGTTGCGTCAGCTGTAATCGGAGCTGGACATAAATACTGCGTATCGTTCGCTACATATTTCGCGTCATAGTCATAAAACTTATGCGGTGTGTGCAGCTCGATCACGGGCAAAGCCTCGCCATCGAGAATCGACACAGTAAACTCTGTGCCTTGAATATATTGCTCTGCCATAACTTCAGAGTCATAAGCGTTCGCGCGAGCATAGGCCTCACGCAATTGTTCGGCGTTATCGACTATCGACATGCCAATGCTTGAGCCTTCACGTACCGGTTTCACTACTGCAACCCCAAGCACATTGATCACTGCTTGCCAGTCGGTATCAGCGTTAAGGTCGAAAAACTTAGGCGTTGGCAAATTAAGTTGCTGCCAAATATATTTAGTACGAACTTTATCCATGGCCAATGCCGAGGCAAGCACGCCACTACCGGTGTAAGGAATCTCTAAAAATTCCAACAAACCCTGAAGCGTTCCATCTTCGCCACCACGACCGTGCAACACGTTAAATACACGTTGAACTTTCTGAGCTTGAAGCTGCGCTGGAAGATCATGCTTAGCATCAATTCCCACCACATCAACACCCGCTGCCGCTAATGCGTTCAATACGGCTTCGCCACTCTTAAGCGAGACTTCTCGCTCCGCAGAGTTTCCACCCATCACTACAGCCACGCGCCCTAATTGCGCAATGTTAGTTTGAGTATTCGAATTCGTATTAGTCATATTATTTCCAACCTCACCAGGCCCCTGCATCATTAAAGTATGAGACCTTGTTCGCTCAATTGTTTCGCTAAGGCCCCAACACTACCGGCGCCCTGTGTAATCACAATATCTCCATCCCGTAGCACTTCTGTCAGCACTTTTCGTATATCCACTTCGTCTTGAACGTACACTGGGTCTACACGACCCCTTGCTCTGATGCTGCGACACAAACTACGCGAATCCGCACCTGGAATAGCGTCCTCTCCAGCGGAGTACACTTCCAACATTAGCAATACGTCGACATCCGATAACACAATGACGAAATCTTCATAGAGATCCTTTGTCCGCGTATATCGGTGCGGTTGATAGATCATAACAATACGAGAATCAGGCCAGCCTGCTCGCAAAGCAGCGATCGTGGCGGCCACTTCGGTTGGGTGATGCCCGTAGTCATCAAGAAGCATTGCCATCCCATCACGGACAGGGAAGTTGCCTTGCATCTCGAATCGACGCCCAACTCCCTGAAACTTACTCAAGCCCGCAAAGATATGCTCATCGCTAATGCCTTCATCGCTAGCAATAGCGACTGCCGCTGCCGCATTCAGAGCGTTATGACGACCAGGGATATTCAAACTAACCTTGAGGGTGCCTTCGCGTTCAGGGCGCACGATCTCAAATTGTGTGTATTGACGATCTTGTGTCAAATTAACAATTCGGTAGTCAGCGCTATCGGAAAAACCATAAGTCAAAGTAGGTCGAGCGACTTGAGGAAGTATTTCCGCCACCACTGGATCATCGATGCACATCACTGCCAAACCGTAGAAAGGCAAGTTGTGTAAAAATTCTATGAAGTACTTCTTAAGCTTGTTGAAGTCACCGTCATAGGTACTCATATGATCCGCGTCAATATTAGTGACCACTGTGACCATTGGCTGCAAGTGAATGAATGAAGCATCACTCTCATCCGCCTCTGCCACCAAATAACGGCTCTCCCCTAAACCAGCATTCGCTCCGGCACTATTCAACAAACCACCAATAACGAAAGTTGGATCTAAGCCGGCTTCGGCAAAAATGGATGCAACTAAGCTTGTCGTTGTCGTCTTGCCATGCGTTCCGGCAATCGCTATGCCGTGACGATAGCGCATTAATTCGGCGAGCATTTCCGCGCGTGGAATAATTGGACGACCCGCTTCGCGCGCGGCAATTAACTCTGGATTCTCTGGGTCTACCGCACTGGAGTAAACCACGACATCGGCTGTCTCTACATTCTCCATACGGTGTCCAACAAATACTGTCGCACCCAGACTCACGAGACGCTGCGTAACAGCAGAGGCTCTAATATCAGACCCAGTAATTGCATAACCTTGATTAAGCAACACTTCCGCAATGCCACACATGCCAGCCCCTCCAATACCTACGAAATGAATCGTCTTAATACGACGCATCTCAGGTACGGGGTTTGACTTAGTCTGTTTACGAATTCCAGTCATGCTTCCTCTATCCTTTGCAAGCAGCAATGCATTGTTGTGCGACTAGCTCATTGGCATCCAATCGAGCAGTTTTACGTGCTTGCTGGGCCATCGTTTGTAATTCAGAGCGATCACCTTGATGAAACGCCAAGAGCTCATATAAGCCATCTTCAGAAAGATCTTTTTGCTGTATCAATACCGCTGCATTTTGTTCACTTAAACTTTCCGCATTTCGCGTCTGATGATCATCCACCGCATGCGGGTAAGGAACGAGTATTGACGCTATTCCAGCCGCAGCCACTTCACTCACTGTCAAAGCACCTGCTCTGCAAACAACAATGTCAGCCCACTCGTACGCGGCAGCCATATCAGTGATGAAAGGTTCAACTCTGCAAGCATCGTTAATGCTTAGTCCTGCTTGTGCATACGCTTGTGTTGCAGCGTCTATGTTATTTTTCCCGACTTGGTGCCAAATTTGTGGCCGTGTTTCTGACGAGAATCTATTCAATACTTTGGGCATCAACGTATTGAAAACCATAGCGCCAAGACTGCCACCAATCACAAGAATACGTAGTGGCGAATCAGACTCAGCATAGTGCTTAGCGGCTAAGGCACTGATTTCCGTGCGCACTGGATTACCCGTGGTAAGGGCTTGCACCGACGCAGGAAATGTCTCAGGAAACGCCTGCATTACGGCATTGGCGATTCGCGAAAGTAGTCGATTACTGAATCCCGCAATGGCGTTTTGCTCATGAATCAAAAGTTTACGACCAGAAAGCTTAGCCGCGACACCACCCGGTCCAGTGACATAACCTCCCATTCCTAACACGCAGCAAGGCTGTACTTTACGAATCACTTTTAGCGCCTGAAAGATGGCACTTACAATCATAAAGGGAGCCGTAATAAGGCTTCGCAAACCTTTGCCTCTTAAGCCTCTCGCCTCAATGAGATGCAAGGGAATATCGGTATCACTAAGCACATCAACTTCAAGGCCTCGTGCCGTCCCTAACCACTCAGTACGATAACCCTGACTCTGCAAGGTGCGGGCAATACTCAGCGCTGGAAAAATATGCCCGCCAGTGCCGCCAGCCATAATCAAAACAGTGCCTAAATTTTTAGCTTGTGTAAGCATCAGCGTTTTCCTCGCTGAGCAGTTGGCATTGATTGCTGATCGTGCTCAAACTGAATTCGCACTAGAATCGCCACCATGAAACAACTTACTAACAGACTATTACCGCCATAACTGAGGAACGGTAAGGTCAAGCCTTTCGTTGGCAGCAAACCAATATTCACTCCGACATTGATCAAAGTTTGACAGGCAAACAACATGGCAATACCGTAAGCAATGTAGGCAGAAAAGAGCTTGCCACTCGCCTCAACCCTGCGTCCGATCGCAAACGCTTGCGCCACCAAAGCGACAAACAAACCGATAATGACGCTAACCCCAATAAAGCCAAATTCTTCAGCCACAATCGCCAATACGAAATCCGTATGAGCCTCGGGAAGGAAGTAGAGTTTCTGAATACTATTCCCTAAGCCTTCACCGAAAAACCCACCACGACCAAAAGCAATCAACGCTTGCGTCAACTGATAGCCCTCGCCATACACATATTCGGCAGCCCAAGGGTTAAGAAACGAGGAGAATCGATCGAGTACATACGGCTTCATAATGGCCAATATGATCACGGATCCCAAACACGCAGTTAACACCAACACAAAACGATGTAATTTGGCCCCGGCCAGAAAAATCATGCTGAAACAGGTTCCGATCATAATCACCATCGCGCCGTGATCAGGCTCAAAGTGCAACAACACAATAGCCGCTGCGAGAATCAACATTGGCTTTCCGAACCCCACCCACGTCGCGATGACCTCTTCACGACGACGCTCAAGATAAGCGCCAAGATAGAATACGAAAAACAGCTTAGCCATTTCCGATGGTTGCAAATTGTAGAAACCAAGATCGATCCAACGCGCACTGCCATTGACGACCTTTCCGATACCAGGGACTAGCACTAACACAAGAAGAATAAATGAGGAGACCAAAAGGAGGCCGCTGAAGTTGTACCAGAAGCGCACCGGGATATTCAAAGTGACGGCAACGATGCCCACTGACAACACGCAGAAGAACAACTGACGCTTCATATAGAAGAATGGGTCACCATACTGACTGTTAGCGATCTCTACAGACGCAGAGGTCATCATCAACAAACCCACTGTCATCAAAACAAACATGATGATCAACAGTGCATTTGGCTTGTAGTTTAATGGTTGGCGCCCCTGTATTGCGCTGTAAACCGAAAGAGAAGGCGTACTCATTGCAAGCCCTCCACTGTCTCAGCAAATACACGACCTCTATGGGTGAAATCACTAAACATATCGAAGCTAGCGCAGGCCGGAGAAAGCAATACCGCATCTCCTTCGCTCGCTTTCTCAGCAGCAATCTGCACGGCTTCTGGCAAGCTGTTCGCAAAAATCACTTCGATCGAGCCTTTAAGTGTCGCAGCAATATTCTTTGCATCACGCCCAATCAAGATGGCAAGTTTCACAAACTTTTCGACGACGGGGGCCATCATTGAGAAATCGGCACCTTTATCAACACCGCCAGCGATGAGGACTAACTTTCCACGAATCAACTCACCGAGACTTTCAATGGCAACGATGCTCGCGCCAACATTAGTGCCCTTCGAGTCGTTGTAATAGTCGACACCCCGTAATGTTCTCAACCACTGGCAACGATGTGGCAAACCTGCAAACATCTCCAGTGCTTTAATCATTGACGTATGAGACAAGCCCACCGCATCGCCAAGTGCCAATGCCGCAAGTGCGTTGGCAATATTATGTTTGCCGGCAATTTTTAACGAATGCACACTTATTACGCGCTCTTCTCCGCAGGCAAGATAAGCTTGTCCGTTGTCTTCAATGACTCCCCACTGACCTTTCATCGGAGCGTCTAAACCAAAACTTGCGACAGTGGTAGCAGCCACATCCCAAGGCTGTGAAGCCGAGTCGTCTCTGTTAACAATAGCGTTGTCTACTCCTGCAAATATGCGCTGTTTTGCCGCTTCATATTCGTGCTTGCTTGCATAACGATCCATATGGTCGTCACTCACATTGAGAATGACCGCCGCCTTTGCTGCTAACCGTGGCGTCGTCTCAAGCTGGAAACTAGAAAGCTCTAGAATATAAATATCTTTGGGAGCTTGTCGCAGAAGGTCCAGCGCTGGCGCCGCTTGCTCTCCGTCTAAATTACCGCCAAGCCCTACACTCAAGCCAGACTCGCGCATCATCATCGCAAGCAATGTGACGACTGTGCTCTTACCGTTAGAACCGGTCACGGCCACGATCGGTTGCTGCACCGCGGCGCAGAACACAGCAATATCGCCCACAATACGAACACCCGCCTTTGCCGCAGCTTTGATTTGCGGTGTTTGCAAACTGACACCTGGGCTAAGCAGCAGTTCGTCCGCGCGACAAAGCAGCTCTTCTGAGAATTCCCCAAGGCTTAACGCCACGTCAGGAAATTCTAGTTTGAACTGAGCAAGACCAGGAGGGTTAAGACGGCTATCGACGACTTCGAACGGTTCATTTTTTGCGCGCAAATAGCGGGCACAGGATAAACCTGTTGTTCCTAAGCCCACTATAATTCGATGTAATTGCGTCACAAACAAACCCTTTTTAAAACGTAAAATTTTCTAGCGTAACTTCAATGTGGCCAGTCCAAACAAAACAAGCATCACTGTGATAATCCAGAAACGAACGATCACACGCGGCTCAGGCCATCCTTTCAATTCAAAATGATGGTGAAGCGGCGCCATGCGAAATATTCGTTTGCCGGTTAACTTGAAAGAACCCACTTGCAAGATCACTGACACTGTCTCCATTACGAAAATACCTCCCATAATGAAGAGCACAATCTCGTGACGCGCGATAATTGCTACCACGCCCAATGCGGCGCCAAGCGCCAATGCCCCTACATCCCCCATAAATACTTGTGCGGGGTAGGTGTTAAACCATAGGAACCCCAATCCAGCGCCCACTAAGGTGCCGCAGAAAATAACTAATTCGCCCGCACCTGCCACGTATGGAATGCGTAGGTACTCGGAGAACTCCACGTGTCCCGCAAGATAAGCAATAATGCCCAAAGCCCCACCCACCATCACGGTTGGCAGAATAGCCAAACCGTCAAGGCCATCGGTCAAGTTCACAGCATTACTGCTACCCACAATGACAAAATAGGAAATCACGATATAGAGAATACCGATGTTCAGAGAGACGTCTTTGAAGAAAGGAATTATGTAATGGGTTTCTGCTGGCCCGATTGCTGAAAAATACAGGAATAACGAAGCACCAAGACCCGCCACGGATTGCCAGAAATACTTCCAGCGCGCGGGCAAACCTTTCGGGTCTTTCTCGAATACTTTTCGATAATCATCAACCCAACCGATCGCACCAAACATTAGCGTGACAGCTAGAGTAGTCCATACATAATGATTACTCAGGTCAGACCATAGCAGTGTGCTGAAAACCATACTGACAATAATCAACGCACCGCCCATAGTGGGAGTGCCGGCTTTACTCAGGTGGCTCTGAGGCCCATCGTCACGGACGACTTGACCGATTTGCAGTTGGTTCAGACGACGAATCATCCAAGGACCAATCAATAGAGATATCAACAATGCAGTCAGTAAACTAAAAATGCCGCGTACAGTAATGTACTGAAATACAGCGAAGCCGCTATCGATCTGAGTTAGATAACTTGTAAGCCATACCAGCATTATAAAGACACTCCCATTTTTAATTGCACTACAACGCGGTCCATGGCGGCACTGCGCGACCCTTTCACGAGTGCAGTGTCACCTTCGCGTAATTCTTGTTTTGCGAAATTTATCAAATCAGTTTGCTGCGTAAAATGCTGCCCAGAGTCACCAAATGCCTTTACCGATAACGCGCTATGCTGCCCTGTCGCCCATAAGGTATCGATGCCACATTGCTTGGCGTACTCGCCAATCTCTGCATGGGCCTGCGCTGTAAGCGTGCCCAACTCCCCCATGTCTCCCACTATCAATACAGTTCGGCCTGCGCGTTGCGCTAGCACATCGATCGCTGCATGAAATGAAGCAGGACTAGCGTTATAACTGTCATCGATCAACACAGACCCGGCTAACCCCGGCAATGACTGCAATCGACCCGGCACAGCCCTGACCTTTGCGAGCCCTTCCTGCACTTGCAACAACGTTGCACCTGACGCCATACATGCCGCGGTTGCCGCCAATGCGTTTTGCACATTGTGTCGGCCGGCCAGCCCTAGGGTTATATCGATATCCCCAACAGGTGTGTGCAGCACAAATTCACAACTGCCGTCAGCACTCAATACAAGCTTAGAAGCGGTGTAATCAGCTTGTTGCAGCAAAGAGAAACTCTTCACTGTTCTATTCTTCGCTCGCGCAACCCATGTGCCAAAATGTGGATCGTCCGCGTTCAAGACAGCAATACCATCATCGGAAAGACCATCGATGATCTCGCCTTTCGTTGTTACTACACCGGCAAGATCACCGAAACCTTCAATGTGAGTAGCCGCTGCATTGGTCAGCACTGCTACATCAGGCATCACCATCGATACTGTGTAAGCAATTTCGCCGAGAGCGCTAGCACCCAGCTCTATAACGGCGCACTCATGACTCGCATCAAGCTCCAACAATGTCAGCGGCACGCCGATGTGATTATTGAAGTTGGCTCGCGTTACGAGCACCTTGCGTTCGACACTCATGATGGCGGCGCACATTTCTTTTACGGTAGTCTTACCTTGGCTACCCGTGATCGCGATGAAATGAGCATTAGAAGCCTCACGATTCAGGCGGGCTATTTGACCCAATGCCTTCGTTGTATCCTCTACTTGCAATAACGGCTCATCAGTTTTGCACGCTGTCGAGACGACAGCAGCACACGCTTTTTCTGCGAATGCTTTTGCGACAAATTCGTTGCCGTCAAAATTCTCTCCTACCAATGCGATATAGAGCGCGCCCTCAGGCAATGTTCGAGTATCTGTCGACACAGCCGCAAATTCCGCGTCAGCACCGAAGTGCTGCCCAGAAAGTACGCTGTTAATTTGCGAAAGACTCATATTGCGTATCACAGGATCACCTGCGCCCTTGTGGATTCGTGCCCATACGTCGTGCAAGCGCTAATCGCGCTTGCTTAACGTCGCTGAAAACCATTTTCTTGCCATTAATATCTTGGTAATTCTCGTGCCCTTTTCCTGCCAACAACACCACATCACCAGCAGCAGCATTCGAGATGGCTAGCTCTATCGCTTTAGCACGATCTCTTTGTACTATGAGCTCTGACTTATCTTCTATTCCCAAAAGAATCTGTCTTACGATGTCGTCTGCATCTTCTTTTCGAGGGTTGTCATCTGTAACGACTAGTACATCCGCGTGCCGCTCAGCCATCTCTGCCATCAATGGGCGTTTGCCTTGATCGCGATTTCCGCCGCAGCCAAATACACACCAAACACGCCCCGCAAAGTGCTCTCGCAATGCTAACAATGCGACACGAAGTGCATCTGGGGTATGGGCATAATCCACCACCACTGTGATGTCCGCGCTTTCATCACTAATCATTTCCATACGGCCAGACACGGCGCTGACTTGCGAGAGTTGTTTAAACAACTCCTCAATATCGAAATCAGCACGAACGCTTTCGCTAGCAATAAGGCAGGTGAGTACAGCCATCAGATTACTAAAATTGAAAGTGCCTAAAAGCGCACCACTCACATCACCTTCACCAAAAGGCGTGTGAACGCGCGCTTTAAATCCATCACTATTACGCGTTAACTTCAGGGCATACACATCGGCCTGAGGATTCTCAACGCTGTAGGTATAACTTTTAACAGTAGGCGAAAGTGAATTAAGTAGATGGCTAGCAAACGAATCATCTATGTTCACAACGGCACTGCTCAAACTCTCAAACATGAACAATTGACGCTTTGTATTCGCGTACTCTTCCATGCTGCCGTGATAGTCCAGATGATCACGAGTCAAATTTGTGAATACTGCAACATCAAATTTCACACCGTTGACTCGATGCTGATGCAGACCTTGCGAGGAAACTTCCATGGCAACGCTATCGGCTCCAGCAAAACGCATATCGGCTAAAGCACTTTGCACCTGCACAGGGTCCGGAGTGGTGTACGATGACTCTACAAGCTGTGGAGGCACTCCCATTCCGAGCGTCCCGATTACGCCGCAGCATCGATTCATGCCGTTGAGCACTTGTGCAATAAACTGGGTGCAGCTTGTCTTACCGTTAGTGCCAGTAATACCAAACATGGTCATAGCGGCACTTGGCTCATCATAGAATCGGCTTGCCACTTCGCCAGCTTTTGCAGCGAGATCCGCTACTGCTAAAATGAGTATTCCTTTCCTCAGCGTGGCTCCCTGCCACTGCCCACTTGCGTGAGCAAGTACAGCCACCGCACCGCGCTCGATAGCAATATCGATATAGTCACGGGCGTCATGATTTTTACCGAAACAAGCGAGAAAAAGATCACCAGGCTGCACTAGTCGACTATCCAATTGAACGCCGCTAACACTGACATCAAACGCAGACGGCAAATCGTGCGGTAAAACCACGATGCCATTGAGTAGCTGATCAAGTGTCGTTGTATACACAATTTTTTCCGCTATATTCATTGCGCTGCTCCCATTAGAGTGCGCTCAATTTCAACAGTTGTGCTTCGTCCAGTTTATCGGGTGTCACGTTTAAAATTCGCATCGCCCCAGTTACAATCTTAGAGAACAATGGGGCTGCCACTTGGCTGCCATAGTGCTCACGACCACTGGGTTCGTTCATGATAATCACGACCACAATCCGTGGATCGCTCGCTGGGGCATATCCCACAAAAAACGAATTGTAGCGATTACTTTCATAACCAGATGCCCCGACTACGTGAGCGGTTCCAGTCTTTCCCGCCACACTATAGAACGGCACATTAGCGGCAATCGCTCCACCACCTCGCTGCTTATCGACTACAGTTTCCAGTGCCGTCATAACACTTCTAGAGACACTTTCACTCAGCACGCGCTCGATAGGCATCGTCGCTAAACCTTCAGGGCTTACCTTAATCATCGACACAGGCTTCTTAATACCACCACTCACCAAAGTGGTATAAGCGCTCGCCAATTGCAGAGCAGAAACCGATAGTCCGTAACCATAGGATAATGTGGCTGTTTCGATGTCATGCCAGATACGGTGATTGGGCAATACACCGCTTCGTTCACCCGGGAATCCTGTTCCCGTATCCGTACCAAATCCAACACGCTCTAGGACACTGCGCAGTGAATCATGACCGATCGCCAAGGCTAATTTGGTAGCGCCCACATTACTGGACTTCGTAATAACGCCCTCTACTGTCAACATGCCGTGATTGATAGCGCGAGTAGTGGCATCTGTTACGTAATCGCGGCCAACACGAATGCGCCCTGGGTTGGTATCTACCAATGTCTCAGGAGTAAACATTCCCGACTCTAAGGCCGCGGCTACTGTAAACGCCTTCACTGTCGAACCGGGCTCAAAAAGATCCGTTACCGCTCGATTTCGCAAAGCACTAAAGTCTGTCAGCGTGCTGCGGTTATTAGGGTTGTAAGAAGGCTGATTCACCATCGCAAGCACTTCGCCAGTAGCCACATCCATCACGACAACAGAGGCCGAACGTGCCTCACGCAACATATATTCTGACTTCAACTCTTTATAGGCGTGATTCTGTAAGCGAAAATCAATACTCAACTCTAGGTCATGACCAGGTTGCGCAGGAGCTAGTGTGTCCAACTCCCTAATGACACGGCCTCGTCGATCCTTCATTACTTGCTGTCGGCCAGGCACGCCTTCCAACCAATCATCGTAGGCAAGCTCCAATCCTTCTTGCCCGCTGTCATCGACATTGGTAAAACCAACGATATGCGCCGCTATCTCCCCTTGTGGGTAGTAGCGCTGATATTCTTGCCGTGCATATACCCCATCAATTCCGAGCGCTAGCACACGATCTGCTTCTGCTGGCGCCATACGACGCTTAACAAAAAGAAACTCTTTATCGGCATTTGCGGCAATATTGGTAGCCAATACTTGCGCCTCTACCTCTAACTCAAATGCCAACACTTCGATGTCACGCAATTCCTGAGAGAGCTCTTTTGGGTTAACCCAAATCGATGTCACCGGTGTACTCACGGCTAACGGCTCACCATTTCGATCTGTAATCATGCCGCGATTGGCCGACAAAGGTTCGGTGCGGATCGTACGGGCATCGCCTTGGCCCTGCAGAAAGTCTTTTTGGACCACATGCAAGGAAGTCAACTTCCAGAATACAGCCACGACGCATAACGCCATCACAAAGAAGATGAGGTATAGGCGCCATAGAATAGGCTTATGCTCAGTCTTATTGGTCATAACGCACCATGACGATTTCCGAGATATCAGGAACTTCCATTGCAAGCTCATCAATAGCCTTGCGCTCTACTCTACTTTCTAAACTAAAAGTGCTTTGCTCAATCAATAACTGACCCCACTGCACTTGCAGCTCGTTACGTTGAGTTTTGAGTTGTTGCAACTCATTGAGCAAATAGCGATTTTTAAAAGTGGTGTAGATAACTGAAATTCCAGAGGCAAAAACACACAGCAACAACAATAGGATCAATCCCATACGTGGCGAGAAAAGCGCAGACCAGCGATAAATACTGGTTTGCGCTGCTGCGCGCCGAGCGCTTGCATTGACATTAATTTTATTGGCTTGTGCTCTCATAAAGGGCATCTTCTTTTATTAAGACTTTGCGCTCTTAAGCGATTTTTTCTGCGATGCGCATAATGGCGCTACGGGATCGTTGGTTACCTGCCACTTCATCAGTATCAGCCTTTACGGCTTTACCAATTTTTTTCAAACGCGGATTAAGATCCGCAAATTGCACAGGCACGCCGGGAGGAAAGTCATCACCGCGCGCCTCTTTAGCAATAAACTGTTTCACGATACGATCTTCTAGCGAGTGAAAACTAATCACCACCAAACGCCCACCAACACCAAGCACTTCTAGTGCCTGTGTAAGAACGCTTTGTAGGTCTTCTAGCTCACGGTTGATGTGAATCCGAATGGCCTGAAATGCACGCGTTGCTGGGTGTTTATGTTTTTCCCACGCGGGATTAGCCTGTTTCACAATTTCAGCTAACTGTAATGTCGTAGTAATGGGTGTTTCTTTACGGTATTCGACGATTGCACGCGCCATGCGACGAGAAAATCTTTCCTCTCCATAACGGTAGATGACGTCAGCAATCTCCTGCTCCTCCGCCTCTGCGACCCACTGCGCTGCACTTTGCCCTTCGTCCGGATTCATTCTCATATCCAAAGGACCGTCTTGCATAAAACTGAAACCGCGTTGCGCCTCATTCAACTGTGGAGAAGACACCCCTAGATCCAATAAAATACCATCCACTTTCCCTGCTTTGCC
Organism: Gammaproteobacteria bacterium; assembly: GCA_051252515.1. Classification (GTDB taxonomy): domain Bacteria; phylum Pseudomonadota; class Gammaproteobacteria; order Pseudomonadales; family Pseudohongiellaceae; genus UBA5078. Next base: position 147,855 of record JBPOFS010000006.1, read on the forward strand.
TGCCGCTTCCACTAGCTCGGCTAGCATGGCAAAACTTCCCTGGGCAATTTCAAACCGCGAGTCAGTGCCGAACTCTTGTTGCGCCGTCGCAATAGCTTCTGGATCTTTATCAATCCCAAGAAGATGCCCATCAGCGTTCAGCGTCGACAATATCAATTTCGAATGCCCGCCTCGGCCAAAAGTTCCGTCCACATAAAAACCAGACTTGTCACCAATCAACGCCTCAACAGCTGGCGCCAACATGACCGTTTCATGCGAGTTCTCTAATGTTTGCTCTGTCATGCGACTTCCCTTAAATTTGCATTCCAAAAAAAACACTCACGAAAACGATTCAAACACTCCAAGCTCATCACAACGAAAGTGACTGCAGCTCGGGTGGCATCTCGCCACTCAAACTTGTTTCTGACAACCAAAGCTCTGTTTGCTCCGTCCAGTTCTTTTCGCTCCACAACTCTAGCTTCTTGCCTTGCCCCACTAACGCTACATGCTTATCAAGCTCAGCGTGGTTTCGTAGTACTTGGGACAATAAGATACGACCACTGCGATCCATCTCTACGTCGGTGGCATAACCAATCATCATGCGTTGGAACTTGCGAGTCTCAGGATTGAAACTGGATAAACTTTCAATTTTTTTCTGTATGTCTTCCCAAGTATCAATTGGGTAGATCAACAAACACTTAGCCATTGGGTCGATTGTGGCGACGAGGCGGCCTTCAAAATCGCTATGCAATTGATCACGGTAGCGCGCTGGCATAGCCAGACGCCCTTTCGGATCCAAATTGATAACGTTGACGCCTCTAAACACCGTTGTTCCTTTTTTGTGTGTTGGTTTTTCCACTAAAGGGCAAATTGCCCCACTTTTCTACAGAATTACCCACTTTTTTCCACCTTGCGACACTATAGGCACAGCAATGCCCTAGCGCAAGCACTATTTGGGCTATTTATTAGGAAAATGCTTATAGAAATCCGGAAGTTACGTGCGATGCTTCGCGCCCAAGAGGGGAACGAGAGCAATATCAGAGCAATAGCAATTACACTTAATGTGGTTTGTTAAGAGAGGGGGTTTTAGCAGGTGAAAATACAGCAAAAGAAAGGAAAAAAAGTGAGTCAGCCTATAAGCCGGGTTTTGTCGAGGACAGTCATTCATCTGGGACTTACATCACTGCAAGCCTCAAGCAACCTACCCGAATCCAGTGCGAGCAGCACCGTAGGATTCCTATTTGGTCTTGCTCCGAACGGGGTTTACCATGCCACGAACTGTTGCCAGTCGCGCGGTGCGCTCTTACCGCACCCTTTCACCCTTACCGCCCAATTTGCATTGGGGTTGGCGGTCTACTCTCTGCTGCACTTTCCGTAGACTTTCATCTCCCAGGCGTTACCTGGCGTTCTGCTCTATGGAGCCCGGACTTTCCTCCACTAAGCACCTTGTAAGCCGCTTGACACGACAAACAAAGAAATCAAAGCAGCGACTGTCCAGCTGACTCGGGGCGCAGATTAAGGCAGCACACCCTTTTATACAAGTTAATTATGACAAAGCACCCTCCCTGACGCGCTATGCAAGTGCGCAGGCTCTGTGTCACACTCGATTCGCATTCGTTGTTTTTACTTATGAGCATCCATGACGACCACTTTAGCGCGCCCAAAAAAGTTCTGGCACATTGTGCGACGCACCTTTATTGGCATGATCCTAGTCCTCATTTTGGTGATCCTTGCTAGTACTGTGTTTCTTGACTCAGTGGCACGCCTACTCCTAACACCTAGCTTCTCAAGTGCAGGCATTGAGCTTCAAAGCTTAAGCGGATTGCGCCTACGCAGCGAATCGGTGAGCCTTAACAACGTACACTTCCGCTTCAATGACAGCCTGCAATCCAGTCACATTGACAACCTGACCGTCCATTTCAATTGGCGAGAACTTTTACAAGGAAGGACCGAACGGCTGCATGCGCAGAGCGTGACGTTAGCCCTACCCGAACCGAGTTCAACCCCAAGTGCCTCCCCTTCGCCTTCGAGCGCCTTACCTTCGATGGGAGATATCCGCCAACAACTAGACCTCCTTCCTATGAACGCGCTCGCAATTGATTCACTAACAATAGCGCCCTATATAGAGGCTGCCACGCTAACTCTGCAGCATCCACCCCAATCGGTTGCCGTCAGCTTTTCAGCCCAAGACACTCAGCTAGAGCTCGCATTAAACTGGCCAGTCAACGCCCAAGCTGACAACGTGAATTCCGTCTTCACAGGAACTATTAGCGCAGGAAACTCTCAAGGCTCAGCACTGAGCGCTGACTTTACTCTTACAGAAAACTCCCCAAACCTACGCTTGGAAAGTACCGTTAACTTGCAAACCGAAATCATGCAAGCGCTCTTACACCAACATCAACTGCTAGGGAGCGATCTTGCCCAAATCAGCGGAGCTGTTAATTTTGACGCTAAAGTTGAGACCTCTCACACATCGCAACAAGCGTTTCACATTAGTTTCTCCACCCCTCCCGGGCAAAGCGTAACCATCAAGTTTGCCGACGAAAACCCATTAGCGCTCAATCGTGCCGAATGGTTGGACACCACAGGCATTACTGTCGACGGCACAATCGGATGGCCAGACTTTAGCGCCTCATTGACGGCAAGTGCGCCAGAGGGGCAGTTGATCGTAAGCCCTGCTCAAGGCTCGACCAGCACTCTCGCGTATAGCCTCTCCCCTTTAAGTTTGGACTGCCAAGCTAGCGCCCCATGCACAGGAGTATTGGCCTCCACGTTTCAACTAGATACTTTTTCGATGGGCGAGATCAGTGTCGAAAAACTCTTAGCTATCAGCACTGTTACAGCCAGCTTTAACCAAGAGCAGACGTTGATCGAGTTTGCCCAGGGCTCTCGAATTGAGGCAGGCATTGCTCGCTATGCCGACACAACGTTGCTCAACACAAATGTGCTAGCGCAAGCCCCCGTGCAAGCCACCCTTGAGAGCAATGGCGATTGGCTCCTAAGCAGTGACGCGATGGAACTCTTTGTTCCTGATCTCATCAATGCGGAAAAAAGCACTTACTTTACATTGGCATTACAGGACTTAAGCGGTTCTGTGACAAGTGCAAACGAGCTGCAATTGAAGAGTCAGTTACACTTTCGCAACATAGGCAGTGACTGGCTTCCAGCCTCCTTGCGCAAGCCCGAAACGACATTAAAGCTGAACCTAAACAATGACACTATCGACATACAGGGCGATATTCGTCTAGCACAACGCAGCATCGTGCTGCTTGATGCACAATGGGCATTGAACGAGAATTCCGGCTCACTACAGGTCTCCAGCCCAGCGCTCGAATTCGGCTTGGGGACGCAAAGTCTAAGCGGATTGTTTTTTACGCCTCCTTTCACTGGCGACATTATCGGGGGCTCGCTTCAGACAGCAGCGAACCTCGAAATTGAGCAGGACAATGAACTCAACTGGCTGATCAATGGCCCAGTTTCATTGACAGCCTCTGACTTAAGCGGCTTCTATGAAGATGTCGGAGTCATTAATCTAAATACGCACTTAGAGGGCACGATCATTGACGGGCTTTACTTTAAAAGCAGGCAAGACCATTCTTTTAGTATCGAACGTATAGATGTGGGACTACCGATCGAACAGATTGCCTTCAACTATGCGCTAGACTCTGAGAGCACACTTCTCTCGGTCGATAACTTCGAGGCAACTCTGTTTAACGGCAAGGTAAGCTCGGATACTTTGCGCTATGACTGGACGGCCCCTAGTAATCAACTTGAACTGAACATTAAGCGACTCGATCTTTCTCGAATGCTCGATCTCGCCGCGTATGACAGTGTGCAAGCCACAGGCTTCATCAGCGGCACACTCCCCTTAGCTTTGACTGGCAACGCCCCTTCTATTGGAAGAGGAGAACTCCATGTCGAGGCGCCAGGAGGAGCCATACACTACTCCGCTATTGGCGGCGCAGGGAGCAATGCCGCCATCGATTTTGTCAATCAAGCGCTAAGCAACTACCAGTATGACGTCATGGATACGAGCGTTAATTATCAACCCAGTGGCGAGCTAGATTTAAGCGTGCGATTACAAGGATTAAACCCAGATATGAATAATGGGCAACGGATCAATTTAAATCTCAATATCAATGATAATATCCCCACACTTTTGCAAAGTTTGCAGTCGGGACGCTCGATTGCCGACGCCCTAGAAAGGGCAATACAATCGCAATAGTCAGTGAACAATTAAGCTTCGATTAAGCTGTCTCTGTTATAGTCACGACGTAATCGACATTTATGCTTCCCTATTAAAGAGGGAGGCTCACAACCTCAGGACTTTCTATGCATAGCCGCACATCAATACTCGCAATGCTTGCTGCCTTAAGCCTCAGTGCCTGCACGCCAACCGTGCAAGTGGCTGTGCCCAACGAACCTATTACCATCAACCTCAATGTCCGCATAGAACACGAGATTCGCATAAAGGTTGAACGGGAATTGGATGACATCTTTAGCGACGACAGTGATTTATTCTAACTTTGGAGGTGCAAGCATGCGCTTGATTAAGAGTCTTACCCGCGTATTTTTCCTATTGGCCTTTACGACCAGCATGGCATTCGCTGCAAGCTTAGACGAAGCTAAGGCCGCAGGACAGATTGGCGAAAAACAAGATGGTTACATTGGCTTTGTACAGAATAACGTGCCGGCAGATGTGATGGCTTTAGTGGCTGATGTGAATGCACAGCGACGACAGCGTTATGAGCAAATCGCTCGCGAGAACAACATTGAGATCGGGCAAGTGGCGAAACTCGCATTTAGCCGTGCCGTGGAAAACACCCTATCTGGAAACTTCGTTGAATCCAGCCCCGGGCAGTGGGCACGCAAACCGTAAGCTAAAGACTGACCGCTATGAGCCCGCCTTGCTTAACTCCAAGGCGCGTTCATAGAGAAGGTTTTTCTTTACGCCACTAATACGGGACGTTAGCGCCGCCGCCTGTTTCACCGACAAACTCTCTAACAAGATCTCAAGCGTTCTTAACGCTTCAGGGTTAAGCGCCTCTTCAGCCTGCAACACCGCCCCCTTCACTAGCAAGACAAACTCTCCACGCTGGCGATTATCATCTTCCCTGATCCACGTTTGCAGCACTTCTAATTTTGCACCGTGCAGTGTTTCGAAGGTTTTGGTGAGCTCTCGGCAAATCACGACTTCGCGCTCCCCCCCAAATGCCTCCAGCATATCAGCGAGACTGTCTAATATACGGTGCGGGGACTCATAAAAAATTAGGGTGCGAGTTTCCTCTGCCAAACTTTGAAAATGCTTTAAACGCCCTGTACGTTTGGCCGCCGGAAACCCTTCAAAGATAAACCGGTCACTTGGCATTCCTGCCGCACTTAACGCTGTTGTAATAGCGCAGGGGCCAGGAATGGGGATCACTCGCAATAACTCTTCCTTCGCCCTTTGCACCAAACGATAGCCAGGGTCAGAAATTAATGGCGTGCCAGCATCAGAGATTAGGGCGATCGACACCCCTTCCTTTACCTTAGCCAACAAGGCTTCTACACGCGCATCATCACTAAAGTCGTGATATGAGGTCATGCGTGTCGTAATACCAAAGTGTTGCATCAATCGCGCACTGTGACGGGTATCTTCTGCCGCAATGAGGTCCACTGAGCGCAGAACATCTAAGGCCCGTGCGGTAATATCCCCGAGGTTTCCTATTGGAGTGGCGACGATATAAAGAGCTGCAGCTTCAATGGCATTTGACGACATAAACGAGAGTCCTAGTACTTCTTAGGGGAGCAGAAAGAAGGCAGTATACACAGGCGCACGGGGCGATGCATTGACCTGTGTTGCTCGTGTAGAGCAACTGTAATAAGCTTCCCCTTCTATTCTTCCTGCTGTTGTAAATTACATGCCTGTACTCTATATCGCTCACGCTAAGCTTCGCACTTTTGGTCTCATCTGCTGTTTAGCGACCTTATTGTCCTGTGCAAGCCCCACACCGGAGGCCCCCCTCGCTCCCGTTGAAACTGCTGGGTTCGGTACTCAGAACGATGCAATCCAGAACGCCCTGGATTTAGCCCGCTCAAGCTCGCCTTCTGAATCTGCTGCCTATCGTCTAGAAGCGGTGACATTAATGTTAGAGGCCGGCAATGTCGAAGACGCACAAGACACCTTAGAACAAATAACAAACGTCTCCAATTTACCTCCTCAAACTCAAGTCCTCTATGCCGTCGCTGTAGCCAACTTGGCGCTCGCTCAAGAAGAGCCCGACGTCGCATTGCGCGCTTTGCGCTCTTCAACGCTGACACCCATCAACGCACAAGCCCCAGATTTACAAATCACTCTGCGCGAACTCAGAGCAGAAGGCTATTTTCAAGATGAGCAATATATAGCGGCTGTACGAGAAAGAATCCAATTGACCCCTTTGTTAGACAGTGCAGCGATTAACGCCAACAACAATATCATTTGGGAAATCCTTGCTAGCGCTCCTCGCGCCGAACTAAGCAATGCAGACGTGAACATTGATTCATATGAATTGCGTGGTTGGCTTGAACTCGCTCGCCTCGTAGAGAGCAATCAACGCGACTTTCAAAGCCAGATTAGTGCGATTGATCAATGGCGCAACACATGGACACAGCACAGCGCTTCGGCCGCTTTGCCTGCCGCCATCGCAAGAATTTACACGATATGGGAAAACCGCCCTCAAGAAATCGCACTAGTGCTCCCAGTACAAGAACCCGTTGGCAAGGCAATCAGTGAAGGCTTTTTAAGTGCCTACTATGAGGCGCTCGCCAATGGGAGAAATGTGCCACGAGTGCGCATCTATGACACTAGTTTCCAGTCAGAACCCTTAGTGCTTTACGATCAAGCAGTCGATGACGGCGCGCAATTAATTATTGGGCCGATTCTCAAAGATGCCGTGCGCCGCATTCAACGATCGAGCCGGCCCATGCCGGTGCCAACACTCGCTCTGAACTATGGCGATTCTGGCCTTGTCGCACCACTGGGCTTATACCAGTTCGGACTCGCTCCTGAAGATGAGATCATGCAAGCGGCCGACACAGCTTGGGCTGCAGGCCATCGCTATGCCACAGTACTCACGCCCAACGGTGGCGACTACCAACGCATACAAGATAGCTTTGTAAACTATTGGCAAGAGCTGGGCGGCACTATCGTTTCCGTCGACAGTTACGGCGATGCTCGCGACTACTCCCCTGTGATCAAGCGCCTTTTTAGCATTGATGCTAGCGAAGCCAGAGCAGCAAGAATACGCAATCTAATCCCACGCCAGAATGTAGAGTTTGTCCCGCGTCGCCGACAAGACGTGGACTTTATCTTCTTACTAGCCAATCCCAACGAAGGCCGGCAAATCAAACCGACCCTAGCGTTCCATTTTGCGGATGATGTCCCAGTGTACGCTATGCCCTCTATTTACGATGGCGGCACAAACCCAACCGCCAATCGAGACCTCAACAACGTCATATTCAATGACGCTCCCTGGATACTCGATAACGACGACCCATTAAAACCTAGCGTCACGTCCACTTGGTCGGCCGCATCCGGGCCTATTCAACGCCTACGCGCCATGGGGGTCGATGCGTATCGCCTATACCTGCGTATGGAGTTGATGCGCGAATTCCCTTATACGCGCCTCAATGGCGCCACAGGCGAGCTCCACTACGAAACCGACGGAAGCATTCATCGACGGCTTCGCAATGCGGTATTCGTTAATGGCGTTGCCAATATTCTGACCGAGTAAACCTTCAGCGCACTCAATACGTCTATACTTCAAAAGACGTAACGACAAACTCCCACTTTCACAATGGATGTGATTCTATGGAGAACAAATCCAACACGCGCGAAAAAGGCGAACAGCTAGAGACTATCGCCAACGATTACCTCACAAAGCGAGGACTTGCGTTAATCACACGCAACTTCCAGTGCAAACTCGGCGAAATTGACTTGATCATGAAAGATGCCGACACCCTCGTCTTCGTCGAAGTACGCTACCGGCGTTCCGACCGCTTTGGCCGCGCCGCTGAAACCGTCGATCGACGCAAACAACGCAAACTGGTGCGAACCGCATTGCTGTTTCTTAAAATACACCACCTAAGTCAAAACACCCCTTGTCGATTTGATATCGTTGGCATCTCGCCGCAACCGCAAACCGATACCCTTTGTTTTGACTGGATCCAAAACGCATTCTGATGTTTTTTGTCACACACACAGGAATACCTAGGATTCATGTACAGTTCACCAAATTAAAGTAAAATGGCTCCCATAGTGATTAAACAGCGGTCGAGCCAATGGATTTGCAACAACGAGTACAACAACACTTTAATCACAGCATTGCCACTAAACAGGGCGCAGCAGCATTGCTTAGTCCCGCGATTGTGGCGGCTAGCGAAATCATCACGCAAGCGCTACTGACAGGCAATAAAGTACTGTGTTGCGGCAATGCTGGCTCAGGCAGTCTGGCACAATATTTCACCTCCATTTTGCTGACTCGTTTCGAACGTGAGCGCCCCGGCTTTCCTGCCATCGCCTTGAACGCGGACAACCAAGTGCTCAGTAGTATCGCGAGTGACTTCACATACAAAGAAGTCTTTGCAAAACAGTTACGTGTTTTAGCTCAAGAGGGCGATATACTATTAGCCATCTCAGCAAATGGAAACGCTCGCAATACAGCTGAAGCCATCAAAGCCGCTCATGAACGCGGCTTGAGAGTTGCGATTCTGACCGGCCGTGATGGTGACGGGATGTCTGAAATATTGGAAGATGGTGACGTCGAAATTAGGGTGCCTGCCCAATCCGTAGCAAGGATTCATGAAGTACATTTGCTGGTGCTACACAGTTTGTGTGATTTGATAGACATTCAAATTTTTGGAGAGGATGAATCGTGATGATAATGCGCTTGCTTGCGACCACGTTGCTTTTAATGAGTACGGCTTGTACGACTATTCTAGTGGCTACAACAGACGAGAATGGTATCCAGGAAGACCCAGGAGTACGCACGGCGGGAACAATAGTAGAAGACGAGTCCATTGAAACCAAAGTCACCGTCAATATGAAGTCCATTGAACCGGCATTTCGTGATGCTCACTTCAATGTCATTAGCCACAATGGCGTTGTTTTACTCGTCGGTCAGGTGCAATCTGACGCCTTAAAAAATCGAGCAGGACAAATAGCCGCTGACGCGAGCGCGCAGATTCGTCGCGTGCATAATGAGCTAGAGGTCGCAGGGAAAACAACACTACTATCGCGCACTAATGACAGCTGGATCAGCACCAAAGTGCGTACGCAAATGGCCGCCAACAAAGACATCACTGCCGGCCGCATTCGTGTCATCACTGAGAACGGCACTGTGTATTTAATGGGTATGGTGTCACAAGCACAAGGTGATCGTGCGGCATTGCTCGCTCGTAATGTGGCGGGTGTTTCGAAGGTAGTGAAGGTTTTCGAATATATCTGAAGAACCCAATAGACTGTAGCGGCCGCTACAGTCTTTCCCAGCGCATTACTTTACAACGCGAAGTGAAGGGCGTGCAGCTTTAGGCTCGCTCTTCTTAGGGATTCCTGGAGGAGGAGTTGAAGGGCTTGGCTCCGGCTTCTCTGGCTCAAACACCATCCCCTGTCCGTTTTCGCGTGCATATATTCCCAGTACAGAGCCAACCGGCACATAGACTGGAGTAGGGATACCTGCGAAACGTCCGCTGAACGCAATAGCTTCATCAAAGATTTGCAAATCATGAACGGCTGCCGGCGCAATGTTCAAGACGATTTGCCCGTCTTTCACATGCTCTTGTGGCACTTGAACCCCTTCCCCATACGCATTCACGAGAATATAAGGAGTACAGGAGTTCTCCAAAATCCACTCGTAGAGTGCACGTAAAATATAGGGACGACTTGAGGTCATGGTCATGCTTTGTACCACATCGGGAAAAATCTAAGGGATCATGCTTGCGAGGCTTACGCCTAATGCACAAATGCCGTCATAAATGACGGCATTTGGTGTCTTAGAGCATTTCTCTTTCTTGTTCTGACAGACTTGCTCGAACCGCTTCTCGTGAGAATAAACGAGCACGATAGTCTAACAACGGCTGCAAGGCCTTAGTCTCGGGCAACTCGATTCCCAGTACTGGCAAACGCCAAAGAATCGGAGTGACACAACAGTCTACGATCGTAAACTCATCACTCATAAAGTAAGGCTTCTCTGAGAAGATCGGTGCAATAGAAGTAAGACTTTCACGCAACTCTTTACGCGCTTTATCTAACTCTGCTGCAGTGCCTTTCCCAGCCATAATGAAGTCAACAGCGCCACACCAATCACGCTGAATACGGTACATCCATAAACGGCTTTGTGCACGCGCTACAGGATAGACTGGAAAGAGCGGTGGGTGTGGAAAACGCTCATCCAAATACTCCATCATAATATTGGCTTCATACAATACTAAGTCACGATCGACCAGAGTCGGCAAAGTATTGTAAGGATTCAATGATGCCAAATCCTCAGGCTTATGCTCAGGATCTACATCGATCGTTTCAACCGTTACGCCTTTCTCAGCCAATACAATCCGTACACGATGGCTATACTGACTTGTGCCATCGGAATAAAACGTCATTGACGAACGTTTAGCTACCACACCCATACTATCAACCTCTATTCGCCGTAAAAGCGGCGAAACCTAAACGTTTCAGTGAATATTTTTCCAATACTCACGATTCAACAGAGTCGTGAATACAAACAGAATCGCCAGGAATCCTAGAACGAAGAACCCAATATACTCACGCGTTGCGCGAACAGGTTCACCGATGTAGTAAAGGAAATTCACAATATCGCCAACAGCTTCATCAAACTCTGCAGGGTCCATGCTGCCAGTACCGTCAACATGCTCTAATGCACAATGTTCAACGTCACCGTGGGCACAAACGACATCACCTTGTAACTCGTGAAGCACATTTGGCATCGCAACATTAGGGAAGACGACATTGTTAACGCCATACGGACGTGTTTCATCGGCATAGAATGAACGCAAGTATGTGTACAACCATTCAGGGCTACGAACACGACCGATCAATGTAAGATCGGGTGGTGCTGCGCCAAACCAGTTCTTCGCATGATCCGCAGACATGGAGTTATCCATGAGATCACCAATTTGGTGGTCATTGAAGATCATGTTTTCGAGCACTAGGTCGTGAGGAATGCCAAGATCATTGGCAGTACGCTCATAGCGAGCATACTGCAACGAGTGACACGCTACACAATAGTTCATGTATAGGTTAAAGCCAGACTGTAGTGACTCTTGAGCTGACACGTCAACTTCAACATGATCAAGCGCTACGTTGGACTCTGCCCCTACAGCTTTAAGAGGTAGGATGACCAAAGCGGCGAGTAATGCCAAGCTGAGGACCAATTGCTTCCAAGTAATCCAACGACCCGTCACACGTAGTGGCTCTGGGAACGTTTTCTCTTTCGATGTATACCAAGGCATCAAGAAGAAGAACAGGAAGTAAACCACTGTCATTACTTGCGCTAGGAACGTACGCGCCGGGCTCACAGCCATCGTGCCCAACACCCCAAGGATGAGGAACGATACAGTGAATGCCAACAATGCGATGCGGCTGCTCCAACCCTTATAGCGAATTGATTTCACTGGGCTGCGATCCAACCAAGGCACCACGAACAAGATGGCGATTGCACCGAACATCACAATTAGACCCCAGAACTTCGCATCGACACCGAACAAAGGCACGGTTACAGCACGTAGCATTGAGTAGAAAGGTGTGTAGTACCACACTGGTGGCACGTGCTCAGGAGTCTTCAGCGAATCCGCTTCAATGAAGTTAGCGTGCTCGAGGAAGTATCCGCCCATCTCTGGTACGAAGAACACCACGAAACAGAATACGAATAGGAAAACAGTGATACCGACCAAGTCGTGCACTGTGTAGTAAGGGTGGAAAGGAATACCATCGAGAGGGATGCCATCCGGCCCTTTGTTTTTCTTGATCTCAATACCGTCTGGGTTGTTTGAGCCCACTTCATGCAGTGCCAACAGGTGTAATACCACCAAAGCAAGCAGAACGATTGGCAAAGCCACAACGTGTAGAGCAAAGAATCGATTGAGTGTAGCGCCGGAGATCAAGTAATCACCACGTACCCACACCAATAGGTCTTCCCCAATTACAGGGATGGAGCCCACTAGTGACACGATTACGTTCGCCCCCCAATAGGACATTTGTCCCCAAGGCAACACATAACCCATGAAGCCTTCGATAACTAGAACCAGGTAGATCGCCATGCCGAAAACCCAAACGAGTTCACGAGGCTTCTTGTAGGAACCATACATAAGGCCGCGGAACATGTGCATGTACACGACGATAAAGAATGCAGAAGCACCCGTTGAGTGCAGGTAACGGAGCAACCATCCCCACTCTACATCACGCATGATGTATTCAACCGAGGCAAACGCCCCTTCGGCACTGTTGGTATAGTTCATTGTTAGCCATACACCAGTGAGCAATTGCATCACCAAGACGACCAAAGACAAGACACCAAAGAAATACCAGAAATTGAAATTCTTAGGTGCGTAATATTTGCTCATGTGCCGCTCCCAAGCGGCAACGATTGGAAGACGATCGTTAGTCCAGTCTCTTAGACCCGCAAGCGAGGAGACAATCCAACCACTTTTGTTCTCATTACTCATTATGCATTCACCCCGTCTTCACCAATCACAAGAACACTTTCAGACTCGTAGTAGTACGGCGGCACCTGCATGTTTCGCGAAGCAGGTGAACCCTGATATACGCGGCCAGCAAGATCGAAACGTGAACCGTGGCAAGGACAGAAGAAACCGCCTTTCCATTGTTCATCAAACGATTCAGCGCGTACGGCAACATGCGGGGTCGGAGAGCAGAACAAGTGTGGGCACAAGCCAACCAATACCAGAATCTCTGGCTCACGCGAGCGGAACTCGTTTGTAGCGTATTCCGGTTGCTCAGGCTGGTTTGAGCTAGGATCTTGTAAGCGAGAGTCTTGCCCTGGTAAAGCAGCAAGCGCCTCTTCTGAGCGGCGAACAACAAATATAGGTTTGCCGCGCCACGCTGGAATAGGACCCAAAATAGCACCCGGTTCGATAGAACTAATGTCTATTCGAACTGACGCACCAGCCGCACGGGCTTTAGCGCTTGGGCTCCAAGACCCAACGAATGGCACAACTGCGCCCACTACTCCGGCAACACCTACAATAGAGGTGGACCCCAATAAAAAACGTCTGCGGCCAGAATCAGTACCGTCTTCACTCACCGTGTTATCTCCTGAGCATTGGTCATAAAAAAATCCCTCATAGTTTATGAGAGAGTCGAGAATAGAAACTGAAAGCGAGATCGATGACTCTTTCCCGAATACAGTGACTGCGCAATTTGCGGCGAATGGTAGCGGAGAACGCAGATTTTTTCAAGAAGTAATATAAGAAGGGGTATAGCAAGAAGTTGATTTGTATGAGGAATTTTTATTTTTAGCACATAAAAAAAGCGCCGCCATCAAATAGATAGCTGCGCTTTTTTTGATAAGGGCTTTCGCAGTGCAAAAACCCTATCAAGCCCTTTCGTAAACTGCAGAAAGGCGCGTTTAAATAATAGATTAACGCTTGGAGAACTGTGGCTTCTTACGCGCTTTACGCAGACCAACTTTCTTACGCTCTACAGCACGCGCGTCACGTGTGACGAAACCTGCTTTACGAAGCGTAGGACGTAACTCACCGTCGTATTCCATCAAAGCACGAGTGATTCCGTGACGAATCGCGCCAGCTTGACCGAAGCTACCACCGCCTTTCACTGTTACTTTAATATCGAACTTTCCAGACAGCTCAACCAATTCAAGAGGCTGCTGAACAATCATACGAGCAACTTCGCGACCGAAAAAACCGTCTAGCGTGCGCTTGTTGATTGTGATAGCACCAGTGCCTTTAGTAAGGAAGACTCTTGCTGTAGCAGTCTTGCGTCGACCTGTGCCGTAATATTGTGTCGTAGACATCGTTTGTTATAAACCTCTTTACAGTGTCAGCGCTTGCGGTTGCTGTGCCGTGTGTGGATGCTCAGTGCCAGCGTATACTTTTAGCTTCTTAAACATTGCACGACCAAGTGGTGTGCGTGGCAACATGCCCTTAACAGCTAGCTTAATTACGCGCTCTGGTGCTCGATCGATCAATTTGCCGAAAGCAATTTCTTTCAAGCCGCCAGGAAATGCAGAGTGAGAGTAATAGATCTTATCTGTCACTTTCTTACCAGTAACGGCTACTTTCTCAGCATTGATCACGACAATATAGTCGCCAGTATCAACGTGAGGAGTGTATTCAGGCTTGTTCTTACCACGTAAGCGAGTGGCAATTTCCGTAGCCATGCGACCCAGAGTCTGTCCCTCTGCATCTAGGACTAACCAGTTGTGTTCAACATTCTGCGGTTTCGCAATAAAGGTCTTCATTAACTTTCACCAAAGGAGCATTGTCTTCAAGGAGCGCGAATACTACCGAAGCAACTTTAAATATTCAAGCGCTGTGCAACTAAAAATGGCAAAAAGCCGAAATTGTTGATACGCCACCCACTAATTTCGCCAAAGTTTAAGGCCGATGCTCTCTTCCTAGGTACTCTTGCGACTGCATCTCTAGCAATCGAGACTGAGTACGCTCGAAGACAAAAGCCAATTCTTTGCCCGTATAAAGCTCTAGCAAAGGCACTTTCGCGGAGATTATTAACTTCACATGCCGATCATACAGCTCGTCCACCAAACTTACAAAACGTCTTGCTAAATCATCATTTCGGCCATCAAACTGAGGAACATCGCTCAATATGATCGCTTGGTACAACCTGGCCAACTCTATATAGTCATAGGCACTGCGAGGGCCGTCGCATAAAGCCGCACAATCAAACCAAACCGTATCCTGCGCACGCATCCGCGTAACGATCTGTCGCCCAAGCACTTCTACCGCCACATCTTTCTCTACATCGCCATGATCAGCGAGGCGCGCAAAACACGACAGCAACCCCGCTTCAGCCTCTGCCCCCAAAGGGCTGTAATAGATACTAGCCTGCTGCAAGGCTCGTAAACGGTAGTCTACGCCCCCATCCAACTCCAGCACTTGGGTATGTTGTTGTAGCAACGCTATCGCGGGCAAAAAACGCTCACGTTGAAGACCGTTGTCATACAATTTGTTTGGCACAATATTAGAGGTCGTCACAAACACCACTCCCTCCCCTATTAGATGAGTCAGAAGCCCGCCTAAAATCATGGCGTCCCCAATATCGGAAACAAAGAACTCATCAAAACAAATGACCCGCGCTTCTTGGGCGATATTTTTGGCCACCTGCTCCAATGGGTTCTTTTGTTGCTTCAGCAAGCTGAGCTCGTGATGAACGCGCTGCATAAAGCGATGAAAGTGCGTTCGCATTTTCTTATCGAACGGAAGGCTGTCGTAAAACACGTCCATCAAATATGTCTTTCCCCGGCCCACACCCCCATAAATATAGAGGCCTTTGACAGGCTCAGGGGCGCTCGATGGCGTTCCAGACACTCGACTCCATAGCTTGCCCAATACACCGGGAGCGCTTTCAGGCATAGCTATCAAATCATCATACAGGCGCTGAAAATGCTCTATTGCATTGGCCTGCGCGGCGTCTTTTTGTAACACCCCCTCTTCGATATCACGCCTATAACGCTGTATTGGAGACAATTGAACTGACTTAGACACAGACATTTTGAGGTTTCAACTTGGCGATTTATTTGAGTGAGGATATGCAAGGCAGGGCATTCTACGGCAAATTGAACAAGGCCCGCCAGTCGCAACAGCCTACGCCCCACACAGTCACCCAAGCATGACACAACAAAAGACCGGAATTTCATCGCCCAGAGAGCACTATTTCAGGCTATACTTGTACAATTGAATTTTCAGAGCAACTATCAAAGGTTCGCTCACAAACAAGAGGCATTGTTTAAAGATGTTATGGTTGACCGGAATTGGCTGTCTCATAGTTGGCATCGCAATTGGCTATTTAGTGGCCGGACGCATAAACACAACCCCGAACAAAGTCACAGAGCTTGAGCAAAAGCTACAAGACCTGCAGCGCAATCATGCGCATTACCGTGATGAAGTGAGCGATCATTTCAGTACAACCGCTGAACTCGTCCAGCAAATGACCGACAGCTACAAAGATGTGTACCAGCATCTGGCTAGTGGAGCGCAAGATCTTTGCAGCACTGATGTGGCCAGCAAGTTGCTCCCTACAAGCAACGACGGCGTATTTGGGGCTGTCGCCCATGACGATGATGACGACGACGATGACGAATTACAGGCACCGAAAGATTACGCACCACGCCAAAACCCTAATCAGGCCGGCGCCTTAGCCGAAGACTTCGGTCTAGAAAAAGTGAAAGAAGAAGAGAAGGAATAAGCTTCCACCCTCTAATCCTTGCTTTTCACATTGACTCCCAAAAAGTTGCCCCCATATTGCGTACCTGGTTAACCAGGTACGCCCATAAGCACTATAAGCGAATTTTAAACGTATGACTGACTACAATCTGACCCATCTCAAGCAACTAGAAGCCGAGAGCATTCATATCATCCGCGAAGTGGCTGCAGAATTTGACAACCCCGTCATGCTGTACTCAGTCGGTAAAGACTCCGCCGTAATGCTCCACCTTGCTATGAAGGCCTTTTACCCAGGCAAGCCACCGTTTCCACTTCTACATGTCGACACGACATGGAAGTTTAAAGAGATGATCGCATTTAGAGACTACATGGCTGAAAAGCTTGGTCTCGAGCTAATCGTCCACACTAATCAAGATGGCATTGACGCAGGGGTTGGGCCGTTTACTCATGGTAGCGAAAAGCATACCGACATCATGAAAACACAAGGCCTGCGCCAAGCACTTAACAAGTATAAGTTCGATGCCGCTTTTGGTGGTGCAAGACGGGACGAAGAAAAATCACGCGCCAAAGAACGCGTATTTTCCTTCCGTGACAAAAACCATGGTTGGGACCCTAAGAATCAACGCCCGGAGCTTTGGAATATTTATAATGGCAAAGTTAACAAAGGCGAAAGCATTCGCGTGTTTCCTTTGTCGAACTGGACCGAACTCGACATCTGGCAATACATCTATCTGAATGACATCGAAATTGTACCTTTGTACTTCGCCAAGCCACGCCCAGTCGTCAATATTGATGGCGTCGATATCATGGTCGATGATGAGCGCATGCCTATCAGCGACACACAAAAAATCGAAACTAAGATGGTTCGCTTTCGCACACTAGGCTGTTACCCGCTCACCGGTGCTGTCGATTCAGAAGCAACAACATTGCCCGAGATCATTCAAGAGATGCTCTTGGCCACCACTTCTGAGCGCCAAGGCCGATTAATCGATAGCGACAAAGCAGGCTCCATGGAAGACAAAAAGCGAAAAGGCTACTTCTAGGCTCGCAACACAAGCTTCCCTTTAGATTCACGACCAGTATACAGATCAGGCTCTATCACTATGTCACATCAATCAGAACTCATTAGCACCGACATCAATGCCTACTTGGCACAGCATGAGCGCAAAGAACTGCTCCGCCTGCTCACCTGTGGCAGTGTGGACGATGGAAAAAGCACACTGATTGGGAGACTGCTTCATGACTCCAAGATGATCTATGAAGATCAGCTCAGCGCGATTAAAGCAGATAGTGTTAAATCCGGCACCACTGGCGGCGCCGTCGATCTCGCATTACTCGTCGACGGTCTTCAAGCCGAACGGGAACAAGGCATTACGATCGACGTTGCCTATCGTTATTTCTCTACCGCCAAACGAAAATTCATTATTGCCGACACTCCAGGCCACGAACAATACACTCGTAACATGGCCACTGGTGCCTCAACTTGTGACCTTGCCGTGATACTGATTGACGCAAGACACGGCGTGCAAGTGCAAACTCGTCGCCATAGCTTTATTACGTCGTTACTCGGCATTAAACACATTGTCGTCGCCGTCAACAAAATGGATCTAGTGGATTTTGACGAGAAAGTGTATGAGGAAATCAAAGCGGATTTTATTCGCTTCAGTGAGCGCCTGCCCCAGGCAGACTTCCACTTCATTCCTATGTCGGCTCTTGCGGGTGATAACGTCGTCAACCCTAGCGCCAACATGCCTTGGTATACAGGCCAAACTCTTATGTCTTTATTTGAGACAGTAGAGATTGCAAAGAACCGCAACATGCAGGATTTGCGCTTCCCAGTGCAGTACGTCAATCGCCCCAATCTGAACTTCCGCGGCTTCTGCGGAACACTCGCCTCTGGCACTGTGCGCAAAGGGGATGAAGTCGTTGTACTACCCTCACAAAAGCGCAGCCGCATCAAATCGATTGTGACCTATGATGAAGAGTTAGAGCTGGCTCATACAGAAATGGCCGTGACGCTAACGATGGAAGATGAGATCGACATCAGCCGTGGCGACATGATTGTTCATGCAGATAACTACCCAGTGGTTACTGACAATTTTGCAGCAACTCTCGTGTGGATGACTGAAGAAGCGATGCTACCCGGCAAGCTTTATGACTTTAAGTTCGGCACTAAAACTGTCACGGGTAAAGTGACGACTCTGCGCCACCGCACTGACGTCAATACTCTAGAAACCTCTCCGGCGCCGACACTAGAGCTCAATGAAATCGGCGAATGCGAAATCAACATTGATCAAGTCGTGTGTATTGATAGCTACACCTCGAATCGCAGCACTGGCGCGTTCATTGTCGTTGACAGAATGACCAATGTGACCATCGCAGCGGGCATGGTGAGCGTTGACTCCGGCAGCTCAAGTGTTCAGTGCGACAGTAGCGAAGCCAAAGCACACGTCACCAAAGAAGAGCGAGCGGCACGCTATGGGCAAGATCCGGTCACGGTGATGTTTATCGGTATCTCCGGATCAGGAAAAACCACACTTGCACACGGTTTAGAGCGTCGCCTATTCGACATGGGTCGGATTAGCACCGTCCTAGACGGTAAGGCCATGCGCCTTGGTATAAGCAAAGGATTACCACACGACCAAGAAGGCCGTGCGGAAAATTTACGTCGCAGCGCCAACGTAGCAAGACTCTTGAACGAATCCGGTTTAATTTGTTGTGCATCGTTCGTTGCCCCGAACAAAGATTCGCGTGAGCATGCACAGGCAGTTATCGGCAAAGAACATTGCCTAATCATTTACCTGAACCCGGCGCTCGAAGCTTGCCGTCAACGTGATCCTAGCGGTCTTTATGCGGCAGCAGAACTATCAGGTTCGGCTGACCTGCCCGGCGTGTCGTTCCCTTACGACGAACCCGAGAATCCAGATCTTGTGCTCGACACCGAGACCCTATCGGTTGAAAAGTGTCTTTCTCAGGTTATTCGCCTAATGAAAGATCGTAAGATCATTTAACAGAAGTATATTCTGAAGCACCCAGCGCCAGTGCCTTAGCGATTCCACAAAGGAACGCTAAAGCACTGGCGCTGGAGGTTTATTACACCGGATTATCTATATCGATGAATTGATGTTCGATATCCAATTTACTCGCTAAGTAATCGGCTACTGCCTGCACTCCATAGCGCTCAGTTGCATGATGCCCAGCCGCGAAAAAATGCATCCCAGTTTCACGAGAAAAATGCACGGTTTGTTCCGAAGCCTCCCCTGTGACATACGCATCAACACCTGCTTGCTGGGCCAATTCAATAAAATTCTGTGCAGCCCCGGTACACCAAGCTACCGTACGAATCGGCTTTGCCTCTCCTTCTATATGTAAAGGTTTTCGCCCAAGTCGCTGCTCCAATAACTCAACAAACTCACTGCCCGTCAGCGGAGCCTCTAACTCTCCAGTAAGACCAATACTATTATTGTTCTGCTTCCCTAAGTCTCCAGTCGTTTTAAATCCTAACAAACGCCCAAGGGCCGCATTGTTGCCATACTCAGGGTGCACATCTAGCGGCAGATGGTAGGCTAGCAAAGAAATATTGTGCTTTAACAAAGCCTCTACTCGTTTCTTTTTAATCCCACTGATGCTCTCACTCTCTCCCTTCCAGAAGTAACCATGATGCACTAGTAGCAAATCAGCTTTTTCTTCTATGGCTCTATCGATAAGCGCTTGGCAAGCGGTGACGCCAGTGACGACACGTTGAACCCGCTCCTTTCCCTCGACTTGCATGCCATTAGGGCAATAGTCGCGAAATTGTTCTGGGCGCAAAAGCGTCTTGAGTACTTTGAGGATTTCGTCGCGGGTAGTAGACATTCGAATTCACCTTCACATAACAAGTAATTACTCGCATAATGGGCGCATATGATGCCGCGCCAACGCAATGCGTTCGATTTTGTCGCGTATGGTATCAGACTCATGCAATGCCGCCTGAGTCCTTGCGAGAATTCATGAAAAAGCTTTTAGAATTTATTGGTTGGCCCACTGTTGCCGGCATATTGTTTGCCATGATCTTAGTGCAATACCAGCAGATTAATAAGCTGGGAGATGCACTGATGCAGCCATCTCCTGAGCCAACGATACAAAGCGAGGAGCTCCCTTTCTCATTGGCCGATGCTGTCGATCTCGCAGCCCCTTCCGTCATTAGTATCCACTCCACTATTCGACAACAAATCCAACTTCCTCCAGAAGAAGAAATTCCGCCTATGTTTCGCAATTTATTGCAAAACATTCCAGCAGAGCGATCCTATAGTAGTCTCGGTTCTGGCGTGATTGTCAGCAATGAGGGACACGTGCTTACTTCCCTGCACGTCATTGAAGGGGCCGAAGATATCGAAGTCCGCTTCGGTGACAACGCATCAAAAACCATCATCACCCCAGCTAAGCTCGTTGGGTCCGATGCCAGCACAGACCTGGCCTTGCTTAAGATTGATGCCGACGAATTGCCACGCGCGATCCCCATCGGCTCCTCCAACGCCGTGCGAGTCGGCGACACAGTGCTAGCCATCGGTTTCCCGAGCCAAGAGTTGATAAGTCAAAAGTCTGTGTCACGAGGCATCGTCAGCGCTTTAGGGATCCCACAAGACGGCCTTCCCATTGTTGACTATATCCAGACCGATGCTGCCATCAATTACGGCAACTCCGGCGGAGCGCTCGTTAACACCAGAGGCGAGCTCATTGGCATCAACTCGTTTATTTACTCTCAGTCCGGTGGCTCCGATGGTATTGGCTTTGCAGTGCCTATTAACAAGGCAATGGGAGTGGTCGATCAACTGCTAGCTTTCGGTGAGGTCACCCCTGGGTATCTTGGGGTTATTACTGGTGAAATGCTTACTCGAGAGAGTAGCCTCAATTTCTTTGGTCGCGCAGATGTTTCTGGGCTACTTATTGAACAGGTCAATGCTGCCAGCCCTGCGGAACAAGCTGGAATCGAGGCTGGCGACGTGATGACAGCCATCGACGCCATCGTCATTACGGATGTCATTGGAGCCATTGACCAAATCAATCGAAAGGCCCCTGGGCAGATGGTGAATCTCAGTATTTATCGTCAAGG
Source organism: Gammaproteobacteria bacterium (assembly GCA_051252515.1). GTDB lineage: Bacteria > Pseudomonadota > Gammaproteobacteria > Pseudomonadales > Pseudohongiellaceae > UBA5078. The sequence continues at coordinate 169,339 of JBPOFS010000006.1, forward strand.
CGAGACCTTAGTCATTCCCGTACAACTTGGAACAGGAACCTCCGCTTATCGAATCCCGGAGATTCCTAGTAACTAAGGCTTGCGACGATAGGCGGCGGAAGCCGCGTGGGCAGGCAGGAACTCATTAATCGCTAACTCACTCGCCACGCTCGCAAGCTTATTAGCCCCTTCGGCCGAGCATTGAATAATCGAGCTGCGTTTCTGAAAGTCGTACACTCCCAATGCCGAAAAGAATCGTGCAGTGCCTGATGTCGGCAGCACGTGGCTAGGCCCGGCGCAGTAATCTCCCAACGCTTCCGCACTGTGCGCGCCCATGAACAAGGCCCCCGCGTGACGAATATGCTCCGCCAATGCTTGCGGGTCTTGTACTGACAGCTCTAAATGCTCTGGTGCGATGTTATTACTAACCTCAGCGGCCTCTTCGAGACTCTGAGTCAAAATAACAATGCCACGCTGGGTCAGCGATTTCTCGATGATCTCACGACGCTCCATTGTTGGAAGCAGTCTCTCAATACTCGCCAATACTTGCTCTAAGTACTCGGGCTTATCACTAATCAATATCGATTGGGCTTGCTCGTCATGTTCGGCTTGCGAGAACAGGTCCATCGCAATCCAATCGGGATCTGTGCTGCCGTCGCAGATGATCGTGAGCTCTGAAGGGCCTGCAATCATATCGATGCCGACGTCTCCAAATACCATTTTCTTGGCTATTGTCACGTAGATATTGCCAGGGCCCGTAATCTTATCCACCCGAGGAACGCTCTGCGTCCCATAGGCCAGCGCCCCGATGGCTTGCGCCCCACCCACGGTAAAGACTCGATCAACACCCGCGAGTGACGCTGCAGCGAAGATTAGGTCACCTCGTTCATCCCACGCGGTAGGCACTGTGGCGATAATCTCTTTAACCCCTGCCACTTGTGCAGGAATGGCGTTCATAAGCATAGACGACGGATAATTGGCTTTGCCGCCCGGCACGTATATTCCTACTCGATCTAGTGGCGTAACTTTCTGGCCGTACACCGAACCGTCGGCATCTTCATACTGCCAAGAGCCGGTCTTTTGCTTCTCATGGTAATCACGAATTCGATCAGCCGCTTCTCGCAAGGCAGATGCTTGTTTCTGAGGAAGGCGTTCCAGACTAATCGCCATCTGTTCCTGAGTAACAGTGAGCGCTTCCATGGCCTGCACAGCACGCTTATCGAAACGGTTCGTGTACTCGATGACAGCTTGATCGCCGCGAGTACGTACCGCTGACAAGATATCAGAGACAACAGCATTGACTTGCGGGTTACCGAGCAAAGACCGGTTCAGCATCTGCTGTAGCGCGGCGTCAAAGCCTTCTTCCCGAGTATCTAGGCGCTTTATTGGCAAAGCACTTGCCTTCATGTTCTTTCCTCAACAGCCTCTGCAAGCCTTTGCAGCAAGGGCCGGATGACGGCATGTTTCATTTTCATCGCCGCTTTATTAACAATCACTCGCGAACTAATCGGCGCTATCAGAGCAAGAGGCTCCAAACCATTGGCCTTCAACGTATTTCCACTGTCGACGATGTCGACAATGATGTCGGCTAGCCCCATTGAAGGCGCCAACTCTAACGCCCCATTGAGTTTTATAACGTCGATCTGCACACCCTGCTCTGCGAAATAGCGTTTGGTGATATTCGAAAATTTAGTGGCTACCTTCATGCGGCCTTGAATCGGCGCTGCCCCCACAGGGGCGGCCGTCATCAAACGACATTTTGCGAGATGCAAATCCAGGGGCTCGTAAAAATCCTCGCTGCCATGCTCCATCAACAAATCTTTGCCAACCACACCGATATCGGCACTGCCAAACTCAACATAGGTCGGCACGTCAGAGCCACGAATGACCATAATCTGCACACCAGGAACAGTGGTATCGAAAATAAGTTTACGACTGACATGGATGTCTTCAAGTGGAGCAATACCGGCTTGTAAAAACAAAGGTAATACTTCATCTAGAATTCGGCCCTTAGTCAGAGCAATAACAATTTTCTGATAGTTCGTTGCAGTCATACGTTTTTAAAGCCTGTCGCTAGTTCATTGATTGCGCCGCAGCGCGCTAATTACGCAGGTACTCGACGAATACGGGCACCAAGCAATTGCAGTTTCTCTTCGATACACTCGTAACCGCGGTCAATATGGTAGATTCGATCAACAACGGTTTCGTTCTCCGACACTAGCCCTGCAATGATCAAACTCGCCGATGCACGCAAGTCAGTAGCCATCACGGGTGCCCCTTTCAAAGAGTTAACGCCTTTAACGATCACAGTATTGCCTTCCACAATCATCGAAGCGCCCATACGATTCATTTCATGCACGTGCATGAAGCGGTTTTCGAAGACTGTTTCAGTGATTGACCCAGTCCCGCTAGCAATGGCATTAAGGGCAGTGAACTGTGCCTGCATGTCCGTTGGAAATGCTGGATAGGGAGCTGTACGCAATGACACCGACTTAGGTCGTTTGCCATGCATGTCTAGTTCAATCCAGTTATCGCCAATACGTAAGTCAGCACCCGCTTCTTCAAGCTTGCTCAATACCGCTTCTAGGATGTCTGGACGCGTATCTTTCACCTTAATGCGCCCACGAGTGGCCGCCGCGGCGATCAAATAAGTGCCAGTTTCGATTCGATCAGGCATCACGGAATAGCTGCAGCCGTGCAGGCTTGTTTTGCCATTAATCACAATCGTATCAGTACCCTGACCATGAATGTCAGCACCCATAGCAATAAGGCAATTAGCAAGATCCACGACTTCGGGCTCACGTGCCGCATTTTCGATAACCGTCTGACCATCAGCCAACGTCGCTGCCATCATCACGTTCTCGGTACCGGTAACCGTACACATATCCATGAAGATGTGAGCACCCTTCAGGCGACCATCTACAGTAGCGTTGATATAACCGTCTTCCACAACAATATTAGCGCCCATCTTTTGTAGCGCACTGATATGTAAATTCACAGGGCGGCTACCAATGGCACAACCACCAGGCAATGCCACTTGTGCTTGTCCAAAGTGAGAGAGCAAAGGCCCGAGCACCAATATCGATGCACGCATGGTCTTTACTAGCTCGTAGGGCGCGTTGAACTGCTTAATCGTCCCCCCATTAATTTCCACATTGAGCTTTTCATCAATGACTGGCTCAAGCCCCATACACCCCAACAATTCAAGCATCGTGGTGATGTCGTATAAATGCGGCAAATTACAGATCTGCACGGTTTCTCGAGTAAGCAAAGTGGCAGCAAGAATAGGCAGCGCCGAGTTTTTAGCACCCGCAATACGGATTTCTCCGTTGAGGCTAATCCCTCCATGAATCAATAATTTATCCATTTATTTCTCGTTCTAAAGAATTAGGTAGTGTTAGGCCTGAGCGGCTTGTTCTTGGACAGTGAGCAAGCGCATGCTGACAGCATGAATTGCACCTGAGGCGATGTGGGGATTCAAAATTTGATACACTTTTTGCTGTCTTTTCACAGGGTTAAGTCCAGAAAACACATCCCCAATCGCTAAGACTTGGAATTTGCCCCCTTCCCCGTTGACGTTAATTTCACACTCGGGCAGCTGCGCTATTAGCAACTCTTGAATCTGTCCTGCATCAATCATTATAAATCCAACCTGTCTTTATTCACGCTTGAAATTTGACCCCAAGCCAATTGGCTTGGGGTTTATGTCGATTACTGCCAGTTGTCGATCACCTGATCGATGTCATTGCCATAACGATTCATCAAAGCAGAAAACTGGGTGTAATACTGACGACGAAGATTGATGCCACTTAAGTATAGGTTCTTAAGCTTCCACTCGCGGTCTTGATTTAGAAACAGTGTGTATTGCAACTCCACTGTGCTGTTGTTGGCCGTAATCTGCATACGGACATTGGTATTTTCTTCAGGGTCCGGCGCTGGGCGCCCAGCAGGCAAGAACACTAACTCCTGACCGTCGTACCCTACAAGCGCAGCACCGTAGAAACGAGTCAATGTTGCTTTCAGCTTCTCGCCGAAACGGCTGATTTGTTCAGCACTGGCTTGCTCGGAATAACGCGCCATGACACCGATCGCAACTTGATCGAAGTCGACAAAGCGACTTAGCGACTCCTGGATGCCGCCAAAATAGCGGTCTCGGTCCGATTCGAAGAAAGGCTTGAGCTCTTCCACCGTGCTTAGAAGGTCATTCACTGACTCCCGAGCGGAATCAACAGCAGACACCTCCTCCGCCGCGTGCAGGAAGGGTGCCACTACCGATAATAATGTGATGGCAAGTATTCGTTTGAATTTAATCACGTGAGCATTTCTCCTATTTATTCAGTAAACGCTTGTTAAGTGTGCCTGCTAAAACTACTTACGTAGAGTGGACAATATAGCCTGTTCGCAGCGTTGATAGATGAAGCGTCTCTGCTCTTAGAAAGCTGCGCAGAGTTTACATCAAACCGCTGTCGCAATAAATTACTACTTGCAAACATTAATATTCCTTCGTCTAATTGACCCCCTTCATTTTTTGGCTCTCAATTAGGTCTTATGCTGTTAGACGTTGTTATAGTAATTTTAGGTTTTATCGGACTCATCTGGGGTGCCGACAAATTCGTTGGTGGTGCATCAGCCATTGCGCGTAATCTAGGGGTTGCCCCCTTCATGATCGGACTCACGATTGTGGCGTTTGGAACATCCGCACCCGAGTTTTTCTCCTCAGCAGTGGCGGCCTTAGAGCAACAGGCCCCCATAGCGATAGGCAATGCCCTAGGCTCCAATATCTTCAATATAGGGATTGCACTAGGGATCGCAACTCTTTTACGCCCCATCGCCCCTCCCAAATCTCTTATAAAGAAAGAGCTGCCCGCATTACTGCTTGTTACAGTTGTGACCGGGATACTTTTTGCGGACCTCCATCTCGGCTTAGTGGACAGTTTGATTCTAATCGCTGTTCTAGGGTTTCTTGCCTATCGTCTTGTCCGACAAGGCCTTAAAAAACAAGATCGTGAAGCCGAAGAAGAAGTTGTAGAGATTCCTGCTGTCAATGGCATTCGAGCAACCCTAATGTTGATTTTCGGGCTTGTATTGCTCGTAATCGGCGCCGAAGCTCTCATTAGCAGTGCCAGCTCGATAGCAACTTATATGGGGGTCTCCCCTGCCATCATTGGCCTGACAATAGTGGCACTCGGAACGAGCTTGCCTGAACTGGCGGCCTGCGTTGCCAGCGTCCTGCGAGGACACACGGATCTTGCCATTGGCAATATCGTTGGCTCTAACATCCTCAACCTATTAGTGGTACTTCCCTTCCCAGGTCTTCTGGCCGCTGGTGCGATCGAAAGTGAGTTGTTCTATCGCGATTATGCGACAATGCTCGTCATGACCTTAGTGCTTGCCGGGATCTGTTTCTGGACAGCCAAATCAGGAAGAAAAATGGGCCGAATAAGTGGCGTAGCGTTCATACTCATGTATGTGACGTGGTTCATCATCATGTATCAACAGATTTAGCACTGACACCCATTATCAGCGCTGTCTCTACGCAAAGAAGCGAAAGCAATGAGTGAAGAAAATTTTTTGATCCGCCGCGCAATACAAACCATTGATATTGAGCACAGAGCAATCGGAGAGCTACGCGAGCGAATCGACAACGCTTTTGTCAAAGCATGCGAATTGATGCTGGCGTGCAAAGGACGTGTTGTCGTCATTGGCATGGGCAAATCAGGCCTTATCGGCCGTAAGATTGCTGCAACCCTCTCCAGCACAGGCACTCCGGCCATGTTCGTCCACCCAGGCGAAGCAAGCCATGGCGATCTTGGTATGATTACCGAGCAAGATGTCGTCATTGCGATCTCCTATTCCGGAACGGCCTCTGAGATCATTACGCTACTGCCAACGCTTAAGCGTAAGGGCATCCCCTTGATTAGCCTCACTGGCAATCCAGAGTCAATTCTCGCTACTACCGCCACGGCACATTTAAATGGCTACGTTAAAGAAGAGGCCTGCCCATTAGGGCTCGCGCCCACTTCCAGCACCACCGTGACGCTGGTGCTTGGCGATGCGCTTGCAATGGCACTGCTTGAGGCCCGTGGCTTTACGCCAGAAGAGTTTGCCTTTTCGCACCCCGGAGGCAAGCTAGGACGCCGACTTTTACTAAAAGTGAAAGACATCATGCACGCAGGTGATGCAATCCCGAAGGTCAGCCCCGAGACGCTACTAAGCAAAGCTCTACTGGAGATATCCCAAAAAGGGCTAGGCATGACGACTGTGATCGATACAACAGGCGCACTGTGCGGAGTATTTACAGACGGCGATTTGCGCCGCACGCTTGATTCCGGCAAGGACATCCACAAAACGTTAATCCGAGATGTCATGTCGAGCCAAAGCAAACAAATTCAAGAAAACGCACTGGCTACCGAAGCGGTACTAATGATGCAAGAGAATAGCGTCTACTCCCTGATCGTAACCGACGCCTTTGGAGCCTTGCACGGAGTAATCCGGATGCACGACCTCTTGCAAGCGAATGTGGTCTAATGGCTATCACTGCGAAGACATTAACCCTGAGGGAGTCGCCTTATGCAATTTAATATTGATCCTAGCGATGCTATTGAACGCGCCCGCGCTGTCACTCTCTTATTACTCGATGTTGATGGAGTGCTTACCGCAGGGGAATTGTTTCTCTCCGACAGCGGAGAAGAGATAAAAGCCTTCAGCACCCTTGATGGCCAAGGAATCAAATTACTCCAACGCCATGGTGTGCAAGTCGGAATTCTCAGCGGCCGCAAGTCGTCATTACTGACGAAGCGCGCTGAAAACCTTGGCATTGAAATTATCATTCAAGGCCGTGAAGACAAACTCGACGCCTTAGAAGAGTTGTGTAAGAAACAAAATTTTCATCCCGACACCATTGCCTATGTGGGCGACGATCTTCCCGACATTCAAGTTCTCAAAGCAGTTAAGCTTGGCTTTGCTGTCAAGAATGCTCACTGCACCGTTAAGCAAATAGCCCACGTACAAACACAGGCCTCTGGCGGTTTAGGCGCTGTACGAGAAGTCTGTGATTTTATCTTGCAAGCTCAAGGTCTTTACGATGACGCCATCGCCCCCTACCTTTGAGCCAGACAGCCCATCTGAGGCTGGCAAGCTTATCGACTTTAAAACTTTGCTATCCGGACCTCGGTTTTGGCTAGGCTCAATCGTGATTATTTTGGCATTTTTCGCCGGCCGCAGCGCTCTGGAGCAACGCGCTAATCGTGCACTCTCAGAGGACCAGCAGACCACGACGGCGATCCTCTTCGACGCCTACTCCAATGGAGTGACTAGCGTCCTCTACGATAGCGTAGGCGAAATAGAGTACACGCTAGAGGCCAGCAACCAAGTCCATTACCTGGACAACACTACCGCGCTAAGCGACCCTTATGTGCGACTCTATCAAGGCTCAGGGGTGCGCTGGAATATCGTTGCCAGATCGGGCAAAATCATCTCTGCCGAAAATGACAACCGAATCGATCGTCTTGACCTTAGCGATGATGTAGAACTCTTTCAGATTGACGCTTTAGGGAATCGCATGACCCTCAACACCAGTTTTCTGTCACTCTACCCAAGCAGTGAAACCATGAACACTGACCGAGAAGTGACGATGACGACTGACACCTTACGACAAACTGCGCTCGGCATGACGGCCGATTTACAGCAAGATACACTGACCTTTCTTTCACAGGTCAAAGGACGATATGAAGTTCAAAATTGACAAGAAAAAGCGTATCGCCATTGCGTTTTCATGCCTGTTTGGCGGCGTAATCAGCGGCATCAGCTTCGCGCAAGATACAGCGAATAACCATGAGTATAGCGCTGAAGGCGAAACCACCATCGAGACCATCAATGGGCTTCGAGTCATCACGCTTCGAGACAATGTATTCGTTCGCCAAGGGGATATTGAACTCACTGGAGATATCGCCGTACTTGAATACAATCAAAGTAATCAGTTACAACAAGTGCGAGTCAATGGCACCCCGGCCAATTTTGAACAGCAGGCCAGCGCGGACGCAGACATCGTGACGGGCAATAGTGAGACTATCAATTATTACGCAAGCACCGAAGGTGTAGTCGAGTTCATTGGCAGTGCAAACTTCAACCAACCAGGTACCACACTAAGCTGCGCGCAAATACGCCACACCATCACCACTGGCGCGACTTCCGGCCAGGCTTGTAGTGGCTCTTTAAGCCCGCAGAACAATTGATGAGCACACTTAAGGCGAGCCATCTGGCTAAAAGTTACAAGGGCCGTCATGTCGTTCGCGATGTGTCGATCAGTGTCGACAGCGGGCAAATTGTAGGCTTACTCGGCCCCAATGGCGCCGGCAAAACCACCTGTTTCTATATGGTTGTCGGGCTTGTACAAGCAGACGCCGGCTCTATACTTCTAGATGACGACGACCTCACTGTCCTACCGATTCACGCAAGAGCGCAGCGCGGCGTAGGGTATTTGCCACAAGACTCCTCTATTTTCCGCACTCTTACAGTGTCTGAAAATATCATGGCCATTTTAGAGACGCGCAAGAACCTAAACCGAGAACAGCGCCAAGAGAAGCTCGAAAGCCTCCTACAAGAGTTTCACATCACTCATATTCGCGACAACAAAGGCATGAGCCTCTCAGGAGGCGAGCGCCGACGAACCGAGATTGCCCGTGCACTAGCCGCGGAACCTCGCTTCATTCTCCTCGATGAACCCTTCGCTGGCGTAGACCCAATCTCAGTGAGCGATATCAAGGACATCATTACTCACCTTAAGCAAAAAGGGATCGGTGTCCTACTGACCGATCACAACGTGCGTGAGACATTAGATATTTGCGAAAAAGCCTATATCGTCAGCGAAGGCCAGATCATTGCGGAAGGCACTTCAGCGGAAATTTTGAGCAATCAGAAGGTCCGAGACGTGTATTTAGGACATCAATTTAAAATCTAATTCAGATTGGGCTTGAAATTTGCTAGTGACTTACGGCACGATACTTGCTGTGGGTCATTCATCGGGATATTTATTCCACTGGTCGACCTAGCAACCCTATCGCATCCTTAGAAATAGTAGTCAGCTTATGAAGTACATATCGCTATGAAATTATCGCTTCAGCTAAAGATGGGTCAGCAACTGACCATGACACCTCAGCTGCAGCAAGCTATTCGTCTTCTACAACTCTCCACGCTCGATCTCCAACAAGAAATTTATGAAGCCATTGAATCAAATCCAATGCTTGAGATCGAAGAAGGAGTAGATGAAGCATTTGCGAAGGCTGATGCCGCTGCCGAAACGAATTCCGAGAGCAGTGCTTCAAGCGATGAGTACAGCGCCGATCGCGTTATCTCAGACAACAGCAATACTGAGACTGATTACAGCGCTTCCTCTGGGGACGACGACAACCGCTGGGAAGACACCATTCCTGAAAACCTGTCGGTCGACAGCAACTGGGAAGACGTTTACCAAAGCAATTACACCACTGGCAGTTCAGGCTCCTCGTCTAACGAAGGCGACAGCATGGACTTTGATTCGCGCAATAGTGCCGAAGAGACCCTGCAAGACCACTTGATGTGGCAACTAAACTTGACCCCCATGTCCGATGCCGACCGCTTAATAGGGCTTGCCATCGTCGACGCGATTGATCCCAACGGCATGCTCACCATTAGCGTCGATGCGATTCACGCCAGTCTCATTCGCTCTTTAGACATTGACCCAGACGAAGTGGTCGCTGTGTTGCACCGCATCCAGCAGTTTGATCCTGTCGGCGTAGGCTACCGCGATTTATCTGAGTGCCTTTCTATCCAGCTAGATCAGTTTGAGGACGAGCTCCTTACAGCGGCAGTCAAACACGCGAAGGTGATTGTGAAAAATCATCTGCCATTACTTGGTAGCCGAGACTACGCACAGCTGATGCGCCTGACCCGATTAAAAGAGCCCGAACTACGCGATGCCATTCTCGTCATTGAGCAACTGAACCCTCGACCAGGCTCCGACATCTCTCCTCCGTCTACCACTTACATCGTTCCCGATGTATTTGTAAGCAAAGATAATGAAACCGGTCGGTGGCGTGTAGACCTTAACCCAGAAACGGCTCCCAAGATTCGCGTCAATCCTGAGTATGCCTCTTTGGTTCGCCGCGCAGACAACAGCTCTGACAACAACTATCTGCGCGATAATCTACAAGAAGCACGCTGGTTCATTAAAAGTTTACAAAGCCGCAATGAAACACTGATGAAAGTCGCTACCCGTATCGTAGAGCACCAAAAAGGCTTTTTTGAATACGGTGAAGAAGCTATGAAACCGCTAGTGCTGCATGACATTGCCGAAGCCGTCAGCATGCACGAATCCACCATTTCTCGTGTTACGACACAAAAGTACATGCATACGCCCAAGGGAATATTCGAATTAAAGTATTTCTTTTCCAGCCATGTCAGCACTGCAGGTGGCGGCGAATGCTCTTCTACCGCCATTCGTGCGCTTATTAAGAAGCTCATCTCAACCGAGAACGTGCGCAAACCTCTAAGTGACAGCAAAATCACAAAAATGCTAGAAGACCAGGGCATCAATGTGGCACGCCGCACTATCGCCAAGTATCGGGAATCTCTTGCAATTCCCCCGTCAAATGAACGCAAGAGACTCGTGTAATGTCCTCTCGTGTTTCGATAATCACGTTTGTTTTCGAAAAAGACTCAAAACTCGGCAACAGCAATGCTAAAATTAGCACCGAATTTTCGACTTCTGAGATTTTCCCATAATGCGAATTGATACCATTCTGACTCCTGAGCGTTGTTTCTGCGACATGCCAGGCGTTAGTAAGAAACGCTTTCTAACGACAGTTAGCGAGCTCATTGCGACACAAACTCAATCCCTCTCTGCGGACCATATTTATAGCGCTCTGCTGGCCAGAGAACAGCTAGGGAGCACCGGCATCGGCAATGGCATCGCCATTCCTCATTGCCGAGTAGGCGATTGCGATCAAATCACAGGCACCCTCGTCACGCTCTCAGAGGGCATTGATTTTGATGCCATCGACTCGCGCTCTGTAGATCTACTGTTTGTCCTGATTGTGCCTGCGGAAGAAACCGACGAGCACTTGAAGGTCCTAAGCGCACTGGCCAAATTATTCCATCAAGATTCATTCTGCGAGCAGCTTCGACAAGCAAAGACGCCGACAGAGCTCTACGAGATTGCGACCCAAGCATAGAAATCTATTCAGCTGCGGACAAAGCTGATACCGTTATACAGGCGTAAAACAGCTGAAACGTGCTTCAGCTTCCAACTCTGCATCAACCTTCAGGCGACACATAGTGAAACTGCTCATCATCAGCGGCCGCTCCGGCTCAGGTAAGAGTACCGCGCTCAATATGCTTGAGGATCACGGTTATTATTGCATTGATAATTTGCCCGCCAGCCTATTGCCGGCCCTCGCACAGCGCGTCAGCGCCCAAAGCACAGACCTGCCTTTAGTCGCAGTCAGTATTGATGCCCGCAATATCACGGCGGATCTAAAACAAGTCCCGCAGATCATCGAACAACTGAAGCAAATCTCCTTGCGCACAGAGATTATCTTCTTAGATGCCAGCAGCCCTACTCTTATCAAACGTTTCAGCGAGAGCCGACGCAAGCACCCGCTAACCACGGCAAAAATCGGCTTAAGACAAGCGATCAATATGGAGACTGAACTCCTTGAGCAGATCGCGTTACTGGCCAGTCTTTCAATAGACACCAGTTATATGTCACTGCATCAGCTACGCGATACCATCAAGACACGCGTAGTTGAGAGGGACGAGAGCGGACTCGCCCTCATGTTTGAATCCTTTGGCTACAAATATGGCGTTCCTATTGATGCAGATGTGGTTTTCGATGTGCGCTGCCTCCCTAACCCTTACTGGGAGCCTAATTTGCGACCACTAACGGGGCTCGACACCGAGGTGCAGCAATGGCTAGGGTCACAGGCCACGGCAGAGGCAATGTATCAAGACCTCCACGCCTACTTGACCAAATGGCTACCCAAGTTTGAAGAAAACAACCGCGCGTATATGACCGTCGCGATCGGTTGTACTGGAGGCCAGCATCGCTCCGTTTATTTAAGCGAGCGCTTGAAAAAAGAGTTCGCCGACAAAATTAAGAATGTGCAAGTCATGCACAGAGAGCTATTACGACGGGATACGGCATAAAGGCATATGATTAAATCTACACTGACAATCTGCAATAAAGCAGGTCTTCACGCACGTGCTGCTGCCAGAATGGTTTCAGTGAGCTCCGCCTTTGATAGCCAGATTCAAGTTGGCGAAGATAAGCTTGTCGACGGAAAGAGCATCCTCTCCTTAATGATGCTCGCCGCCAGCAAAGGCACCGTATTGAATATATTAATCGAAGGCCCAGACGAATCCGCTGCATTAGAGGCCATCACCGCGCTTGTTAATAACCGCTTTGACGAAAGCGAATAAGCACTCCGCTATTTCTGAGTCGCCTCCACTCAATAGACTGAAACAGGAACACCAATGAAAAAACGCGAAGAGATTGATTGGTCTCTAGAGCCACCAAGTAAGTCGCAGCTTAAACGCGATATGACCAATGTCCAGAAACTAGGGGAAGACTTAACCACCCTTAACAAGAAGCAATTGGACAAACTTCCTATTTCAGACTCCTTGCGAGTAGCACTGAATGAGTTTGCTCGCCTTCCCAGCAGTCATGGTGCCAGACGACGCCAATTACAGTTCATTGGCAAAGTGATGCGCTCCTGCAATCATGAAGAGATTCAAGCTGAGCTGGACAAGATGCGCGCGCCTGATCGTGTGCAGGTACGCCGAGCGCAACTCATTGAAGAATGGGGCGAGAAGATACTTAAAGGCTCTGAAGACGATATCAATGCCTTTATTGAGCGTTGGCCAGTTGCTGAGCGCCAAGCTTTACGCCAATTGGCACGCAACTACAGCAAAGATAAAGATAACGATGAGGCAGCACGTGTGAGTCGCCGCAAATTACTCAACTACATTAAAGAGTTTATTGAGTAATCATCATTCATTTGAGCTGAATAAAGTGATGAGCGATTCACGCATCCAACGATGCGCGCTATCACTGTCAGATTGACGATGCCAATACAGATGCAAGTCCAGTTGCGGCACGTCAAATGGCAAAGGCAGAATCGCTAGATCATATTTTTCTGCCAAAAACCGCGGCAAACACAAAGAAAAATCCGTACTACTGACAATCGCCGCAGCGACTCGGTAATGCTGCACACGCAATTTAATTCTCCGCTCAGAGTCATACTTCAATAACGCCAAATCGACCTGCCCTAAGCCCTTACGACGGCTCGACACATGAATATGTTGCAGCTGCAAAAAAGCCTCAAGCGTAAACTCTTTTTTCAATGCCCCATGCCCATGTCGTAGGCAGCAAACATAATCATCTTGCATAAGAGACTGATGACAAAGTTGCGGGTCTTCGATCACGGGGACATCCACAGCAAAATCCAGCTCTGCCCGCGAAAGATTACGCGCCAACTCATTTCGTTTTACAAAATAACTTTGCAAAGACACATTAGGCGCCGACTCTTCGAACAAGGGAATTAAACGTGGCAACACCAACGCTTCTGCCAGGTCAGTCATACTAAACTGAAAAATACGTTCGCTGAGCAAAGGATTGAAATCTTCACGCTCTAAAATGCTGGATTTGAGTAGACTTAACGCCTCTGAAACACTCTGCGCAATGCTGTCGGCGACAGGAGTAGGCTGCATCCCTCGCGCCGTACGCACAAATAATTCATCGTTGAACAGTTTACGCAGGCGCGCTAAGGCATTACTCACTGCCGGCTGGGTAATAGCTAAAATCTTAGCCGCCTGAGTCAGATTACGCTCTGTATAAATGGTGTCGAAGACCAAAAACAGATTAAGATCACACTTCTTTATTAACATTGAATAGGTATTCCTTAATCGCGCGCAACACAGTATTAGTGACATGAATAGTACGCAAACGCCGTGAATAATCAACACACGAGGGACGAATACCCCCTTCTGCCAGACAAGAAGCCTTTACTGTCATATCCCTTCTTTTTATCGTCCACTCTACGGTGTGTGTACCTCCCAAATATTTAGTGCTACTATCTTGAACATACGCAGCAAAATAATAAAATAAGCATAATAATCAATTATTTAAATGCATAAAAAGAGGCATTCATGTCCGATAAAAATGCGCGTTCCTACTGGCAAGCTAATGTCAGGATAGTCGTCACACTCATCAGCATCTGGTTCTTCATCTCCTTCATTTGCGGCATTTTACTGGTAGATTTTCTCGATCAGTTTCGCATTGGCGGATTCAAGCTTGGCTTTTGGATGGCACAACAGGGATCAATCTACGGATTTCTCATTCTAATCTACGTGTACATCTGGCAGATGGACAAGCTCGATGACAAGTACAACGTCGATCAAAACGAATTAGCGGACACGGCCCACCATCAAGATGCGCAAAGCAATTCCAGCGAGGATCCGCAATGAGCGTTCAACTGTGGACCTATCTGTTTGTGTTCGTGACCTTTGGACTCTACATCGGCATCGCCGTCTGGTCTAAGGCCGGCTCTACCCATGAGTTCTACATTGCCGGCGGCGGTGTCAGCCCCCTAACCAATGGCATGGCAACTGCAGCAGACTGGATGTCCGCGGCCTCGTTCATCTCAATGGCAGGTTTGATTTCGTTTCTTGGGCGTGATGGCACCTATTACTTAATGGGCTGGACTGGCGGCTATGTTTTATTAGCCCTTTTACTGGCTCCTTACTTGCGTAAATTTGGCCAATTCACCGTTCCAGCCTTCATTGGCGATCGTTACTATTCGCAAAGCGCACGCCTCACTGCCGTATTCTGCGCCATCATTGTCTCCTTTGTTTATGTCTGTGGTCAGATGCAAGGTGCTGGCATTGTTTTCTCTCGCTTTCTTGAGGTCGACATTACCACTGGCGTTATTATCGGCATGGCAATTGTTTTCTTTTACGCCGTACTCGGCGGAATGAAAGGCATTACCTACACTCAAGTGGCACAATATTGCGTTCTGATATTCGCCTACATGGTGCCGGCTGTCTTTATTTCCATCATGATGACAGGCAATCCAATTCCGCAACTTGGTTTCGGCTCGGAACTGACCCCAGAGTATGGAGGTGGCTACCTCTTAGACCGTCTGGATGGAGTAAGTGAAACGCTAGGATTTGGGGCCTATACAGAGGGGAAGAAAAGTACGCAAGATGTGTTCTTTATTACCGCAGCACTCATGTTTGGCACCGCTGGCTTGCCACACGTCATTATTCGATTCTTTACCGTACCCAGTGTCCGTGACGCGCGTCGCTCCGCTGGCTACGCGCTTATTTTCATCGCGATTCTTTATAGCACAGCCCCTGCAATTGCGGCCTTTTCCAAAACAAACCTGATCAATACGGTTAACAATGCCGAGTACTCCTCGATGCCATCATGGTTCACGACTTGGGAGCGAACGAGCCTCATCGTGTTTGATGACAAAAACAATGACGGCCGCATCCAATACGTGGGCGATCCTGAAACGAACGAGCTCACAGTTAACCGCGACATCATGGTGCTCGCAAACCCTGAGATTGCCAATCTGCCCAATTGGGTGATAGCTCTCGTAGCCGCCGGCGCACTCGCGGCCGCCCTTTCTACCGCAGCAGGTTTATTGCTCGTGATATCCACATCGATATCCCATGACCTCATGAAACGCTGTCTAGCACCTGACATCACCGAGAAGCAGGAGCTGACCTATGCGCGCATAACGATTTTCGTCGCGGTATTGATTGCGGGGTATTTTGGGATTAATCCGCCGGGATTTGTCGCAGAGGTCGTAGCCTTTGCGTTCGGATTGGCGGCGGCGTCATTTTTCCCTGCGATTGTATTGGGGATTTTCTATAGTCGAATGAATCGACAAGGCGCTGTGGCTGGCATGATTTCAGGCTTCACGTTTACGGCCGCGTATATCATTTACTTTAAATTCATTAACCCAGAAATGAGCACCGCTGCACACTGGTGGTTTGGCATCTCTCCTGAAGGCATTGGGACCATGGGCACCATTTTAAACTTAGTAGTTGCCTTGGTGGTTTGCCGACTCAGCGCACCACCTCCAGAAGCGGTGCAACGCATTGTTCGTCACATTCGTCTTCCGGGGGAGTGAGTAGATGCCACTAGTCATCGCTTTCTGAAAAAGTAGGTGCCTCAACACTCTGAGCGGCCAACGCCTCAACACGCTCTACCATCGCGTCGGCAAGCGCCAGATACGCCTGTGCCACAGCACCGTCTGGCAAGGCCACCACGATAGGCGTGCCACTATCGGTATGCTCTCGAATAGACAGGTCTAATGGCAAAGAACCAATGACACCCATGCCATAGTCTTCCGAGAGCTGCTGCCCGCCACCCGTACCAAAAATAGCTTCTGCATGACCGCAGTTAGAACAGATATGGACGCCCATATTCTCCACGACACCCAACAAAGGCACCTTGACCTTGCGGAACATCTCAACGCCCTTACGAGCATCTAACAGGGCGACATCTTGCGGGGTCGTGACTATCACGGCGCCTGTGATATTAGCCGATTGCGCTAGGCTCAATTGAATATCACCAGTGCCTGGAGGCATATCCACGATCAGATAGTCCAGATCTGACCATAAGGTATCTTTGAGCATTTGATTAAAAGCCCCCACTATCATCGGGGCTCTCCACACCATAGGCGTATTGGGCTCTACCAAATACCCCATAGAGTTGGACTCAATGCCATGAGCAATAATAGGTTGCATGAATTTCTTATCGACTATTTTAGGCCGCGTGCCCGCTTTAACGCCCAACATCAATGGCAGGCTAGGGCCGTAGATATCAGCGTCCAACAGGCCTACTTTGAAGCCTCGTCGCGATAGGGCCAAGGCGAGGTTTACCGCCGTTGTGGATTTCCCCACCCCTCCCTTACCTGATGCAACACATACTATATGCTTGATATTTTTAAGTTTTTCCAATTTTCACACTCTTTAAACTCGGATGATAACTGCACAGAAATAGTGACTAATAGCATTATCCATCGAAGCGATGATAAGGAACAAGCAATCAACTGACATGCGCAAGAATAAGCAAACATCTGTGTCTAATAGCAACTGAGCATAGAAAAATTTGGGCGAGTGCGCTAATCTGCATGGGTTTCTCGCAAGTATTGCCGATTTTTTTACGGCTGAGGATTGAACCCGATATGTCCAAGGCGTTAATAGCCCTTTTTTTTGCACTTAGCGCATCACATGCCGCTTACTCTCAAACTCTAGGCACTCCAGCTCCTGGTGTCTCCGACAGCGAAGAGTCTCCTGTAAAATACTCAATTTATTCGAGCGCCTGGGGAACCAGAAGCAACGCAGGATTACGCTTAGTGGCACAAAACCTAAGCGACCACGAATTAGTCTTGCAGTCCATTCTCTTTCAAGACGAAGAAGATGCTCTTGTTGATAACGAGCTTGATCTTGATTTGAGCGTGCCTCCTCATGCATGGGCAGATATCGATCTACCCTATGTCGATTTATTATTTGGCAGCGAATGTATCGGTCGAATAATGCAAGAAGACTGGAAGCTAGTCGAAATTTCTAATTACACCCTCAACCCTTCTGTTCGAGGCCTCATCATAGAGGACACCGATTCGTTTCGAATCTATCAATGTGTGCGCAACGTTCAAGTCAGTTGGATGGATACCACAACCGGTGACGTCAACAACTACACCGAATGGGTTTTGTACCATTTTGAAAGACAGTTGGTGAACTAAGTTCTCCGCATAAAAAAAGGGGCCGCAAGCGGCCCCTTTTTTTATTCCTATTATCCGCCCATCAACACTCCACCGTATTGCACAAAGAATGGCGCAAATACTAACGATAGAATGGCTGAGAGTTTGATCAGGATATTCAACGAGGGGCCAGAAGTATCCTTCAATGGATCCCCCACCGTATCACCCACTACAGCCGCTTTATGCACCTCGGAGCCTTTACCTCCTAAGTTGCCCGCTTCGACATATTTCTTCGCATTGTCCCAGGCACCGCCACTATTGGATGATGCGATAGCCAACACGCCTCCCGTGATCAAAGATCCAGCGAGAATCCCTGCCACAGCAGGCACACCGAATAAGAAGCCCACCACTAAAGGTGTCCCCATTATCAATACCCCCGGTGCAATCATTTCACGCAAAGCCGCTTTCGTAGAAATAGCGACACACTGCGCATAATCAGGCTGTGCCGTGCCTTCCATGATGCCTGGAATAGTATTGAATTGACGTCGCACTTCCTCAATCATATCGAAGGCTGCCTTTCCAACAGACTTCATCGTCATTGCCGTAAATAGGAAAGGTAATACCGCCCCCATAAACAAGCTGACAAACACGATAGGATCGAGCAAATTAATAGAGCCTAACAAATCATACTCGTCACCTCGTTGCTCTTTCATCAACGCATCAGCGCTCGTAAGAAAAGCAGCAAACAACGCTAATGACGTTAGGATAGCCGCGCCGATAGCAAAGCCTTTTCCAATGGCTGCTGTCGTGTTCCCCGCTGAATCTAAGATATCAGTACGACGACGTACTTCTTTATCAAGCCCCGCCATCTCCGCGATGCCACCGGCGTTATCAGCCACCGGGCCATAGGCATCAATCGTCAACGCAATGGCCAAGGTACCAAGCATTCCGAGCGAGCTGATAGCCACCCCGTACATACCGCCTAAGTCCCACGAAACAAAGATTGCTATCGCAATGGCAATATAGGGAAACACGGTACTTTTGTAGCCTAAGGCCAGACCGTAGATGATGTTTGTTGCAGCACCCGTCTCACAAGATTTGGCCACCTCTTGTACTGGGGAGTATTTATCAGAAGTGTAGTAACCGGTTAACAAACCAACCGTTAGCCCCGCTACCAAACCGGAGAAGAAACACCAGTAAATCCCCATACTCGTATACGTCACATCACGAATAATAAACTCGGCAGGAATCACCATATCAGTCACAAAGTACATACTGACAGCCATAAGGACGCTTGAGATTATCAGTAGTTTCATCAAAGCAGGAGCAACATCCTCTTCCTTCTTTACTGAAACACACATGAGTGTAATCAAGCTGATGGGGATACCTATGGCACTAATCAGGATAGGGTAAAGTAGCGCATCTACATTACCCCCAAAGACCACGGCACTAATCACCATCGCCGCACAGGTACTTTCGGCACAAGAACCAAAAAGGTCTGCCCCCATACCGGCGACATCGCCTACGTTATCGCCGACATTATCGGCAATCACGGCGGGGTTACGAGGGTCGTCTTCAGGAATACCCTTCTCGACTTTACCTACCAAGTCGGCCCCTACATCGGCAGCCTTAGTGAAAATTCCTCCGCCCACGCGAGCAAAAAGCGCGATGGTTGACCCACCTAGGCCAAACCCTGCAATGATTTCCATTAACACGTAGTTAGGCAGGTCGACTGGCACCCATGCCTTCATCACGACATACACGATGACTAAACCGAGTACCGCCAAACTGACCAGCGCAAACCCCATGACGGCACCAGAGTTCAATGCCACTTTATAAGCATCACTAATATCGTTTCGTGCAGAGACTGTGGTACGCGCATTGCCTTGAGTGGCAATCTTCATACCGATATATCCCGAGGCGATCGAAATGACGCCACCGAATAAAAAGGCAGCAGCGGTGTAGAGTCCTTCGCGAGTATCGGGAGTATGATTATCGTCGATAAGTACCGCTATGATCGCGGCAAACACCAACATAAAGATGGCGAGAAATTTGTACTCTTGCTTCAGGAACGCCATGGCACCCTCAGCAATTGCAGCGTGAATGAATCTGAGCCGGGTCTTTTGTTCGCCTTCAAGACCGAGATCCAACGGAACACTCATCACTTGACGCATATAAAAATAGGCAACGCCTAAACCGAAAAGTGAAAGCAATATTGTAATACTTATAGTCATGCCTGGCATCTTACGGTATCCCCTATATTATTTTTGTTAACGGAACCAGCCGACTGTAGCATATAGCCTAGGACAAACAAAGTCGTGACCAAGGCTTCCAAAAGTCGTTGTGGAACACAGCATTCTAGAGGGGTTTCACCACATTAGGCTTGTAAGATATAGCAACCGAAGGGTCAATAAGAATTGTTATTGCCTGTGCATTCCAAGAGAGAAAACACTCTAGCGAGACGGTTTTGGGGATTTCTTTTTACGCTTACTACCGGAGGTACGAGGGGAGGGGGTTTTCAGTGCAGGTTTAGCGTCCAGGCGAGCAGCCCTGAACGCATCACGCATATTCTTCAAACGTTCTTCTTTTGCCTTAAACTGACGTTGCTCTAGCGCTGCCGTCAGGTCGATGATTTCACCGCTCATTACTGTCCGAGCGCCTCAGCTTCGCGCTTAAGAGAGTTTTTACGAGCCTCAAGGTCCGCAAGAAGCTCTTTTTCAAGGGGTACCAATAATTCTCCGTCGGCATTCGTGTTGCTGTACTTTCGTTGCTCCGCATTTAGTGCGTCGAGCAGCGCTTGTGCAGCGGCAATAGTATCTTCATATTTATTATTGGCCGCCACTCGCGAAGCATTGCTCGCACGCAGCGCCTCGATTTGCACCTCCAACTCCGCAATGCGCGCTTGTTGAGCCTGTGCTCGCGCCACTGCAGCTCGACGAGCTTGCTCTGCGGAAGCAATACGGGCGGCCTCTTCGCGCTCCGCTCGTTGACGAGCCTCAGCTTCGGCAGCCGCTTGCGCTACGCGGGCGGCCTCCTCTCGCTCCGCCGCCTCTTGTCTTGCTCGCTCAGCTTCTACTCGGGCGATGCGGGCACGCTCTTGTGCAGCTCTTGTGGCTGCCGCCTGCGCCTCTTGCTGTTGCTGCGCCTCAATGGCATTGGCTTGATCAATAGCGGCTTGATCTGTCGCAGTGGAACCACACCCCACCAAGCCCAGCACTATCGCTGCGAGCAACACTTGCTTTAGGCTTACTGCCAATTTAGTGGGTTTTGTGTAGTGTTTCATTTTCCGGAATCCTTTTTAAGCAATGAGGTCTTGCTATAATACGCGCAAAACTTGACGACACCATAATCAGTCGCAGATAGTAGGGTCAAGACTTGCACTTTATATCTATAAATCAGGAATTTGTCAGCCTTTATGCTGAATTCTTATGACAAAAGCCCGCAACATCAGCTACATAAGTACTATTAAGCGAATTATTGGACTCCTAATAGGGTTTTTTTTACTGCTAATCGTCTTAATTCTCCAGTGGCAACCCAGTGTTCCTTTCAATCCAACTCTTGATAACTTGGCTATCAACACCATCGAGCAGGTGATTGTCGACAATGCACCCGCCTCCATTAGCGCCCCAGGAGAAGTAACTCTGCATTTAGACTCCGAGGAGTTGAACCTACTAACTGCATTTTTACTACAGAACGTCCCTAGACTTCACTCGGTCACAGCCGATGCAAGTATTGAAGAGGGTAATGCTAGCGTGAACATGAGCATCCCGCTGCACACCCCTTTAAAACCGCTGTACCTCAACCTTCACACTCAAGTGCGGCAAACCGATGGCAAACTTGAATTGTATTCAGTCAAGCTCGGACACCTTCCTATCCCCGATAGCCTAGTACGGTTTATACGCAGCCAAGTAGAAACCCAACTCGCCAATACCTATGTCAATTACCAACAAGTCAGCGAGCTCCAGCGCAGCGTCAGCTCCGTTGAATTCCAAACAAACGTCGTGGAAATCACACTGGATTGGGATCCAAGGCTTTTGGCACAGGTCCAAACTCAAGCCGAGCAACTACTCCTTAGCGCGCAAGATAAAGAGAAAATTGTGTTCTATTTTGGCGAAATCATTACGATAGTGCAGGCACAGGACGACAACACTCGCAGCATTTCACTCAACAACCTCCTCGCGCCACTCTTCCAAACAGCCCACAAGCACATCCAAAATGGCGCCGATCCCTTGAGTGAAAACCGTGCCCTTCTGCAGGCACTCTCCCTCTACGTCAATGAGTCAGATCTCAGCCAATTGATAGAACCTCCCAGTGCCGCCGCATTGATTACGCCACGACGTTTGAACGTCACGCTTCAACGCCGTCCGGACCTTGCCCAACATTTCACAAGCTCGGCGGCCATGAGCGCAACTGTTGGCGCCGGAGTGGCTGGCATCTTATCCACCAGCAAAGAAGTACACGACGCGCGCTATCGATCAGGCTTCAGCTTCAGCGACTTAACCGCCAACACCGCCGGTGTGGCACTGGGAATGGAAGCGACCAAAGACCACAATGCCGCTCTCAACTTAGCTCAGCGTTTAGCCGTGGCGAGTCAAGAGTCTGATTATATGCCTCAGGTATCGAGAGAGAACGCCGGCCTTACCGAGGAGGATTTTTCTGCCCAATTCACGGACCGTAATAGCCCTGCCTATCGAGCAAAGCTAGCCGAGATTGATGCACAAATCGCAGCCTTGCCCATTTACATTGCACACTGATCTCTAGCGGCGGTGTTCAGCCTGCCGCAGGTCTTATATACTGACACCTCCAAAACCTCGCAATCCCTTGCGCACTAGGATCTAGGTAGCATGAGCACCGACAAGACTAAAGCCCATTTTGACACTGTCAATTTGCACTCCGATAGAAGTGACAAACCAGAACACGGCTCCTTACATAAAGCGATTCACACCTCAATAGCCTTTGAGTATGACGACGCTCGCGAGCTTGCCGCTGTGTTTCAGGGCAAAAGCCCCGGCTACAATTATGGCCGCCAGCAAAACCCTACCGTCAATGCATTGCAAAATCGTGTAAGTCGCATGGAACAAGGCAGCGCCACCGTGGCATTTGCTACCGGCATGGCAGCCATTGGTTCGATAATATTCTCCTTACTTAAAGCCGGAGACCATATCGTTTCTAGCTCGTTTTTGTTCGGCAACACCAATAGTTTGTTCAATACATTCCGCAATCTCGGTATCGAAGTGAGCTTTGTCGATGCCACCGATGCCGCTAATGTTGAACAGGCGATAACGCAGAATACCAAACTTGTCTTTGTCGAGACGATCGCCAACCCCGCGACGCAAGTGGCTGACCTCGCCAAAATCGGCGCGCTTTGTGCACAAAAGCAACTCATCTATGTCGTGGACAACACCATTACGACTCCTTGTTTATTTTCACCAAAATCAGTCGGTGCATCCTTCATTGTGAACTCACTGTCGAAATATTTTGGCGGCCATGGTGACGCCTTGGGCGGCGCAGTAACCGACACGGGGCTTTATGATTGGAGTCATTTCCCCAACATCTATGACAACTATAAAACCGGCTCTAGTAATTCGTGGGGACTAACGCAAATCAAGAAAAAGGGGCTTCGTGATTTCGGCGCCACGCTTTCTCCTGAAGCGGCACATACTCTCGCGGTGGGTTCGGAAACTTTATCTTTACGGGTAGAACGGGCCAGTAACAACGCCCTTGCGCTTGCCCAGTTTTGCGAGGCGCACCCACGCGTCCTCAGCGTGAAATACCCAGGCTTAACCAACCACCCACAACACGAGCGTGCCACAGAACTGTTCAGCCACTACGGCGCGTTGATGAGCATCGAGCTGTGTGCAGACATCGATTGTTTTGATTTCTTGAACAAGCTCGAGTTTGTTGTTTCCTCTAGCAACCTTGGAGACACACGCACTCTCGCCATACCTGTCGCGCACACCATTTTTTACGAGATGGGGCCACAGAGACGCGAGTCAATGGGAATTCCAGACTCCCTCATTCGCATTGCCGTAGGCATAGAAAATATTGACGACCTGATTGCCGATTTCAGTCAGGCCCTCACGTAATTGAGAACCGCATTATGATCACACTTTGCCATGAGAATGACATCGAAGAAGGCGCCTCAAAGGGCTTCGAAGTATTGAACAAATATTTATTCGCTGTAAAAAAAGATGCTCAAATGTTTGTGTATTACAATTATTGTCCACACTTGGGAACCCCGCTTGAGTGGCAAGAGGATCAGTTCTTAGATAGCGATGGCGCGCTCATTCAATGCTCCACTCACGGCGCGTTGTTCTTGATAGAAAGTGGTCAATGTATTTTAGGCCCATGCAAAGGCAAACAACTCAAAGCCATTCCGTTCCAGCTTGGCAATGGTTTCGTGATGGTCAATGAAGAAGATGTCACGAGTTTAGGCCGAATCTAAATAGCGCCACCAAGCTCAACAGGCAGCGCTTCGCACAAAACGATCTCTTGAGTGGTGATACGTGCACGGTAGGCGTAAATCTCGACACCCGCTTGCTGAGCCTGTTGCAGAAGTGAAGCATAAAGTGAATCAATTTCATGTGCTGCACGCACTCGATTGATCCCTTCATGTTGCACACAATACAAAAGCACCGCGCGATGCCCTTCTTCTTTCATTTGCATTAATTCCCGCAAATGTTTTGCGCCTCGGCTACTGACCGCATCAGGAAATGCCCCAACACCATCCTCCAACCCAAGCGTGACGCTTTTCACTTCGACATAACACTGTTCGCTCGGTCTTTGCGGATGCTCACTAAGCAAAAAATCGATGCGACTATTCTCACTGCCGTAACGCACTTCTGCTTGAACCTTTCCATACTGTGCCAAAGGAGCAATGACCTTGTTCTGCAAAGCCTCTGACACTAGAGCGTTGGCTCTGCCTGTGTTAACACCAACTTTATAGCGCTCATCAATCTCCACGAGCTCCCACGTATAGGGATACTTGCGTTTAGGGTTTGATGACTGCGAAAACCATACTCTAGCGTTTTGCGGAGCACAGTTACGCATTGACCCCGTATTCGGACAATGAATGGTTGTTTCGCTACCGTCGGCAAATCTGATGTCGGCAAGGAAACGCTTATACCGTTTGATAAGACGCGCCTCTTGAAGCGCTGGGGCGTACTTCATTGCGCTAAGCGTCCCGATTGAACCGCTGCTGTAATTCTCTCTACGGCGACTTCTAACTCCGGCATTCCTGTTGTGAAAGCAAATCTTACATAACGTTGATTTTCGAACTCACCAAAGTCTGTACCTGGGGTCACCGCAACGCCAAACTCTTCTAAAAGAGTCTGGCAGAAACGCTCGCTACTTGAACAGAACGCTTCGATACCAGCATAAATATAAAACGCTCCCTGTGTCGCAACTGGCACGTTAAAGCCAAGCGCCACCAAGGCATTGCTCAAATAATCTCGGCGCTCTTTAAATGCTTGTCGACGCTGCTCCAATAGAACCCGCGTGTCTTGGTCGAACGCGCGCAGCGCTGCATGTTGCGCTAGCGTAGAGGCAGCAATAAATAAATTTTGCGCCAATACATTCGTCGCAGCAACCAACTCTTGCGGGACTACTAACCAACCAAGACGCCACCCTGTCATGCCAAAATATTTAGAGAAGCTGTTAATGACTATAGTCTTATCTGACACCCGCAAGGCACTGGGCAAGCCATCGACATAGTCGAGACCATGATAAATTTCATCCACTACAAAATGCACATCGTTGCACTCACACCACTGACTAATCGATTCGATCTCCTGCCTACTTAATACCGTTCCTGTTGGATTATTTGGTGAGGCAACCCACACACCGCTGGTAGTGTCATCTTTATATTGATCAAGAAGCTCTGTGCTGAGTTGAAAGCCAGAATCTGGCGTGACAGGCACCAGTTGTGCCGTGCCTCCCGCCAAACGCACATAATTACGATTACACGGGTAACCTGGGTCTGACATCAAAATGCCATCACCTGGATTAATGAGCATTTGCGCCACAAGACTCAGTGCACCACTGGCACCTGGGGTGACAAAAATACGCTCCGGTGAAACTTCCACACCCTGGGTTTCAAGGTAATAAGCTGCGATACGCGCACGCAGTTCTGGCAAGCCTGCTGCGGGAGTATAGGCCGTGTAACCTTGGGCTAAAGCACTGCGTCCTGCCTCAAGGATCGGTGCGGCAGTCACAAAGTCTGGCTCTCCGACCTCTAAATGAATGATCGTGCGGCCTTGTGCTTCCAGCGCTTTCGCACGCTCCAACACTGTCATCACACGGAAAGGATTCACGTGTAGCATGCGCTGCGCAGGTGAAAATCGAGAATTAGAGGTTTTAATCGACAAGAAAGCTCCGCCTAGTACAGATATAGAAGATTGGAATACTGCCATTATATAGGGCTAAATTGAAATGGATGTTGTTGAACAAGCGCTCGTCGTACACTCGCTTTATAACCGCCTTATTTACCTATAGCGTGTCTCGTAATATTCTGTTAGTTTAGCGGGCTTTCTAGGATCCAGCCCATGTACGATTTGTGTACTAAAGGGTAGTGATGAGTCATCATCTGATCCGAACTTGTCGTTTATCTTCACTAATTTGCAGAAAAAACTGCAATTGAAAGTTTAAGATAATCGCGCTAAAAATAGCGAACACTGTGCTGGCATCACGAAGTTTATGATTGCGAGTGATTCAATTGGACAAGCCCATTTTGGGCAATGAGGCATAGCGAACCATGTCTAACAAGCAAGCCCCTGCGTCTGCACCCGTTCTTAAGAACTTTACCCCTTATAAAGAAAAAAAAGGGGAAGAGTACATGAACGAGGCTCAAAAGGATCATTTCAAGTCCATTCTCTACAGCTGGCGCAATCAGCTTATGGAAGAGGTGGATAGAACTGTTCATCACATGCAAGATGAGGCAGCAAACTACCCTGATCCTGCCGATCGCGCCACGCAAGAAGAGGAGTTCAGTCTTGAACTGCGCACGCGTGACCGTGAGCGTAAACTCATCAAGAAAATTGACTCGACACTCGAGATGATTGCTCAAGATGATTACGGTTTCTGCGAATCGTGTGGTATTGAAATTGGGATTCGTCGCCTTGAAGCGCGCCCGACTGCCAACAAGTGCATAGATTGTAAAACTCTCGACGAAATCAAAGAGAAGCAATGGGGCGCCTAAGCGCATCCCTCGCTTCTCTGTGTCTAGCAATGCGGCCTTTTTCAAAGCGCTGCATTGCTAAGACGCACTCTCTCCAAAAAATCTTATGAACGGCAGATCAAGTTATATTGGTCGTTTTGCCCCCTCCCCTAGCGGTCTTTTACATTTCGGCTCTCTTATCGCGGCCCTAGCAAGCTATCTTGACGCAAAAGCAAACAATGGTCTGTGGCTACTGCGAATGGAAGACCTTGACCCTGCGCGCGAACCTGAAGGGACTGCGGAGCAAATACTGAACTGCTTAGACCAACTCTCTCTGCATTGGGACGGGGAAGTCGTCTACCAAAGTGACCGCCTCGATGCTTACGCCGAAGCACTACACACTTTACGCAGCAAAGAGCTGATCTACTCCTGTGATTGCACACGGCAACAAGTGCAAGCGATGGGCGGCGTGTACGACAACCGATGCCGAACACGCAGCGATAAGGTGATTGGGGGAGCGATACGATTACAAACGGCCAAGACTCAAATACATTTCACCGACAGCATTCAAGGCGAGCAATCCCAAGATGTGCTCAACGAATGCGGTGATTTTGTCTTAGTGCGAAAAGATGAACTATTTGCGTATCAACTGGCCGTCGTCGTGGACGATGAGTTCCAAGGCATCACCGATGTCGTGCGCGGGTTTGATTTATTGGACTCCACGCCAAGACAGATCTATTTGCAACAGTGCCTAGGATATCCCCAGCCGCGCTATGCCCATATTCCAGTGGCCGTAAATAGTGAAGGGCAAAAACTTAGCAAACAGCACTTTGCTGACGCCATCGATCCGCAACAGGCCTCGCAACTCCTGTACAGAGCGTTACTATTCCTAGGGCAACAGCCTGACCCAGGATTACAAAGCGCTGAGGTAGAAGACCTTCTCGCATGGGCTATTGCCTACTGGGATATACAGGCAGTACCCAAGTTAGCTAATATCCTGCACGAATCAGTTTAAGCCGTCAGCATAGTCACTAGAGGAATAGTTGTGTACCTAACTCGCTCTACGCTCTTTCTAATCATGTCTAGCTACATACTATTTGTAGCGAGCGTGGACTGGCTTGCACAGCCGACCGGCGCCTGGTATCGACCATTTGTCATCAGCTTGTTCATCATAATCATCGCAGTGTTCTGCCACAGGGAACACAATTCAGATGACCTTTGATCTAAGCGGACTTTTCATCATGGGTGTGATCTACATGATCGTACTCTTTGGCGTGGCCTTCGCCACCGATCGGGGCTGGATTCCACAGAAGGTCACGCGCCACCCTATTGTTTACGTACTGGCGCTAGGGGTGTTCGCGAGTGTCTGGTCCTATTTTTCGACAACAGCCAACGCCTCACGCGATGGCTTTGGGTATCTAGCGCCCTTTATTGGCATCTCACTAGCGTTTTTATTCTCCCCCTTAATGCTACGCCCTATTTTAGATATTACCCGCAGCTATCAATTAAGCTCCTTAGCGGACTTACTAGCATTTCGATACCGCAGCCCGATGGCGGGCACTCTGACTACCATCGTAATGCTCATTGGAGTGACGCCACTGCTATCTCTGCAAGTACAAGCCGTCGCAAGCAGCGTCGCTATCATGGCCCCAGAAGTCTCGCAAACCAAACTCGCCGCCGCGTTTTGCGCCATGATCACTTTATTTGCCATCTCCTTTGGGACGGGCCGCGGTGCCGGACGAGAGAAACATGCAGGCTTAGTAATGGCGATCGCTTTCGAATCACTCGTTAAGCTAATCGCCATGCTTTGTCTTGGCGGTTTTGCTGTCTATCAAGGCTTTGGCGGCTTCTCAGGAATCGATACCTGGCTACAAACTCAACCGGAAATCATTGCGAACATTAAGGAGCCAGACTCTCCAGGTTCTTTCCATATCACCGCCTTATTATTCTTTACCGCCGCGGTGGCAAGCCCGCATATGTTCTATATGATCTTCAATGAGAACAAAGACCCTAAAGCGCTAACAATCGCGAGCTGGGGCGTCCCTTTGTATTTCCTATTACTGAGCTTGCCCGTATTCCCTATTCTCTGGGCCGGCCTGAAAATCGGCTCTACAGCCCCACTTGAGTATTACCCAGTAACACTAGGCGCAGAATACGGATCAGGCTTCATCACCATGATCGGGTTTCTTGGAGGCCTTTCTGCCGCCAGCGGACTGATCATTGTGATTACATTGGCACTGTCCAATATGTGCCTCAACCACCTCATATTGCCTTTATACCAACCCAGTGCCCGCAACGATATTTATCGCTGGTTGCTGTGGCGCCGCCGGGCGCTGATCGCCGCGCTGATCTGGATTGGCTTTCTGTTCTATTTCTTACCCGAAGACAAATTTAGTGTGCGCGCGATAGGCAATGTTTCCTATATCGCAAGTTTGCAGTTCCTGCCGAGCATTATTGCGCTTTTATATTGGCCTCGCGGCAACAAGAAAGGATTCATTGTCGGACTCTCCACAGGCGTGCTTATCTGGTTATTATTCCTGATGATGCCTGCACTGACTGGCTACAGCCTGATCCCCCTAGACAGCATCAGTACCCGCGAGATCGTCGCCTTCTCCTTGGTGTGCAATATTCTATTGTTTGTCGGCATCTCTTTGTGGACTCGCACCTCCGCGGAAGAGCGAGCTTCTGCAGACGTTTGCGCCATAGACACGATACGGCGCCGCAATCGCACAGGCCTGGTCGCAAAATCAGCCGAAGACTTCATCAACAAATTGACCAAACCCCTGGGGGCACGCACTGCAACCCGTGAAGTCTTGCAAGCGATGCGAGACCTCAGTATCAATAAAGATGAAAAACGCCCCCATGCGATGCGTCTTTTACGCGGAAGGCTCGAGGCCAATCTTTCTGGCCTACTCGGACCATCGATCGCTCACGATCTCATCGACCGCTTCCTACCGTTTACCATAGAGTCCGAGCATGGCAGCACAGATGTTGATGCCATTGAGAGCCGAATCGAAGCTTACCGAAGCAACCTCTCGGGCATGGCAGAAGATCTGGATAATCTGCGCCGCTATCATCGCCAAGTACTTTTAGAGCTCCCGCTTGGGGTCTGCTCTCTTGGCGAGCAAAATCAGATTGTCATGTGGAATCACGCTATGGCGCAATTGACCGGCATCCCAAGTCAGGAGGTTCTGGGAGCCCAATTAATTGAGATCGCCGAGCCGTGGGCCTCACTCGTTCATGATTTCACCAAGGGTGACACCGCTCATGCACACAAACGTACAGTGCAAGTGAAGAGCAAGCGCCGGGTGATAAGCCTCCACAAAGCCATCATTGAAAAATCCACCGCGCACAAAATCAAGCAAGACGGTGTTGTAATCTTGCTCGAGGATCTAACAGACACAGAGCTATTAGAAGAGGAACTCACACACAGTGAACGGCTAGCCTCTATTGGGCGACTTGCCGCTGGGGTTGCCCATGAGATCGGCAACCCGGTCACCGCCATCGCGTGCCTTGCACAAAATATTCGTGACGAAACCAATAACGATGAGCTGCGCGCAATGGCACGGCAAATTATTGAACAGACTGATCGCACATCACGCATCGTCCAGTCTCTAGTCAACTTCGCTCACAGTGGCAGCAATAAGGTTGATCACAACAGTGAAATTGTAAGCATTGAAGAGTGTGTGCAAGAAGCTATCACATTAATTTCACTGGATAAAAAGCGCAAAGAAATCGACTATGTGGTCAATTGCAAACCAGGCCTGCAAGTCCTTGGCGATGCTCAGCGACTATTGCAAGTCTTGGTCAATCTTCTCAACAACGCTCACGATGCTAGCCCAAGTGAAAGCAAGATCACTTTGTCGTCAAAGCTTGTGTCGGGCTCAGTTCAGATTTCCGTGACCGATGAAGGCAGCGGTATTCCGGAACTAATACGTGAGCAAATATTCGACCCTTTCTTCACAACGAAAGAGCCGGGAGAGGGAACAGGGCTTGGGCTTTCACTGGTCTACAGCATTGTTGAAAACCTGAATGGGCATATCGATATAATCAGTGCCTCAAACAGAAAAGAGAACCCTGGGACACGAGTAATTCTGACTTTTCCCTGCTATGATGGTTCGAATATAGAAAACGCTGCGCTCGAGCAAGCCCAGCAATCTATCCAATAACCTGTTGAATTCGTTATAGATTTTTTTGAGTAACATGATGACAGTGCAGAACAAAGTATTAGTAGTAGAAGATGAACCGATCATTAGGACCGCCCTTCGGCGCCTGTTGGAACGGCACGACTATTCCGTCCAAGAAGCCGGTAGCGTAAAAGAGGCAATCGAAAATCATAAAATGGATGATTTCGATATTGTCATTAGCGACCTGCGCCTGCCTGGCGCACCTGGCACTGATCTCATCAAAGCGACCAAAACCCCTGTTCTAATCATGACCAGTTATTCGAGCATGCGCTCCGCCATTGATTCTATGAAAATGGGAGCCGTCGACTATATCTCCAAGCCTTTTGAACACGAAGAGATGCTGGAAACCGTCGCGCGCATTGTTGAAGAAGGGACAAGCCGTAAAGCCGTCGCTAGCAAACCTACCCCTCCGCCAGAGCCACCTGTCTACGGTATGATCGGCAGCTGTCCGCAGATGATGGAGTTGTTCCGCCGCATACGAAAAGTGGCATTGACCAATTCCACTGTCTTGATCAATGGCGAATCCGGCACCGGAAAAGAGCTAGTAGCACGAGCGATACATAAGCTCAGCGATCGTAACGCGTCAGAAATGATTTCCGTCAACTGCGCGGCAATCCCAGAAAACCTCATCGAATCGGAACTCTTTGGCCATGAAAAAGGCGCCTTCACTGGCGCGACAGCCAATCGTACCGGTTTGGTCGAAGCCGCGAGTGGCAGCACGCTATTTCTCGATGAAATAGGAGAACTCCCCTTAGAGGCTCAGGCCCGCTTATTACGCGTACTTCAAGAAAACGAGATTCGCAAAGTCGGCTCGGTTCAATCTAAAAAAGTTGATGTCAGGCTAGTGGTCGCAACCCATAGAGACCTTAAACAGCTAGTCATCGATGGTGATTTCCGGGAAGACTTGTACTACCGCATCAATGTCATGACGCTCATTATTCCGCCGCTAAAAGAGCGCGGAAACGATATTCTTGAATTAGCCGATGCGATACTCGAACGCACTTGCAAACGCCTTAAGTCTCCGATGCTGACATTCAGCTCGGATGCGACACAGGCCATTGCCTCATACCCATGGCCAGGCAATGTTCGTGAGCTAGAAAACGCTATAGAGCGCGCTGTGGTGCTAGCCGAGTCCGAGTTTATTGATGCGGAGCTACTGGCCATCGATATGAGTTTACGTGGTCAGTTACGACCGCTAGGCGATCGAGTCGCGGCAAACAACACCATGACACAAGATGACCCCTCAGAAGAGCTCTCGCTTGAGGACTATTTCCAGCGCTTCGTACTAGAACACCAAGATCAAATGAACGAAACCCAGCTCGCACGTAAACTCGGCATCAGCCGTAAGTGTCTTTGGGAACGTCGTCAGCGATTTGGCCTTCCTCGTAAGAAAAAACAAGCCTAAAAACTCATCACAAACCGATCTCGCCTCCTCATCCTAAGAGGCGATTACAACCCTATATTGTCCAGTTTTCCTACAAAATTGTGACTGTAATCACAGACAAGTTACCGCAATATTAAACTGTTACTGCTACCCATCTACCCACCCAGTTAGAGATGTTAGGTAACACAGTACCAGTTTTGCACCACTTTAGAACGCCCCAATAAACACTAAGTGATTGTTTTTATTGATATTAAAATAACTGGCACAGTTAGTGCTCTATTACAGTTCATAATAACAATAAATAATAACAACGACCGTAAATAATAATAAAAATAGCATTGCTAGATTTGGTGCAAACAACAATAAAAATAATGAAGTAGATTGCCAGTATTAAGAGAACCTATTTGTTATCTGACTGTCGGTACTGTTTCATAAAAAAATGCTTTGCGGTGCTGTATTTGGTGCCTGATTAGTCTAATAATAATAATAAAACTAAATTACCTTCCTTGCGGGGGGGCGGTACTAGCCCCCCAAAGCATTTCCTTCTGCTAATTTCCCTAATTTCGGTGTATTATCTCTATCCATTCCCATTGCAATTCGCGATGAAACCGTCGCATTCACGTATACATGGGGTAATGCGAGTCACCTCTATACCTAACGTACTTGCAGTTAATGGATTCTAAAACTCGATGCTAAGAAAGATAAGCAAAGCGCTATTCGGTAAACGCTCAAAAACACAGACGTCCGAGCCAGCAAATCACGCCGCCACAGAGCCGCGTCATAACTCCAAGCCTTCGCGTGGACGTGCCAGTCTTGATGACCTCGACCTTTCCGGTGCCGATATCATCGAGCGGGACGAACACTGCATATCCCGCAAAGATATCTCTCCCAACGCCCTAAAAGTGCTTTATCGACTTAATGACGCTGGTTTTAACGCCTTTCTCGTTGGCGGCGGTGTTCGAGACCTATTGCTAGGTGACAAACCTAAAGATTTTGATGTCTCCACCAATGCCACTCCAGAGCAGATCAAACAATTATTCCGCAACGCCATGATTATCGGGCGACGCTTTAAAATCATTCATGTTCGGTTTGGCCGCGAGATCATTGAGGTAACCACCTTCAGAGCGCCTCACGAGCCAGAGAATGAATTCAAAGGCAAGACCACCAATCGCAGCATTAAGGGCCTAGATTCGGCTCACTCGAGCGCTGGCTTGATTCTGCGTGACAATGTCTACGGCAATATTAACGAAGACGCGCTACGACGAGACTTCACTGCAAACGCGCTGTATTACACCACTGATGGTTTCCGCATCATCGACTTCGCAAACGGCCTTAAAGATATCGATAACCGACTCCTGCGCATGATCGGTGATCCCGCCACTCGCTATAGAGAAGACCCTGTGCGCCTGATGCGAGCAGTACGTTTTGCCGCGAAGCTGGGCTTCGACATAGAGAAAAACACCCGCGCGCCAATGGATGAGATGGCCCCGCTCCTTAGCTCGATTTCATCAGCCCGCCTTTTCGATGAATCTTTGAAGTTCTTAACTGGCGGTAAAGCCGAGAAGACTTTCGCTCTTTTGCGCCAGTTTAAAGTTGGGCAGGTCTTGTTTCCTGCCACTATGGCAACCACTAAGGATCCTCAAAGTGTTGAAAGCCAATTACTGACTTTGGCGATGCGCAATACCGACCGTAGGCTTGCACAAGGCAAATCGGTCACTCCGGCATTCCTTTATGCCGCCATACTATGGCCGCCTTTGCAGCAAATTTTAAAACAACACGCAGAAGGTAAGCCCGTCAGTATTCCCGAGCATCACGAGGCGGCTAACCAAGTGATCTTGAAGCAAATCCAAGTGACTGCCATCCCTAAACGTTTCTCCATTGCCACCAAGGAGATTTGGGAGCAGCAAATACGTTTGCAGACACGCACCAAACGCGGCGCTGAAACCGCTTTTGCTCACCCAAGGTTCAGAGCGGCCTATGATTTCTTGCTACTTCGAGAGGATGCAGGGGAAGCGCTCGATGGCGTCGGACAATGGTGGACAGATTTCCAGACTGCCAACGAAGCGCAGCGTGAAGAAATGCTTAACGCATTAGGCAAAGGCAGCACAACAAAGCGTCGACGTCGCCGCAAGCCTACTAAGAAGCCCAATACAGGAACCGAGGATAACGCGTGAACAACCCAGCGCAGCCACCCTCAGCGACAAAGCCACGCTATATTGCTGTAGAAGGCCCTATTGGCGTAGGCAAGACCAGCCTGACTAAACGCTTGGCCGAAACGTTCAATTACGAAACGCTGCTTGAGATGCCAGAAGAGAATCCTTTCCTGGAACGCTTTTATCTCGACCCGCGCCGCAATGCGTTGTCTACCCAGCTATTCTTTCTCTTTCAGCGCTCACGCCAAATTCAAGATTTACGTCAAGATGATTTGTTTGAGCAAGTGCGAGTAGCCGATTTCCTAATCGATAAAGACCCTCTGTTCGCCCGTCAAAATCTCGACGACGATGAGTTTGCGTTGTATCAACAAGTCTATGAACACTTGACCATCGATGCGCCAGTTCCCGACCTTGTACTTTACTTGCAAGCTCCGGCATCAGTTCTAATCGAGCGGATTCAAAAGCGCGCAATAGTAGCAGAGCAAAACATCCAACCTGAGTACCTAGAACGCCTGAACGAGGCTTACACTGACTTTTTTCACTACTATGACAAAAGCCCATTGCTGATCGTTAACTGCGCTGAGATTGACCTAGTGGGCAATGAAGACGATTATCAACTACTCGTCGCACAAATTTTGGCCGGCATCAAAGGGACCCACTATTTTAATCCCAAGCCAAGCCTTCTATAGCACTCAGTGGATGAACTATTATGAGCTCTCAAGCATCACCTAACGTTCCCCAGACTACCCGCCGTGCAACGACTTTAAGCACGCTGCTCAAAATGAAGCAAAGAGGCGAGAAGTTCACCTGCCTCACAGCCTATGACGCTTGCTTCTCTAGTCTTGTCGGCGAGGCTGGCGTTGATGCCATCCTTATTGGCGACAGCCTTGGCATGGTCTTACAGGGCCACGACAGCACCCTGCCAGTCACCATGGACGATATGGTCTACCACATCAGTTCCGTCAAACGCGGCAATAAGGGCGCCTTCCTAATCGGCGATATGCCGTTCATGAGCTATGCCTCTGAGACGCAGACTCTCGAGAACGCTGCAACACTGATGCGCGCTGGTGCGCAGATGATCAAAATTGAAGGCGGTGCTTGGATTGCCAACTCTACGCACTTGCTAGCCGAACGTGGCATTCCAGTCTGTGCGCATATGGGACTAACGCCACAATCGATCAATCGTATTGGCGGTTACCATGTGCAAGGCCGAGACCCACACCAAGCCGAGAGCATGTTAGCGGAAGCGAAATTATTAGAGGCCTCCGGCGCCAGCATGTTGCTGCTCGAATGCGTACCTCAAGCGCTGGCTAAAACACTTAGCGAATCGGTCAGCATTCCCGTCATCGGCATTGGTGCGGGGCCCGATACCGATGCACAAGTCATGGTCTTACATGATCTGCTTGGGATATCGCCTATCACTCCAAAGTTTGTTAAGAATTTCCTAACGGACTCTGATGATGGTATTCCTGGCGCCTTACGCGCATTTGTACAGCAGGTGAAAGACAAGAAGTTTCCCGCTCCAGAACACTGTTTCGACTAAGAGAGCCCCCATGCAACACCTAACGAGCACTGAAGGCTTACGCGAAACCTTGTCAGGGTTTCGCCGGCAAGGGCACTCCATCGCTTTAGTGCCCACTATGGGTAATCTGCATACGGGCCATATACATCTTGTAGAAACTGCACGGGCGCACGCCGATATTGTTGTCAGCACGATTTTCGTAAATCCAATGCAGTTCGGCAAGAATGAAGATCTCGATTCCTACCCACGGACACTCGAACAAGATAAAGAAAAATTATCAGCAGCCCAGTGTGATGTATTGTTCACCCCCAGCGTTGATGAAATGTACCCAACGGGTCATGAGAACAACACTGTTGTTTCAGTACCTAAGGTCTCGCAACGCTATTGCGGTTCAAGCCGGCCAGGACATTTCGATGGTGTCTCCACTATCGTGTCCAAACTCTTCAATATCGTACAGCCCGATACTGCACTGTTCGGCTTGAAAGACTACCAACAGTTTCTCGTCATCCAAAAAATGGTCTCAGACCTTTGCATGCCGGTTGCGTTAATTGGCGTCCCCACTCAACGCGAAGCCAGTGGCCTTGCTTTGAGTTCGCGCAACGGTTACCTCACGGCAGCGGAGAAAAAAATCGCGACAGCGCTGATAGAAACCCTAAGATCGTCAGCCCAAGCACTCGAAAACGGAGACCCCGTCTCGGCAGTAGAGACTCAGGCAAACCAGCGCTTAACAAAAGCAGGTTTCACACCCGATTATTTTTCAGTCTGCCAAGCTCATACCCTCAATCCGGCCACGCAGGAAGACACAGAACTCGTCATCCTTGCGGCAGCCTACTTGGGTAAAACCCGACTAATCGATAATATTCGAGTACAACGCCCAGTTGCTTAAGAATTCCCATTAAATTGCGGCCTATCTCGATTTTACTCCCTGCCTAAAACCTGCTAAAACCTATAGTTCAACTACAGATGCAACGCTAGCGAAATCCATTCTCGCCGCCTGCGAAAACCAGCAGAAGGACCTATCGATGTCTGACAATCGTGTATACCCAGTTTCCGAGACTTTGGCCGCTACAAGCCTCATTCGCAAAGAAGATTATCAACAGCTCTACCAACAATCTATTCATGACCCTGAACTGTTTTGGACTAAGCAAGCTAAAGAGGTTCTTGATTGGATAGAACCTTGGGAGCAACTCCAAAGCGGAGACTTTAAGGACGCCTCCAACCAATGGTTTGTTGGTGGCAAACTCAATGTCAGTGTTAACTGCATCGATCGACACCTGCCTCAACGCGCACAACAAACGGCCATCATTTGGGAAGGGGATCACCCCGATAACAGCGAACACATCACCTACCAAACACTCTACGAACGCACCTGTAAAATGGCCAATGTGCTACGCGCTCGTGGAGTAAAGAAAGGCGATCGCGTCAGCATATATATGCCGATGATTCCCGAAGCCTGTTATGCCATGTTGGCATGTGCGCGAATTGGCGCTGTGCATTCGGTCGTATTTGGAGGCTTCTCTCCCGAAGCTATTAAAGATCGCATACTCGATTCAGATTGCCGAGTCGTGATCACGGCAGACCAAGGCTTGCGCGGCGGCAAGTCAATACCATTGAAGCATAACGTCGACAAAGCCTTAGAGCATTGCCCCAACGTCCACACCGTCTTGGTTATAAAACACACCGGGGCTGAGGTGACATGGCATGAAGCACGTGATGTGGATTACCACGAGTT
This sequence comes from Gammaproteobacteria bacterium, assembly GCA_051252515.1. Lineage (GTDB taxonomy): Bacteria > Pseudomonadota > Gammaproteobacteria > Pseudomonadales > Pseudohongiellaceae > UBA5078. The sequence goes on from JBPOFS010000006.1 coordinate 207,200, forward strand.
CGCCAAAACTGTCAGCACCGAGTGTGAACCAGAAGTCATGGACGCCGAAGACCCGCTCTTTATTCTCTACACTTCTGGGTCCACCGGAAAACCCAAAGGGGTTCTGCATACCTCTGCTGGCTACCTGCTTATGGCCGCGATGACCCACCGCTATGTCTTCGACTACCAAGAAGGTGACGTCTATTGGTGTACTGCGGATGTGGGCTGGGTTACTGGACATAGTTATATCGTGTACGGCCCTTTAGCCAATGGTGCCACGACACTGGTTTTTGAAGGTGTCCCAACCTACCCTGATGCGTCACGTTTTTGGCAAGTCATCGACAAACATCAAGTGAATTCATTTTACACAGCGCCCACTGCCATTAGGGCCTTGATGTCTGCGGGCGATGCCCCTGTAAAAAGCACCTCGCGACAATCACTGCGATTATTGGGGTCCGTGGGCGAACCCATCAACCCTGAAGCCTGGCAGTGGTATTACGATGTCATCGGAGAGGCTCGCTGCCCTATTGTGGATACGTGGTGGCAAACCGAAACCGGCAGCATCATGATAACGCCATTGCCTGGCGTAACCGATCTAAAACCAGGTTCTGCGACTCTCCCTTTCTTTGGCGTTCAGCCTGCATTACTCGATAGCAATGGGGAAGAATTAAAAGGACCCGCCACAGGCAACCTAGTCATCTGTGCTAGTTGGCCAAGCCAGATTCGCTCAGTCTTTGGCGATCACCAACGCTGCATTGACACTTATTTTAAACCCTACCCTGGCTATTATTTTGCCGGCGATAGCGCACGTCGCGATGCCGATGGTTATTACTGGGTAACAGGGCGAGTGGATGACGTGATCAATGTGTCAGGGCACCGATTGGGCACCGCCGAGATAGAGAGCGCGCTAGTGTTGCACCCGAAGGTAGCCGAGGCCGCTGTCGTTGGTTTTCCTCATGACATTAAAGGCCAAGGGATCTACGCCTATGTCACGCTTATGCAGAACGAAGAAGAAAGTGACGAACTGCGTAAACACTTACTTGCCTTTGTAGCCGAGGAGATTGGTGCTTTCGCAAGACCGGAAATCATTCAATTTGCACCGGGCCTACCCAAGACTCGTTCTGGAAAAATCATGCGGCGCATTCTAAGAAAAATCGCTGCAAACGAGCTTGAGAACATGGGCGATACATCGACGCTTGCAGATCCATCCGTGGTAGATCAATTGATCGATAATAGAGTGAACCGTTAATCACTCGGGGGAAAGTTATATGCAGGATGTCTACATAATAGCAGCGGGCCGCAGCCCCATAGGTAATTTCAGTGGTTCTTTGGCAGATCTCTCGGCCGTCGACTTAGGCAGTCAACTGCTCAAACAATTGTTATTACAAAACAAAATCGACCCTGCATTGGTAGACGAGGTAATACTGGGCCATGTTCTCACGGCGGGGTGCGGTCAGAACACGGCTCGGCAGGCAAGTATTCATGCTGGCATAGGCATCGCCACACCGGCCATGACGATCAATAAAGTCTGCGGCTCGGCCTTAAAAGCGGTTCACCTAGGCGCACAAGCTATCGCACTAGGTGATGCTCAGATGGTTATCGCCGGGGGCATGGAAAGCATGAGCCAATCAGCCCACGTGTTGCCTCAAGGCCGCCGCGGTAAAAAGATGGGGAACTGGGAGCTAGTCGACTCCATGCTCCATGACGGCTTGCAGGATGCTTTCAATCATTATCATATGGGCATTACTGCCGAAAATCTGGCAAGTCAGTACGCCATCACTAGAGAGGAGCAAGATGCTTTTGCGCTAGCCTCGCAGCAAAAAGCCAGTTCGGCTATCAAAGCGAACCGATTTGCTGACGAAATAGTGCCTATGAGTGTTCCGCAACGCCGTGGCGATCCTATCTGCGTCAGCCAAGACGAAGGGCCACGCCCTGAAGCTAGCATTGAGCTACTCACTAGGCTAAAGGCAGCATTTAAAAAGGAAGGCTCTGTCACGGCTGGCAATTCCTCGGGATTAAACGATGGGGCGGCGGCCGTGATACTTTGCAACAAAGCCATGCTTTCACGATTAGGGTGCAAGCCATTGGCTCGCATTGCCGGCTATGCAAATGCGGCGGTTGATCCCTCAGTTATGGGAATAGCACCTGTCAGTGCAACTCGCCTGTGTTTACAAAAATCGGGATGGGAGCTTGCTGATGTCGATCTAATCGAAGCGAATGAGGCATTTGCTGTGCAATCTTTGGCAGTGGGCAAGGAGCTGCAATGGGACCCCAGTAAAGTAAACGTCAATGGCGGGGCCATTGCCCTAGGTCACCCCATTGGCGCTTCGGGTGCTCGCGTATTAGTTTCTTTAATTCATGAAATGATTAAGCGAGACGTGCACAAAGGAATTGCCACACTCTGTATCGGAGGGGGTCAAGGAGTGGCGATCGCTATCGAACGTTGATACATCGTCACGATTTCACGAGAAGGTAGCATCACGCTTTCTATCGCCGTGAAACCCATGCTCTGTGCGAAGAGATGCCCTATCTTATTGCTAGGGCGATCGTGCACATGGCAAACCATAAGAGCTTTGCTCTGCGCTTGCGCTTTCTCCACACACGCCTCTAATAGTTCAGTGCCTCGACCCTGCCTGCGATAAGCGTTATCAACCATAATTCGATCGATAAATACAAACTCTTCAAAGCGCATCGAGAACCATTGGTAACTGAAATGATCAAGACCTTGACCGGAACTCATGCCCTGAGCGAAGGCAATCAAACGTCCCTTTTCGGTTAAATCAAAATGATAGTCGCACAGCTTTGCAGTTTCGACGAAGACACTTTCAACTAGCGACAATGCCTCAGGCGCTGCCTTCTCGTTGAGCCGTTGCCTCTCAGCAACAATTCCTTTAGACATCTGTTACCCCTTAAGTGCCTCAACCGCTTGGTGTTGCGACAAATAAACATTGCCACTAAGTTTGCTCAGGAAATCCCCTCGCTCCAAGCGATCCATTACAAGTCCTTTCACCTCCGAAAGATGCAGCTTAATACCTAATTCATCGAGGTGTTCGTTCATTGCTAAAATTGATTCCAAGGCACTCATGTCAATTTCATTGACCGCCGTACACATCAAAATAACGTGATTCAATCGAGGCCGCTTAGCCACCATTGCATAGATAATATCTTCAAGATAACGGGTATTGGCAAAATACAAACTCTCGTCGATTCTGATCGACAATATGGTTTCGTGGGTCTCGACTGCATGCCTTTCAGCATTTCTAAAATGCTCCGTTCCTGGAAGCTCTCCCACAATGGCCACGTGGGGACGAGATGTTTTATACAGGTGTACGATTAGCGATACTAAGATGCCCGCGGCGACACCAATCTCAACTCCCGCGAGCAAGGTGAGCACAATCGTAGACAATACCGCCATGAAGTCGGCTTTTGAATATCGCCAAGCACTCTTAAGTATAGAAAGGTCTACCAATGGCCAAACAGCCGCCACTATCGTCGCCGCCAATACCGCTTTGGGTAAGAATACTAATAGCGGCACGAATATGATTGTAGCGATACCCATTAATATCGCCGCAAAGAACCCTGCCGCCGGGGTTGCAGCCCCTGCATCGTAATTCACAGCGGAGCGCGAGAAGCCACCAGCAACGGGAAACCCTCCAAAAAAGCTAGTCGCCGCATTGGATGTTCCTAGAGCTAATAACTCTTGATCGGGGTTAATACGTTCACGACGTTTCGAGGCGAGCCCTTGTGCAACCGAGATCGACTCCACAAAACCAATCGCGGCAATCAATATTGCAGACCCTCCTAACATTCGCCACATATCTAGATCAAACGATGGAACTGTCATCGCCGGCAGTCCACCGGGAACCTCACCAATAGTATCCAACCCTAAAGTATTGAGCTCAAACCCCCACGCGATAGCCGTCGCTGCAATCACCGATATTACCGGGCTAATACGCGCAACCATAACTGCCGTACCATGGGACACTCCCCACCCTTTAAGAAGCTTTGACACGCCCTTGCGTGACCAAAACAACCACAATAGTGTGGGCACTGACACCATCACTGTCACTCGGTCCATTTGCCCAGCGGTTTCCCAGAGAGAGGGTAGCAGCTCAAACAAAGTGTAACCGTGCGAGCTAATCCCTAATAGATGCTGCACTTGGCTTATAGCGATAATTAGGGCTGAGGCGGTGATAAAACCGGTGACCACCGGATGAGACATGAAGTTGGCAACAAACCCTAAGCGCAGAACACCGAGCAGCATCAACAACACACCCGACATAAAGGCCAGTGTGAGTGCTGCCGCCACATATTGATCAGGAGCAAGCCCCAAGGAGCCCAGTGCCGCCGCCGTCATTAATGACATCACAGCAACAGGCCCCACAGACAATACGCGACTTGTCCCTAGAAGCGCATAGACAAGCAAAGGCAATATGCTGGCATAAAGCCCCATTTCCGCAGGTAAGCCCGCCAAAAGTGCGTACGCCAACGATTGCGGTATCAGCATAATCGTCACGACAATCGCGGCTAATAAGTCCTCGGTAAACTTACCATTGTCGTAGGTTTTCACCCAAGTCAACGCAGGGATCCATTGCCTTGCCATTATTACTCACCCATCCTTGCACACTGACAAGATCGATACATTAAGGTTTGCTCGTAGGAACAGGTTTAACCAACCATTCCCGCCCCTTCAACATGGCATTCCAATAGATAGGCGGTAAAAGATCCTTTTTAAGCACCCAGGCTAATCTCGTTGCCTGTGTGCCGTCGAGCAGCCAAGTAGGGAAACTTGGCAATAGTTTTCCACCATAGCCAAACTCAGCCAATACTATCTTGCCTTTCTCGACGGTTAGCGGGCATGAACCATAACCATCATATAGAGCGACGCCTTGCGTCACTCCCATAGCGGCAAGCATATTATGAGCGACAATTGGCGCTTGCTTACGTGCAGCGGCCATAGTTTTAGCATTAGGGGCATTCATTACATCTCCCAGTGACCAAATATTCTCAAAACGTTTATGTCTTAGCGTTCCCTGATCGACGTCCACCCAGCCAGCAGCATCCGCCAGTGGGCTGCTACGAATAAAGTCTGGGGCTTGTTGTGGCGGACACACATGCAACATATCGAACTCTGTACTAACCGTCTCTTTGTTACCCTCAGCATCGCTTTTCTCAAACCAGGCGGTTTTGCTTTCTCCATCCACTTTGGTCAGGCGATGATTAAAGTTCAATTCGGCTGAGTATTTCTCAATATATTTCATTAACGCAGGGACGTATTCTTTGACACCGAACAATACTCCACCGGCATTATAAAATTGAATATCAATGTCTTTCAGTGTGCCGTTTCTATGCCAATGGTCTCCGGACAGATACAACGCTTTTTGTGGTGCGCCGGCGCATTTAATAGGCATAGGAGGTTGTGTGAAAACAGCTTTTCCCGCGCGCAAGCCCTGTACTAATTTCCACGTATAAGGGGCGAGGTCAAAACGATAATTTGAAGTTACTCCGTTCTCTCCCAGAGTCTCTGTCAGACCTTCAATGCCTTCCCAGTTCAACTTGATACCGCATGCCACCACCAAGTGGTCATAACTAATCTGACTCCCATCGTCCAGAGTCAGGCTGTTGTTTTCTGGCGAGAATTCTTGCGCTGCTTTTTGGATCCAATCTACCCCAGCAGGAATAAGTGAGGCTGTGTCACGTTCCGTGTCAGAGGCGTGAAACACTCCCCCTCCCACCATGGTCCAACCCGGTTGGTAATAGTGTTTCTCTGCTTTGTCGACGATCGCAATTTGTAGCCCGGGCTTACGCTGCAACAAACTTGATGCCGTGCTAATACCACCAGAGCCAGCCCCGATAATCACCACTTTAAAATGCTGAGACTTGGCAGGAGCAGGAGATGAGGTTGGCTGTGCAGTGGCGGCTAAAGCATCCTTTAGATCATATCCGGCCTCTTGCGCGATACTTAACAACTGATCGACGGGAGTTCCAAGCGCGCGCTGCTCCAATGCCCACAAAGTGATCGAGCGGGTTCCCGTACGACAATACGCGACGAGAGGCTTAGCAAGCTCGTTTCTGGCACTCGCAAACAGAGCAATATCGGACTCTTCGATCTTGCCGGAGACGACAGGAACGTATTTTATTTGCATGCCCTTAGCGTTTGCGGCCGCTTCAACTTCAGCAAAATTCAACTGGTCTGCAGCCTCCCCATCAGGACGATTACAAAGCAAGCTCTTCACACCTTGTTCAGCTAACGCATCAACATCGGCGAGTGTTAGCTGCTCTGTTACGGAAAACTCTTCAGTTATCTGCTTAATGTTCATTTCTTATAGTCCTTTTATTTATTTCTTTAAGACGATCAACTTTGATGTGAAAACTTGGCTTGCACGTCACAATATATTAAGAGGGACCTTTAAAAACACTGTTCCATCGGCCTCTGCAGGAGGCAAGTGCCCCGCTCGCATATTAACTTGTAGAGAAGGCAAAATAAGATGAGGCATACCCAAAGTCTTGTCGCGAGCTTCACGCATCGCAACAAATTGGTCCTCAGTTTTTCCTTTGCCTACATGAATATTGCGCTCACGCTCATCGGCGACACTACTCACGCAGCTAAGCTCCCGACCGTCCGGATAATCGTGACACATGAACAGGCGAGTTTCACTCGGCAATGACAGCACCTTCTCAATAGAATGATACAAGGTGCGTGCATCCCCTCCTGGGAAATCTGCCCGTGCAGAGCCGCCCTCTGGCATAAAGATAGTATCGCCCACAAAGGCGGCATCGCCTATCACATGTGTCATACATGCGGGAGTATGCCCAGGCGTATGCATCGCGTGAGCCGTCATCGTCCCAATTTGATAGCGGTCTCCATCTTGAAATAATCGATCAAACTGTGAGCCATCACGCTGAAACTCAGTTCCTGCATTGAATATTGTGCCAAATGTCTCTTGCACTATATTAATATGCGCCCCTATTCCCAATGCTCCCCCTAATGCCTTCTGCAAGTAGGGAGCAGCGGATAAGTGATCCGCATGCACATGGGTTTCGATAATCCATTGCACTTCCAAACCATGGCTTTTTACATGGGCAATGATCTGATCGGCACCCATCAGATCAGTGCGCCCAGCCGCATAGTCAAGATCCATTACTGAGTCGATAATCGCACAGGCATTTGAATTGGGGTCCTTCACGATATAACTAAATGTATTCGTAGGGGCATCAAAAAAATGCACTACTTCCGGCTGTAAACTCATCTCTGGGCTAAAGCTCAATTGGACCGTTTCCATTTGTCAGCACTCCTCTTATATCAACTTTAAACTCTCGTATCTTAGTTAATTTGCAATTCACGGGCCAAAGCAAACCCCTACTCCCCAGTAAACTCTAACATAATGATATTTAATACTTTTTATGTAAAGAAACCATTAATAAACAATTTATCCCTAGCAAGAGTCGGGCGCTTTGGACATAATTGACAAAAATCTAGGACAAAAATGTCATTATGCAATTAATTGCCAGCGACTTAACCGGACTCGATTCCGCAGGAATCCTCGACGGATTTGATTACCCAGCCATTTTAGTCAGCAGCACCTATCAAATTCTTGCGGCGAACGATCTATATACCCAAACCTTTGGTGAGATCACTCCAGGGGACTCCGCCTATTGCTATAAAGTCTCACACCAATACGATCGCCCCTGCGATCAAGCCGGAGAATCATGCCCACTTGCTGCCTGTAAGAAATCGGGCCATCGCGAGAAAGTGCTCCACATCCACAATACGCCAAGAGGTCGTGAACATGTCGATGTTGAGATGCTGCCCATTTTCGACAAACAAGGTGCTCTGAGTTATTTCGTCGAACTCTTGAAGCCTGTTTCCCATGCGAGTGCTCAAACGAGCAAAGATTTAATGGTAGGGACAAGTCCGTCATTCAATAAACTAATCGAACTTATTAACAGAGTGGGACCAAGTGATGCCTCTGTTCTGCTATTAGGAGAGTCCGGTACCGGCAAAGAGCTCGCGGCAAAAGCCATCCATCAATCTAGCCCCCGCAAAGATAAACCTTTTGTCACGGTAGAGTGTGCAGGCTTGACAGAAACACTTTTCGAAAGTGAATTATTTGGCCATACAAAGGGTGCGTTTACTGGCGCGACTTATAGCAAGCAAGGTCTCGTCGATGCGGCCAATGGAGGGACGTTATTTCTCGATGAAATTGGCGATATTGCCTTGTCGCAGCAAGTGAAACTTCTACGTTTAATTGAGACAGGAACCTACCGCGCAGTGGGAAGTGTTGAAGCACAGAGCACTGATTTTCGTCTAATTTGTGCAACCCATATGAACCTATGGGACATGGTCGAAAGTGGAGCTTTTCGCGAGGACCTTTACTATCGTATCAACGTTTTCCCTATACACTTGCCTGCACTTCGACAAAGAAGCAGTGACATACCACTACTCGCGCGCTCAATTCTAAGCAAACTCCATGAGCAGACACCTTACACGCTAAGTAAGAGCGCTGAGGATCGACTGATGCAATACCCCTTCAAAGGCAATGTACGCGAGTTACGCAATATTTTGGAACGGGCTGTCCTTCTTTCCAACACTAGCGAGATAGGGGCACAACTAATCGAATCCAGCATGGCTAGTGACGTAGGTCGGCATCAAGAACCGCAAGATTTACACGCGATTGAGCATCGACATCTGCTGCGCTTACTAGCGCAACACGATGGCGATAAATCCAAGGTAGCGCAAGAACTGGGGATCTCTTTACGGACACTCTATCGGAAACTAAGGACCTAAAAATGAACGCTCTCACTCGCGTAGTCACCCTGCTAGTTCGAACGAGCTGTTTAAATTCAACACCTTAGTACAAAAAATAGGTGTTGACTTGCCCTTATTTGCCCGTATACTTCTCCTCAGCCTGAATAGCGGCTATATTTATGTATTGCACTTCGAAGTCCCGCCTTTAAGTACTCGTTCTGTATCTCATATTTTATATTCGAATTCTAATGCTATCGACTCCTCGAGTGGCACGGTACAGCTGTATCAGCACTACTCGTGAGTCAAACACCTACTTAATTATTTGATATACAGGATGACAACATGTCTGACACAGTGACTGGCCAAGTTAAATTTTTCAACGAGTCTAAAGGTTTCGGCTTTATTTCTCAGAGCGATGGTCCAGACGTATTTGTACACTACAGTGCAATCCAAGACAGCGGTTTCAAGACTTTGGCAGAAGGCCAGCAAGTTCAGTTCACAGTGACTCAAGGTCAAAAAGGCCCACAGGCTGAGAACGTTGTTGCGTGCTAATTTCAATTAGCGCCTAATTTGGCGTTATAGAAATACACGAAAAAAAGGCGATGCTCCTACCGGATGTCATCGCCTTTTTTCTATCCCTCTTTTTAAAAATCCATTTCCTCAAGCATTTCCGCGCCTCAATTCCGCGTAATGTCATCACATTGTCATACCGTTTTCCTACACTCAAAAGAATCTAAATCAATCGATATTCCACCTTCGGTTTAATCTTTGTAGGAGCTCCAACTCTGATGTCATTTTTTATTCCCCATCGACTTAGTACCGCCATTTCCCTAAGCCTATCGGTATGTGGCTTTACTAGCTTAAGCCTCTGCGCGAGTGAGATTACGGCAAGCACTCCGCACAGTGTCGGTGAATACCTTATGGCCTTAGATGCGAGCAAGAGCCATTGGCTAAGCGTAGGGGAGCGCAGTGGAATTCAAGTGCATGGCGAAGGACAGCAATTACTCGCGCAATGGCAGCGCCCCACTGAGTTCTTAGACTCTCGCTCACTGACTATAAAGGGTAAAACAAAAACTTTTTTTGCGAGTTTTGATAACCGCCTCAATCAAGTGTTGCTTTACTCTTATGACGACCAGGCTGAGGAAATCACACAGGATTATGTCAGCGCTCCAATCCCGTTTCCTGTCGAAGGCTTATGCTTACACAAAGATGCTGACAGCCGCTTACATTTGTTTTTGCTAAGCGAGCGCTTCGAAGCCCATCAATATTTACTGCAAAATACGCCGGATGCGTTATGGCAGATGCATGACATAAGAACATTGCCCATCGGCCCAGAAACCGAGTTTTGCGCAGTGGATGATCAAAGCAACACCTTGTTTGTCAGTGAGGCTGAACAAACTTTGTGGGCATTTTCAACGCTTCCCGAAGCCGAGATAAAGCGCACGCTTGTAGAGCTCGCAGCACCATACGGCACGTTAGGAAATGGCCCGTTGGGGCTCAGCGCCGTTAATGGCCGCCTCTATGCCGTCAGTAGCGATGGCCCGACAATCCACACCATCGACATTAATATTGACGACTATACGGCTGCAGAGCCCTTAAGGCTCAATACCTACGACATTGACTCCGTTGAGACCATCAGCACCATCATGCATCAAGGACAAACACTACATAGCTTGTACGATGAGAACAAACAACGCTTCACGGTGCTTGAGCAAACATCGACATCGAACACCCAATCTGCTGAACGCCTCCCCGAGGTCAAAGCCTTCATCGAAACAGACCCTATGCCACAGTTCGGAGATGCAGCGGATGATCCCGCTTTATGGATACACCCCAACGACTCTAGCCTTAGCCTAGTGATCGGCACCAATAAGCGCCAAGGATTATTTGCATACAATCTGCAAGGGAATGAGGTCCAGCGATTAGACGTTGGCCGCGTTAATAATGTCGACATTCGCTACGGTATGAATATTGATGGCCGCACCATGGATATCGCGGTTGCCTCCAACAGAGACTTAAATGCCCTGTCTGTCTTCAGCATTGATCGTCAAACACACGCACTAAATTTAGTCGCCACGATCCCTACCCCCCTACAAGACATCTATGGATTATGTATGTACCAAGATGTCACAGGACAGATGTTCACTTTTGTGAACGATGCCGATGGCAGCTACTTGCACTACGCCCTGCACAGCGCTCAAGGCACTGTGACTGGGGAGTTATTACGCCAATTCAAAGTTGATAGCCAACCAGAAGGCTGCGTTGCCAATGATCATTCAGGAGAGCTATTTATCGGCGAAGAGGATGTCGGTATCTGGACACTAAGCGCTGATGCTCGTGCGTCGACAACGTTAACTTCTGTAGCGAAAGTGGGAGAAGAGCTGCATGACGACGTGGAAGGCTTAGCCTTGTACCTACTAGAAGATAAAGCCATTTTGATAGCATCAAGCCAAGGCAACGACAGCTATGTGTTGATCGAGGCAAACCCACCCTATAAAACCCTTGGTGCGTTTCGTATCGGCATGAATATTGAATCACACATTGATGGAGCTTCTGAAACGGATGGCCTTGAAGTGAGTAGTGCAAATTTAGGCGGGGCATTTCACAATGGAATTCTTATCGTTCAAGATGGACGTAACGTTTTCCCCCAGCAACCACAAAATTTCAAGCTAGTGCCATGGCAAGACATAGAGTCACTATTTACAAAGCTTGAGCCATAAAAAAAGCCCCGTAGACAAAGTCTAAGGGGCTTTTTTTTATTCATGCATTTCCTTTACGGCAATACATTCACTGTTACGTACTCATCGTGGAACAAACCACCATCGTCTGCACGAGCCCACAACACATAAGTGCCAGGCTTATCAAACGTTACGTTTACGTCAACCATGCCGTCTTCTGGCAATGGTGGTGGAGTCCAGAAAGCACCCCATGGAGAATTTGACGACGTACGAGTGTCTTCCCAAGGCTTAGACTGGGGTGGATCAAACGTGACATTACCTTCGCCACGGTAGACATTCCAAGCTAGGAATAGTCCGTTGATCTTGCCCACAGTAATCTGCACAGGAGGACGCAATAAACGTGATTTAGCTGCAGTGCCGTTACCAGCAAATGGCGCTAGGCTGCGTGGTTGAGGCAAGCCATCGTCATCTAATTTAGATGTCAAAAGCAAAGGTTCACCAACACGTACTGTACGCGTCACTTGACCACCTACACGATCACCTTGCACCTCAACTGTTGGTGGGATGTTCGCACGTGACTCAGGACTACTTGTACCAGCACCCAAAGAACCAGTTTCAGAGGCAATAACTACGTTATCGATCACGTAGTCACGCTCTAATGTTCCGTAGGCAATTTTAGTAACACCGTTTGCAGTGATAGACCACTCCAACTCTTTATCACCCCAATCCGCAGGTACCGGCACTTCGAAAGTGAATCGGTTACGGCGTGGTAAGAAATGCGTTGGTTGACCGCGATCTTCTAGACCAGGAGAGAAAAAGTTATTCTCGCCTACTGGAAGATCTGGCTCTTCAACCCAGTTCTCATTGTGATAACCAAAGACCATGACGTAACTGCCGTCATCAAGTTGGCGCCAACCTTCATAGGCTGGCTCAACATGTTGGCCTTTATTGTAGTTGCCCGCACTGGCAGCACCAGCAACAAAGCTCATCACTACAAACAGCGTGGCGACTACTGCATGACGTCGCCGAATCAAACTAAACAAACCCATCTGATCAATCCCCTTGTGATGATGCTACTTCGGCACCTAATACTTCTTCATACGCCGGAGCAACAATCGGAGCCAAACACAACGGACAACCAATTTGGTGATCGTTCGGGCCAAGATCTAGCTTTTCACGTCGATTGGCCATTTCTGTAAAGAACTGCTCTTCAGAAAGAGTCACTCGCATACCAAGGTCAATGAACATATTGGTCACAGAACGGTTACCCGAACCCTGCCAGTTACGTGGATCAGGAACATTTGGGTTAGTACGTGTGTTGTTCATGTAACCAACGATGTGCAGAATTGTGCCTTTTGGCAGCAATGGAGCAGCGTCATCAGCGTACGTGTAACCACGAACCCAGTTATGGTCGTAACCAACGCACGATAGCGTTTCGATTGTGTAGCCCCAGATCGCCTCTAGACACATACGCTCACCAGGAGCATGCAAATGTGGCTCAAAAGTCACGATCTTAGTGTGGTCGTTCAATACCGCATAGGCGTGTAGCTCTTGGCCGTCTTCGTTACCAGTAATACTGATATCAACGCCATTGCCTAGACCAATTAGTGCTGGACGATACTTAGGCTCGTAGCCAATTGGGTGGAATCGGAAACCGATCATCAAATGACCAGTTGTATCAACACCAGTAGAGTGAAGATGCACGGAGTCAGAAACCACATATGAACCAACCTTCAATAAACGACCGCTATCTGGATCGAAGATATCTGGGTTACGAGCGATTTCATGTACAGGCCAACCTACTGGACGGTCGCCTTCAACAGGAAGCATCGTATCTGGATCAAGAACTTGTGAGCTCCAAATCATGTGGTGGAATATGTTACGACCACCAACGGTGCCTGCAGCGCCGCTAGTATCGACATCATTCACTTCGATAATTTCTACAGAAGAAACATAACGATCTTGTTCAACTGGGATTGCGATGCGAGGAATATCACCCCACCAATCTGGATCAGACCCTTTAACAGTAATGTCTTCAGAGCGAATGATCAGATCAGGCTCACCAGCCGTCCAAGTCGCACCTTCAGGGAATTCGCGAGGAGCAGGCGCATCAGCCATGTCACCCTTAGGTGTGCCGTTACGAGCCCAAGTAGAGATTGCCGCTAACTCTTCGTCAGTTAACGAGGGATCATCTTTATAGTCTTGAATACCAATATCGTGTTCGAGGTAGTAAGGAGGCATTGCTCCTGCACGATCACGAAGACCAGTCTTATATTCAATCAAACCAGCGAAAGGCACTGTTTCTTCGTATGTCACCAAGGACATAGGCGCCACGCCAGCTGGTCGGTGACAGTTCTGACAGCTGCGCTGCAGAATTGGCTCGATATCTTTATGGAAAGTTACGCCATCAGCAGATTGCGCACTTGCAGCCGCTGGCAGCAGGAATGCTGCAACAGATACACATTTGGCAATTGCCGACATACTTCTAATATTCAGATCTAATCGGGTCTTGAGCCGTAGCAGTTCAGTTTGAACGCGCACGAGGCACCTCCTTCGTCTAGGTTGTAATTCGAGTTGTACTTCTTTTTATTAGCATCAGGCCCCATAGAGCCTACGTACCTGATTACCGATTGGAACATAGGAAACCCTGTGCGTCTCCCTTAAAGCGAAAATATTTCGATCGAATCTTAAAAAACTAGAAATTCAATACGCGTCAGCCCAAGCAATACTGAAAATAATTTAAAAAACAATAACTTGAAACAAATAAATCCTGCCTCTTTAGGC
>JBPOFS010000007.1:0-189608 GCA_051252515.1 Gammaproteobacteria bacterium
ACGCAAGCGATCAGCCATTTCTGGACGACGCAAATCGATGTAACGGTAACGCAAACGAATGTCTTCACCGACATCAGCGTGCTCATCAAGCTGGAATGGAGGCGTTTTTGCCGCATTCAGTACTTCTAACTGTTTGCCGAGCACTTCTATACGACCAGTGCCCATATCATCGTTCGTGGTCCCTTCTGGACGCAAACGGACAATACCGGTTAGCTTAAGGACGAACTCATTACGCACCCCTTCGGCCGTTGCAAAAGCTTCGACGGTATCAGGGTCAATGACCACTTGAGCAATCCCTTCACGATCGCGTAGATCGATGAAAATTACTCCACCGTGATCGCGTCGTCGATGGGCCCAACCACAAAGGACGACTTCTTGTCCTTCATGCTGTTCGTTTAGTTCACCGCAATAGTGGCTGCGCATAGTGTTATCCTGTAAGTATTTCTGAATGATGTCCTGCACTTACCGCTTGGCCGTCCAAGTAGAAAAGGCTAGGCGCTCGTACCGCCAGTCGCCGGTGCTGGAGCAGAGGCTTTCGCGTCCTTAGTACTCGAGCTTGGCGCTGACGTATCTTGTGTTCCATGGCGCTTGGCGCCCGTTTTAAAATCAGTTTCATACCAACCGCCGCCTTTTAGACGAAAGCTACTCGCAGAGACTAACTTAGCTAATGCTTCATGCTGACACTGCGGGCATTCCTTTAAAGGTGCATCGGCGATTTTCTGCAATGCCTCTAGTCGATGACCACATTCTTTACACTCATACTCGTAAATAGGCATAGCCGCCAAACCCCATAAAATGCCAACACATAGTAAGCTATTCGAATTCAGGCGTGGGTAGAGTCCATCGCCCCTGCAATCCGACCTTGTCGAAAACCGGGCATTATACCCCAGCTCGAAATCAACTGGCATCCCCATCGGCATGAATCTCGCACTATAATTTACGTAGTTTGCGTAAAAACTCCTAGTTGACATTCCCTGTCTTGCTTTCAATCACAATCTTGGCGATTATTGCTTGCGACCCCTAGGCAAAACCTTTATAAATAGAGGCCCACAAAGGCGTAAGTGGATTTAATAACGTCCTCGAATACATTGCAGGAAAATATCCTGGGGTTCTCCCCTTATGCGGGAGCAACATAAGAAACACCTTCATCATTAAAAGAGAAACGGGCATGGCTGTAGCAAAAACTCCTAAGAAAGCATCAACAACACGTAAAAGCACCGCGATTCAGCAAAAATACACTAAGACTGCAATCCTTAATGAGATCTCTACCAATACTGATCTTACTAAGAAGCAAGTGTCTGAAGTATTAGATGAACTGAGCCTAATCATGGAACGTCACCTTAAAAAGCGTGCCGTTGGTGAGTTCACTCTTCCTGGTCTATTGAAGATCAAGTCAGTAACACGTCCTGCACGCCCAGCGCGCAAGAACGTCCCAAACCCGTTCAAGCCAGGCGAGTTTATGGATATTCCTAAGAAGCCAGCGACTACTCGCGTTAAGATTCTGCCTTTGAAAAAGCTGAAAGAATTCGCACTGTAATTACCGCGTCGCATAGGGTGCAAACCACCCCAATGTGTCGATTACTAGTTCCGCAGAAAGGCAGCCCAAGGGCTGCTTTTCTCATTTTAAGGTCCAATTAAATGATCCGTGCCAGTCAATACCTTATCGCCACCCTCAAAGAGACACCCGCTGACGCGGAGGTGGCAAGTCATCAACTAATGGTTCGAGCAGGCTTAATTCGCAAGCTCGCAACAGGGTTATACACATGGCTGCCGGCTGGTCTTAGGGTATTGCACAAAGTCACACATGTAGTCAGAGACGAAATGAACCGTGCTGGCGCCATGGAAGTGTCCATGCCTGTCGTTCAATCCGCAGACCTCTGGATCGAGTCTGGCCGATGGGACAAAATGGGCCCTGAGCTTTTACGCTTCGTAGACCGCCATGATCGCGATTTCTGCCTTGGCCCTACACATGAAGAAGTGATTACCGATCTGATTCGCAATGAGCTCAGCAGCTATCGTCAGTTGCCAGCCAACTTCTATCAGATTCAAACCAAATTTCGCGATGAACGCCGCCCTCGTTTTGGCGTGATGCGCGCACGTGAATTCTTGATGAAAGATGCTTATTCGTTCCATACCAACGAAACATCCTTACAAGAAACCTATGACCAGATGCACAGCACTTACTGCAAAATTTTTGAGCGCTTAGGTCTAGAGTACCGCCCTGTTATCGCCGACTCTGGCAATATCGGTGGCAGCATGTCTCATGAGTTTCATGTGCTTGCCGACTCCGGTGAAGATGAGATCGTATTCAGCTCCGACAGCCCTTACGCGGCCAATATGGAAATGGCACAAGGTGAATTGGCGGACAAAGACTTCAGCGCTAACGAAGAGAAGAAAGCCAAAGCGACTCCTATCGACACCCCTAATGCGCATTCGATTGAAGATGTCGCTAATCTGCTGAGCATTGAGCCTCGTCGATTGATCAAGACCATCATTGTTCAGGCCAATATCGATGAACAACACCCCACTGGCTTGGTAGCGCTTGTTATGCGCGGCGATCAAGAGATCAACTCTATCAAAGCAGAGAAGCACCCACTGGTCGCCTCTCCCTTTACAATGGCCGATGACGCTTTGATTGAAAGCGTATTGCATTGCAAGCCTGGCAGCATTGGACCGGTAGATCTTCCTATCCCTGTCGTGGCCGATACCAGCGTTCTAACTATGGTGAACTTTGTGTGCGGCGCCAATCACAATGGCCAGCATTTAATTGATGCCAATTGGGGTGCCGACTGTCGCTTTGACGACAGCGCGGACCTGCGCAAAGTACAAGAAGGCGATATCAGCCCCGATGGCAATGGCACCCTCCTTATTAAGCGTGGCATAGAAGTTGGACATATTTTCCAACTCGGCACGAAGTACAGCGAAGCGATGAACGCCAAAGTACTCGATGAGAACGGCAAAAGCGTCACGATGACGATGGGTTGTTACGGAATCGGTGTAAGCCGTATTGTCGCCGCTTGCATCGAACAGAATCATGACGAGAAAGGCATCATCTGGCCTGACAATATTGCTCCGTTCCATATTGCGATTATTCCGATGAACGCGCATAAGTCCGAGGCTGTGTTGAAGCTAAGCGAAAGTTTGGCGCAAACGCTCACCGACGCGGGCTATGAAGTGTTACTGGATGATCGTGATAAGAAGACAAGTGCTGGGGTGAAGTTTGCCGACATGGAGCTTATGGGAATCCCCCATCGCATTGTGGTTTCCGATCGCGGCATTGAGCAAGGCGTACTGGAGTATAAGGCGCGAAATGCGCAGGATAACGAATTAATTCCAGAAGCAGAGCTCTTAACATTCTTGCGTAATGCCATTCGCCTCAATTAATCCCCATGACGCTGGTGTGCTGAAAAGCTCGCCAGTGCCACCAAGGAATTTATAGTATGAGTGAAGTAAACCAAATGCTTTCCGCACGCATCGAAAAACTGAAAAGTCATGTTCATGGTTTACTCACCCCTCCATCATCCAAAGACAGCACCCTTCGCTTCCTTGGCCTTCGCGCATTACAAGTGGCATACGCTGTCGCACGAGATTTAGCCCAAGGTCAGCTCAGTTTGCGGGCCATGAGTTTGGTGTATTACACCGTTATCTCTTTCATCCCTCTGCTGGCGTTAACCTTCTCTGTACTCAAAGGGCTTGGCGCGCACAATTCGATGGAACCAGCTCTGCTCAACCTTCTCTCTCCACTTGGGGAGCGTAGCGCAGAGGTCACAAGTAATATTATTGTGTTTGTGGAGAACGTTCGAGTCGACGTACTGGGGTTCGTGAGCCTTGGCGTTTTACTCTACACCGTACTCAATATGATGCAAAAAATTGAAGCCGCCTTTAATTTTATTTGGAGCGTTTCCGAAGGACGTAAGCTGGCAACACGGGTAAGCGACTACCTTTTTGCGCTCATTGTTAGCCCCCTGCTCATCTTCATCTCTATAGGCATTAGCTCTTACATCAACACCAATTTTTTTGCGGTGTACATCGAAAGCCTCATCTTTGGCGGAACAATCATTGCCGTAGTCGGCACGGTGTTCGCGTTTCTATTTATGTCGATGGCCTTTGCCTTCGCTTACCGCTTTATTCCCAACACACAAGTACGCTTTGGCCCTGCCTTTATCGGCGGCATGATGACCACCATCATCTGGAAAGCGATGGGCATTTTCTTCCAGAGCGTTTTTGCTAACTCTGACAGCAACGAGATTATCTATCTAGCGTTCTTCACCATCATTCTCGTCATGATCTTTATCTACCTAGGTTGGTTGGTGTTACTCACCGGGTCCAGCATTGCTTACTATATTCAAAACCCTAGCAGGATTCACATTGGCCGGCAGAAGCCTCGACTAAGCATTGCTGATCAAGAGTCCAATGCGCTGAACGCCGCCGCACTCATCATTTCACGCTTCGAAAATCAGGAAGCCCCATGGACATCAATCGAGTTAAGCGAGCATTTGCGCTTAAACCCTATTGTCATGGACGATGTATTAGATACCCTTTTGGGCATTAATTTTATTATGCCAACAGATCAAGACCCGCAACGGTATTTGCCAACTGGCGCTGTGGCTGACTACTCGATTGAAACCCTATGGCAACAGATTCGTCACTACACCCCGCAATCTCCCGTGCGCTCAGACGTGGCCCGCCCAGTCAAAGAGGTCAACGAATACCTAGAAGCGTTACAGGATCACACCACTAAAAGCCTGGGTGACAGACGCTTCTATAATAAGGAAGAAAAGAAACAGTAAACCCACAAGCGTTCCTGTAAACGTTTACAATACCGTTTTTTACGCAAACCGATAGAGTAATCACTATGACGCCGACAATGCCCTATGTCTTGATCCTGTACTACAGCCGCCAAGGAGCCACCGAACAAATGGCCCGCCTCATTGGTCGTGGAGTAGAACAAGCGCAAGGAATCGAGGCGAGAATTCGCACAGTGCCGGCGGTATCAACGGTTTGTGAGAACACGGCGTCAGAGATCCCCGAAAACGGCGCAGTTTATTGCACAGAAGATGATTTACGCCATTGCTCTGGCTTGATTCTCGGTAGCCCTACCCGTTTTGGTAATATGGCGGCACCGATGAAGTACTTTATTGATGGCACTAGCGCGCTGTGGTTGTCAGGGGCATTGATAGATAAACCCGCCGCGGTTTTCACATCGACGTCGAGCTTACACGGCGGACAAGAAAGCACCCTTTTAAGCATGATGAATCCTTTGCTTCATCACGGCATGATCATCTGCGGCCTTCCCTATAGCGAGTCACAGCTGTCGACCACGCAAAGTGGTGGCACTCCCTACGGTGCAAGTCATCTTGCAGGGCCTACTAGCGATCGCAAAGTGGATAATGATGAAAGTGAACTGTGTGTAGCCCTAGGGAAACGCATCGCGAACATCGCATTAAAACTGCAACACTAATTAGTGCTTTGGCACACCAAACTGGATCCAATCGATATGACTGAACAAAACACACCGCCCGCCATGATCGAAATTTCTCATCGCGCCGTGGTGTATCTTTATGCAGCGTTGCTGCTGACCTTTACGACCTACGGAATTACACAAATTCCTGACGGTAATTTAACGGCGATCATCGTGCTTTGGTTGATCAAGATGCTGCCGTTGTTGATATTTTTACCAGGGCTGCTGCGCCGAAAACTGCGCACCTATGCATGGCTTTCATTTGTCGTACTTTTGTATTTTATACAAGGGGTGCAAACGGCATTTACTGAGGACGCGCGACTATACGGCATTATTGTTAGCGGCTTATTGTCACTGTTGTTTTGTGCGGTTGTTGTCTACATTCGCGTGTTTCGAGGCTATTACAAAACACCACTTTAATTTGCTGAGTAAGTGCGGTCCATCAACTCGCGCAATAAAGGCACTGTGATGCGGCGCTTGGTTTCCAGTGCAAACTGGTCAAGTTGCTCTAGCAATGTAAACAGTGCCTGCATACTCCGATCATTGCGCTGCAACACATAGTTCAACACTTCCTCGCTTAAGGCTATTCCACGCTGGGTTGCGCGTAGTTGCAAGGCGAAGCGTTTCTCTTCATCACGTAGGCCATGCAATTGGAAAATAACCCCCGATTGCAAACGTGATAATAAATCTGGCAAGACGATAGGCAATTCTCTCGATGCACAATTAGACGCGACTATAAGGCGTGTATTGCTTTCGCGCAGACGATTGAATAACGAGAACAACGCAAACTCCCACGCTTTATTACCGGCAATCGCTTCCAAGTCATCCAAACAAACCAATTCCATGGCCTCTAAACCATCGAGTATTTCTGGTGCATAATCGGCAAATTGTCGAAGTGATAAATAGAAGCTTGCCGCGTCGCGCGCATCGAACTGATGGCAAACCGATTGCAGCAAATGACTACGGCCAGAACCCGTACTGCCCCACAGATAAGTAAACTGTTCGAGTTGCGAGCTTTGCTGGGCATAGAGATAGCCGAGTGCTTGTGAGTTCGCACTGGCAATATAGAAATTGTCGAAGGTAGAAGAATCGTCAAGCCCGACTTGCAGAGTTAACTGCACAATAGCTCCGCTCATCGCTCAACGCACCCAACGATAATAAAAAGTGTTGGCGTTCTCTTCTTGTGCAAAAGATTCCAAGGGCACTAGGTCTCGCCCCAGCGCGATAAACTCTGTGAACAGAAACGCATTGCCGATCAGGCTTACATCGAGCTCGATTCCCGAACCATCTAACAGGGCGGCGGAAACACTATCCACAACCGCCAACTCTTGAATATAAGCTAATAAATCTAAGTAATCTTTAGCACTATCGACGCTCTCGACGCGCAGCGTGACGCGTGCGGGGCTGGCCAACTTCATTAAACCAAAGTGAGTAGACAAGGTTTGCGTCACACGGTTGAGTGCATTATCCGCATAGACCTTCATTTCACTTTCGAAACTATCAAAAGACTCCACGCTATCTCTAAACAAAAACTGCCATAGCCCGACTAGATCGCCACTAGGGGATTCCAATATGCGGCCACCGAGAATAGCATCAGCACCATAACGGGCACTGGCTCGGCGTAGCGCTTCTTCGTTCAAGCTCCACGCCACATCGATCGGCAGATTGCGTCGATCTTCTAAGTCCATCAATGGAAACAACAACGGGACGCCCCGCAGCCGAGAATACTCTCGTACTAGCTCCATGATCGGGTGCTCTGAATCTGCCCCTAATAGTTCTCGTCGGCCATCGGCGCTCTGTACGGAGAGCCAAAGCATTACGGCAGGCCGGTTCTGATCCCAGACGGGGATACCCGCAACATTTAACATGTCATCGACTAACGCGCGATCAAAGCGCACGCTAATAAAATTGCGTTGTTCTAAGCTGCCAGAGCTAGTTCTATAACTGACTTCTTGCACATAACTTTGGGCATCGCGTATCGCGCGTTGTACTGACGAACTCCCTAACCAGCGCTCCTCACCAGTAATTTTGAGTATCACCGCGGAGAGCCCTTCTCTGTAGGCTCTAATACGCTCTGCATCCCCTTGCCCTGTCACTACGATCTCTTGATCGTAAAGCCCAGACACGATCAAGCCATAGGAAACCGAGCTCGCGCCCATGCACAGCAGCAGGCAGCAAGTGCGTAAAAAAGTGCTTATTTTCACAAAGTGATTCATGGCGGGCATCATAACCGATCTTCGTCGCCTTGACACGTAGAGAGCGCGGGCTTTAGCGCCTCATTGTATAAGAATGTGCCCGCACGACCGATTTGCTAAATTTCAGCAAAATGCCCTGAAGTATTACCCTGAAAAGCTCGTAACTGATAGAATTCACGCTCCCCATGACCAGCACACGGACCCCTCCTTCATGACACAAACCACAGATCAAGCCAATAAGCCTTCTCTTAGCTACAAAGACGCCGGTGTCGATATCGATGCAGGAGATGCGCTTGTCGAGAAAATCAAATCCGTCACGCAAAAGACACGTCGTCCTGAAGTGCTTTCAGGCCTAGGCGGTTTTGGCGCTCTTTGCGAAATTCCCGAGGGCTATAAGCGCCCAGTTTTGGTATCGGCCACTGATGGCGTGGGTACCAAACTGAAACTGGCAATCGAAACAGGCAAGCACGACACCATCGGTATCGACCTTGTGGCTATGTGCGTCAACGACCTTATTGTTTGTGGCGGCGAGCCCCTGTTCTTCCTCGATTACTACGCCTCTGGGGGGCTTAATATCGATCAAGCAACACAAGTCGTTGAAGGCATCGGCGCGGGCTGTGTCCTTTCTGGCTGCTCGTTGATTGGTGGTGAAACCGCGGAAATGCCAGGCATGTACCAAAAAGGCGATTACGATCTTGCAGGCTTTGCGGTCGGCGTTGTTGAAAAAGACGAGATCATTGAGAACACACACGTACAAGCTGGCGATAAGTTGATTGGGCTTGCCTCGTCCGGCCCTCACTCCAATGGCTACTCATTGATTCGCAAAGTATTAGAGGTCAGCAAAACTCCTCTGGATACCGATTTCAGAGGCAAGCCTATTGGTGACGTGCTGCTAGCCCCAACCGAGATCTATGTTAAAGCGATTCAAGCCTTAAAAGGCAAAGCCAAAGTGCACGCCCTAGCCCATATTACCGGTGGTGGCATTGTTGAAAACCTGCCGCGCGTATTGCCAGAGAACACCCAAGCGGTCGTCAACCTCGACGCATGGGAGCGCCCTGCCATCTTCAATTGGCTGCAGGAGCAGGGCAATATTAAAGATTCCGAAATGCTACGCACCTTTAACTGCGGCGTTGGCATGATCGTGTGCGTTCCAGCACAAGACTGCGATGCAGCATTAGCGATTTTGAAGCAACATAATCAAGGCGCATTTGAGCTTGGCAGCATCCAAGCATCATCAGACGGGTCTAAATCAGTTGTATTACAAGGGTCGCCAAGATGAGTGAGCCTTGCTCTATTGTTGTGCTGATTTCAGGCAACGGCAGCAATCTTCAAGCATTGATCGACCATAGCTCTGAGGGCGCTTACCGCATCGCCGCCGTGCTCAGCAATAAAGCTGATGCATTCGGTTTGCAGCGCGCTCGCAAAGCGGGAATCCCTACGCGCGTTGTCGACCACCGCGAATTCAAAGACCGAGAAAGCTTCGATCAACGCCTCATGCAAGAGATCGATGGGTTCTCCCCCTCTTTGGTCGTGTTGGCAGGCTTTATGCGAATTCTAAGTTCAGCCTTCGTTCAGCATTACTCCGGTAAAGTGCTTAACATTCATCCATCGCTATTGCCTGCCTATCGCGGCACCCACACGCACGAACGGGCGCTTGAAGCAGGTGAAAAAGAACACGGAGTGAGTGTGCATTTTGTAACAGAAGAGCTCGACGGCGGTCCTGTAGTATTACAATGCGTCGTTCCGGTCAAAGCCGATGATGATCGAGACTCTCTTGCAGCACGTGTGTTTGTGCAAGAGCATCGCATTTATCCCAAAGCCGTTTCATGGTTTGCGACAGGAAGATTAAAGATGCAGGATCAAGCTGCTTATTTCGATGACACCCGCTTAGGGGTTTATGGCTTACGAGAAAACGCCGAATGAGAATAGCGTCAACCCTGACAGCCCTAGGCATGATATTGCTTGTCGCCACTAGTGAGGCAAACGAGCCACGCCCGTACGAAGCAATCTACCAAGCTAAGGCCTTGGGGATGTCGGCTACGGCAACTCGTCGCCAAAGCATTAGTGACGAACAGCAATATACATTAGAGAACAGCCTCTCTTTGACTGTCCTCGGTGCCAATGTCGGCAGCGTTACTGAAACAAGCGAATATGTCTGGAACGACTCACAGATAGTTCCTCTGCATTACCGTTATGTGCAAACCGGTATCGGCGCGAATAGCGAAGAGATCTTCTTCGATTGGAACAATGCACTGGCCATCAGTCAGAGCGATGAGGAATCATGGGAAGTGGCGCTTAACGAAGGCGTTCTCGACAAATTGAGCTTCAGCGTACAGATCGGTCAAGACATCGCCAAGCGCGGGTTGACAGAGTTTAATTACAATATTGTCGACGAAGATAAGATCGATGAACACCTCTACAGCATTAGCACTGAAGAAGTCCTCAACACGCCTCTCGGCCAATTAAACACGATTAAAATAGAACGGGTTCGGGCTACAGAAAGTCGCCGTAGAACCACCGTGTGGCTTGCAAAGGATTGGGATTATTTGTTGGTGCGATTAGAGCAAGTCTCTAGCTCTGGCACGGAAACGCAATTGTCACTAGAGTCTGCCACTATGGCAGGAAGCCCCGTCACTGGTCTTTAACGTTTAATCGTTATCTTCATTCTTACGCTGCAAATCATATTTACGCATTTTCTCAACGAGCGTAGTGCGGCGAATATTCAATCGATCTGCAGCACGAGCAACCACCCCACCACAATCATTCAGCGCTTGCTCAATAAGATCACGCTCAAGGTTCGCAAGATACTCTTTCAAGTCCAAGCCATTCAATGGCAACAGCGCCTGACTCTGCGCAGGGGCTGCATTAGTCATAGCGGCGGGACTAACATCTAATGCCGGAGCTGCCTGCTCTGGCAACGATCGCATCGAGACGATCTCCTCTTCTTCTAAATGCCTAAACTTCGCTGGCAAATCATTCACGCCCACAATGCCTTGTGGATGCAAAATCGCCATGCGTTCAACCAAATTGGCTAACTCTCTTACATTACCAGGCCACGGATGACGACACAGTGATTCGATGGCACTGCTATTAAAACGCACCGAACCGCGTTTCTCACTTTCTAAGCGGCTAATCAGTTCATTGAGCAAATAGGGAATGTCTTCGGCACGTTCACGCAGTGATGGCATTTCGATGGGGAATACATTCACGCGGTAATACAGATCTTGGCGGAAGGTCCCCAATTCGATCATATCTTCGAGATTTTTATGGGTGGCGGCGAAGATGCGCACATCGGTTTCAAGAGTCTTGGTGCCGCCGACGCGCTCATAACTATGTTCTTGTAAGACTCGTAAAAGCTTCACTTGCATTGGCAGTGGCATATCACCAATTTCATCAAGAAACAGCGTGCCACCTTCGGCCATTTCAAAGCGCCCAATGCGTGTAGAGATCGCGCCGGTAAAAGCGCCTTTCTCATGCCCAAACAGTTCACTCTCAAGCAAATCTGGTGGAATAGCGCCGCAATTGATGGGCACAAAGGGTTTGCCCGCGCGTTGCGAGTTCATGTGCAGATTTCTGGCAACCACTTCCTTGCCCGTGCCTGACTCGCCAGTGATCAAAATCGTCACCTCTTTATCGGCAACCTGCCCCATCACACTGCGTATCTTTTGCACCTCTGCGCTTTTACCCACAAGGCTACGAAACATATTGTAGTCACGCACATTGCCCGTTTCACTCAAACGCTCGTAATACTGACGATAGACTTCAGCTTTATGCAGCGCATCTAATACAGGCTGATGGCTAAGCGGATAAGGAATGATGGAGGTAATGGCGTTTTGAAGGGTGTCTGACAGCGCTTTGCCTTGTCCGTCCAGATCTAGCAAGACAATGGGAATGCCTTGATCTAACGTGGCCATAGCGTCAACAAGCGCTTGTAGCTCGACTTCTGGATAAGAGCTCACCAAGGCAAGCTTAATAGTCTGAGGGGATTCGAACTGCTCGCTAACAACGTCCTGCCAATTTTTCAAATTAGCCGATTCAACGGTTTGACCCAGAAATGCCAATACGATTTTAAGATCAAGACAGGACTGTTTATCGTCATCAATTAATAGGATTTTCCCTTGATCGGCGATATTCAATGTAGGCAGTTCCATCTGTTGCAAGTTTGACTATATTCATGAGCCCAAACATGCCGACGACGGTTCGTAGGCATGTTTGGGCTCAATATGAGTGCGATGTGCGGCTTTTAACTTATGCTTCAATGAGCACAAATATTAACCACTCAAAACTTGCGGTGATTAGACAACGACCGCAGTCATTAGTCAATCGAGAGCTCGTCTTCTACATACTCAGAAGTCGCAGTTGTTGGTGCTATAGCGTCCCAACCTTCTTTGATTGTCATCAGCAAACCTGACACTTCGTCTAGTATTTCGGTGTCATTTTTTACGTTCGCTTCAAGCAAACGACGCTGCATATAATCATACAGACTATCCAAGTTTGCAGTGATCGCTTCATCAGCTTCTGTATCAAGGCTGTCTTGCAAGCCGCCTAGAATAGAAACCGTCTTACCAAGCAACACACCCTTTTGCGCCATATCATTGCGCCCAATAGCGCCTTTAGCTTGAGACAAACGCTCCAAAGCGCCATTAATCAGCATTTGAATAAGCTGATGCGGGCTCGCCCCTTCTAGCGCACTTTCCGTGTTGATGCGTTTGTATTGCGCTAATGCGTTTTGTGCTGCGTACATAATGTTCTCCAAGAGTGCTAATAAAGCATAAAAATTCAGTGAAATCTGTTATCTGTTACTAACTTTTGTTAGTCCCGCTCGCCAAGGCCTCAAGTGCTGCCAATTGCGATGTTAAAAAATCTGCCGTGGAATTAAGCGATGAAATAATAATGTCATTCGCTAAGAATGAAGTACGAAGCCGTGCTTCGGATCGCGCGATCCGTTCTTCTAGGGCGGTTCGGCTGTCCGCAATACTTGCGAGCTCTGTCGTTAAGGTGCTCGTGCGTGTCGAGAACAAACCGCCAGTATCTAAGAAACTATCCATGAGGACGCTTAGGTCTTCGGCGATGCCTTTGATATAACTGACAGTGCCTCGTGAGCCAAGATCTCCGCCGGTCACTGTTAACCGGATACCTGAAGCGGCATCGGCAGTGCCAGATGCATTGGTACCCGATCGCCCTGTAGTCCCAGCCCCTGTCGCAAAACCAAATATACCAGCAGCATTACCGCTCAAACTGTTCACCAATACTTTTGATGAAGAACCAGTACTGTTAGAGATTATGCCAAATCCACCAGTATTGGTATCGTACTCAACGGTCACTGACACACCCGCGGCAAGTATCGAGGGACTATTATTGATTGCCGTTTGCATTGAAGAGGCCACCGCAATTGGATCGGTATTGCTGATGGTTCCTAGTGTAATAGGACCACTAAGAATGCCATCAACGTTTAGGCTGAAAGTATCTGCCACAGAGCTAGTGGAAAGGTCGCCAATTGCTGTATTCAGATAAAACCCTGGTAATGCCGCAATATTGCCTGAACCGGCAATGAGTGTTTGTCCAATACCGTTTGCTTCGACACCATTGATAGTCCCTGCGACATCGACACCATCTACAGATGATTCTCTAGGACTAAACCCAGTAACCAGTCCGAGCCTGTTTCCTGCATTAGCAGACACACTACTCATCGAGATGAAATCCGATTCTTTGTCTGTCGAAAAGACAAAACGCCCGAACTCGCTATCGGAATTGTATTCATAGGAAACCGCGACTGTCAGAGCATCTTCACCTAGATTATTTGTTCCCGCTATACCGAGACCATCAACACCCGGTGCCCCGTCCTCCGTGACCTGTATTTGACTACTTGCCCCCGTAGCAACGGTTTCAAAATAAACTTTGTTGGATTCATCTAATTTCGCAGTCACCAAGCCATTAAGTGCAGTTGCATCGATAGCACTTTGTACCGCTGCTAACGTGTTCTCTATTGTCCCTGGAGTCTCTCCACCGAATGAAACCAAATTGGCATCACCATCGATAAGAACCTGCGTTTCACTACTACCGTTATCAAGGCTCAACGTAACCGATAAATTAGTGGCTGAAAAATCCTGACCTGCCGTTAAAACATTACCAACGCCTGTCTGTGCTGCCGTAGCGGCGAACGCTGGAGCACTGTTAATTTGTGCACTTATTGCGGCTATTAGTTCATCAGGAGAGTTATAGGTCACAGGCGCCCCACTGCTCCCTGGAATCGTTAATGCACTGCTACTAATACCATTAATAGAAAGAACAAAACTGGTATCGGCATTAAGCACTACCGCATCATCAAAATTCTCACTCGACAATCCAGTGGGAGTACTAAGTCCCGCAAGCTGATTACCAAAGGCACCCCCTTGGAATGGCGAGGTCAAACCTAAGACATTAGCCATGCCTTCTTCAACAGCGACAAATCCAATATTTGAGCTAGAACCATAGGTATTGGATGACATTTCAAAACGTTGCTCACTGCTGTTGTATGTCACCGCAACTCGAAAATTTGAATTACTATAATCAATATTTGAGTTAATACGCGTTTGAATATGTGCCGCGAGATCTTCAGCTGTGTTGTAAGTGCCTTGCACTAAGGTAATGTCCGCTGAGATTCCATTGAGCAAAGAAGTAAATTGATCGTTATTCGCATCAATTATGATGTTGCCTGCATCTAGCGCAGGATTTGATTGCCCTACATACGTGCCAGTTGTCGCTAAACGAGTGATCTCTAAATCATAGGTTCCTGGTTGCGTACTTGCGCTCGAACTAGAATAAGTAATTAGAGTGTCGGAGGCTTTTCCACTAGTAGCAAACATCGAAAGGACATCAGCGGAGTTTTCAGTAAATTTTGTAGAAAATTTGGCACTATCAAAGCTCAACATATAACTATTGTTTTGATTAGTAGTAATGCCAATTTCCGATAAAGACCGGACACTACCCGTAAGACCTGTGACAGATTTTCGTAGAATTGAATTAATTTCAGAAATTGCTAATCGTAACGTTGAGTCTCCAGTAAGCAAGCTGCCTTGGCCATTATCTCCGGCCGTAGTATCAAAAGCCGTGAGCTCATCCGCTATTGCTTTCAACCCGTTATAACTGTCTACAAATTCTTGAATTTTGGTAGAAATTGTCGAAGCATCTTTACTCACTGCAAGAGTCACAGGTCCTGCCGTAACCCCTTTTAAATTAATAGTGGTACCAGTGACAACGCCTGTGACCAAATTATTAGAACGACTGATTGAAAGCCCGTTAACTGTAAACAAAGCATCTTGTGCGGCAATCGTTTCAGTAAGGCGTACAGAACCCTCCACTAGCCCTTCACTGTCATCGAGCCCAAAGCCATCCAAGCCATCCACATCAGCCATGACTAGCCCAAGCTCTGCAGAAGCTCCTGTACCGCTACTATCGACGTTGCTGATTTGTATGCTACTAGCAGCCCCAGCGCTGATACGAGTAAAAACCAATTTATTGTCACTACTCAAACTAGCTACAACATCGCTATCTAAACCAGCATTAGTCAATGCGGTATTGACTAGGTCAACAGTCTCTTGGCGAGTGGCCGTTGCCGTATTCAATGTAATAGCTTGTGCTACACCATTGTCGATAGCAATTTCAAAAGTGGCATTGTTGGCCGAGAAATCAAAACCCTCAGTCAATGCGC
The DNA here is from genome assembly GCA_051252515.1 of Gammaproteobacteria bacterium. Taxonomy (GTDB): domain Bacteria; phylum Pseudomonadota; class Gammaproteobacteria; order Pseudomonadales; family Pseudohongiellaceae; genus UBA5078. The sequence goes on from JBPOFS010000007.1 coordinate 15,347, forward strand.
TTCCACCAGTCACTACAGCGGATGCCCCATCGGTAATCACTTGAAGTTCTTGGTCGAAACCCGCCCCAGCTGTTTCAAAATAGAGCCGGTCACCGTCTGCTTTCGCGATAACATCACCAGCAGAAAACCCTGCAGAAGTTAACTGCGCATCTAAAACAGTTTGTACAGCGCTAAGCGCATCTTCAGTGTTCGCAATACTGCCGTTTGCAGGCACCGCTATGTCCATAGCGATGCCTTGATAAGCAAGTGTAAACGCTAGGCTATTGGTGTCTAATCCACCACCTGTAGAAAGATCAAGTGTGCTAGTCGCTGTTGTCGCCGTTAAAGTAGCGTTCTGACTAGTTGCATTGTAATTAAGTGCCTCTAAACCTTCGGTCCCTGAGACCGTCATTTCTATACTATTCTCAGCACCGCTATTCTTGCCACTAAACACTAGGCGATAACCGCTGCCATCATCGACAATGCTCGCCTGTACCCCAAAATTGGCATTATTCACTGCATCACGAATACCCGAAAGAGTATTGTTTGCGGCACTTATAACAATCGTTTTTGCCTGTGCGTCAGCGTTCAGTTCAAAACTGTCATAACTACCCCCAACACCATATGTTGTAGTCCCGAAGCGAAAGTTCATTACGCCGGTTCCAACGGTACTAGTGAGTTCTTCATAAGAACCACTGGCAATCGAATGTGCTTGCGCCAACTGGCTTACATTAACAGTGTAATTACCCGTTACGGCTAAACTGCTAGCGGTACCTGTGACTGTAGATTCACTAGTACTACTAACGGTGCTGGCATTGAATGTCGAAGGCAGCTTGAGTGCTTGTAACACCCCATCAAACGAGGACAACGCGCTCGTGATTTCGCCATAGGCCGATATCTTGGCTTCGGCAATCGCCTGCTTATTGTCTAACCGTGCCTCAACCGGAGCACGCTCTGCATCAATAATTTGTTCAACGAGATCAGAGGTCAGTAGACCTGATCCTACACCGAGAGACTGAATAGAGGCCATGCATGCTCCAAGAGCGAATCAAATAAACGGTTTATGAGGGGCAATAAAGTGACTTTGCACACTACAGTTCCATGACTAATTCAAGTTATGTGCCATCTCTCAAGGTTTATCACAAGCAACTGTCTTATATAGAGTTTATCGGCCATAGACGGCTTTCCTTGAACCCACTCCCTGCACGTCCTTGCCAATCTCGGCAATGCCTTGCCGCAAGCCTTTGCCTTGCATATCTGCGCGGCCTATTCTAATTTGCTCCTAAATAAACCCAATAAATGAGAAGCCCATGCAAAAAGGTAAGGTTATCGCCCTATTCATTGCGCCAAACACCGATGATGCGGTGCAAAGCCAAAACACCATCCACCTCGCCCCTAATCAAGGCATTGTTGGAGATCGTTATTTTGTGGCACAACAGAGCTTAGGGATTGATACGCAAGCGCCACGCAAAGAAGACATTACACTGATCAGTGCCGATGAGCTGGATGCATTCAACACCCAGTTTGAGCTCGATATCCCACTGGGCGACTTCCGTCGCAACATCTTGACCAGAGGCGTTGATCTTAATGCGCTAGTGGGCAAACGGTTTCGTGTTGGCAGTGCCTTATGTATAGGAATGGAATTGTGCGAGCCCTGTAGCAAACTGGCACGTACTGTCAACAAATTGGTGCTACCCCACCTTGTTCACCGGGCGGGCATACGCGCTGCCGTGTTAAATGCGGGAGATGTGCTGGAGAACGATAGTATTGAGGAGCTTAGCGCTGAGATTGGCTAATCGTACTTTTTTTGCGGCAAAAGAAAAGGCACGCTAAAAAGCGTGCCTGAAAGTTTAAGGAGTTGTTTTTCGATAGCTTGGTTAAGAGTTAGACTTGCGCCTTGAACAAAATAATCGGTTCTTGTGCGTCTAGTTTTTTTGCTAGCTCTAATGCTTCTTTACCACCAAACTGTCGTACTAATTTTCTTGAGTTTCTGTCCACAACGGTCACCGAAGGTTCGGCTGCACCCAGTTCAACGCCAAAAATAATGTCCCTTTGAATCGTCTGAACATAATCGTTCAGTTTTGCGACTGCTACATCTAGCTTTTGCTCGTTCGTTTTTGCTTCCTGGGATCCTGCTTCAAGGGTACTTTCGTCTTCCATTTGTTCTCGTCTTTCTTCTTCGCTTCCTGCAAATAGACTCGAGTGTCCTTGATCATTATTCTCGGTTTGCACTGAATTAACCTTGTCTCGCGAGACAGTCGTCGGCAGATATCTTGTTATACTGATGTCAGTCAAGGTATGCCTCCAAAACGCGTCTCTAAAATTACTCAATCATCTAAACCTGCATGCAGATTATCTGTTTTAGCCCCCTAACTCAAGGAGTCGGGGGCTAAACCAGGTATCAACTTACTGGAGAAGTGATAGTACTTGCTGTGGAGCAGCATTTGCTTGCGCAAGGATCGAGATACCAGCCTGTTGCAGAATCTGACTTCTTGATAGAGCCGCTGCTTCAGAAGCAAAGTCAGCATCAAGAATTCGCGAGTTTGCAGCTGAGAGGTTCTCAGAGGTTACCGCAAGGTTAGAGATAGTAGTCTCGAAACGGTTTTGGATCGCACCGAGTTCAGCTCGTGCGCCGTTTACAGCGTTAAGAGCGTTGTCGACTGCAGCCAAGGCCGCGTTGGCGCCGTCTTGGGTAGAGATATCTACTTGCGTCAAGAACTGACCAGACACACCGCCACCAAAATTGCCCTGCTCCAAACCGAGACTTGCTAGCGCAGCATTACCGTTAGTGCCACCTGATACTTCGATAGAGCCAGCAGAACTTAGCGATACTGTTGAGTATGTAGTCACAGCAACCTGATCTGCTGTAGCAGCAGTTGCGGTAAAGTCAGCCTCACCGACGTTACTGCCACCTAAGCCAAAGTTTGCTGCCTCTGCACCACCGTTAGTATCAAATGCCAAGGAGATGTTGCGACCATCGGCTGCAGTCAATGTGAGACCACTACCATTGTCTTCTGCAATCACACCCGTTTGCCCTGCTACCGCATTGATCTGCGACACCGCTGAAGCGCGGTTAGCGTCTGCATTTGCTTGAACAGTCAAAGTCACTTCGATACCGTTCACTGTTAATGCACCGGATTCCCCTGCTGTCCCAGCTGTTGATGCCCCGCCCACTACAGACGTTGCATTAGCAGTTGCAGTGACACCAGTTGAACCAGTAGCACGATTGATTGAAGCAGCGATAGCGATACCAGATGCTTCCTTAATGCTTGAAGCGGCACCAACATAAGAGGCTGTATCATCAGATGCTCGTGCTGCACCGATCGAAACATCATTGATCACCAAGTCACCGTCGCTTAATGCATCCGTTCCAAACAAGCCATCAGCACCATTGACAGTAGCTGCGGCAACAGCCATACCAAGGACTGATTGTGCGTTGGCATTTGTCCCAGACACCGTTATCTCAGCTGCAACACCACTCACATTCGAAACAATATTCAACTTACCATTACCATCAACAGTAGCAAAAGCAGCGACACCACCATTCGTTAACTGACTGCTAACTTCAGTTGCTAATGCAGCTGCGTCAGCGATATTGGTATTGATGTCGATTGCAACTGTGTTTCCATCAGCATCTTCAACAGTGAACTCAAGGTTCTGGTCAGCTGCAAACGCAGATACGCCAGTGTTGGTAGCCGTGCCACCAGTAAAGAATACAGCAGCTGCATCTCGAGTTGCTACCGCAGTGTCAAGAGTTTTAACAGAAACAGTGCTACCAGTATTCGCTGTTTCGGCAAAGACAACAGATAGTGTGCCAGCATTTGCAGTTACAGAGGCAGTAATGTTCATTGATGCATTAATTGCAGCAATTCCATTATTCAACGCTGTTTCTAGAGCCGTTGCTGCTGCGCCGTCCGCAAGACTGTAATCACCAGACAATGTAATGTCACCAGTGTAGGTTCCATCACTGATGGTGAAATCACCGTCTGTACCCTCTATTCCAAACTCACTTCCAGCTGTAATCCCAAGAGCTGCCGCACCTGCTGCAGCATCGTCACCTGTGATATTGGTTAGCAAAATTGAACTAGAAGTTCCTGTAGAGTTGGTGTTAGTAAACGTGAGTTGATCATCAGCATTCAGAGTCGCAGTAATACCTGTCCCGGACAATTGAGCCGATAAATCAACCAGAATCGCAGCGGTATTTGCACCTGCAGCTAAACTTAAACTGTGTGGATTACCAACATCACCATCAATCACTAGATCGAAGTTTAGAGTATTGTTATCCGTCTCAACACCTGCAACTACCGTTGTATTATCCAATCCGAACGTTTCTAGCGAACCAGCAGTACCTGCCGTGAATGAGAAGGCACCTCCTGTGAAATCTGCACCACCACCGAGGTCTGTAAATTTAAGAAGATTGGTATCGATGACAGCTGAGGCGACGCCGGCTCCAAACTGTGCTTCCATTTGATCATCAATTGCCGTTGCAACAGCAGCTGCTGATGCATAGTTTTGATCTAGCACAATGTTTGCTGTATTGCCGTTTAGAGTGACCGAAAACTCAACAGGGGTAAAACTGAAGCTTGGTAGTGCACCAGATAGATCTTGATCACCCGTAGCTGTCGTACCAGAACCGGCAGCTGTTACCGTGGCAAAGTTATAATCACCGGAAGTAAAACCGCTCAAATCTTCAGTACCAGAAATCGCAGCATTTGTTGGCAAACCAGAGAAGTCTAAGGTAGTACCAGCAGCGACTGTCAAGGAAGTAATCGTTGCAGTTTGACCAGCTGTTGCTAGCTGTCCAAAGTTAGTAGCAGCCAAGCTAGAGATATCAGTTGCAGCTGAGTAAACCGCAGCAGACTGTGCATCCGCGTAACGTGCTGATGAGCTTACAGTCGCAACACCCGCTGTATAAGTACCCGCGGATAGACCAGCACTAGTTAGATCTGCACCCGATACATTGATTTCACTCACGCCGCTATTAGCAACAAGTGTGTAGCCACCAGTATCTGTACCTGCCGCTTTCAGACCTGTAGTCGCTGCAGTCAAAGTTCCAGTAAACGACGTGGTGATGTTGCGACCGTCTGCTGCCACTAAGCTAACACCGCGAGCATCATCGCCGCTGTCAACAGCTGTAACACCAGTCAATGAAGACTGCGCATTAATTGCCGAGACTACTGACGCACGTGATGAAGTAGCATCACCAGTAGTATCTACTGAGATTGAAGTGCCATTTACTACGACAGTACCTGAAGTCACTGCTGCAGTCATAGCGGAGCCAGCCGCTGAGTTGGCATCAACAATTGCCGTTACACCAGATTCTGAAGAGGCGCGGTTTACAGCAGCGGCCTTAGCGATGGCGCTAGCAGCTGCGTTAGAAGTAGAACCAGTGTCGTCAGAGGCGCGTGATGCACCGATAGTTACACCGTTAATGACTAGGTCGCCAGCGCTTAGAGCGCTAGTTGTGGCAGTAGTTGTTACACCAGACTTAGAAGAAACACCCAATGTGTCAGCAGTCAATTTGCCGATGCTTACACTGATAGTCTCGCCAGAGTTCGCGCCCACCTGGAATACAGATGAGAAGCTACCGTCTAGTAGGTTCAAGCCGTTGAAGTTTGTTTGTGAGCCAGCGCGCGAGATCTCAGCAATCAACTGCTGTGTTTCTGCGTTTAGGGCTTGGCGGTCAGCGTCGGAGTTTGTTCCGTTAGAAGACTGTAGTGCCAATTCACGAATACGCTGCAAGGAGTCAGTCATTGCACCCAACGCGCCTTCGGCCGTTTGTGCTAGAGAGACACCGTCACCTACGTTTCGCATGGCGACGTTCAGACCATTGATCTGAGATTGGAAACGCGTAGAGATCGCAAGACCTGCCGCATCGTCCTTTGCACTGTTGATACGTAGACCAGAAGACAGACGTTCAAGAGCCTGGTTCGTGGCCGCCTGAGAACTGTTCAGGTTTCGCTGAGCGTTCAATGAAGCGATGTTGGTGTTTATGATTTGAGCCATGCTTTGATACTCCTGAATGTACACGTTAAACTGAGTCGCATATCGAAGAGATAACTACTGCTCGTCCTATGCGTTACCAAGGTTAACGACAAAAATGCTCAAAGCTTTAGCATAAAAATGAAGTTTTTTATGAAGGGCAAAGCTCTTTGCGACCATTGTACTCCTGCCTTCTAAAGAAAGAGGAGCGCCTAGACCAAGAAGTATCGACCTTAAGTGTGAGGGCTTTAGCAGTTTTGGGATATATTTTGGGAATCTAATGACTCTATCGTTGTAAACAACAAGGAACAAAAATGACCCAACCCTCAAGACTTGAACGCGAACAATGGGGCACGATCCTCGAGTTATCGCACAGTATGCTGGAGCTTGCGGAGACCCGTGACTGGGATTCATTAACCCCTTTGATGAATGCCCGCGACAAGCTCATCAAGCTGTACTTCACAGCCAGCGCCTCGCGCGAGCGTACCCAGGAGATGAAAGAGCAGATTGAGATGGTTCAGAACAACGATCGCCTCATCGTTGAGCTCACAAAGCACAATCGTGAGTTATTAGCCGATGAGTTGATCAAATTGCAGAAGGCCAAGCAGACGGTCAACGCCTACCAGCAACAAATGGGAAGGCTGCAACAAGAGTAAGCCCTACTCTCATTAACAGCCTTTGTATTAGATGTAGTTAAAGATTGAAAGTTTACTGACTCTTGCGAAACTCGCCTGTGCCGCTTCCAATATAAAGCTTTCTTGCGTCAATTGGCTGATGGCAGAGGCATAGTCTAAGTCTTCAAGCGCCGAGCGCGCCGCCTCAATTGCCAGGTTATTGTCTTCATTACTCGACAATGTGGCATCGACCAGATTCAACCGCGCCCCTATTGAGCTTCGTGTTTCCAGCATCGACGTCTGCGCATTCCCCAGATTAGTTAGCGCATTCGCAGTTTGCTTTGCTAATGCCTCTTTATCTACCACATTGTCGCCATAGCTATTAAGCGCGAGCACAAAGTCTTCAAGGCCGGTTAACAGCCCCTTCTTGTCGCTGGACTCGACTATAAAGCTATCGCCAACCGCTGGCCGCCCAGAGATAGTGACCTCTACCCCGCCAAACTCAATCCGATCACCCGAGGCATAGGGTTCATTTTGGACAAGAATACGTCCATCGGAGACTTGCCTAATATTATAGGTAAGTCGCGGTGGAGTGGCTTCGTCCAGTGGTCGAAACTCAATAATCACATCTTCAGGATATAGGTCAGCGAAAGCCTCTTGATCGAGCACTTTCTCGCTACCGATACTGGCAGGAGGGTTGCCACGATTACTCGTGTTGGCATGCCCTATAATAGTAGGCTCGGCACCTTGAACATCGACAAAAACTTTATAACCAGAATCACTAGAGGCCACGGATGTCGACGTAGCAATCTGAATAGTGCGTTGCCCCTCGTCACCGGTGAAACGATAACGGCCATCATCTCCAAGCACAAAGGGTTCACTCTTGCCCTGAAAACCGGCAAAGATGTACTCACCGCTAGCATCACGGGTATTCATCATTTGCGCCATAGCATCGATAGTGCCTTGCAACTCCACTGCCAAGAAACCACGTTGCTCTTGGTTTAGCGCACCGTCACCAGCCTGGGTGACCAGCTCTTGTGCTTTCAAGATGAGATCACTCACCCCCATCAAGGCCACTTCTTCACGATTCAAGCGATTGCTCAAAGTGGAAAGATTGCTACTGTATTGATCATTGAGCGCGAGCTCTTGCTTCAATGCCAAAATGCGTGTGGTGGCCACAGGGTCATCCCCTGGAGTAAGAACGCGCTTATTCGACGCGATTTGCTCTTGAGTGGTCGCAACTGCTTTTTGCATATCCAGTAGGCCATTCAGGCCGGTCTGGTGAATCTGATAACTGGACAGTCGTATAGACATTGTATTTTCCTCACACTAAGCGTGTGGTTCTTAGATGTTAACGATCGTATCAAACAATTCTTTCGCCATAGTAATAAGCCGAGCAGAGGCATTGTAATGCTGCTCAAATTTAATCAAATTTGCCGCCTCTTCTTCTATATTCACACCAGAGACCCCCTGTAGGGTGTCCATGGATTGCCGCAAAAGAGTCTCACTTGCAGACTGACTAAGCCGTGCCTGGCTCGTTAAGATGCCAAGATTCTCGACTAGTTGGCCATACGCACCTTGATAGGAGAGATTACCGTTTGAAAGAGTTAAATCGGTATTGAGACCCAACATGGCGGCACCATTGCGATTATCCGCAGTCCCATCCGTATTGTAGTTAATCACGAAACTGTCACCGGTCTTGGGAGCCCCGTTAACGCCCTGCCCGCTACCAATGCTGACTTGGTAGCCCATGAAATTGCTAACGCCTTGTGGTTCTGCGCCAAACAAACCGTCACGACTACTTGAGGTGAGACGCATGTCGGAAGCTAATTGCACATCCAATGTTCCGCCCACGGTAAAGTCGTTGGTAAACGCATCGCCTACCGATGAGCTTTGGAATATCGCTCCGTGTGTCCCCACCACATCGGTGATCGCCAAACTAGAGGCTGCCCCAAAGGTGTTGGACTCTATGGTCAAGAACCCATTGGTCGAGACGCCGACAGTAACTGGGTCCAATCCTTCAGCGGCGAGCGCTGTATTAATAGCTTCGCGTATGATGTTCGCCACGCCTTGAGCACCCTGCTCATCGCCTGTCGCACTGCCACCGCCCACAGGCATCATCGCCGTTGCATTACCCACACCATTACTAAGCACTAAGCTCGCGGCATCCCCTTTCTGGGCGGAGGTCAGTGTTAGGAAATTATTGGAATCTAAACCAGCAGTGACTATTCCTGCTCCAAATTGCGCATCCAACCGGGCTTGTACATGTGTCACAATCCCGGGAGGCGACACATCATTAGGCGTCGCGGCAAGCGTAGTATCTACACCACTAAGATCAACAGTCTTGACTGTGCCACTATTATTAACTACCACGTCGAAACTGTGGGCACCGACACTAAAATTAACGCCTGCCGCAATATCCTGATCGCCCGTAAACACAGCCGGCAATGCACTAGTGCCCGTCAAGCTAACAGCAATAGGATCGCTGCCATTAACGTTGATATTGAAACTATGAGGACCATTCGCATCAAAGTCGAACCCCGAGGCCAATGACACATTGCCCACCAACGCGGCGTTAGTTCCACCCGTATCACTGCCTATTTCCGTAGCCGTATTGAGCAGCCCTTGTGTGCCGGGGTTTGCCGCAACACTCACCTTTGCCGACTCACCTGTTGTTGTCGTCGTGAAGCGCAATACACCTTTATCGTCTAGATCGACCACGACTCGTCCAGCAATCCCAGTGGCGCCATTAGCGGCATCAATCTGTGCTTGGATATCCGCAACTATCGTGGCGCTGCTATCCGTCCCATAGTTTTGGTTTAAGGTGATGTTGCTGGCGTAACTGCCATCGACGACTAATAGGAATGTCGTCGCATTAGCGCCACTGAAATCATAGGCTGCATTCGCATCACTGCCGTTAGCAAGCACGGCGGCGATAGGACCCGCATCAGGGCCAGTCACTTTTGCGAGTGTTAAGCCTAGTGGGTCGGCCGCTGTCACATTACTGATGGTTACGGCACTTTTATTGCCTACCGATTGAATCTCAATTTTGCCTTGCTCATTGAGCTTGACTTGCACAACCCCTGCGCCTAATGCCGCATCGATATCCGATTGAATGGCTTCTGCCACTTCACTGGCCGCCAAGGTACCCGGCGTCAATGCGATGTGTTTTTTACCAAAACCCAAGTCGATATCGAATCCTGTACTGGTGCCGATGGTCGTACCAAACTTCAAACTTGTGCTGCCGACTACTGTGCGCAGATCACCATCGCGAATAGAAACCGAGTCGCCGGCATTGCCGCCCACGTTGACCTTAAGGTCAACACCTGTGGTTGAGCGAACGGTGAGCGTCTCACCATCACTAATCGCGCTAATACCCAAATTTTTGAGTTCACTACTGGCATTGATTCGATCGCGCAGGAAATCAGCATACAAAGGATCGGGAATTGCTTGCGCAGTAAACTCACCTTCGGCAATAAACGCAGGATCAGTCAAGTGAACTCCGTTCAATTGCACCGTTAACGGCGTGCCCACGTTGTCACTCACAAAGTTAGATAATTGTAACTGCGATTTTGCGTTCGCCGTAACGCCAGAAAGGTTCGACAATCGCTGAGCAAGATCATAGGCAGTTTCGTTTTGTTGAACGGTGAAACGTTGCTCACTGCTATACCCAGTCACAGGGTCAGATGTCACAAAAGTGAGCATCTCTTGCTTATAACCGTTAGTTGATCCACCCAAGGACATGATCCCTGCCGAACCACCCGCCGTACTGATCGTCGTGCCACCAGGGTCCGTTGGGAAAATAGAATTCATTGCCCCAGGAGAAAAGGATTGATTCGACAAAGGAGGATTCAATTGAATAGGGTTTGCAGGGTCCGAATAATCGAGCACATCGTAACTGGTGGGCGAAGTGAAACGAATCATAATAGGCGGGCTTAATTCACCAGGTGCACTCGTGAACGTAGGCGTATTAATGTCGAGGACATTCCCAGGCACAATAAACGCCCCGCCCGAATTACCAGCCCCAGCTTGGGTTCTAATCGGCGATGCAAACGCAAACTCTTCAGGGCGAGTGATCAACGCATTGATCTCGCTAACACCCGTCTTAGTGGGCAAAATGGAGAACTTGTCGCCCGATTGAAATGAACCAGACTCTAGAGTCAGAGTAAAACCATCCATAGAGATAGAGAGCGGCAACTTGTTCCCAAGCACCCCTTCTGTCATCAATTTTCCGTCGGACTCTCGAGTGATCGAATACTGATTAGTTAAGCCTTCAAACTTAAGCTGATAATCACTCACAGTGAGCGCGCTGACATCATCGATGTGGACTGTGAGTACGCGATCATCGGGAAGGCGATTGCCACTGTCACTACGTACACGGTCTGCGATTAACGCTGGAGCATTGATGTCAGTAAACACAGCATTGCCTAGCTCTCCTTCGAGATCTATGCCGAGTTTCTGTTGTTGATTAATGCCATCGGCCACGGCTAAAGCAATACGCCCCAACGCACTTAATGCAGGATCAAGCGCCTCTGAACGAAAACGAGCCAGACCGCCAATCTCGCCACCTGTAATTTGATCGGTAATCACTCGCTTAATGCCGCCTGAAACAAACGCGATCTCGTATCTTTCTGATTCCGCTGTACCGGCAAGCGCAATCACTTCGCGCGCAGTCGTGCCGACTACTAAGCTTTGCCCTTCGGCAATATACACGTCGACTGTTTGATCCCCTTGCTGGGTCACAGACACATCAACTAATGCGGAGAGGTCACGAATAAGTTGATCACGTTGGTCCAACAGATCATTGGGCAATTGTGCGCCAGACACACTGACGGTATTGCCTATTGCTTCATTGAGTTTAGCGATGTCACTAGCAATGGTCGTAATGTTGGCAGCCAATGTGCCGAATTGTGTGTTGATAGCAGCATTCTGGCTCATCAACTTCGCCTCCATTGTCTGGAAGCTTTGTGTGAGCAATTGCGTTTGTGTCACTAATAACTGACGACCAAGCAATGACGCAGGGTCATTCGATGCCTCGTTCATGGCCGCGAAGAAATTCCCCATCCCCGTGGCCAAGGAACTGTTTGGATTCGCTAACAGGCTATCTGTTTGGCTGATATTTGAAAGATAGGTATCGAAATTACTCAGCGAGGAAATATCACGTCCCACTTGGTCAACAAGAAATTGCTGCGTATTGCGCACAATATCCGTGGCCTGCACACCAGTGCCCACATACCCTGCCGTGGTTCTTTGCGCAGCCGTAGTCACCGATGTAATCGATTGGCGGCTATAGCCCTCTGTATTGGCATTGACAATATTCTGGCCCGTGACAGACAGTGCCAGCTGGCTCAACTTGAGCCCAGAGATTGCTGTATTGATTAAATTAGCCATTTATACATTTCCTCAGCGTGGCCGGCCATGCAATTCGGCCAAGCCAAACTGCATAGTTTTACTGTTCATGACGCGATCAATTTTGTGCGCGTATATTGGATCAGTGGCGTATCCCGCTTTCTGCAAACCTTGCGCAAACGACTTGGCATCGTGGCTCTGCGTTAAGGCTTCTTGATAACGAGGGTTTTCCTGCAAAAATTTCACATAATCACGGAAGCTTTCTTCGTAAGATCCGTAGGAGCGGAAGCTCGCTTTTTCCAAGGCGGCCACACCGTCTCGATACTCAACGGTATTCACACTAGCCTGTTCGCCAGACCAGCGTGCATCGGCCTTGATGCCAAATAAATTATGAGAATTGCTGCCGTCAGGCTTAGCAATCATCTTCCGACCCCAACCGGTCTCTAACGCCGATTGCGCCAGTAATAGACGCGGATCCACACCGATGCTCGAGGCCACTTCTTCAGCAATGGGGTATAGCGTCTTCACGAATTCTTTTGGCGAGCTAATCGCTCGTGTTGGCGGCAGCTGCGTTGTGTTATTCACCGGAACTTCCGGGCGCGCTTGTCTATTCAATTGTTCTAGGCTTTGTCCGATTGGGCCTTGGAACACAGCCTCTGGCGTCTCTTGCGTCGCTGGCTCTACATATTCTGGACGCAGGTCTCGTGGTGCAGGAGCCTGGCGTGAGGTACCGCTTAAGCCGTACTGCCCCATCATTTGATCGTAAAGCACATCGGCAAGGCCTAAACCACGCCCCTCACTCATACTCACACTAAGCTGGTTATCAAGATTCTCTTGATGAAACTCCATCTCATTGCTTTGGGAGAAATTGCCCTCGGCAAACACCGCATTACTCTGGCGCATCGCCTTCAGCATGATATTAAGAAAGAGTGACTCGAACTGCTGAGCAACCTTATGCAAGGCTTCAGGCGTGTTTTTACGCCCAAGACTGGAGATCGAGTTTAGTCCCGAGAGATCGGTATAGACTGATTGACTTTCGACGCTACTGACCATCTTTCTTAACCTTGGTTTCGGTGTGTGACTCCGGCAATTATTTGCCAGAGGCGAGACATCAATTCAGACAAATCCGCATAAAGCGGCAGTTTTTGCCACTGCAGCTAGCGCAAAGGCGCTAACTGCATGATTAATGGTCTACCTACTAGGGTTATAGCAAGAGGGATGCCAGAAACGGGATTTCTGGCAAATAACTAGATGACGATGAGATCTGCTTTCAATGAACCAGACTGCTTGAGGGCTTCTAAGATGGCCGCGAGATCGCCAGGAGCAGCGCCTACAGCATTGATAGCTTGAACGATGTCCGACAAACTTGAGCCGGTATCGAACAAGAACATACGATTACTCTCTTGTGAGATACCCACATCCGAATCAGGGACCACAACAGTCTCACCGTCAGAAAAAGCGCCGGGCTGGCTGACTTGTAGGCTTTCAGAGATCGTAACCGTCAAACTTCCGTGCGTGACCGCCGCAGGCGATACCCGTACTTGCTCACCGATGACGATGGTCCCAGTACGAGAGTTCACAATGACTCTGGCCACAGCAGAGCCTTGCTCCACCTCTATGTTCTCTAATTCAGACATAAACGCGACCCGTGTTTGCAGGTCTGCGGGCGCTAAAACCTCGATTGAGACGGCATCAAGTGCATTTGCGGAGCCTTCTCCCAGAAACTCGTTAATAGCCTGTGAGACGCGCTTGGCAGTAGTAAAGTCGGCACGCTTCAAGTTGAAGACGATGCTGTCACCAAAACCAAAGGCCGTCACGACCTCTTGTACCGCCGTTGCACCACCAGGGATACGGCCAACACTAGGGACGTTGATCGTGATGCTAGAACCATCTGCAGCACCCACTCCTAAGCCCCCGACAATTAGATTGCCCTGTGCGATCGCATAGACCTCACCATCAACCCCTTGTAAGAACGTACGCTCCAAAGTACCGCCGCGTAAGCTCTCAGCATTAGCCAAAGAGGACACAGTGATGTCGATGGTTTGCCCAGGCTTGGTGAAGGCAGGCAACTCGGCCTGTACCGATACAACCGCGACATTGCTCAATTGAAAACTCTGCCCTTGTGGCAATGGAATGCCAAACTGATTCAAATAGGCGCGAAAAGATTCCGCCGTGAACGGTGCTTGGGTTGTTTGGTCACCCGTGCCGTCGAGACCAGTCACAAGACCAACCCCTACCAATTGGTTAGCCTGAACGCCTTGCAGATTAGCGATGTCTTTTAATCGGTCCGCGCTGGCGGGAGCAACTAATACTGAGCCGTTGAGCAGTACGCTCAAGAACAGCACAAAAAGTGGGTTCTTTGTTATTTTCAGCATGTTGATAATCATAATTTTCCCTTATCGCTCGGTGTCTAGCTTGTGACTCAATAAATAGTGTTTGTGCAATTCAAGCGCCCTGACTTAGAAGGGCCAGAGGTCACTAACAAAGAACTGTGTCAGCCAACCTGTTTCATTCGAATCGGCAAGACTGCCCGTGCCACTGTAGGCAATACGCACATCGGCGAGTCGTGTCGACAAAATAGAGTTGTCGGGAGAGATATCTTCTTTACGCACGAGTCCGCTAATGCGAATAAACTCATTGCCGCGATTAAGTTGTAACCACTTCTCGCCGCGCACCTCTAACAAACCATTCGGAAGCACGTTCGCCACGGTGACTGTGATACTGCCCACTAACTGATTGCTCTGATCGCTATCACCGCTGCCGGAGAAATCAATGCTGCTAGTGATATCGCCGTTAAGATCTAAACCTGTGCCTAGAAAGCCCGTGCCTAGTACGTTGTTATTCCCTAATGCCGTTGCGTTATCTTTGCTGATCGTGGTGCCTGAAGATTTGCTGGCCGACGTGGCTTCATTCAAGCTCACAGTCAACACATCACCCACACGATGAGCGCGACGCTGATACAAATCAACGGCACTATTGCGTGAATAAATTGAGCCGCTGTAGTTAATAGGCGCTACTGGCGTTGGCGTCATCACTGGCGCATAACGCGGGTCATTAGGCTCAGGAAAATCCGCTGGGCCTGCAGCACACGCTACCAACAACCCAGTGCAAAGTAAGGCACTCAATTTGGCGATTCTAGTATGCATGTCGATACTCCTGAGGTTTTTACGCTCTAATTCTTAAAGATTCTGACTGATGAACTGCAACATTTGGTCGGCAGTAGAGATCACTTTCGAGTTCAATTCGTAAGCGCGTTGAGTCGTAATCATATTGACTAGCTCCTCTACCACATCGACATTGGAGTTCTCCAAAAGCCCTTGTTCTACCGTACCCAATCCATTTGTGCCTGGTGTTGATTCTTGTGGGCTACCGCTGGCCACTGTCTCACGGAATAAGTTGCCGCCCATCGCTTGCAAGCCCGATGGATTAACAAAATCGACAAGGCTTAAGCTACCTACTTGCGTAGAGCTAGTCTCACCAGAGATCACCGCTGTCACTGTCCCGTCTGTACCGATCGTCACAGTATTGGCATTAATAGGGATGCTGATACCCGGTGCTACCGTTAGGCCACTCGTTGTCACTAGCTCGCCTTCTGAGCTTAGTTGAAACTGACCATCACGCGTGTAAGCTGCAGTGCCATCAGGCATCGTAATCTGGAAAAATCCACGACCATTAACCGCAACGTCCAAAGGCTCTTCTGTGGTTTGCAGTGCACCCTGTGTGAACATCTTCTGCGTGCCCACTGTGCGCACACCAGTACCCATCTGCAGACCCGATGGCAACACCGTGTCTTGAGTTGAGTTGCCGCCTGGCTGGCGATAGATTTGATAAAGCAAATCTTCAAACACTACTCGATCGCGTTTAAAACCAGTGGTCGCAACGTTTGCAAGGTTGTTCGACAAACTAGTCAGCTGTTTGTCTTGAGCGCTTAGGCCTGTTTGTGAGACATAGAGAGCTGGATGCATGATGTATTCCTTTTAAACCTTTATTCGATTATTGGATTTGCAGTAACTGCGACGAAACTTCTGAGTTACGTTCCGCCGTCTGCATCATCTTGATGTTCAATTCGTAGTTACGCGTAAGGCTGATCATCTCAACCATCGCATCGACTACATTGACGTTACTGCCTTCTGAATAACCAGAGACGATTCGAACATTGCCATCAGCAATCTCCTCGGCGCCATCGCGTCGACGAAACAAACCGTCGGAGCCTTTTACTAAATCTTGAATTTCTGGATTCACTAGCTTAATGCGATCAAGCACAGACATTACTTGTGGGCCTTGTCCTTGTTCGCGTATGGAGATCGTACCGTCACCGCCAATCTCAATTTTCTCGAAAGGTGGCAATGCGATTGGGCCAGCGTTGCCGAGTACTGGCAGACCATTGGCTGTCGTTAACTCACCAAATGACGTTAGGCTCAATTCACCAGCACGCGTGTAGGCTTCACTACCATCAGGAGTGGCGACTGCAATCCAACCATCCCCTTGTAAAGCCACATCCATGTCATTGCCCGTTTCACGCAACGGACCTTGTGTGAAATCAGAGGTTGGCGTTTCAGTTTGGTTATAAGCGCGTGAAGCATAACCGTCACCGACCACGTGTAAGGCTCTAGCTTGAGCAAAGTCAGAGCGAAAGCCGCCCGTACTTGCGTTGGCTAGATTATTGGCATTAACCGCTTGTGCGTACATGTTCTGTGACGCGGCGTTCATGCCTACATAAAGTGCCTTATCCATGATCGAATCCCCTTAGTGTTTCCAAATTACAGGTTGATGATTGTTTGCGTAGTCGTATCAGCTGCTTCAATGATCTGAGCTGCTGCTTGGAAATTACGCTGTGACACAATCAATTGCACCAATTGCTCTGAAAGCTCAACGTTAGAATCTTCCAAGGCGCCGGACTGAATCACCCCTAGCCCTGCTGTGCCTGCACCACTTGCCGTGCCAGGACCAGAACCAGCTGTTTCAGTAAATCGCGTACCACCGGCATTCGCTAATTGAGATTGATCCCCAAACTTAGCTAATGCGACCTCGCCTAGAACCTTTGATTGGCCGTTTGAGAAACGGGCAAATACTGCACCGCCATCATCAATATCCAAGCCCGTTAACTGCCCTTTGGCAAAACCATTTTGCTTATTGGATTGCACAGAGAAGTCACCACCGTATTGAGTCAAATCACTCAGATCGATCTTGAAATTTGAGTTAGAGATTGAATCAGCGACTGTAGTGTTGCCTGGTACTGGGCCTGCACCTGATTGCTTGCCTGCGCTATCAAGTGGCGTCCAGTTAGTGATGTAGATTGGTTCCTGTGTTGGATCAAAAACACCCGTCTCAGTGAAACGCAAAGTGGCTTTGGCCAACGTCGGTTCGTTGTTTAAGGCACCAGAATCATACCCTACGTCTTTACCATCGATCTGGAAGTAGACGCTCCAAACGCTGCCGCTTTGGTCAGTGCTTTCTGGTCGCTCTTTCACGAAATACTGCGTCATCGTGTGCTGAATACCAACGCTATCAAAGATCGCGACAGCCGTAGAACGGTAGTAAGTATCGGCATCCAAAGGATCGAATTTGTTGAGCTCGAACGGGGTACCCGTTAGCGTCGCCGCATCACTGATGTTGCCGAATATGCTCGTATTAGAAGTCGCAATCGCGTTGCCAGCGGCATCAGTGCCTGCGTCTAACATCACCACGTCTTCGTCAAGCGTGAACTCGACGATACCGCCGACCACCACACCGTCATCACTGATGTTGGCAAGGTTAGATAGCTGCTGAGTCGCAACGCCAGTGGCCAACTGAGGCTCACCGGTTAATGGGTCACGAGATGAGGCCGCGACAGTGATAGAACCACGACCATTAGTGCCGCCGCTGAACACAAGGTTTACACCGTTGTTTTCAGTGATCTCAAGCATCGATTTACCGTCCGCATCTGTCACAACCCGCGCACTAAGGTTGCCAGAGGAGGCGTTAATTTGTGTCTCTAGCTCTGTGTATCGATCCGTAGCATTGGCCTGAGAAGCCTCAAAAGAAAAACCATTGATCGAGAACTTTAGCGGTAGATTAGGATCAACATTCGCAGTCTCAGATCCTTTATTCTCTGGGTCACCACTGTTTGAAGCGGTGATATAGGCGACCGTTGATGCTGTCGCTGTAATCCCGGCCACGTTTGAGAATCTCTGAGCAACCGCATTCGCCGTCGCCCCTTGCTCAATAGTGACCAATTGTTTAACGCCCGTGTTATCGAGCACTTCAATGGTTTCGGCTGCGTAACCATTGCCAATCGCGTTTTTACCCGTGTTGTTCAATTCACTGCCAGTGAATGTCGCGGCACTAGCAAAATCCACCGCGGGGCCTGTGCCATCGACTGCAGCCCCAGGGTTACCCACAACGTATGGGCCTGCCGCAGGCGTTGTGACCACAACATTCAACTGCGAATCAGGGCCTGTAGCTACGGTTTTGAGAACCAAGTTACCAGTAGCAGAGTCTATGCTCGCTTTGACTTGTTCCTGCCCTAATAAAAAGCCGAAGTTAGTGTCGGTATTGATCGCATTCTGCACGGCATCGACTAACTCTTGCCCCGAGTCGTAGTCTTGATCCAGTGTGATGGGATTGGAAGTAACAACCCCAGCCCCATTGTCATAAGCAATCGTGAAGGTGTAGTTATCGCCCGTGAAATCGTAGCCACTATTAACGTTCACTCCACCGGCAATGCTTGCCGCCACACTAGAGCTTTCTACTTTAAGCGAGGTGTATGCGGTGTCGGTAATATCAAATACAAATTTTCCATCGGCCGCGATTGACACTTTCACATTGCCTGGCAGAGTCGAGGCATTGATTTCTTTCTGAATATAATCCTCAAGTGCCTCAACACCCGATTCGGTAAACTGACCCAAGACTATGCTTGGAGCCCCGCCCGCGGTGTAATTGTCATCAAGCGTAATCGTAAGAGTTTGGCCATCCACTATGATATTGAACTCAGATTCACCAGGAGCACTAAAATCAAGCTTAGTCGTATCCAATGTCCCTTCGCGACGCGCCGTAGAGAAGGTCACCACTTGATCAAAATTAATACCGCCCGTAGCAGAGGTTAGCGGGTTGATCGTGAGCTCTTGATTTGTTGCTGCTGTGGTTTCGAAAAGTATCTTGCCTGCGGCATCAATCGAGACAGTTACCTTGTTAAGCAGGCTAGCGCTCGTGTTGATTTGCGCTTGGATATAGTCTTCCAAGGCTTCGTTACCAGAGCCGGCACCGCCGCCTAGTGCTAACGCCGCGGCGCCAGAGTTAGTGAAGTCTTTATCGATGACGATCGCTTTTGAAGATCCGTCCAAAGTCACTGTGAAGCCCGTGGGCGGTGCTGTTTTACCTTGTACGTCAACAGCCGACACAACACTGCTGGCAAGTCCTTGCACGGCCGTGACGTTGATACGAGCATTATCGCCAGTACTGGCCGTTGTTAACACAACACGGTTGTTAGCAAGCGTGACATTCACGGCATTACTATTCGCGGCTGTAAAGCCCGCTGCGACTAACGCTGCATCGACAGCGGCAATCACTGCTGCGCCGTCGGCCGCGTCAGCACCTGAAAGATCGATGGCAGCAAACGCGCCGCCATTAACACTGATAGAGAATCCTTGTGCACCGCCCGCCGTATTGAATGCTAGGCCACCTGATACGTTAGAGGCGCCTGTTGTTGTCGCCGCCGTGGTACCAGAGAAATCTGTGCCCGTTGTAGAGATCTTGCCGCCCACTACTGCCGATTGAGCAACGCGAACGCCTAACTGAGGGGCACCTGACGCTCCTGCGTTAGACAACACCTTGCTACCCACGACTGAAGAAGGTCCTGCAGAGGCATCGAGGTTGATACGGCTGCTAACTAAAGTTGTGGCTTGTGGAGAGATCTCACCAGTGGTGACAACTAAGTCAGTCAGTGGGCCACTGCCTGCCGCTTTGCCGTCTGAGGTAGCGGCATAACCTTGCAGTCTCTCCCCAAGGCTATTGACAATATTGCCGTTAATATCAGTTCCAAACGCACCAGCACGCGTATACACAGTGCCACCATCGCCACTGTTAAGGATGAAGAATCCGTTGCCGTTGATCGCCAGATCAAGTGTGTTATCTGTGAAAGAGATATTACCTTGCGAGAAGTTTTGGGCAATGTTCTGCACCGCTACACCGCCGCCAGCCTGGTCAACGCCACCGCCGAGTACCGATGCTGCATACACATCTGCAAATTCTGTACGCGATGACTTAAAGCCATTCGTGCTTGCGTTAGCAATGTTATTACCGGTCACAGAGATCTCTTCCTGTGCTGCATTTAGTGCGCTTAAACCGATGTTGAAACTCATGATGTCACCCCGTTATTCAGAATTCGTTTTTGCGTTCGCATTAGTTGATTTGGATTACTTCAGACAACGGTGTTGGACCCACCCCTGCTAAGTTCAAAGTCAATGAGCCGCCAGGTTCGATCGTCACGCTGTTCACATTAGCGCTTAAGAAAGTCGGCACAGCTTCTGCGCCATCCCCCTGAGGAATTGCCACGCGGAAACTGTATTCGCCGCTTGGGTAACGCTGATCATTCGCGTCGGTTCCTGTCCAAATAAATTCGTTGCGTCCAGACTCTTGTGGGCCAAGGTTGAAGCTATCAACCAATGAACCCGCTTGGTCATACACGCTTAGTACGGCAGAGTCAGTGCTGCGTGGAATGTCCGCAATCACGCTAATGCCGCCCGTGTCCATCAATGCTGTTTTGTCTGCAGCTACGTGCACAGGGCGCCCTACTAATGAAGTCGCTTGCAGATGCTGTGAAGACTGGAAGGCCGAAGAGAAGTTATCGAAACTAGTCGACATCTTCTGCGCTTCTTCCAAAGACGAGAACTGCGCTAATTGCGAGACAAACTCACCGTTGTCCTGTGGCTCAGTTGGATCTTGGTTCTCCAATTGCGCTACCAACAATTTCAAGAACGCATCACGTCCCATCTCATTGCTTTTCTCCGTCTCTCCCTCTTGCTTAGTAAGGGAGTAATCCGAAAGCACTTGGCTTAATGCGCTGCTACTGCTGCTGACTTCACTCATGAGGGTCTCCTAGTGACGCTCTACTCTTAATTTTGTTTGTTGGATATTGCTTACTGACCTAGTGTCAGTACTCGCTGCATCATTGTTTTGGCGGCGTTCATCACATCGACGTTTGCTTGAAACGAGCGCGATGAGGACATCATGTTTGTCATCTCTTCAACGATATTGACGTTGGGGTAATAGACATACCCTTCGCCATCGGCCATTGGATGCTCAGGCTCGTAACGTTGTTGAAAAGGGGCATCTGATTCGACGATGTCTAATACCTGCACGCCTAGACCGGTTTGACCTTCATTGTCGAAAGCAAAGTCATTGGCATTGGCTTGATTGAGCATTTGCGCTTGGATCGTGGCAAACACAGGTTGGCGCGAGCGATACACCTGGCCAGGACTTGCCGCTGCACTGTTAGCGTTAGCCATGTTGCTAGCCGTCGTGTTCAAACGCACGCTTTGGGCGCTCATCGCAGAACCTGAAATATCAAATATGGACATTAAGCTCATCGTTACTCTCCGCGCAGGGCTTTCATCATTCCGGAAAATTTTCCGTTTAAAAATTGGAAGCTCGCCTGATGCTCTAAAGCATTACGGGCGAAACTAGCGTTCTCTAGCTGCTCATCAACAGTGTTGCCGTCCAGTGATGGCTGCAACGGTGTGCGATACATTAAGGCTTCTTCGCGCACCGGGCCGTTACCGATGCTGACAGACGGGTCGCTGATGTGACGGGCATTGCTAGTGCGCAATGTCGTCGCAGCAGTATCCAAACCCATACGTTGTTTAAGCACACTGGCAAAATCCAGATCCCGTGCCTTATAGCCAGGGGTGTCGGAGTTAGCGATGTTGGTCGCAATAACTTGCGAACGCTGTCCACGTAGCAGCAATGCTTGCTCGTGTACTCCTAATGCGTTGTTAAAATTAATCGCCATTTTCAGTGCCTATCTCTTGGTTTGCCGTTGCCGCAGGTTTATGCGCTTTGCTAAGCATTGAGCAATACCCATGCCACAATTTTTAAATCATATTAATCAACAAGTTATGATACCTATTACGGAAAAACTCCGGAGATCGGCAAGCCCTTTCCGCAAAAAGCGGCAAGGCTTCGCTGTATTGGAATCACGGCGGCACATTTCCCTACGCTAGAGGGTCTTACAACTACGGCACACAAATTGCTTCACTAATCAGCAAGTCACGTATAAATGGCACAAACAGCCCAAAAAGTTGTTTATTTCATCAATTTGCGCTGTTTTTTTGACGCCTCTGAGTCGTTTTGACGCTCAGAGCGCATATAGAAAGGAATAGGTATGAAGGATTGGCAACCCACAAGCATTGCAAAACGCACACTAGCGCAGCTAACACTGGGGCTATGCGCGATGACGGCCGCTGGATCTGTCTTTGCCGAAACAGGGCATGAACAAATTCAACACGCCGTGCGTGAATATGTTGAGTCTTTTTATACAGCAGACGAATTACGGGCAGTTAACGAGCGCGACCCAGAAGAAAGCACTCGTCGTGTCGATATCGACATTAGTGCTATTGACCCTCGGCTCCCGCTCGCCCTATGCGAACAACCGCTTTATGCATCGATCAATCAGAACCAACGCGCTATTGGACGCGTCAACGTTAAGGTGGAGTGTCACGGTACCTCCCCTTGGACGAAGTACTTGCCTGCCAATATTCGTGTCTATGAAAAGGTACTGACGACCACCCGGCCATTAGCCAGAGGGGAGATCATCAGCGAATCCGATTTCAGCTATCAAGAAATTGACGTCTCGACACTGCGCTACAGTTATATCCAATCGCCAGAGCTTGCGATCGGCATGGAACTCAAACGCTCAATGCCAGCCAACGCTACCCTGGTGCAAGAGTCGCTAGAGGCCCCTACCCTTGTAAAACGAGGCGATACAGTGGTTCTAAGCGCACAAGCCGGCACCGTTGAGATACGTCAACAAGGCGTCGCTTTGCAAAGCGGAGAGCTAGGCGCACAGATAAATGTAAGAAATAGTAGCTCTGAAAGAACCGTCCAAGCGGTAGTAACAGGTTATGGACAAGCAAAGGTAGGATTTTAAGTACGCAATTAATACGAAATTTTTCTAAAGTTTCTTTGATATTGGTCGCCAACTAAAGGGAGAGTAATTAAGATAGACATGTTTCACCGCTAACGCGGCACATGAATTCTTAAGCACACCCTGCAAATCAAGGTATGAAGTCATGACTGTAAGCACAATAGGCAGCAATGCAACACAGACCCCGACCGAGCAGCGTAGCAGCGGCATAGGCAGCGTTTCGCCTGTATCGATCAGCAACGCAGAGTCTCAAAAGTCGGCGCCATCTGCGGGCAATGATACCGTGCACATCAGTTCTCAGGCTGTCGATCTGCGGGGCCTCGAGGCTCACATCAGCCAACTTCCCGATGTGGATACGTCACGTGTGACCGAACTCCGCAATCAAATTGCCAACGGCCAATATCAGATCAACTTCAGTCAAGTCGCGGAAAAAATCCTCGGTTTAGAAGCAGATCTATAAACCAGACTTTTAGTTAGTAGTAAAAAAAGTCATCACGGCAGCACCTGTGTGCCCGTGATTTTCGTGTGTTTACAATGGCCGGCACCTTAAAGGTTGCCAATGGGAGCTCCAAATGAGCATAAACTCCATGCAACAATTGTTAGAAAAAGACTTAATCAACTCCTCTAAACTTGAGAACTTGCTGCGCTGCGAGCGCGAGCAGCTTGAGCAACGTAATATCGGCGCTTTGAGTGAAACCTTGATTGAGAAGGCGCATTTATTGGCCGATATCGAAGCGAACGACCATGCGAGGCAAAAAATTCTGGCTTCTTTCGGCGAGGCCACGGACAATGGAGCCCTAAGAGACTTTTGCACGCAAAACGGTTTGGCCACTCTTTATAAGGATCTATTAAAGAGCCTCCAGCAATGCTCTGATTTAACTAATATAAATGGTGTGATTGTGCACCGTAGCAAGCTGAACAACAGGCGTTTACTCGACATCATGCAAGGGAAAAGCTCCCAGCCTGGTGTGTATACAAGCCACGGAGATTCCAGCGCTACATCTAACTCACAGGCCATCGCAAAAGCCTGAAGCTGACAAGATAATTACATGGCCTTAAACGACGGACCAGATCGCTATTATTATGGCGCTGGTGACATCTACAGTGTCTTGAGGGCGCTACAAACAGAACGCAGCCTCGTTAACCTTCAATTCGATGGCAGTGCGCAGCTCTATAACACTATGATTTTGGAAGCCAATCTCCAGGAGCGTTACTTCCTAATTGACGAAGTAACCCCTCGCGATGGCCACCGAAAGATTGATGAACGCACGAAATTCAGTTTACGAGCCAGTATTCACGGCATCAAAGTGCACGCCAAAGACCTCGTCAGCGCGCGCACACTGAGCAATGCCGATGGTATCTACTACCAAGTCCCCTTTCCCGCTAAAATGCTTTATATGCAGCGCCGCGAGGCGTTTCGCGCCTATATCCCTGGTGGCATGAAGACAACGGCACGCTTTAGTACGCTAGAGCGCGAAGAGAACCTCTTTGGCCGCATATTGAATATGTCGGCGACGGGAATACGGGTTGGGTTTCCTGGCGAAGTGAAGCCAGACTTTGGCCCCATGGAAAAATTCAACGTCCTTATCGATATCCATGTGCAAGAGCAGGTGCTTGAGTGCGAAGTCGAAATCGTCTACTTCCAATACAGCAAAGAACGTAATCAAACCATGTGCGGTTGCCGGTTCATCGACCTTCCGCGCGCGTCTCAATACATCGTCAATCGCTTCGTGACCTTCGTACAGCGCGAAGAACTCGTCTAATAATCCAACTCAGGAAATGGCGGCTGCAAGGTCTTAAGCCGCTCTAAATCCTCAGGCCGATCGACATCCCAGCGTGGCGCCAATTCATGCCACGATATGCCAGCACTCGTTAAATTCTGTCGTGTTGCCTCTAACACTGACGCCTCTCCCCACTGTATATTTTCGAACAAACAATCGGGCACCACTCGTAATCCTAGCAGCACATAGCCTCCATCCTCGGCGGGCCCAAACACGATGGATTCACCACCTTCAAGTGCCTGCAAGGCCGAGCTCAGATACTGTGCATCCACCGATGCGCAATCGGCCCCCACCAATACCACGTACTCTGCATCGACCAAGGCCTGCTTGGCAGCAAACGCCATTCTGGCCCCTAGATCCGCGCCGCTTTGATTGCGTATATCTTTTATATTACAAAGTGATACAAACACTTCATCATGTAATGCATTCGGTTTATTAGGAGCCCCATCCGTGGCAATCCACAGCGTGGTTGGGCTTAAATGGGTGTCTGTCAGATTATGAAACACATAGCGAATCAGCGCCTTGTGCAGGGCCAAAGCCCCCTCCTTCCCCAAGGCCCCTTCCATGCGTGTTTTCACTTTCCCAAACACCGGGGCTTTGGCAAATAACGCCAAGCGCGCCTTAGGGTATTGATATGACATTGTCTGATCCATTGAATGAGTTACTTGGCTTTGCCCATATATAAATCACGAAGCTTTTCCGGGGCGACACCGAAGAAATACAGCAGGCGAATCTTCCACATTAACCACACCGTTTTCATCACGCCGTGTTTCTCCCAACGCCGACTGGACGTTGTTACCTTCTCACGCAAGCACACCGGAGGCGCCTTGGCTCGCAACAGCTTGCTGATGGCCACGTCTTCCATCAAGGGCACATCGGGAAAGCCACCGATCTGCTCAAACACGCTGCGCTGTATAAACAGCGTTTGGTCCCCGGTTGCCACCCCAGAGACTCGGGAGCGAAGATTGATCATAAACTCGATCACACGAAAGGCCGCTTTATTGCCGCTCAAGCGCACATCGTAGCGCCCCCACACATGCCGCAACTGTTCAAATGCTTTGGCAACCGGTGCTAGCCCTTGTTCTGGCAGCTGTGTATCGATATGTAAAAACAATAAGACATCGCCCGTTGCCTGCGCCGCCCCTGTATTCATTTGCGTGGCACGCCCTGGCGCACTGCGCAGCCATTGATCGGCCCAATGGGCAAACTCATCCTCAGCGACAGTCTCCTGCCCGCCCTCGACGACGATTAACTCATGGCCTTGGGTTCTGAAATCCTGCAAAAGCGGCAAATGGCGACGAAGTGCCTGTGCCTCATTCAAGACAGGAATGACGATACTAATTTTCTTCATAGGGACATCAGCTAAAAGGTACGAATACGAGGCAAGGGATTCTATGATAGCAACCAAGAAATTACACTTTTGCAGGAGCAAAAGAGCGTTCTAAGCCCACCAAAAAAACATAAATAAGCAAATAAAGCTCTGTTGGTATGAGAAAAGTGAGATTTAAAGCGTAAATCGTACAATTGCACCCAATTTTTACCCATTAAGGTCTATCTAGCGGCAATGGAAAGCGTGATAATGCGCGCTCTGTCAAGGGGTAGAGATTAACCGCAATTGGGCAATGAGTTCAGCTTGGATTCAGCCAAAATGCCTTAATCTGTGACTATCCACTTCGGTACATGGATCGTATTTAAATTATTCTAGTCCATGGGGTAAGAAAACGGCCACAAATCCGTTCTCACTTCCAGAAGGAGAAAAAACTGATCTACAGGCTTGGAACAAAAACTCCAGCCATGAACAAAGGCCACACCCCGACCTTTGCTTAGATCAGCACAGTATCAGCAATGAACGTTGAAAATTTCTATATTATTGCAACAGCACCAAACGAGCCTACACTGCAGGTTAATATTTCGGGTCCCTACCTTACCAGGCAGGCAGCCGAAGCAGATCTAAGCGCCGCCATAGGCGAAGCTGTGAATCTGGACCCTGCGGCAAAGGATTATGAATACAAGATAGCGAAGATCGCCTGCCAAAAGCCTGGCGTGATTCAACATATGGCCTGTCACATGGGTCAAAGGCTTTAAGCTAGTGCAATAGGAAATACGCAACAAGGAAACCGGGGTATAACGGAAAAGACCCTTTAAGTGATGGGTTTTTGAATCGAGAGAGAGGTTTTTGTGAAAAAACTGGATCCGCTTCATCACATCAGCATTATCGAATCGCGCGGTACGAACTGTGCGTGGGTGCGTATTAAATACGACGAAAAGAGCTTTCAAGAGTCCTTTCCCTTCAAGAAGCACGGAGGCAAGGATAAAGCCATCTCAGCCGCGAAGAAAAAACGCGACGAAGAAGGCAAAAAGATCTACGGCGAAAACTGGCCATTTACCAAGTTTAGCCCCCGTAAGGTCTCCCCCCTCAACTCTTCCGGCGAAATCGGTGTCAGCTACTCCGAAAGCGATCACGCTTGGGTAGCCACATGGCAAGAGAACGCCGACGGCAAGCGCCGTCAACGCAACGCTTACTTCTCCATCAACAAGTATGGTGACAAAAAAGCCAAGACCATGGCCATCAAGCGTCGCCGAGAAGAAGTCGGAAACAACAAGATCGCCAGCTGAGCCCCTACGACTCATTCTGCCCCCCCCCCTGTAGGAGCGCGCCCCTCCTAAGGGGCAGGGCATTGGTTCGAATCCACTCCGGGGCACCAATCATCTTAACGAGTTAAAGGCAATCGTCCCGCCTAAATCACTAACACCCCCAATCTAAAACCCAGATTAAATCCTGCACACCTTGGATATTGCGCTGCCCTGCCCGCCACTTTAGTGACTCCCTTATAGACATCTATGTATAATGCGCGCTTTTTTTTGAAACATAGGGGCTAATAAGGTTCATGGCAACAATAAAAAAGCTAGCAATACTATCATGCGCAACCGCACTATCAGTGAATACACAGTTTGCATTTTCTCAAGGTGATGATGTCAGTCGTACCGAAATTGAAGCTATATTACAAAGACTTAGCGCTCTCGAAGCTGAAAATGCGCGGTTAAAAGCTGCAATCGCAGCAGAAGACACAGTGCCAGTAGCAGCAACCGAATCTCGCTCCACCCTAACTAACATCATTGGTCACAATCCCGAGTATAGCTACAATATGCTAGCTGCCAATGTCCGCACCAATACCAAACAGAAGTACCAGTTAGAGGCATTAAAAGACAATACCCTCAGCAGCAGATTAATTTTAGGGGGACAGGTCACTGCACTGGCTGATTACCAAAACGCGAATGAAAACTCTAAGTTTGGCTGGCTAATGCGTCACCCAACTTCAGCAAACCAGATAGGTGAAAACTCATCTGAAGCGGTTATACACTCCGTCAATATCAATATGACTGCCCGGCTCTCAGAGAGCCTGACGGCTTATGTGGAACTACTCCACAACCCTGAGCAGAATTTCGCTGCAGGTTCAACGATCACAGGCCTGCCACGAAACAACGTCAATGTCAGCAAAGCTTATGTGCTTTGGGGTGACCTCAACAAAACGCCTTACTATGCTTCTTTGGGCAAAATGGATATTCCATTTGGTTTGAATGACACCGTGAGCCCTTTCACCAATTCCACTAACTGGCACTCTTTTGCAGGGCTAGCCTATGGCGGTTTGCTAGGGTATTCCAGTGACAACCTACACTTAAGGGCAATGGCAATACAGGGCGGTGCACAATTTCGCAATGCTAACACTCCTGTGGGTCGCACTAACGTTCCCTCAAAGCTTAATAATTTCGCGATTGATGCCAGCTACACTACTCAGTTCGACTATGATGCCACTTTACAAATTGGCGCCAGCTATCAATATGGCACTAGTTATTGTCAAGAATATGTCGATACTCCCGCCAGCGCGCATACAACCCCTACATTCATTCCTGGCGTGACACGAAATCAAGCTCCACAGGGCGTTGTTCACTTTAACCCATGCCTAGATAACAACGACGCGGCTGCAGTCTATGCGTTATACGAGAACGGTAACACTAAACTCCTCGCTGAATATGGCCAAACTTTGAAGGAATGGCCGGGCACGTTCAACCCATACATGCCTCAATTTGGAGCAGCGAAAAACAAAACACTTACGGTAGGTGGAAAGCATTCCAAAGATTTGGGACTATCAAATCCAGTAGACTTTTCATTAGAGTTTAGCCGTTACAAAGCCGGCCCGTCAGGTTCAAATTGGGAAAAGCAGGATCAGCTTGTTTTAGGAGCCTCCTACTTTCTAAATCCCAGCGTCAATCTCTTCTCTGAGGCGATCTTGGTTGAGGGCTGGGTACCACTTAACTTCTTAAGTGGTGGCAATCCAGGAAGCTTAGTAGGCACATCATGGTCAAGCCAAAGCTCTAAGAACCAAATCTTAGCGGTAGGAATAAGAGCAGGACTATAAACGAGCTCACCAACGATCAAGGGGGCCTCCCCCTTGATCGCACTTTAACAATTGCCATCCCTAAACTACCACGGCACCATATGCATCAGTTAAGTTGAAATAAACTGCACAGGTGCTGCCTTGTCTGCGAAAGCCCCTACCCCACAACACCCCACATGCTATAATCCGCCGCCTATCCAAAAGCCAGACTTCGTTACAAGCCTACCTTTGCTCCGGTGGCACAGCTGGATAGCGCGGCCCCCTCCTAAGGGGCAGGTCAGTGGTTCGAATCCACTCCGGGGCACCAAACATTAATTTCACTCTATCCGATACAGCCCAAAACTCTCTAAGATCCCAGGTAGATATAAAATAAATTTAAGGTATGCCGAGATGAAAAACTGCTTAACCTTTACTGCTGCGATGTTGCTGTTCTGCAACCCTACCCTGAGTCAGTCCTATGACCTTTTAACTCGAGCGGACTCAGGAGATGTCTTTGCAAAAATGATGCTGGGAGATATGTTTGCAGCAGGAGAAGGAGTAACGCAGGACTATGTTGAAGCTGCTATGTGGTACCGCCAAGCCGCGAAACAAGGGGCTGCCAAAGCGCAACTATCCTTGGGCTTGTTGTACTCACAAGGGCAAGGCGTTGAACAGGATGTAGAGATAGCCTATCAATGGACTTACATCGCAGCGGCCCAAGGCGAGAAAGATGCCATAGAAGCCCGGGATTTAATCAGCGGGCAATTAGACGCAGAAACGCGAGACAGAGTTCAGGAGTTAGCTACGCGTTGTCTTGAATCCAAGTACACGCAATGTGAGTGGTGAGCAAAACCAAGGTCAATCAGATCGTCCGCAAAAATCCGGGCCACGGCAACCGCCGCAGCCCGAACCATCCAAACTTACGCGCTTTTAGTCCACGCAAACTTTTCAAACACTTTATCCACTGGCGTCTCAGCAATGTGATTCACATAGTTGCTGATCACTTTTTGCGACAAGCCAAGAATGATCTCTAGCAATTGACGCTCTTCGTACCCTGCCGCAAAGAATGCCTTCACTTGATCATCGGTGACATATCCGCGCTGGCGCACGATAGCTAACGTCGTGTCGTGTAGAGCTTGTAACTTTTCCGTAGGCATTGCTGTGCTGTTACGCAGTGCTTCGGTAAGCGCTGGGTCTACCTTCATCATATTGGCGATCCCGGTGTGTGCAGGAACGCAGTAATGACACTCATGCTCTACATTGATCGTTTGCCATACCACTGTTAGCTCTTCGTTATCGAAACTAGAAGCGACAAACAGTTTGTGCAAGGCCTGATACGCCTCTAGCAGCTCCGGAGAGCTTGCCAATACACCGTGTAGGCCTGGGATGCGTCCATTGGCTTTCAATGATGCTTCAAGGAACGGTTTGCTTTGCTCTGGGGCTGTCTCTAGGTCATGAATCGTTAGCTTGGTCATTTTGTCTCCAATCGTCTGTCTGGGTTGATTTATCTGCTTGAACACTTGTTCAATGCGCGCATAGTAACTAGACTTGAGCGACTGTTCAAGCTAAAATTGAACAATCGCTCAAATCATCGATCAGAGGCCTTTTCGTGAAAGCACAAAGACACGACAGACAAGAAGCTATCCAAAAAGCGACACAGTTGTTTTGGGAGAAAGGGTTTCATGCCACGTCCATGCGCAACATCCAGGATCACATCGACCTGCGCCCTGGCAGCATCTATGCGAGTTTTGGCAGTAAGGAAGGCCTATTCAAAGAGACGCTGCGCTGTTACGCACAGTCAAGCTTAGAGCGCCTAGCGGGCTATGCTGAAACAATGCCAGCACTGGAGGCCTTGCAAGCCTTTATGACCAGCGTAGTTTGCCGACCAGCCTCTGACAGCCCAAGTGATATGTGCATGCTCGCCAAAACAGTGGCAGAGCTGACTGAGGAGAACGGGGAGTTGTTGGAAGAGGCCAAAGGTCATCTCAAGCGTATTGAGAACGCCTTCGCTGAGCTGCTAGTGCAGGCTCAACGAGACGGAACAGTCGATAAAAACAGAGACCCAAAGCGCATGGCCAGCTTTCTGCAGATCCAGCTAATGGGCCTGCGGGCTTACTCACGCGCTAATGGGGATGACAAACAACTACAAGAGTTTGTCGATGAGGCCTTTGCTAGCCTGCATTAACCCTTAGCTATCATCGCCTACACAGCCAATGCCCCCAAAGGCAGCGGCGAACGACTTCATAAACTTGCTAATCTCTAGGCTCATGATGGCAAAGTCTTGATCGAATTGCTGAGCGGCACTTTCCGCATCAGACTCCTCGGCTTTCTCAAGGATCATATCTTCGAACTTAAGTCGTGAGATGCCCAAATCGGCCCCAACCACACAGCTCAAAGTGTCGTTCCAAAGCACGCCTAGCTTCTTCACCTGTTTGCCCGCACTTAGATGCGCCTGAATCTCTTCAGTGGCCAAATCCTGCCCTTTACAGCGCACGACATTGCTGTCTTCCATAGGATTAAACAGCTCGACCTCTTGGTTGATGCTAAACCCTTCGGCGGCACTCTGCTGCTCTACCCAACGGGTCATGATATCGCCAGGGGCTAATTTGGCCACAGGCAAGGTCACTGGAAGGGTTTCGAGGCTTTCGCGCAGAGTATTGATGAACTCCTCTGCCACAGTCGCACTGCTGGTATTAACGATGAACAAGTCTTCTTTAGGGGCGATATACGCATACACTTTGCGGGTGCGAGAAAAGGCGCGAGGCAATAAGGAGGCGATCACGTCATCCTTGAGTTGTAGCTTCTCTTTGCGAGAGATCTTGCGCGCCTGCTTCTCTTCGATCTCTTCTATTTTTTCCGCCAACACTTCATTGACCACTGACGCAGGCAGCAGCTTCTCATCTTTGCGCATGCACAACATGATGTAGTTGCCGACCGTATGGGTGAGTAGCTCCCCTTCCTTACCCAGTGGGCTTACCCAGCCTGTGCGGCTTTTCTCGTAACTTTCGCCTTCAGCGAAGGCCTGAGGAAGGAGTTTTTCTTCGAGTGCTTCAGCGCTATGCGCGAAAGGCTTACTAAAACAGTAGAAACGGATATTTTTAAAAAACATGGGCGCACATCCAAAAGCTGGCAGAAACAGGGGGCAAGATTCTACTGCAAAGCACCCCCAGTGACGATGCCCAATTGGCAGTTATTTAGATGATCTGCGTTTACGCCACCACATATAGAGGCCGGTGCCGAACAAGATTGCCGGTAGGAAACCACTGATAAACACGAGTATGCGCCCTACTAGCCCTAGTGCATCGCCGTTGTGCAACGGGAAGAACCAATTGAGCATCACGGTGCCTGCCGACTTGTCTCGGCCATCCCATACATTGAGAAGCGCCCCGTCGTATTGATCAAAATACAGGGACGTCACAGAGTACTCTGTCCACGCATCATCGGGATGGGTGAAGGTAAAGACATAGGGGGCTGTATCGGTACCGGGCAAATAGATGCGATTGATACGAGAGTCAGGAAACACAGCCATGGCTTGCGCTGCCAAGTCATCCACAAGAATCGGTAAACCTTGTGGATCGCCTGTGGACACTGGCACCACTGGGTCCTCTACAGGCAATACCAATGCCACGAGCTTATGCACAGGCTCATGCCAAACGATCTCGATGCCGGTAATCGAGAGCATTAAAAATAGGGGAATAAAATAAATCCCAATAGTTTTGTGTAAATCAAAATTAAGACGAAATGGGCCGCCATTAGTTTTGATCGTGAAGGCGCGTTTCCAGGCGCCCTTTTTAGGCCACCAGATCACAATGCCACTGATACTGAAAAACAGTAAGCAGATGCCCATCACTCCAACGAGGAACTTGCCCATCTCGCCAGTCAAGAAAGACAAATGCAGACTGTAAAACCACGTGACGGGATACTCACCCCAGTTACGAATGGCGGTGACTTCGGAGGTGCCGGGATCGATGCTTACCTCGAGAGGACCTGCCGCCCCCTCGAGTGCTGGAAAACGAATGATGTGCGGGGCGCCGAGATGACGACCCAATGCAATTCGTGTTGGTGCACTACCGTTGTTAACTGCCTCAGTCGCGTTCGCAAAGGCAAGATCAAAAGACGCTAACGCTGTCGCCGTTTCAAAATTCACGGTGTCAGGCGCCAACATCTCGTCGAGCTCTCTGTCGAACACAACCATACTGCCGGATATCCCAGTGATACTCAGCAGTAGGCCTAAAAACAAGCCCATGTATTTATGGACCCAAACTAATAGCGCACGAAGCATAAACATATTCCACTACACAATTAGAATTGCAGGTTCCAAGACAAACTCACACTACGGCCGATACCTTTGAAGTTGCGGGTATCAGAGCCTTGTGTCTGAGAGTAATAGGTGAAGTAGTCTTCATTGCTTAGGTTCTGCAAACCAAGGCGTAGCTGACCCACGCTTGCTTCGTACTCGGCGAAAAGATCGATGGTGGTGTAACCGTCAAACTGCGCAGTCTCAACACCAACAGCATTTTTAAATTCGCGGTCTTGGACAACGTTGACTTGTACTCGCGTATTGAACTGGCTCGACCATGTGCGCTCCCAACTGAGATTGACGCGATTAGGAGACATATTAGACCCGCCCAAATCCGTGTCTACACGATTATCGCCATCGGAGTCATACTCACCTTCGGTATTGGCATAGCGCAATCCTAGTACATCAGACATCGAAGCATTCCACTGCGCTCTAAACTCATAGCCATCGATCTCTGTTCTCTCACGCATGACTCCATAGATGCCATCGGCATTGGCTTGTAAGCGTTGGCCAAAATCAGCTTCGGAGGCAAAGTAACTTAACTGCGCTGAGAACACATCGTTATCAAACTCAAACCCAAGCTCGGTATTTTCAGTCACGATAGGCTCAAGATTCAAAAATGTTTCAACATCTTGATCAGGAATATTGATGCCGCGAAGTACACGACCTACGTCTGGCATTGAAAATCCTTCAGAAAGATTTGCAAACACTCGCCATTGCGGCGTGATCTGATAAGTGGCACCAATATTAGATAATGTATCGGAAAACTCAGGGTTGCCGCCACGAACGAACTGCCCACCGTTATAAGAGTACAGCGTAGTAAAGTCATCAACATCAAGCGCTGAATCCTCACGACGTACACCGGCGGTTAGCGTTAGGTCTTCAATCCCTGTGAATTCAAACTGCGCAAATAACGCAAGGTTTTCATAATTAGTAGTTGGGACCCAAGCACGACCAGTGGCCACTAAGGACTGGTTTGTCTCATCATTAAGAAGGTCTGCACCGTACACCGCACTGAACGGCGTGCCAGCAATATTATCTTTGGCAAGCGTGAGCTTTAGACCGCGCTTAGTCGAATTATTTTGCGACTGATCGAAGATGTCACCACCAAATGCAGGGTCGGCAAAAGTGGCGTATATATCGCCGCCATAAGTCCCCGCAAAATCTTGATCGAACGCCTGCAGACGCACACTGTGACCAAACAAATCAGCCTTGGTGTAGCTTAAGCTAAACATTGTCACTTCATTGCTCACAGCCGCGCCAACGACATTGGCTTCAACCGCAGTGGTCGGCACGCCATTGGCATAATCGCCAGCCACAGCAAGCCAATCATTATTACCCGACACATCGTAATCGTTAACGGTAAGCTCTAGGCGTTGGTCTCCCCACTCATACCCTGTTTTCAAAAACAGATTAAGAGTTTCAGAATCCATTGTGTCGCCCTGAGCATTATCAAACCCAATGACTTCGCCATCGGCGTCGTAACTAATGCCAGAGGTGCGATAGCTCGCGCTGCCTAGGAAATCGACATTGCCCGTTCTGCCTGAAAGAGTATAACTGGCGCCATAACCTAAGCTCTCACTCACGTCTTCGCTCTGCCCTACCCCTTCTAATCTTACACTTTGCTGCCATTGCTCTGCAGGGCGTCGTGTAATCATATTGATGATGCCACCGGATGCGCCCATGCCATGAATAGCATTGGCGCCGTGAATCACTTCTATACGCTCAAGCATTAAAGGATCGATGGTATGCCCATCGCGTGAGCCATCGCGTAAAGGATTTGATTGCGGCACGCCATCAACCATGTACAGTGGATCTCTGCCACGCAAGCTCTCACCAGCACCGGTCATCTTCTGACGGCTCGGGGAGAAGCTAGGAATTAGATTGCCAAGAATCGTCGATAGATCATTGTTCACGCCAATCTGCTGTAGAAGATCTTGGGCGCCAATAACAGTCACAGTATTAGGAATTTGGCTTAGCGGCTTTTCCGAGCGCGTGGCAGTAACAACCATCTCCTCGATGTCAGAGGAATCGCTCGCTTGCTGCGCTTGTGCATAAGGCGCTAACAAGGCAGCGGCTAGAGAGGTAAAGAGTGCTTTTCGTAGAAATGGGCTTTGCGTGGCCATATAAGAAATCCGTCCAGGTCGAGTGGCTTAATCGTAAGAGCGTGGTCACTCTCAGGACGGCAATCTTAATGATAACAATTCCTATTAGCAAGTGCGTTTGAGAAAAATCTACTCATAACTCAGCTTAGTCGCCTTGCCAGAGAAGATTTTATAGATGAACACCGTATAAATGAGGATCATAGGTAGCGTTAATGCCACACCCCAGAAGGTAAAGCGCAGTGAGGCCGTGGAGGCCGCAGTATCCCAAATCGTCATCTTATTAATCACGATGTCCGGGTAGATGCTGTAGGCAAGACCGAGTGCAGACATCAGGCAAATGACTACGAGGCCGGCAAAGATCAACCAAGCAAAGCCCTGCTCTAGGAGTGACTCGTGCCACAACACCCATATTATGACCGCATAGGCCAACAAGGTACTGATCGGAATCGGCAACAGGCCAATGGCAGCGGGCAAGGTAAACCACTTATCGGCAATGATGTCGCTGACCATCGGCGTGGCTATAGAGATCAGGAAGATCCCTACCCCCATCGGCCATACTGTCCAGCGCGCCCATTTGATCGCCTTCTCATAGAGCGACCCACTGGCCTTCATAAGCAACCACGCACAGCCCAACATCACGTACAGCGCTGGCAAGGTCACGGCGATGCCAAACGCGAAGGTATTGCGCAGAGCCGTGCTTTCTAAACCCATGACATAGGCGCCAAGCATCCACCCTTGTGACGAGGCGGCCACAACAGAGCCTAGCGCAAACAAACGATTCCACATGACCTTATGCTGTGTTTGCGCCTTCGCTCTAAAATCAAAAGACACACCGCGCAATATCAGTCCGATCAACATCATCGTGGCGGGAATATAAAGTGTCGTGAGCACCAAGCCGTAGGCAGCAGGAAATGCAATTAACAACACCCCTACTCCAAACACAATCCAGGTCTCATTGGCATCCCAGAACGGCCCGATCGATGCGATCATCTGATCCTTCTCATCATCTTCGGCAAAGGAGAGCAATAGACCAACCCCCAGATCATAGCCATCAAGAATGATATAAGTGAGCAGCGAAAAGCCAATCACGCCAACAAAAAAGAGCGGTAAATACTGATCCATTTTAATGCCCCTCTATATTGTTAGTGTTTGAATCGGCAGAGCGAGATTGTTCATCCTGGGCACGTTGTTGCAAGGTCGTAAGTGAACGCGCGGGTTTTGAGGCCATATAACGAATAGTCATCAGATACGACACTAGCAAAAATGCGTAGAGCGATAGATAGGCAATTAGACTCGACAAGACTAAGCCACCGCTATGGTCCGCCACCATGTCGGCCGTGCGCAGAACCCCATACACGATCCAAGGTTGGCGCCCGATCTCAGTGACATACCAGCCGGCTAATACCGCCACCCAACCCGAATAGGTCATGAAGGTCAGTATCCGTAAAAGTACGCGATTATTGGCCGTACCACGCCATAGACTCAACGCCGTAAACCACGACACACACAACATCATCATGCCGATCGCCACCATAATGCGAAAAGACCAATAGAGAGGACTCACAGGGGGATGCACCCCTTCGAACTCGTTGAGGCCCTTTATCTCGCCATTCAAATCATGAGTCAGAATAAGACTCGCGATTCTTGGGATCTCCAGATTGAAGTGTGTGGTTTTTTCTTCCTCATCAGGAAAGCCAAACAAACTCAAACCCACGCCGCTTTGAGTTTCCCAGATTCCTTCGATCGCGGCGATTTTCGCTGGTTGGTGCTCTAGTGTGTTGAGCCCATGCAGATCGCCAACAAAAATTTGTAGAGGCGCTAGGATCACTCCCATAAAAACGCCGACCTTAAGAACCCTCCAAGTGCCAGGCCCTTCAACATTCTTAAGAATTCTGTAGGCGCTCACCCCCGCCACTAGAAACGCACTGGTTAATAATGACGCGATCACCATGTGGGACAAGCGATAAGGAAAAGAAGGATTGAAGATGATCTCCCACCAACTCTCCACCATCATTACGCCCTCTTGCATAGAGTAGCCGGTTGGGGTTTGCATCCAAGAGTTAAGACTGAGAATCCAAAATGCTGAAAACGTAGTGCCTACTGCGACCAATGCCGTTGCGAGCAAATGGACACGGTTCGAAACGCGATCCTTACCGAATAACATAATGCCAAGAAAGGAAGCCTCTAAGAAAAAAGCCGTCAGGACTTCGTAGCCAAGCAGCGGCCCGGCAATATTCCCAGCTTGCTCCATGAACCCTGGCCAGTTCGTACCAAACTGAAAACTCATGGTAATGCCAGTCACCACCCCGATGGCAAAAGTCAGCGCAAATATTTTGACCCAGAAAAAATAGGCAAACTCCCACTCTTTCTCGCCAGTTAAGGTGTAACGGGTTCGAAAGAAAAGCAGGATCCAACACAAGCCAATCGATATCGTGGGAAACAGAATATGAAAGCTAATATTGGCTGCAAATTGAATGCGCGACAGTAAGAAAGGATCCAAATCCATTGAGGCTCCGAAAATCTAATTACAGTTCGTTCACCACAAACATGGTGACCGTGTATGAATAACATAAAACCAACTGCAATGCTTGTGCCCAAACCAATACAAATCTTCAAGCCTTTGTTTTAATTGGACTATAAGAACGCCCTTTCACCACAGACACAGCGTCCTTTGCCACTACTGTCTTTGCCATTGCTATTTATGACATAAACCCACTCTCACCATGTGTCACTTTTAAGTCTTAGCGGTTTGGCACTGTCACCAAACTTCAAAAAAATCATCACGTCTCTGCCCGAGAACTGCAACATTGAACCACTAGAGTGGCACTCCGAAGCACAAACCTTATGCAGACACACGAGCCCCCACACTCAGGACTATTGTGCCTATTGGCTTCTATTTCCAAAACATTTCTACTTTTCACACTACTTTAGGAAGAGATCACGTATGTTGCTCCTAGATGTCCCTTTCAAGAAAAACTCCTCAACCCTCAGCGCAGCTATCCTGCTCTGTATGGGATTCAGTGCACCAATTTTTGCACAATCTTCACAGAACGATGACAGCGAATCGATTCAAGAAATCGTAGTTGAAGGTCAAGTGGTTCGTGGCGGAGTCACTGAGCTAGCAATCGACGTTGCGAAGTTTGGCACACAAGTCCAGCTTATTAGTGCAGACGAGATCAGCACTGGAGGTTTCACAAACTTCGGCGAACTATCAGCCGGACTTATTCGTGGTGCCAACATCGGTTACTCCCCTGACGAAGGCGAGTTCACCATTCGCATCGACGGCGGCACCGACCGCGATACTTTGTTGCTTCTAGACGGCGTGCCAACTTTCGACCGTGGCACACCACTGGAAAGCCTTTGGGGCGCTACTGCTATCGACCCACGAATGATTGAGAACGTTGAGATCTTCCGTGGCGGTCAAAGCCTCTATTTTGGCGGCAACGGTGGTCTTGGTGTGGTTAACGTCATTTATAAGCGTCCTGAATCTGGCGATGAAACCCATGGCGAGATTGGTGTTTACGTAGGAGATTTCAATACTCGCGAACTCTACGGCAACGTTACCATTCCTCTAGGTAAAAACTCTGATCACTACTTGATGTTTTTTGGGCGCTCATATGAGACCACTGCCCATGAAATTTTCAGTGAAGAGGCCTTCACCGATAACGTGCTAGCACTGGGCGGCAAACATGATTTCCCTTACAGCTATAACTTAATCGGCGCAAAGTACCTTTGGGACATCAATGAGGATACGCAATTTAGATTGGGGTATCAGTACTCCACCATCGACTTCCGTGACTCTTTCCCATCCTTCACGGTATTCCAGCCGAACTACACCGAATTCCCAATGTTTGACGCGAAGTTCAAAACTGACTTTAGCGATAGACTGTCATTGGAATCCGAAGCCTACTTCACGAATCCGCGCCTGTGGAATACAGAGGTAGACGCCCGTGTTTGTAATATTCCCCGCTTCCAAGACATGCCAGCAGATATCCAAGCACTGGCTAGCGCACAAGGCATTTCCACGTTCACAACAGCTTCGCAATTTGAGGCATTCGCCGCCACTGTGCCAGGGCTTCCTGCGGGCTGCGTTACAGATCCTTACGGCGCCAACGAAGGCGCAGCCACTGGTTCAAAAACCGGTTACTACGTAGATGCATCGGGCACCCCCTATGGAACACTCGCAAACCCCTTCCCTATCGGCAACCCTATTGGCTACGTGATTCAAAGCACCGCTGGCTTTGGTAACGGTCAGCCGACTAAAGGCTTTGGGGAAACAGATCAGGCCAAAGCGGGCTACAACGATTGGGGTTTCAACAACCGTTTAAAAATGACTTGGAACGACAGTATTGAGACCGTCGTTGGTGTACAGAACATCAACTATGAAGACGGATCGGCTTCGATCTATGGCATGAAGCAAGACACTGTGACGTCAACGGGCGTGTATGGTGAGGTGCGCTTCAACTCAACCGCATTCATTGAAACCAATGTATCTTTATCTTTCCGTCAAGATTTCAACGATGCTTTTAGCGACGAAGACATCTGGAAATATGGCGTTCGTCAAGAACTCCCTGGTGGTTTCTATGTGCGCTCAAACGGTGGCACCTCTTACAGCCAACCAACATTGGCAGAGGCTGGCATGACGGGTAACCGTGTGACCAACCCTTCTATCGAAACTCAGCACGTTGAAACTTATAGCCTTGGTGCAGGGGTGAACGGCGATATGTTTGGCGGCACGTTCAATGTTGAACTGGGGTATTTCGATACGACTATTGATAACCTTTTCGGTTCCTCATCTATTGAAAATGTCTGCGTCAATTATCCTGATGTTAAACCAGAGGATATCAATCCCAATATCGTAGTTCCGAGCAGCTTTTGTAGCTACGCATTAGCCAATAATTTCTCTCGTTACGATGTGGCTAGTTTCAATCGCATCGCAGAACAAGATATTCAAGGAGTCACTCTTGATGTCGCATTCGACTTTGAGAAATGGCAGGCCGATTTCTCGTTCACGGACATGGAGTCCCTTGAGCCTAATCCAATCTACGGCCTTGCCGCATTGATGGATGGTACTGGAGAGGCCTTGAGTTTTGTTGTTCCTGGAGATGCAGGATCACAGAAGTTACGCCAATCAAGTGAACGCGCCGAGTGGTCAGCGTCTTTGCTACTCACCTACACGCCAAGCCCTGATTGGGTGTTTGCGTTGAACACCAAATGGCAAGGGCCTGAATGGGCCTATGGCAATGGTCGTTCAAGCCGCATAGTCGATGCCAATGGTGATCGCACAAACCCAGATAACAACTTTGGGGATTACATGGTAGTCAACGGTTCCATTCAATACTTTATGGGTGATGACAATCAGCATCGTTTCTTACTACGCGCCGTCAACTTATTGGGTGAAGACTATTTCGAACGTGCAGGTTTAGGCAATCAACGCGTCAGCCAAGCCGGCGTTCGCGGAGAGTTGACCGACAACGATTCGGACTACTACTACAACTACGGCTGGAACGGTAAGCCTCGTTCATTTTGGGCTCAATATGAGTACAGCTTCTAAGCTAAACATTACTCTTTGATTCGCAAGCGGCACACTGCATTAGTGTGCCGCTTGTCTTACTTTCTACTAGGTGATTTTTAAAAGGTGATTCAATCATGACTATTGATCGTCGTAAATTCTTGTCAATGTCAGCAGGGACCGGCGCTACCCTAGCACTTGGGGCGCTTCCATTAAGCATTCGCAAAGCATTGGCCGTACAGGCGCGCATTGATACGGGCACTATCAAAGATGTAAAACACATCGTTATTTTGATGCAGGAAAACCGAGGCTTCGATCATTACTTTGGCACCATGAAAGGCGTGCGCGGATACGGCGACCGTTTCCCTGTCCCTTTAGAAAGTGGCAAGCCCGTGTGGTTTCAGTCCAATGGCGAACGCGAGATTGCACCCTTCCATATGAACCCAGAAAAGTTCAACGCCTATCTTGCTCCAAGTACTCCTCATAGTTTCTCTGATTCACAAGCCGCTTGGAATCAGGGAAAATTTGGCCATTGGCCAAAATACAAAAACGACAACTCTATGGGTTACTACAAGCGTAGCGATATTCCTTTTCAGTTTGCGTTAGCCGAGTCGTTCACTATTTGTGACGCCTACCACTGCTCTATAACATCGGGCACCGATCCAAACCGCATCACCTTCTTCAGTGGCAGCAATTTTAATCCGCAATTGCGCGCACAAGGCATTAACTGTACAGACCAAGACTCTGAGCCTAACAACCTACGTTGTTGGATCAAAAACCCAGAGGTCGATATATGGCCAGAGCCAGGGTATACCTACAAAGGCAACGCCTTTAAGTGGCCAACCCTGCCCGACGTATTGGAAGAGGCCGGAGTCAGCTGGCGCATTTTTCAGGACCCTAATGATAACTGGACTGGTGCCATGCATGGCGGCCTTGCGTTTGAATCGTTTCGCAACGCCAAGAAAGGCTCGGCAATTTACAATAACGGCATGTCTCATTGGACACTCGAGGACTTAGCCGAACAAGTCAAGAACGACACCCTTCCCGAGGTATCATGGGTATTGCCCTCACAGGCATTCTCCGAGCACCCCGGTGCGCCCTCTAGCCCGCAAAAAGGCAGTAACTTTACGGAGCAAGTGCTCAATGCGTTGACCTCTAACCCAGAGGTGTGGAGCAAAACAGCGTTCTTCTTAACCTTCGATGAGAACGATGGGCAATTCGACCACATGCCGCCACCGGCCGTTCCCTCTTACAATCTTGACGGCACCCTAGCAGGCGGCTCTACGTTGCCACTGGACGGTGAATATTTTAATGATGTCGAACGCGCTTACCTCAAAGACGATGACACGATCTCAGGCAATGTCCGCCCCTTCGGTTTAAGTGCGCGTGTGCCGATGTATGTAGTGTCTCCGTGGAGCAAAGGCGGTTGGGTGAGTTCCGAGGTGTTCGACCATACGTCATTAGCCATGTTCATTGAAAAACGTTTCGATGTCAGCGTACCTGGGGTTAGCCCATGGCACCGCGCGGTTTGTGGCGATCTTAGTTCTGCTTTCGACTTTAGTGGTCATGAAAATGCAGACCTGTCGCAACTGCCCGATACTAGCAACTACGCCGTCACCGATGCACAGCAAATGAGCATGCCGCAATACTCGGTCCCTCAATCCCACGAAGCCTTACATCAAGAACGCGGCACACGTTTTTCAAGAAAACTGCCCTATGTCTTGCATGCTCAGCCTAGCGTGAACGAGGACGGAAACATCAGTATTGAGTTTCGTAATAACGGAAGCCAAGGCATGGTATTTCACGTCTATGACAAACAACATTTAGATCGCATTCCGCGTCGCTACACAGTCGAGG
This sequence comes from Gammaproteobacteria bacterium, assembly GCA_051252515.1. Classification (GTDB taxonomy): domain Bacteria; phylum Pseudomonadota; class Gammaproteobacteria; order Pseudomonadales; family Pseudohongiellaceae; genus UBA5078. Next base: position 58,324 of record JBPOFS010000007.1, read on the forward strand.
CCGGTAAAACCCTCAGTGACGTGTGGGATACCTCTATGGACAGCAATCAATATGATCTATGGGTTTATGGACCTAATGGCTTTGTGCGCGCAATTTCTGATCTAAAAGCCACTAGAAACAATGCGACACAACCAGAATGCTCAATTGAGTATGTGGGAGGTGATGTTAGCATTTCATTCCGTAATACTGGCACTGAGCCTTGTAAATTTATGATCGAAGACAATGCCTATCGTAGCGGCGGTCCTTGGGTTGTAAACGTGGCACCAAACGCTTCAGTGTCCCAGACGTGGTCGTTGACCAACTCGGCTAGTTGGTATGATCTCAGTGTTAGTAGCGATTCCAACGCCGGTTTCAGTCGTCGCTATGCAGGGCGTGTTGAAACGGGCAAGCATAGCCTGTCAGATCCAATGATGGGCACTGACTAAACTCTCGATTGGGGGAATGTCATCGGGGTTTACCTGCTTGCTCGAAATACTGTACTTTGTGTAGCATAAAGTTTACGCGCACTTAGTCAGGAGCAAGGCAGATGATCAAGATGACATTCTCCACTTTCACTTTAGGCGCTATAGTAAGCCTCACACTTTCTAGTGCTCTCGTTGCCGATGAAATGTCGCTCTACGACATTGGCCTTGCGCCGCAAGCTGACCGCATTGCACAGGATATCGAAACTCTCGCCGGTTTTGGCACCCGTCATACGCTCTCAGAAACCGAATCAGACACGCGCGGGATTGGGGCAGCAAGACGCTGGATTAAGTCTGAGTTTGAGGCTATCTCCCAGGCCTGTGGCAACTGCTTAGAGGTAATCTATGTCAGTGATGTGGTCTCTGGCACCTCGCGCATCCCAAACCCTGTAGAGGTCGTCAATGTGATCGCCATTCAACGAGGTACTCGCGACACTAATCGTTTTGTCATGATGAGCGGCGACATCGATAGTCGCATCAGCGATCCAATGAACTTTACTGATGACTCCCCTGGGGCAAACGATAATGCCTCTGGCATGGCCGGTGTCATCGAAACTGCTCGCGTACTCTCCCAATATCAATTCCCCGGTTCCATCATTTATGCAGGCTTATCCGGCGAAGAACAAGGCCTAAACGGCGGCGCTATTTTTGCCAAGCATGTACAAGATCAACAGTGGCATTTACAGGCAGTAATCAACAACGACATGATCGGCAATATTCGCGGCGTCAACGGCGTGATTAACAACACCACGGCCCGTGTCTTCTCAGAAGGCACAAGAGATGTTGAAACTACAGAGGAAGCGAGACAACGTCGCTTTCAAGGAGGAGAAGTCGATTCAGCCTCTCGTAATCTTGCACGCTACATCGACACCATGGCCGATCGTTTCGTCCCCAATCTTGATGTCATGATGGTCTACCGACTAGATCGCTTTGGTCGTGGCGGACATCACCGCCCGTTCAACGAAGTGGGATTCCCCGCCGTGCGCATCATGGAGACTAATGAAAACTACACGCAACAGCACCAAGATATACGAGTGGAAAACGGAATTGCCTATGGCGATGTCATCGAGCATGTGGATTTCGATTATGCGGCAAAACTCACAGCACTAAATGCCGTCACACTGGCCTCGATGGCATGGGCCCCTGCTCCGCCCACGCAAGTAAGCATTAGTGGTCAAGTGAGTCCGAATACAAGCTTGCAGTGGCAAAAAGTGCCAGGTGCCGTAGCTTACCGCTTGCATTGGCGTCTGACGACAGACTCACAGTGGACACACTATCGTACCGTTGGCGATGTCGATCAATTCACCTTAGAAAACGTCGTGATCGATAATTATTTCTTTGGCGTCTCTAGTATTTCGGCAAGCGGCGTGCAGAGCCCTGTTGTGTTCCCAGGCCCTGCTGGCGCCTTTTAAGTGCCAACCATTAACGTGGATTAACACACGCCACAACGCCGTTTTTAATCACGGTGTTGATATTACGTACTTGGGCAATGTCGTCGATGGCATTGCCATCGAGTATCACCAAATCCGCCAGATATCCGCGCGCAATTTTCCCTAGTTGATCGCCAACGCCAAGCGCATTTGCCGCGTCTCCGGTGGCCGATCGTAATGCTTGCGAAGTAGTCAAACCCGCTTCAACATAGATTTCTAATTCGCGGTGCAATGAATCGGCGAACGACACAAAGGGAGAGTCCGTACCTGCGACAATGCGCCCGCCACCGTTCACTATTTTAAGCAAGGTCGCCTTCTGTGCTTCGATGTTTGAATTGCGCTCACTCAATGCCATCGTTGGCGTAATCACTACTTTCGATTTCGTGGTCAACTCGATCACGTCTTGATAGGCGATGTTCAATCGACTTTCTTTGAGTGAGTATCCTCGACGACTGGTCGCGGCAAGATGTTCCATCTGATCAATGCCATTGGCCACAGCAGGATAAAGTTCATGGGATGACACGGGTATGCCGCTGGCATGTGCTAAGGCGATCGCGCGTTTTTGCACCGTGTAATCTTGTCGCACATAACTCTTATACATATCGAGTTTTAACTCGGTAGACAGGCGCATTGAATCCTCAATACGTTCGAGATTCCCTACGGTTTCCGACACCCCATAGGAAATACGAGTGCCTTCGTTTAGCGGTCCAGCGGTAAAGACGCGCGGGCCCGGGCGTCGTCCAGAGGCAGCAGCCTCACGGCGCTCTACCGCATGGTAGGGATCATCGCCGGTCTCACGCACAGAAGTTATAGCGTTACACAAATAGAGTTCACCCAACATAATCCCTTGGGTGATCGATTGATGCGTGTGATTTTCAATAAGTCCTGGCATAACGAACTTGCCGCGAGCATCGATAAGCTCCCCGACCGGTTGGCTGATTCCCGCTTGGCGAATATCCGTGATGATGCCATTTTGAATTACGATATCCACCCCTGATGTAACGCCGTCATTAACGCCATCGAACAGTCCCCCCGCCCGAATCGTCATCGCCGTTTCTGGCATCGCTTGAATCCAACTAGGTTGAATCGCCAAGGCCTGTGTACTGGTGCTCTCGCGTTCATAAAGTTGTATCTGCGCGCCATCGACATAGATAAGTTTTGTGCCATCGGCTGACCAACTTGGGTTTTCTCCTGCACTCGCGATTAATCGGGCTTGGCCTAGCGTGCCCTTTGCATCCATCGGCACCGACCATAGCGCTCCGTCAATGCGGTACACCATGTCTCCATTGTTAGACCATGCCGGGCGGTTATGTTGACGCCGCCCCAATGACTTTCCTGGCACGGGTGCCACATAGACCTTTTCACCATTGCCCGAGGCTGGTAATAGATACAAGACATTATGGCCTTCGCGAAAGCGACTATTGCCTGGGTCTCGGTAATAGACAGCAATGGTCTCGCCATTGGGCGACCACGCCGGCGCACTGGGGCCAAACATCGGCTCAGAGACTTCCCTATCACTGCCAGTGGCAAGGTCAATGACATTGACCGTCGAGGAGACAAACACGGTACTCCCCACGTCTTTGAGATAGGCCAGTTGTTTGCCATCGGGAGACCAAATAGGCGAGCTTGGTGGTTTATCCAGATCACTCACACGCTGCACTTGTTCATTACCAACATCCAACAACCAGATATCCGCTTTGCCATCACGATCGGATACAAATGCTATTTGCGTGCCATCCGGTGACCAGCTCGGCGATACATCAATAAACACATCGTCGGTCAGCTTTTTAGTTTCACCACTGACCAAATCCGCTATCCAAAGATCCCTTATCGCGGCGAACGCCGCGGCACTGGCATCGGGAGAAAGAATAGGATCGATGATCCCCAAAGTTTGCTGAGGCGTTTGACTGGCAAGATCGTATTGTCGACGCGGATACGGAGTACGATCTAATGTGACTTTTGCCATAAACGGAACACTTGGCCCCTGCTCGCCTGCAAGGGTCAAGGTTTTCACCAGACCATCGGCCGTGTAATAAAGCTCACCCTCTGGGCTGAGTGACGGGCGAAACGGAAAGATATCGCCTCCCTCCACTAAACGTTCCACGTTACTGCCGTTCGTTGATATTCGGCTTAGATGCGTTTGCGACTCATCGATGCCCACAATATAAACGGCTCGGCCATCGCGCCCCCATAGAGGTGCCCCGAGTAGCTCTGCCGTATATATTTCTCGTGCCGCTTGCCGCGAGTTTAGATCGCGAATGACTAAGCGCTGCATCGGCCCATCAATAACATAAGCTAGTGTTTGCCCATCCGGTGACAAGGTCGGATAAACAGCATTGCCTGCGCCAGAAAAATAAGGGGTTGATGGCGCGCTATAGCCTGTCTCTTGCGCACTCGTGAGTTGACGGCGTTCCCCGCTGCTCAAGTCCGTCATCCATAAGCCATAACCACCACTTTCGTCACTGGCATAGAGCAGTTTACTGCCATCGAAACTGAAGCTTGGATAACGAGCATCGGCGCCTTCGGGTAAAGCTATGCGAGTTAAGTCACTGCCATCTGGTGCCACGGTCCAGATCGCAAAGGCATCCCCCACAAAAGCATAGAACGCTATTAATGAGCCATCCGGTGCCCACGCCGGTTCATGGGCATCCATCTCGGCTGGCGTGAGCGCTATTGCCTCGCCCCCTTGCGCAGGCAATGTCCACAACACCCCCTGTAAGGCTAGAACGAGTGTTTCGCCATCGGGAGAGAGTGCTGCCGCCATATTAGTGCCTTGCGTCATGACAGCTTCCACCAGCACCGGCTCCTGTGCGTGGCTCACCCCGAGCGTGGCTTGCCACATCAGAATGACGCTTATCATACGCGCCGCCATCGTGCGCATGATTGACAGAGTTCCTACAGGCATAGCGTCACTCCTCGAAAGCATTTATTTGACCTTGAATTTGCAACAATGCGTCAACACAAGCAAGCAAAGCGCTCGACTGAACCTAGAAATTGGTCGGCGTCTGTCACTACAAATACGTTCGCATTCGCACTATGATGAAACATTGTGTTCATAGCACTACTCTACCCTTCTCAAACCAAGCCAATCGACGAGTCAATTATGGATGAAAAGCAATTTACACTGACCATTAAACGAATCGAAAACTACCTGTTCGAGCTCGATTTCGGTGAGTTTGGCAATGTCTTAGCCGACGAGCCCGCACCAATAGGGGGAGGCGAAGGCCCAAGCCCTTCGGCCATGCTCGCCGCCTCGGTGGCCAATTGCCTATCTGCTAGTCTTTTGTTCGCCCTAAGCCGGAAAAAAGAAGATCCAGGTGAGTTAAGCGCCGTGGTCACTGGCACTACTGGCAGGGTCGGCAAGTATCTGCGCATCACCAACGTGAAGGTCGCCTTGCAGCTAGGGGTCGAGAAAAGCACGTTGACGTCACTCGAGAGCGCTTTAGAGGTGTTTGAAAATTATTGCACGGTCACTCAGAGCGTTCGCGCAGGCATCGACGTGGATGTTGAAATCACTGACAGCACCGGTGCCCTAGTCCATCAAACTACTGCGAAGTCTTAATGCCACAGCAAACACCGCACTACGCTCCTTCGTTACTCAAGTTCGTTGCCGTTGGCGTCTTTTGCACGCTCGTTGTCGTGGTCTTTGCGCGGCTGAGCTATGGGCTCATGTTGCCCGCGATGCGCGAGAGCCTCGGCCTAAGCTTCACGCAAGCCGCTTTGCTAGGCACGGTCACCGCGCTTGGATATGTCTCCTTAGTATTACCCGCTGGGCTGTTTGCCACCCGCTTTGGTGCTAGCCGCGCCATACTATTGGGCGCCTTCTTTGCCGTCATCGGGTTCTCTGGGCTTGCCGTCGTCTCGACTTATTTGTGGCTCGTCACATTGATGGTGGTTCTTGGGGCCGCTACAGCCTTTGCGTATACCCCCATGATCTCCTTATTGGGCAGCTGGTTTCCCGAGCGTCGAGGTATCGCCATTGGTTTGGCCAACAGCGGAGTGGGCACTGGTATGTTCCTCACGGGGATCTTGGTACCAAGATTGATTGAATCAGGTCCAGAACATGATTCGGGTTGGCGTTTGGTCTGGTGGATTTTTGCCATAACGGCACTAATCTGCGCCGGCTTAGTTGTGTGGGTGTTTAGAGACCCTCCCAAGCTCGCGATGTCTGTGCCTGCCAATCGCAAAACCACGGGGATCATCGGGGCTTACCGAAACCGGCACGTACTCTTAGTCGCCTGGGTCTACGGAATCGTAGGCGTGACTTATATTACGCAGTCGCTTTTCATGTACAGCTTTGCCTTAGACACTGGGCTCACCCCTACTGTTGCTGGCCGCTTAGTCGCGCTTATGGGAATCCTGTCAATTTTTGCAGCACCAGGTTGGGGCTGGGCAGCGGATCGCATCGGGCACTCTCGTGCATTGGTCATCTGCTTATCGTTAGCGTTGGTGGGCACCGTATTGCCTGCCGTGTGGCCGTTATACCCTGCCTTCATCGTGCATTACTTCCTTCTTGGGGTCTCTACCACCGGCCAGTTCACTTCGATTTTGGCCGCCGCCACCAAAACCGTCAGCAAGGATCAAGCCGCCGTAGCCATTAGCTTTGTAACGCTGTTTTTTGCCGCCGGACAATTGATCGGCCCATCGGCCGCCGGCGTATTACTAGAATACACCGCTAATTATCAGTTAATGTTTCTGCTCAGTAGCGTCCTGATGGGCGTGGGTGTGTATTTGAGCGCACTTATTGGCAGAGCCTCTTAGGCACTGCTTCATGACGACAAGGGCGTGGTATCCTGCGCCCTACGCTTTAATTCAAGGCAGGATGCCGCACCCTTAACAATGACAACATACAATTCGAGGTTTGCTTCATGCTTAGACTCCATCCCTACTTGACCCCGCGTATCATTTCTCGCACTGCTGCCCTTGCCTTAACGATCGGGCTGCTCAGTCAATCGGCTTATGCCAAACCCGATGCGCACACGAGCTCACTCATGTTGGCAGGCCCTGAAGCCGTAGGCCTTGATGCAGAAGACGTGCAATCGTTACGCGCAGGCATTCAAGCCGCCGTAGACGCAGGCAAGTTCCCTGGTGCAGTGCTGATGATTGCCAATAAGGACAAGGTAGGCGTCTTGGAGACTATAGGCACACAAGGCCCAGAAGACTCCACGCCTATGAATGCCGAGACCCTGTTTCGTATCTATTCAATGAGCAAGCCAATCGTCAGCGTGGCGACCTTGATGCTCGTCGAGCAGGGCAAGATCGCGTTACAAGACCCAGTGTCCAAATACATTCCTGAGTTTGCTCAGCTCAGCGTCATGGCCGCCGATGGCAGCACTAGTCCCGCCATGAACACGATGACCGTCGAACACCTGTTAACTCATGAGTCAGGATTGATCTATGGGGTCTTCGATCCAGACAGCGAGCTTGGTAAAATGTACATCGAGTCTGGCAGTAGCTCCTATGCCCATACGGCATTGGAGATGTCCAAAAAACTGGCCGCACTTCCCCTACGATTTGAGCCTGGTACGAAATGGCATTACAGCCGCTCCACCGATGTGTTGGGAGCGGTGATTGAAGTCGCCGCGGGCAAAACGCTCGATGTCTTGCTCGATGACATGATTTTTACCCCTCTGGGCATGGACGACACGAGTTTTTACATTGACCAGAGCAATGCCTCACGTTTGGCAGAGGCGCATTATGGGGAACTCACGACCCCGCTTAAGAAAGAGGCAATGTTCTCCGGCGGTGGCGGTCTTAACTCCACGACAGAGGACTATGCCCGCTTCGGCTTTATGCTGATGAACGGCGGCCAATACATGGGGACTCGCCTCATCAAAGAGGAAACCCTTGCATTGATGCGTCAGCCTCGCATTGGCGATACGGTGTCTCGCGAACATTTCTTCTATCGTGACTTCGGAGACTTCGGCCTTGGTTTTGGGCTTCTGCCTAACGACATGGGGCAGCCAGATTCTCCCAAGACCTTTGGCTGGGATGGCGCCGCAGGAACGAATTTTTGGGTTGATCCCGCTAATGAGTTTTTCGTGGTGTATATGATCCAAGCGCGTGACGTGCCCAACGGCAACGGCTTTAGTGCGCGCACATCGATTTATCAAGAATTGAAAGATTAGTAAGCCGCACAGGCGCTTCGAGGTTCTGTATGTCAGCAAGTTCGTTTCATTGGCAAGCACACCGCTTCGAGGCGCTGTCCAGCACAACGCTCTACGCTATTCTCAAAATTCGCCAGGAAGTCTTCGCTGTTGAACAAAACAGTGTGTACTTAGATGTGGATGGCAAAGATATGGGCGCCATTCACCTCTTTGCGCAACAAGACGAAGCAGTGCAGGCTTACTGCCGCATCCTCGCCCCTGGGGTCAAATACACCGAAGCCTCTATTGGCCGGGTATTAACCAGTGTCGATAACCGTGGCAACGGCACAGGCAAATTGCTCATGCACAAAGCCGTAGAGTATTGCGCGCAACACTACCCCAACACGGGCATTCGCATCTCTGCTCAGTTGTATCTGCAAAAATTTTACGAAGGCTTCGGTTTCATCGTCGTCACCTCCCCCTATGATGAAGACGGTATCCCTCATATAGAAATGCTCAAACATAAGGTCTCTACTGCATGAAAAAACTCGGCATCTTACTTTGTCTAGTGATCGCAACACTGCTTGCCACCACTCCCATGGTCCTTGGGTTGTTTATTGACGACAGCAGCACTCAAGCTCGATTGCGGGAAATGACAGGGCAACCAACGCTCACACTCAATATGCGTTCTGGTTGGTTCTCAAGCATAGGCAATGTGCAAATAGAGGCGCCAGTGATCGCGGGGGCTCAATACCCAGAGGCACGCATTGATGCTGACCTAGAAGTCATGCACGGCCCCTTACTTTTTACAGAAGATGGGCTTCGCATTGGCCTGGCTTGGGTGACTATCCTGCCGGTATTGCAGGGGATGCCTGACACTACGTTCCTACAGACATTACTTGGCGCCGAGACCAATAGCCGCATCCACCTGCTCGCCAACTTTGATGGCAGCCTGCACGGGCAGTTGCACAATGACGCCTTTAGCTATGCCCTTGTTGAGCAACGCTTTGATTTCACAGACCTAAGAGTCGATGTGGACATAGCCCGCAACAGCCAAGCTCAGTTGACGGCATCCAGCGCCAACATCGATATTCATAATCCGCTGTCGATTATTAGCTTTGAGCAGGCCGACATTGAGCTGCACACTTCGAGTTTAGAGCGCTCGCCCCTGCCCGGCTCCCTTGCCGTGGACATCGCACAGCTGCAAATCAATACCGAGCAAAGGTTGACGATGCGCGGCATTAGCATAGACTATGTCGCCCGCGAAGAGCCTAGCGCCGAAAACGGCCCGCCCAGCCTGTTTTTACAACAACAGTTGCAAGTTCAGGAGATTGAATCGGGCACTCCGTTAACGGCTCTGAACATCGAAACTAAGCTCGAAGGCATCGATATGGATATTGTTGCCCAGTACATGGGGGTGATTAGCAACATCGCCGTCGCTTCAGGGCCGAATAATCCCACCCAAGACGATGTACTTGTTAGAATGATGCGCAGTGCGTTCACACAACGCAGTAGCGCCGTATTCGAGGCTTGGGGCGGTGAACACAGTGCAGAGATTGATCTGCAGTGGCCCGGAGAACCTAGTTTGCGCTCAATCGATGATGTGTACATCGGATTATTATTGCAAAAGCTAGATGCGCAGTTGAATGTTAGCGCCGATGCAGCCGCTTTAGGGACTAGCCCTTTTGCCGCCATGGTGCGCAACTACACCGCGCAAGGTGTACTGCCACAGAACAATGGCAACATCGAAATTACAGCAAGTTTGCAAGGAGGCAGCTTGAACTTGAACGGACAAAGCATAAACCTGCAACCGTTTCTTAACCTTGGAATCGCTAGGACACCATGAAACAGACCGCCGCATCACCAGCCAAAAATGACCCAACGCGCCACCTATTCTCCTACCCTAAATATTGGGCGGAGTGCTATGGAACGGCCCCCTATTTGCCGATGTCTCGTGCTGAGATGGACGCATTAGGCTGGGACAGTTGCGACATTATTATTGTGACCGGCGACGCCTATGTGGACCATCCAAGTTTTGGCATGGCAGTCATTGGACGCATGTTGGAGTCACAAGGATTTCGAGTGGGCATTATTGCGCAGCCGGCCTGGGATTCTGCCGAACCGTTCAAAGCATTAGGAGAGCCTAATTTATTCTTTGGTATTGCCGCCGGGAATATGGACTCATTGATCAACCGTTATACGGCTGACTTGCGCATCCGTAGCGATGACGCTTATACGCCTCATGGCGAAGCCGGTAAGCGCCCTGATCGTTCCACTATTGTTTATAGCCAACGTTGCCGTGAAGCTTATTACAACACCCCTATTGTGATTGGTGGCATTGAAGCCAGCTTACGCCGCATCGCCCAATACGATTATTGGAGCGATAAAGTACGCAAATCAATATTGATCGATTCTAATGCCGACATCTTGCTATACGGCAATGCCGAGCGCGCGATTGTCGAAGTCGCTCACCAAGTCGCTAACGGACACCGAATCGATGAGCTTTCTGACATCCGTGGCACGGCCATTTTGCGAGATGCAGTTCCTGCAGGTTGGACTGAGATCGACTCCACACGCATCGATTGGCCAAGCAAGATTGATGATATTCCGAATCCTTATGAAATGAAGGACCCGGAAACTCAAAGCTGCGCCACAACCAACGAGGAAGTAGCACCGGATGAGCCAGCACCCGTGCGCATCATCCCTATGCCATTGCATCGTAAAAATGCGTTAGATGATGCCACCACCTATATTCGTCTGCCTTCGTTCAGCAAAGTGCGTAATGACCCGTCACTCTATGCCCACGCCTCGCGCGTATTGCATCAAGAGTCTAACCCTCATAACGCCCGTGTATTAGTGCAAAAGCACGACACCAAAGAGATTTGGGTCAACCTGCCCCCTATTCCATTAGAAACTGATGAGATGGATGGTGTATTCGACCTGCCGTATCAACGTCGCCCGCATCCTTCCTATGGCGATGCCAAGATACCGGCCTATGACATGATCAAGACCTCCGTCAATATTATGCGCGGATGTTTTGGTGGCTGTACTTTCTGTTCTATCACAGAACATGAAGGCCGCATCATTCAAAGCCGATCAGAAGAGTCCATTTTAAAAGAAGTTGAAAACATTCGTGATCAAGTGCCTGGCTTTACCGGCACGATCTCTGATTTGGGTGGCCCTACTGCGAATATGTATCGCTTGAACTGTAAGAGCGAAAGAATCCAAAAGAGCTGCCGACGCTTGTCCTGTGTTTACCCCACTATTTGTAAGCACTTGGAAACAGACCATAGCCACACCACGCAGCTTTACAGAAAAGCGCGGGCAATTCCGGGGATCAAACGCATCGCGATTGCTTCTGGCCTGCGCTACGACTTAGCCCTGCGTGATCCAGAATATGTAGAAGAACTGGTGACTCATCACGTGGGCGGCTATTTGAAAATTGCTCCAGAGCACAGCGAAGACGAAACACTGTCGAAGATGATGAAGCCGAGCATCAGCTCCTATGATCAGTTCAAAGAGATGTTCGATAAATTCTCGAAGAAGGCTGGAAAGATTCAGTATTTGATTCCTTACTTTATCGCGGCACATCCAGGCTCTGATGACTCTGACATGCTGAACCTTGGTTTATGGCTAAAGAAAAACAAATTCAGACCAGACCAAGTGCAAACCTTCTATCCTTCACCAATGGCTTTGGCCACGGCGATGTATTACTCCGGTCGTAATCCGCTGAAAAAAGTGACCTATAAGAGTGAGAAAGTCAGTACAGCGAAGAAGATCGAACAACGCCGTCTACAAAAAGCGTTTCTTCGTTATCACGACGAGAAGAACTGGCCCATGTTGCGCACCGCGTTACGAGCAATGGGACGAGAGGAAATGATTGGCGATGGCGAGCATCATCTAGTGCCTGCTGAAAAATCAAATATCCGCGCTCATGCGTTGAAGCGTCGCATCGGAAGAAACAGCGGCAGCAATAACAATGCGCGTAAACCTCGCAAAAAATAGTCACTATCGTTTGTGACAAAAAAAGGGGCCGACGCTATGCATCGGCCCCTTTTTTTATAGATCGACTATTAGAAGTCGGCGTATACGCGTACCCCAGCGATAAAGGGCATTCCGGCTACGAATGTAGGAATACCAAATCCACCACCCGTATTACCGGCATCAATAATGTACTCTTCATCGAACAAGTTGTCAGCGAACACTTCTGTGCGCCAAAAGCTGTTCTCAGTACCAATTTTCACCGACACGTCGGTTATCCAATAAGCACTCTGAGCCAAGTCAGGTCGGTTGCTGCTTTCAAAGAACGTTTCAGATTGATAAGAGTTGATCATCTCAAGCTCAACATTCAACCCTCTAACTTCCAATGCCTTGTTTAAGAAGATAGAACCACTCACCTCTGGTGCTAAACGGAAAGAGTTGCCACCATAATCAAACCGAGTACCCGTTTCCGTGTTGTCATCGAACTTAGCATTCAACAGACCTAGATTCGCTCCTACGGTAAAAGTATCGTCAATGGCATAGTCAATTGTCGACTCGAAACCATACATATTGGAATCGCCCACCGTGACCGTTTGGCTTTCCAGTGTCTCTACATCCGTATAGCTCTGCTGGAAGTCCTGATAAGTGTAAGCGAATATCGCGGCAGTAAATGAGTAACGCGGACCATAGTACTTCACACCGAAATCGTAACTGTCGACAGTCTCGGCAGCCACTATAGAGCTAGCACCAAAGGCATTAGCACTTACCACCGGTGAACGGCGTCCCTGTGCATAGTTAAAATACAAAGACGTTGTATCATTGTAACCATAGTTCAACGACACACGTGGCAAGGTCGCCGTGAAATCACCCTCAGCGGAGCCTGAGTACAAGTTGTAGTAGGTGTCTCTAGAGAAACGCGTCTCGTCGATATAGCGAACCCCCACAGTGGCAGTGAGCTTGTCCGTGACCGCGTAGGAGCCTTCTGCGACGTAAGATTTGATATCCAAATCCCCTTCAAATACAAAGGGCCCTCTGAGTTCAGTCGTCGATGTTGCTGGATCACTAATAGGCGTGCCATCGGCATTGAATAGCGAGTCTACTAACAGTTGACGCACGGCCGCTGTCTCTTCAACCGTTGCATTGCTGCGCACATCATTAGTGAGTGAGACATTAGGATACAGCACTTCCAATTCAGCCAATTTCGCATCGAATGCGGCGCGCAGCACAGGATCAACCATCTGCACAAAAGGCAGAATCGATTTGTCTTGCGAAGAAGTGAACCCAACAAAACCCTCGAAACGATCGCCAAACCCAAACACCAATCGACCACCAAATCCTGATAGCTCAGCGTTGTTTTCAAAGAACGCATCCTGAATACGAAGCCCTGTACCATCGGCGTCGAAGTATTCCCACAATTCAACATCTTTCGTGTAGGCATCAAGGGTCAGGACCAAGTTGTCATTAAAGTTATGAGTCATCGCCACATCATAGGATTCCAGGTCTCGATTCACACCAATCAAAGACCCGAGACCAAGCTCTGCCGGACTGAACGGGCTTGTATCACCATTGCGTGGCGCAATAGAACCACTCTTAAAGGAGATACCTGGTTGATCATTTTTTTCAGCGGAGGCTCGAACGATAAACGTCGTGTTCTCTAGCTCTGCCTGTAACGATGCACGGTAAGCGGCCACTGAAACGCCGTTTAGATCGCCACCAGCACAAGAGCGCATCACCCCATCTTTATCTGCGATAACACCCGATGGGTTGTAAGAGTTTGGCCCACAACCAAGGTTTTCGATGATGCCATCTTGTTCGCGGAACACTGTTGCTAGGCGGAAACTGAAGATATCATTGATGGGGGTGTTAATCATCCCACGAAAGTCGATGGCTTCTTCCGTGTTTGTCGCCAGCCTTACGCTCGCTTCGAACTCATTAGTGGGACGCGCAGAGATCATGCTCACTGCACCGTTGGCAGCGGCAGCACCAAACAACGTGGGCTGGGCACCCTTCAACACTTCAATACGCTCAAGATCATAAAGAGCGACACTTGATACCGTCTTCTTACTGATATCGATACCATCTTGAAACACGGAAATACGAGGAGTCGTTGTCACACTACCCGAATCATCAGTGATACCGCGGATGTTAAACGATGGCAAGCTAACCGCTTGCTCTTGAATGACGACATTAGGCAGGAAACGTGAAAGATCATCTAACTCGGTTGTATTGGTGCGATCAAGAAACTCTCCTTGAATGATATCCATGGTCACTGGCACTTCCAGGATTGACTGTTCTCGCTGCTGCGCAGTCACCGTGATCTCTTCTATAGAGTTAGTTTGCGCTTGGGTTAGTGCAATGCTAGAAAAGAATAAACAAGTGCTGCTCAATCCAAGCACTGTCTTTGAAAAATTGTGCATAAAGTCCCCTACTACTTAATGTGAAAATGAAAATATTCAACCCTAATCTCAAGAGCCTAGTAAGCTGCACGATTTCTGTGACAGTACCGCTGCATAAAAATTAAAGTTTTACGTCAAAGGCAAACCTTAATGCCTGGACGATAAGTACTCGGGGAGCGTTGAATACGAACATAGCGACTCATTTCTGTCACTTTCGGCCGATTTGCTGTTGCTAATAGGAATCCCTCTCATTATCATTGCGTCTCTGCGATGCCCACAGCATCATCGACACGTTTTTGAGGATTGAGAATGACCCACTGCAAGCGCAATACCCTTTCCCTTAGTATCGCCCTACTAACTCTCTCTGCCGTTGGAGCGCCAGCATTCGCCCAAGAAGAGCTGTTGATCATTGGTAGTAAGGAAGCGGCGCGACGCGTTGCAGGATCAGGCTCTGTCATCGGCCAAGAACAATTGCGTGTCGAAGCTGCTACAGACATCAATCAGCTACTCAAAACCGTTCCTGGCATCTATATTCGCGAGGAAGATGGCGAGGGCTTGCGCCCCAATATCGGTATCCGCGGCGCTACTTCTGAGCGCAGCAGCAAGATCACCTTGATGGAAGACGGCGTTTTAGTAGCACCAGCCCCTTATGCAGACCCTTCGGCTTATTACTTCCCTACTGCGGCGCGCCAGAGCGCTGTGGAAGTTCTTAAAGGCGCACCTTTACTTCGCCATGGCCCACAGACCACCGGTGGTGTCGTCAATCTAGTCTCTACCGCTATTCCAGAAGACAATAACGGCGCGCTTCAGGTGTCTACCGATCAGCGTGGCTCAAGCGATGTTCACGGCTGGTGGGGCGCACAAGAAGGTGCGTTCTCATGGTTATTGGAAACAGTACAACGCGACGGTGAAGGGTTTAAAGACATCGACCGCACTAACGATGATGCCGGCTTTGATATCGAAGACTACGTCGCCAAATTAGCGTGGGAATCTCAAGGCGATGGCCCACAACAAAGTTTATTCCTTAAGGCACAATATTCCGAAGAGTTGTCTAATGAAACCTACCTAGGGCTTACTGACATCGATTTTAAAGACGATGCTAATCGACGCTATGGATTGAGCTCCATTGATCAGATGGACAACCGTCACAGCGCTCTACAAGCCAACTACAGCATAGCCTTACAAGATAATCTTACGGTCTCCCTTCTTGCCTATCGCAATGACTTTCACCGCGATTGGTTCAAACTCAGTGGCGGCTCTGCGTTTATCAATGCGGCGAACGCCGGTGATGCCACAGCCCAAGGCATACTCGACGGAGACATCGACCAAAGCGATCTCAACTACAAGCACAACAACCGCTACTATGAGTCACAAGGTGTAGAGCTTAACTTCGCTTTGACTCTTGATCAACACAGCATCGATTTTGGTGTGCGCGACCACGAAGACGAAAGTGATCGATATCAAGAAACCGAAATATACGATCAAGTACGCGGCAACCTTGAATACCAGAACACTGTTCTGCCCGGTGCAAGCGACAATCGAATTGATAGCGCCGAAGCGTTAACGTTTTGGTTAATGGACTCTTGGCAGGTCAATGAGCGTTTGAATGTGGTCACCGCATTACGCCATGAATCGGTAGACTCAAATCAGCAACGTTTTAACGCTGCCGATCGTAGTGTCCTTGGTGCTAGCAGAAGCAATACTTCACGCGAATGGTTACCTGGTGCGTCGTTTACTTATGACCTTAGCGATCAATGGCAACTCCTAGCGGGTGTACACCGTGGATTTTCTCCTATTGGCGGCAGCGCAACCGAAGAAGAAGAGCCAGAAACTAGTGACAACTGGGAAGCCGGTTTCCGCTACGCTCAAAACGCATGGTTTGTAGAGGCTATCGGTTTCTACAGCGATTTCTCGGATAAATCCGAAAATTGCTCAATCGCCAGCCCTTGCAGCAATGGTGATACATCTGGCACCTACACTACGGGCGAAGCCACAGTCTCTGGTATCGAGTTCCAGGCCAGCACATCGTTTGCGCTAGGGGAATTCACAATGCCGTTGGATATCTCCTACACTTGGACTGACGCGGAAATTAGTCACGACAATCTTGTGACTGGAGTACTAAAAGGCGACTTGCTAAAAGATGTGCCCGAGCACTTGTACAGCGTTCGCGCTGGCTTAGAACACCAAAATGGTTGGAATAATTATATAGTCGCAAAATACGTTGATGAGCAATGTGTAAGCGTTAGTTGTAATCGCGCGGCTGGCCCACGCAATACTACCGACACATTATTGGTCATCGACTTAATCAGCCGCTACCAACTAAACGACAAAATTGAAGCGTTCTTGAAAATAGAAAACTTGCTCGATGAACAGGAAATCGTTTCGCGCAATCCTGATGGCGCTCGACCAAACAAAGCACGCACAGCGTCGATTGGACTAGCCTACCAGTTCTAAAAAACGGAACTTTAGCGCCTCCACATTGGGGGCGCTAAATCCCGTATCCACCTAGCGGTGTCGTTTCAAATCGCTCGCCAAATCCGGCAATCAAAGGCCTACCCTGAGCAATAGCATCCTGCACTGATGGCAATGTTAGCGATGCTGTATGGTGCTCTTGGCTCTCCCATACTTCTGTAATCCAAAGAGCATTCTCATCACTTTTATCCT
This sequence comes from Gammaproteobacteria bacterium, assembly GCA_051252515.1. Classification (GTDB taxonomy): domain Bacteria; phylum Pseudomonadota; class Gammaproteobacteria; order Pseudomonadales; family Pseudohongiellaceae; genus UBA5078. The sequence continues at coordinate 75,342 of JBPOFS010000007.1, forward strand.
CTGCCACCACATAGCTGAGGCATCCGGGCATCCCTGCCACACCGTTGATTAGAATCTGCACTAACTCACTACGATTACCTTCAGTGGCCAACATCTTTCCTATTAGTCCGTACATGTGCTTTTCCTATTAATAAGCCACTTAATCCTAGCGTTAATTTACAAACGACTAGCGTATATGGGTGTACCCGATTGATCAATATCCACCCCAGTCACCTCGCCATCCTTTGTAACGATGAACTGGTAGATAAGATCACTTTCAGCAATGTAAAATTGCGCATCATTAATTGGATGTAACGCGTAACGGGAGCCGTTGTACTCACGAAGCAAAATGCCATCTTCCAGTACCACCTTTATAGGCGCATCTAGTTGCAAGTCGTATTCCCCGATATAGCGCTCAAGAATTTCATTATCAAGCACAACACTAGGAATCAGATCTGCATAGTCGACATCCCACTCGTCCAGCACAGCTCTAGCCCTTTGATTCCCTGGATTGCGAGCTAACGTGGCGCGATATATTCTAATAGAGTCTGTTCTCCTATCATTGGCGTTCAACATATCGGCTACATACACCAACATCGCTGCAGGTGGGTTAAGCGTGCTGATACTCTTGTCCAGCATTGCCAAGGCTTGATCAAAACGAGATTGCTGTACTAGATTGAAAAGTACACTGGCAAATGAGTTTATGGGGATTCCACGCTCAAACTTATAACGACGATCCCCTACTGCATAAAAATTTTCAATAGCCTCAATACCAAACTGATTATAAGTTTCTATCGGATTGCGTAAGTCCCAGTTTGAAAAAACAAACTCAAGTCCCTCATGAATACTGCGCAATGGCACCGAACCATGAGTCTCTAAGGGCATATGCTTGAATTGCCATTGAAAGTCCTGCGGTGCTTTCTCATCAAGTACCCCAGCCAATTTGCGCACGCCCCCTAATAACTGATTGCCTTCATTGCCCGCCGTCATGAACAGTGAAATAGGCAAGACGTCTATATTCTCAAAATAACTGTCTGCTTGTTCCGATAAGCCTTGATCGTTCCACTGCAAACTCGGACTTATGGCGATGTAAGCGTCAAAAAGTGTTGGGTTTGTCACAATGGTATTGATAGCAAAAAGCCCACCAAAGGAGTGCCCCACTAGTATCCTGTAGGGATGAGTACGGTAGGTTTCTTCAACCCAAGGCATTAATTCTTGTGCGATAAACGTTTGGAATTTGTCAGCCCCCCCATGGGTTGGTAACCGCATCACTTCAACTTCATTTTGTGAAGGCGGGGTTAAGTCTCGATTGCGATCAGTGTTATCGATTCCCACCACAATCATTTCTGGAATCATTTGGTTGATAGACAAAAAATTCACAATGGCCGTCGCAGTGTGAAAATGAGCGGAACCGTCTAACAGATATAACACTGGATAGTGCTCATTACTGCTGCCATAGGTTCTTGGCAACCATACATTAAGACCTCGCTCTTCATCTAAAAGAGTCGAGCTAATCGATAAGTGTTGCCCAATAGTAATAGGAGTTGAATCTTGTTGCGCGAGAGTAGTGCTGGAAAGGTTGACAAAAAACAGGAGCAATAGTGTACGCGTAAGATGAGTCATCATTGGAAAAGCCCTTTTAAACATTTTTATTATGAGGGACCATGCCGACCGCTTTGCTGACACTAGGCCAACAATATTCTTTTATGCTGTTTTATTCAATATCTAAGGATTGACCACAGCCAGCAAATGCGAGTTGAGCACTTCTGCATTTTTCTCAGCCCGGATGGTGCACCACAAGGTTTCGGCTTCGCTATGGGATTGACGCAGATAATTGACCCATTGCTTTATGCGCCCTACGCGATCTTTCGGCGACATAGTCAAACCGATCTCTTCCCAGAAAGATTGCAGCAATGGCGCCACACTCGCCCACTGGGATTCCGGTGCATAGTTCGCGCGTATTTGCGTCGCGAGGAATGGCACACGCACGGCGCCTCGGCCGAGCATGACATCCGGCGTGCCTGCGATAGAGACACAGCGGTGATAGTCCTCCACCGTGTAAATATCCCCGTTGGCGATTAGCGGGATCTTGATGTGTTCTTTGATCTTGGCAAGTTCATGCCAATGGGCAGGAGGGGCATAGCCTTGAAGACGCGTGCGGGCATGCACCGTCAACTCACCAGCGCCTGCAGATTCGATAGCGGAGGCGTTCTCTAGCATCAACGACGTGTCATCAAAGCCTAGGCGCATCTTAGCCGATACCATGACCTCGGCTGGCACAGCGTCTCGAACGGCACGAACGACGCTGTAGAGAGTCTCAGGGTCTTTCAGCAACACTGCCCCGCCTTTACTGCGGTTGACGGTCTTACTGGGGCAGCCAAAGTTGATGTCGATGCCGAATGAGCCAAGCTCCACTGCCCGTACCGCATTAGCTGCCATCGCTTCGGGGTGATTGCCAAGCAGCTGCACGCGCAGTGGCGTACCAGAATCCGTACGCCCGCCTTGCTCTAACTCAGGACAGTTTTTATACAGCACTTTGTCTGGGTAAAGTTTGTCTACTACGCGAACAAACTCGGACACAACCCAGTCGTATCCGCCTTGTGCCGTGATGAGACGGCGAAGATGAACGTCGGCGAGACCTTCCATAGGGGCGAGAATAATGCGCATAAAATAACTGAGGCAATTGATTGGCCGGCAAGTATAGGGTATTGGACAAGAAATCCAAGGACAGTTCGAGATTTATTGGCAAAGTGCTTAGGCCATGGCCCAGTTGCTAACCCGTCATGTAATAGGTAACGACACAGTTAAAATGGCAACGCAAAACTGAGCAAGGCAGGCACAGGATTAGTCAGCACACTGATGGCAATATATTGTTTGCCATCGACTGAGTAACTCATTGGCGCACCGCCGGCATTGGCAGGCAAGTCGATGGTCGTTAATTGCTCGCCAGTAAACTTGTCACGCGCAACCAGTACCGCTCCATCGAGTGTCGTCTGCGCATGGATCAATAAAGTAGACGTCACTAGAACCGCCTGGCGCCCGCCACCGCCCAATGGCGGCAATTCCATGCCTGCCAGATCCGGGTGATTCGTCACAGGGGTGTAGTCATCACCATTGGCCTTCTGCCATAGGATTTCTCCTTTGTTCATATCGAAGGCGGTAATAGTCGCATAAGGCGGCTTAAGGATTGGCAAGCCTCTAGGGCCGCGCACCCCTTGATTGCTAATGCGCAGATAGTTGAAGTTCGACTCGTCCTCTTCCAGTTTCGTCATTAACGGCGCATTGGGGCTATTGGTGGCTGGCACAAATAAAATATTATTCTCTGGGTCCACGCCTGCGCCTGTCCAATTGGCTCCTCCGCCCGCCCCAGGAAGAATGATTGTTCCTCTATTGCTCCCCACAATTGTTTCCGTTGGCGGTGTGAACAAGGGACCATAGGTGTATTCGTTTAAAATTTCTTCGGCTTCGGCCCGTAGCTCAGGCGTAAAATCGATGAGTTCATCTTTCGACATGCCTTGGCGCGCAAAGGCAGGAGGTTTAGTGGGAAACGGTTGAGTCGATGAAAGTTGCTCGCCGGGCAATCCCCCTTGGGGAACTGGCAATTCATTGATGGGCCACACCGGCTCTCCTGTAACTCGGTCGAACACATAGGTAAAGCCTTGCTTGGTAACTTGCGCAACGGCTTTGATCATACGGCCATCGACATTGATGTCGATGAGATTGGGCGCTGCTGGGTTATCAAAATCCCATACTCCGTGATGCACCATCTGAAAATGCCACACCCGCTCGCCGGTGCGCGCGTCTAGGCAGACGATACTCTCGCTAAACAAGTTATCCCCTGGCCGATGACCACCATAGAAATCATTAGTGGCCGCTTCCATCGGCAGATACACATAGCCCAGTTCGAGATCCGCGCTCATCATCGACCACACGCCACCATTGCCAGCGATGCGCCACGAGTCTTGTTCCCATGTGTCATTGCCGTATTCCCCTTCTAAGGGAATACTATGAAAAGTCCAGGCTAGCTCTCCTGTGGGAATATGGTAGCCACGCAGCCAAAGCGGGGGACGCTCTTTGAAGCGCGGACGATTGGAGGTGATCTGTGACACCACGAGAATATCGCCAATCACTATCGGCGGCGACACAGCCCCTAGAGGTTGAGCACCTTGCCAATCTAATTCATCGCGCGTCGCCCGGGGGATTCCATCGGTAAGATCAATGCGTCCGTTGGCAAAATCTTCATCGACTGAGCCATCTTCCAAACGCAAGGAGTACACAAAGCCATCTTGCGTGCTAGCAAGAATGCGTGCCTGTGAACCATCATTCCAATAGGCCACGCCGCGTTGATGAAAACCCAAGACACCGACCGGTGCCCCGTGTTTATAGACCTCGGGATCGAAACGCCAAAGCGTTTGCCCATTGGCCGCATCGATAGCGGCAATCTGATTCAAAGAGGTGATCATATAAAGCACCCCATCGATCATAAGTGGCGTGCCTTGCAGACGTCCGAACGATACGTCGCGATCGACATCATCGAAGTTTAGATCTGCATCGGGAGAATCCCATTGCCACGCTAATTGCAACTGGCTGAAGTTACTCGCATCGATTTGGTCAAGAGAGGTGTATTTGGTAGAGCCAGAGTCAGCGGCGTAGCTAGGCCACTGCCCGTCGGACGCGCCCTGTTGTGCATAGACAGAGCCACAGAGACAAAGAATGCCAGTGCTTACAAATAGACGTATTGCGGTCGAGCTCGTTATTTTTATTGTCATGAGCCTTGTTTCCTTTTGCGAAGCGATAGGAAATACAAGACAGCAGTGTAACGAAAATCACGAGGAGGTCACTAATTAATTTATTCGCACAAAACAGCGTAACCACAAATACGGATTATTGCGGCGCGATCATATCAGCAAGTTTTTTGACGGTATTCCAGTTTCTCGCCGTAAGCGGCACGCCTAGAGTTTTCTCAATATTTGCTGCCAATTTAGATCGGCCAATGCCATCGGGGGCATACAAATAGAGAACATGATCGCCTAGCTTAATTTGCTCGGACTCCGTTCGAAGGGCTTGTAGTTTTTCAATATTTTCGGACGCAGGAGGCGTGTCAAAAAAGAAAAAATGTAAGGCTTTGGGATTATTGGTACTGAAGGGATTATTGCTAATGGCGAGCTGTAATGCCGCCGAATCAAGCAGGAATACTGTGGGCTCGAAATCAAACTGTTGAAGTATTTTTTGGCTTATTTTTTTAGCAGTATCGGCGTTTAATTTTTGGCTGTGATTAAAGACGACATTGCCACTTTGAATGTAAGTCTGGATATTGTTGAAACCCATTGCCTGGAGTACTGACACAAGCTCAACCATAAGAAGCCGGTTATTGCCTCCTACATTGATTCCTCGAAATAAGGCGATAGTTGTGTGCATATTGCGCTTCACTTTAGTAAAGCGGGCCGGCGACACACACCGCCGGCCCGTTTATTTAGATGTCTTCTAACTTGCTAAGATCTCGCACGGCGCCTTTATCGGCACTGGTGGCCAACATCGCGTAGGCTTTCAATGCACCAGACACTTTACGTGGACGCGGCTTCGCAGGCTTCCAACCTAGTTTGTCTTGCTCGACTCGGCGCTTGTCGAGTTCTTCATCGCTAAGCAACACATCAATCGTTCGGTTTGGAATATCGATGCGGATTCTATCGCCATTGCGCACAAGGCCAATCGCTCCACCGGAAGCCGCTTCAGGAGAAACGTGACCAATCGAAAGACCAGACGTTCCACCAGAGAATCGTCCGTCAGTGAGCAACGCACAGTCTTTGCCCAAGCCTTTAGACTTAATATAAGACGTCGGATACAGCATTTCTTGCATGCCTGGACCACCGCGAGGGCCTTCGTAACGAACAATCACGACATCCCCTGCTTTGACTTTATCAGCCAATACGTCGGCCACGGCTTCGTCTTGAGACTCAGTGATATACGCAGAGCCTTCGAATACGTGAATCGACTCGTCTACCCCTGCCGTCTTCACGACACAGCCATCCAGTGCAATGTTGCCTTTAAGAACCGCAAGACCACCCTCTAAGCTATAGGCATGCGCCAATGAACGAATACAGCCTTCCGCCCTGTTGCCATCCAATGTCGCCCATCGAGTCGATTGGCTAAACGCTGTCTGCGTTGGGATCCCGGCCGGGCCCGCTTTATAGAACTCTTTCACTTCTGGCGTTGGGTTGCGCATGATGTCCCAAACATCCAAGGCATCAGCCATCGTGGCGCTGTGCACTGTTGGTAAATGCGTATGCAAAAGGCCAGCACGGTCAAGTTCGCCCAAAATGGACATAATGCCACCGGCACGGTGAACATCTTCGACGTGATACTTAGGCGAATTAGGAGCCACTTTACACAGCTGCGGAATAGTCTTGGACAGACGATCGATGTCATCCAAAGTAAAGTCCACTTCCGCCTCTTGTGCGATCGCAAGCAAATGCAGAATCGTGTTTGTTGATCCGCCCATGGCGATATCCAACGCGATGCAGTTCTCAAACGCTTCAAAACAAGCAATCGAGCGCGGCAGAACCCCGTAGTCGTCACCTTCGTAATGCTTTTTGGCGATGTCTACAATCGTACGACCCGCCTGCAAGAATAATTGCTCACGGTCCGAGTGAGTGGCCAGCACTGTGCCATTGCCCGGCAATGAAAGCCCAAGCGCCTCTGTCAGACAGTTCATGGAGTTAGCGGTAAACATCCCTGAACAGGATCCGCATGTAGGACACGCACTACGCTCAATCTCGGCTACGTGCTCATCCGAGTAACTGTCATCGGCTGCAATCACCATCGCATCGACCAAATCTAGCTTATTCTCGGAAAGCTTCGTTTTCCCGGCTTCCATTGGGCCACCAGAGACGAATATCACAGGGATATTCAAACGCATCGCAGCCATCAGCATTCCAGGGGTGATCTTGTCGCAATTGGAGATGCACACTAGGGCATCTGCGCAATGGGCATTGACCATATACTCAACCGAGTCTGCAATGAGCTCACGCGATGGCAAGCTATACAGCATCCCGTCGTGCCCCATCGCAATACCGTCATCTACAGCAATAGTATTGAATTCTTTAGCAACGCCGCCGGCTTTCTCGATCTCACGCGCCACTAGCTGTCCTAAGTCTTTTAGGTGCACATGGCCTGGCACAAACTGAGTAAAAGAGTTTGCGATAGCGATGATCGGTTTATGGAAATCGTCGTCTTTCATACCGGTAGCGCGCCAAAGAGCACGGGCTCCGGCTTGATTACGTCCTTCGGTAGAGGTTTTTGAGCGATAAACGGGCATGATTTTAGTCTCGTTGCGTTGTAGTGTAAAAGGACAGATTTTAACAGGTCTTGCGAGCAAATGGGGGGAAGAATCAGCACTACCAAGCACCAAATTGCTAATCAGAAATTGACCGCAGCCTAATTTCTCTGTATTTAAAGGTAGAGATCACTCAAACAAAAATAACACAATAATAAGGGGTCAGGAGAGTCTTTAATGATAATAAGAAAACGACTACTTTCATCGTTTGTACTTAGTGCGGCAGCCGTCGCATTCGCAACACCCGCAATTAGCCAAACAGGCACCAGCGTATATGAAGGCGACTGGCCTGATTACCATGGCGGCAAATCGGCTCAACGCTACTCACCACTGGATCAAATCAACGCCGACAACGTAGATGACCTCGAGATCGCTTGGCGTTTTTCCACGGCTAACTTTGGCCCTTCAGTTGATTTTAACAACCCTTCTACTCCACTCGAAATTGGCGGCATTCTATACGTCAATATCGGCAGTACTCGTAATGTGGCGGCACTAGATGCCAGCAACGGACAAGTCCTATGGTTGTGGCGGCCTCAAGAAGGCGATCGCTACGATGAAGCCCCACGCAAAGGCGCTGGTCGTGGTGTCTCTTATTGGACCGATGGCGATACCACGCGAGTGATTGACGTGACGCCTGGCTATCAATTGGTGTCCCTAGATGCCAAAACAGGCCTCCCCGATCCAGACTTCGGTGAAAACGGCATCGTAGATCTCTTCGTCGGCCTGCGTAATGCCGATGACCCTCGTTTCGCCTACCCCGATATCGGACTTTCAGCCCCTCCCTTCGTCATGAATGATGTCATTGTGGTCGGAGCGGCGCACAGAACGGGTGGACGCCCAAGATCGAAATCCAACGTCAAAGGCGATGTTCGTGGTTTCGATGTTCGTACGGGCGAGTTGCTATGGACCTTCCACACTATCCCCGAACGCGGCGAAGTGGGCTTTGAGTCTTGGCTCGATAGCGGCATTGAATTCACTGGTAACGCCGGTGTATGGGCGCCTTTATCAGGAGACGCCGAGATGGGTCTCGTGTATCTGCCAGTAGAAGACCCTACTGGTGACTATTTTGGTGGTGATCGCCCAGGGGACAATCTATTCTCCAGCAGCATCGTCGCACTTGATGTCAAAACCGGTGAACGTCGCTGGCACTTCCAGCAAATCCACCATGACATCTGGGACTGGGACGTTCCTGCAGCCCCTGTACTTGCGGACCTGCCCAATGGTCGCAAAGTCTTGATGTCAGTGACCAAACAATCGTTTGTGTACACCTATGACCGCGAGACTGGCGTGCCTATCTGGCCGATTGTTGAGACCCCTGTTCCTGCTGGCGACGTGCCAGGAGAATGGTACTCATCAACACAACCCTATCCGACTATGCCAGCGCCGTTCGATCGCCAAGGGTTCTCTGAGGATGACCTGATCGATTTCACGCCAGAGCTGCGCGCACTAGCGATAGATGCCGTGCAAGACTTCCGCCTAAGCCCTAGCTTGTACTCTCCACCCTCGCTTGCTGAGGCTCCGGATGGCACACGCGGCTTGTTATCACTGCCCTCCTCTACCGGTGGTGCCAACTGGGAAGGCTCAGCGATTGATCCAGAAACGGGCATTTTATATGTGCCATCACGGACAGTCGTGCAGGCCTTAGCATTAGGCAAAAACCCTGATTCAGATCTCGACCTTAGCCAAGGCTTTGGCGTGCGTGTACCACGCATACAGGGCTTGGATTTAGTCAAACCTCCCTATGGTCGTATCACTGCAATCGATATGAATTCTGGTGAGCATTTGTGGTGGGTTGCCAACGCGGATACACCAGAACGCATCGCGAATCACCCACTACTAGCAGGCATTGATTTGCCTCCAACGGGCGTACCAACACGCTCGGGTATCTTGCTCACTAAAACCTTGTTGTTTGTCGCTGAAGGCAATGGCTCTGCAGATGCAGGCCCGACAATGCGCGCCTTCAATAAGGAAACCGGTGACATAGTAGCCGAGATGGAATTGCCAGCGAATCAGATTGGTTTGCCGTTCACTTACGAACACGAAGGTAAGCAATACCTCGCGATGTTTGTAGGGGGAAGTGGTTATCCTGCGGAGTTGGTAACGTACACTTTACCGTAAGACTAACGTTATAACGAAAGGGAGTTCTGGGGGCTATGCAACATGGCACCTGAAACTCCCTTTTTTTTATTCTGGACGAGCAATACGACTAGAGCGCACTCGATAGATTAGTGCCAGAACTACACAGATACTGCCTGGTGCCACCAAGGCATTGAACCTAAAGAGTGAGAACAGATACGCTCCGAACGTCCCTCCTAATACAAAGCCAGCAATGATCAACAAAAACAGTATCGCCTTTCTTTTATCGAAGTATTCTCCCCGCAATGCAGAACCCAGCATAATTCCTAGGTCTGTGAATATCCCTGTCAGGTGGGTAGTTCGAATGACAGCACCGCTGTAGGTGGTCGCTAAAGCGTTCTGAATTCCGCATGCGGCCGAAGCAATATAATGACCATAGAACGAGCCTTGAGACAAAAAGTACAACGCTGTAAATATCAGCACTGCTTCGATCATTAGTGCCGTGTCGTAATGGCGACCAAACTTCAATGCACTGCCGTGCAGTAAAAACCCTGATAAAGACGCACCGAGAAAAAAAGAAACCAGAACCCCTAGAAAGTGAAAAATGCTAGAGAACGAAGAAGTGAGCACACTCGCACCCAACAGGGTGGCAGTGCCGGACAGATGAGAGACCGACTGATGCTCAAAGCCCATCAAGCCGACCGCATTGATACAGCCCGCGACGAACGCCAAAACAAAGGCGCCATACTCAATCCATTTAGGTAATTTCGATATCATACTGAGTGTTTCATAAACTCCATACGTGTACTAGTTACGATAAATCGGCGGCGCACTTTCCGTGAAATTGTTTACCGGTAACAGGATGCTCAAAAACTAAATCACTAGCGTGTAATTGTAAGCGCTTAGCCATGTTCTCACTGTGATCGTTTTTATACAGATCACAGCCAAGAATCGGATGCCCCATCGTCCAGCAATGAATACGTAATTGATGCGTACGTCCTGTTCGTGGAGTCAGTTGCACCAAGCTTCGACGCGGGTTTTCTAAACGCTCTAATACCGTGTAATCAGTAATAGCCTCTTTACCCGTAGCGTCGCATATTTTCACACGCGCGAAACGGCTCTCCCCCTTCGCGATGGCGGCAGAAATCCGCCCTTGATCATCATCCACCCAGTCGTCTAAAAGAGCAACATAGCGCTTTTGAATCGTACGTGCTTGAAACTGTTGATTCAGATGCTTTGTGGATTCGGCATTGAGCCCTACCACCATGATACCCGATGTCCCAAAGTCCAATCGATGCGGCAGCTTTGCTTCTGGGAATGCTGGGGTCACGCCTTCTTGGCCATGAATCAAACGGTAGTGTACTGAATCCCAATTGAGAGGGTTTTTACCTGACAGGCTGAGAAGACCACTGGGCTTATTGATCAACAAGATATCGTCATCTTGGTACAAGATCACCACTAACTCATCACATTTGGGTGCCACAAAATCATCATGCAATAAAATAAGCATAGAAAATAACCGTCAGCAATAACGTCGAGAGATCTAATGGTAATAAATAGGGGGAAAAGGCTTTAAAACGGGTACAAACTGAAGGGCGTAAACCCTTATGAATATAAGGACTTAACTGAACGATAAAACAATACTACTTAGATAATAACGTCTCAAGAAGCGGTGGCAAAGCCACACGCTTACTTGATTCGTTATGTATTGCAGCTTATACAGCAACAACCTTATTGGCACATGGTCCTTTTTGACCTTGTCCAACTTCGAACTCAACAGCCTGGCCTTCATTCAATGTGGCATACCCGCCGCCAGCTTGAATCTCAGAATGATGAACAAACAAATCTTTGCTGCCATCTTCTGGAGTGATGAAACCGAAGCCTTTATCGGCGTTGAACCACTTAACGATACCTTTACTCATTTTCTTTACTCATATTGTTGGTGAAATACAAAAAATTATACCCGAATCCACCAGTTCGCATATAAATGTGAAATTTACTATAAAATACATGACCTTAAGTCAATAAACGACTAAACCAGCCAGTAGCTAAGTGTTCGGCGCCTTTCAAAGTACCGATACTTTAACACAACACCCCCTTGGGTATTAGTTAAAACTTGCTCGACTGCAGTTCTATTTGGCCACTCTATGACTATTTCCACATAAAGTGCCGAATTATTGGTCATTAATCGAGCAATTAAACTCGAACTCACTATTAAGACCGAATATTCACGATTTTATTCAAAACGCGTGCAATAAAACTCCGACTCTGTGGTGCTAGCGCTAACAAGAGACAAAACAGTGTTCGATCTTGAAGTCACTTTATCATTTCCAGCCCTGAAGCCAATGCTCGTTATTTTTAAGATCCGTCCACTGGATAGGCGCTGCACGATTGTTTATTACCGCTTCAATTAGACAATGAACAACAACGCCCTCCTCGTCAGTCTGTATCTCGGTAACAAGAAAGTGCTTCTCCTTATTGATTGGATTAACCGCTGTCCACTTACTATGAAGCAGCTTCTTAGGATTGATCTTGTTCATGGCGACTCATGCTCTACATAGATTAATTGGCTCGTATCAAAGCCTAGGTCGCTCGCTTTTTCTATGAGCATTGTTTTGAGGCCTTCATCGATTTGAGGCGTTCTAGCTAAAAGCCATAGAAAAGATTTGTCTGGCCCCGACACCAAAGAGTATTGGTAACCCTCGTGATCGAGTTCAAATACAATGTAAGATCCATAGAAGGGACCAAAGAATGACACTTTCAAATAACCCAAGTCCGTTGCATCCACAAAGTAGGCCTTCCCTTGCGCCTCTTCCCAAGCATTTTTTTCTGCGGAGTAACCACGATTTAAAACTCTCACGCCACCATCACTGCGCATACTATAGTTTGCGGTAACGGCCGATAGTCCTCGTTCAAATGAATGATCGAGCCGTGCTATCTCGTACCATTGGCCAAGGTATTTTTCTATTTCGAAATTCTTCACTGGCTCAACATTCTCTGGAATGCCAACACAACCTGCAAAAATCAAAACACTCAATAACGATAACACTTTCATATTTAATCCTTTATGAGTTCTAAAACAGATCTAAAAACTGATTAATAGGATTCCCCTCGCCCAACCACGCGAGATAAGCCACCGCAGCAATGTTTAACAAAACCGTTATCCAGAACATCCACAAAAATTCTTGTTTGCTCGACTTATGTCTTAGCAGACGCTGAGCTGCCAACCCGCCTGGCCAGCCACCGGCTAAACTCCATAAATGTAATGTCGATTCTGGTGTGCGCCATCTTCCACGGCGCGCCGAGGACTTGTCCCACCAGTACGCTAAAAACGTCAGCAAACTCACTGTGATGTAAAGAGCCGGCACTGCCCAGGAAATTCGATTAGCAGACGCCGCGACAATAATAAATGCTGCAAAAATTAAAGTAAGGAACATCCCAAATGAACCACTTTTGCGTTTTTTCGTGACCTTCTTTTTTGCTTGCGATTGCTCGGTAAAACGCACTTTCACTGCGCTCGTTTTACCGTCTTTCCCATCGGCAACCTCATAGGTCACGATGTTGCCCAGCTCCGGACGTCGTGAAGATCGAGGGAAAGCCTTAATGTGCACGAACACCTTAGTTCCGTCGCCATGCCATGTGATAAAGCCAAAGCCTTTCTCATCATTCCAACTTGTGATTCGTCCCTGTAAACGCATATTGATTACTGCTCTAGTGAAGTTTGATTCTCATACCAGTAGAAGCATTTTGATCACGAACTACAAGTGAGTCAATTTTCGAGGGCTCCACCCTCCTCAGCCCTATTGTTCGGCCCAACCTGCATAAGCTTATAGTATCTAGTCCTTAGACAAAGGGGTGATTACTTTCTAGAATGCCCGCCGCTACCGAGTCTGTGAAACAGATGTACTACGGTTATTCGACTTATTTGAGAGGGTTATACGTGGAAATGATCAAGAAAAGTTTGTTAGCGAGCGCTGTTCTAGCGACGCTACCTTTGTCTGCCTTTGCTACTGATGGGTATTTTCAACATGGCTACGGCGTCATTTCTCAAGGCATGGGCGGCGCCGCTGCGGCAATGACAGAGGATGCCATGGGTGGAGCCAATAACCCTGCCGCAATGGTTTGGGTAGGCAATCACATGGATGCAGGCGTCACAGTTTTCAGCCCTAAGCGTCAGGCTGAACGCATCGGCAACCCTTTTGGCCTCAATGGCTCCGTCGAGAGCGACAGGAACTATTTTCTTCTGCCTAGCTTTGGTTATAACCACCTTTTAACTGAAGAGATCTCACTTGGCGTCACAGTCTATGGCAATGGCGGTATGGATACCCACTACTCAGGAAGCACTCTGATGGGCGGGCAAGCGAACTTATTAGCGGGTCAAGGGCAGCTCGGGGTTAACCTCGAACAGTTGGTGATTGCTCCTACTATTGCATTCAAAGTAGGCGAGAGTAGCTCCATCGGTCTATCACCCTTATTGGTCTATCAACGCTTTAAAGCCTTTGGTCTCAGTGGGTTTCAGGGCATGTCCGAGAACCCTAACTATGTCACCAATCAGGGCCGTGACGATGCCACAGGACTTGGGGTACGCATCGGTTGGCTAAGCAAAGTAAACGAGCACATTAGCTTAGGCGCCAACTATTCTCCGAAGACAAGTATGAGCAAGTTCCATGAGTATAAAGGCCTGTTTGCCGAACAAGGCGGTTTCGATATCCCCGAGAACTACACTCTAGGAGTCGCAGTCAATGTGACTGGAACACTTACCGCCGCATTTGATTATCAACGTATCAATTATGGCAATGTTCCTGCGGTTGCCAATGCCAGCACTCTTCGCAACCCCTTAGGAAGCGATAAGGGGCCAGGGTTCGGCTGGCATGACGTGAATGTCTACAAGGCTGGTGTCCAGTATGCCGTCAATCAGCAACTGACTCTGCGTGCAGGTTACAACCACAGCGATAACCCCATTCACTCCAGCGATGTCACCTTTAACATATTAGCGCCTGGCGTTATCGAAGATCACGCAACATTAGGGGCCAGCTGGCATTACTCCAACGGTGGTAAGTTGAACCTAGCCTACACACACGCGTTCAATAATAGCGTCACTGGGCCTTCTATATTTGGTGGCCAAGAGACTATCGAGATGCATCAAAATTCATTAAGCATCTCTTATGGATGGAGCCTCTAAGGCTCTAAGCATACACATTCAGTGAAGCAATCTTCTCGGCAGCATCCTCTTTAGTGGTGCTAGCCGAGCTAGATCAGGCTACCACCCCAAAGAGCGCACCAATACCTGCAGTCAATGTCATCGCTAGGGCTCCCCAAAAGCTTACACGTAAGATCGCTATACCCACCGGGGCACCGCCGACACTAGCAGAAAGTAACCCTAGCAGCGCAAGCGACACAAGCGAACCGCTCGCAATCGCCCACATCAACCAAGCCGATGGAAATATAATAACAATCAGAAGCGGAAGTGCTGCACCCACTGTAAACGAACCAGCAGAAGCCAATGCCGCCTGAATGGGTCGAGCAACCGAGACATCCGTAATACCCAACTCATCACGAGCATGCGCAGCAAGTGCATCGAATTGCATTAACTGGGTAGCCACCTCAGAGGCAAGCGCCACATCGAGCCCTCGTTTAACGTAGATCGCTGCGAGCTCCTTTTGCTCCGCGGCAGGACTATCGCTCAACTCTTCTTGCTCCCGAGCCAAGTCGGCCTGTTCTGCGTCGGCTTGTGAGCTGACTGAAATATACTCCCCCGCCGCCATCGACATGGCCCCTGCGACAAGCCCTGCAACACCAGCCACTAAGACTCCCTGCGCGTCGGCCCCTGCGGCAATAACGCCCAACACTAGACTAGCGGTAGAGACGATACCGTCATTCGCTCCAAGAACCGCCGCACGCAACCATCCAACCCTATGCAGTCTATGTCTTTCTTTGTGTTTCATTGAGCTTTCCTTTTCGAATAAGCGAATCGAGTCATATTTGCTTCGCAAAACCTAATGATTGGATTACTATGCGCCACCCCAATATTACCGCCAAAACCTCTAGGCTCCTATGTCCGCCAACGCCCTCTATACCGATCTTTCTGGCTATTACGACTTGATGTGTGTCGATATCGACTATCAGGCGCAAAGTCACTGTGTGCGCAGACTGCACCAGATTTTCGGTAACGAAGGTAATAGCCATCTCGATTTAGCCTGTGGGACTGGCCCCCATGTCCGGCACTTCATTGATTTCAACTATCTGAGCAATGGGCTCGATATCAATCAACCCATGTTAGATATCGCCAAAACCCGTTGCCCTGAAGCCCAGTTTTTTATGCAAGACATGGCCAACTTTAAGATCGCAGAACCAGTGGATCTCATTACTTGTTTCTTGTATTCCATCCACTACAACGATGGCTTTGAAAAATTAAAACAATGCCTAGCAAGCGTCCATAGCGCGCTGAACGTTGGGGGAGTCTTCTGTTTCAACGTGGTGGACAAACACCAGATCAACAACGAGATATTCGTAAAACACTCCGCTACGCAAGGCAACGACCTATTCAATTTCAGATCCGCTTGGCACTATTGTGGCCAGGGTGAAAACAAGGCGTTGCAACTGAGTATTGAAAAAACCAACGCGGAAGGCTCGCAACAGTGGAATGACGAACACGCAATGGTCGCTGTTAGCTTTAGTGAACTAAAGGAGTTGCTGCAACCCTACTTCGAGGTGCACATCTTTGAGCATGATTATGAAAGAATCACGCCGTGGGATAAATATTCTGGAAATGCTATTTTTGCCTGCGTGAAGATATAGCGCTAATACGCAATGTTTATCAGGTGCAGCCCGCGTGATTTAGCTTTGCTACTGATCTTATCCTCTTTGTGATTCGCCAACGCTTCTCTGATTTCATTAGTGCTTAACTCGTTTCTGCCTAATGAAAAAAGCGCACCGGCGATGTAACGAACCATCTGCTTCAAAAAACCATTCCCGACAATCCTAAGATAGTAAATTTCATTGCCGAAGATAGTAGGCTCCGCTTGCAAGATCTCACAATCAAGAACAGTCCTGACCGTTGAACTAATATTCGCATCTCGTCTGGCAAAGCTATAAAAATCGTGTTCGCCCACGAAGAGTTGGCAGGCGCGCTGCATTAATTCAATATCAAGCGGCTCTACAGCTGCAGAGTCAGTCTCAGAGGGAATATGCGCGACGATCTCATTAAGGACAGGGTTGAAGATTGGGTCCGTACAAAAATAATAATGATACTCTTTGCTCGTGCTGTCTTTATTAGAATTAAACTCAGCGGCACAAGGCTCACATTGCACAATACGAATATCATCTGGCAATAACGAGTTCATGCCAAGCAGCAGTTTCTCTGACTCGATTTCGACGGGGATAGTGATTTTCACCACTTGCCCTTGTGCATGAACACCGGCATCGGTTCGACTAGCGGCAGAGATAGTGCAGTCTTGGTATTTGCATATTTTTTTCAGCACTTGGTGAACACTCGCCTGCACTGTAGGCTTTTGTTCATTGGCGCCCAGATCTTGCCAACCAAAGTAGCTGGTGCCTTTGTATGAAATCACGAGACGATGATGGTAGATGCAGAACTCCAGACTAGATAAATATTGAGCAAGTTTATAATTTCCCGGTAGTTGCCCGCTTACTTAACCTTCAAAACCCCAATAACTAGGCAGATCGCACCACCTACCATACCCAACCATGCCTCAATTGGGGTGTCACCACTTAATGCCCTGCCAATCTGTGACACCGCAGAGTCATAAACATTGTAACCCCACAAAGCCAGTGCGACGCCTATGATGATTAATGCAATTCCAAAAACTTTGTTATTCATCGTTACTCCAGAACATCAATATGAATGTTTATTATAACTCGGCATCTATACCCAGCGATGCGACCAGTTCGTAATAGCCAAAAAATATCATTATAAAAAAAACTATAATAACAAGCTCATGTAGAAAGCTCTTGCTGTGAAAGAACCCTCTATCCTTATGATGAATAACATCCATCAGCTCATCAGCAAATCGAATCGATAGAAACGTCCCTCCAGCAGAGAGCAAGATCACACTCCAATACGGATAAGGATTAGTGAGAATGAGATGTAAGATTCTCGTCAATTTAGTCGTTTCATAATATTCAGAAAAATAAAGAATCGAAACAATATTGATCAATATCGCGACGGCCCATACAGACAACTCTGAGGCCAGCATGCGAATACCAAACAACACTCGCAATGGGAAATCCAACAAAAATCCAGCATCCGCAACAGGTGTGCATAGAACGAAGAAGCTCCACGTCAAAATAGCAGCGAGCCCGCCCGTTACAAAATCGTATTCAAGCCCCAAGTAGACAAAATAACTAATGAGCAATAAACAGAGTAGGAAATATTTATAGAAAAGCTGTTTCTTAGGAATTACTACTTTGTCGTCGACAGGAGTCGTCATTGCTTACCCTTGTTTAGAAACACCTAATGTTGAAGTGTCTTATTTCTGTGGAATACTATTCTTACTATATACTGCCACTAGCGACTTTATAGTAAACAATAACGCCTATTCCAGCCAACACCAACAGGCTGAGCAACAATTTCACGAAAATGAATTTCATCTAATGGTATCCAAGCGGACAACCGTTCCGCCGTTTGCCTAATATTTAAAATATGGAAAATTTGGTTTTAGTGGTTATTGCCTCAAGCACTTTCATTCCTTTATGGGAATTACCGTGAGGGTTGAGTCTTGGGCTCCATACCGTCACGCAGAACTCGCCGGGGTGTACTGCGACAATCCCTCCACCAACGCCACTCTTGCCAGGCAAGCCGACCTCAAACGCAAACTCTCCAGCCTCATCATAGAATCCACACATTTGCATGATGGAGTTAATTCGTTTGGTTCTTGCTGGATTAATAATGGTCTCATTCGTGATGGGGTTAACGCCACCGGAAGCCAAAAACAAGAAAGCTTGGGTCAACTCTTTACAGCTCATCGTGATAGAACAGAGGTGAAAATATAAATCCAAAACTGTTTCTACATCATTATGGATGTTGCCAAAATCTTTCATAAAATAGGCAAGAGCATAGTTTCTATAGCCAGTTTTTTTCTCTGACTCCGCCACTTCTGGAGAATAGCTCACGGTTGAGATACCCGAGGAGTTACGCACAAACTCTAAAAATTCCAATTTTGGTTTACTCAAACAAGTCACCAAAATGTCGCAAATAACAATAGCGCCTGCATTGATAAAAGGGTTTCTGGGAATTCCCTTTTCATACTCCAACTGCACCAACGAGTTAAAGGCAGAACCTGAAGGCTCGACCCCTACACGGCTCCACAAGGCCTTTCCCATAATTTTTGAGGCTAAGGTCAGAGACAGTACCTTAGCGATACTTTGGATAGAAAACTTTTCATCAGAGTCGCCGGTTGAATAATGAACTTTATCGACCGTCGTAAGGTGTATGCCAAACTTCTTCGGATCCACTTTACCTAGCTCAGGAATGTAAGCGGCTATCTCTCCGCTATCTTCGACATCCTCAAACTCAGAGACGATTTCTCGGAAGATCTGTTGATAATCTACAGGTTCAGCCATCTAGCCATTACTCCAAGGAAATACGTGCGGGGGCGGACGAGGAAGCGATCTCACAAATAAATGAGCCTGGTTAACTATTGCAGTTATACCAGGCTCAAGAGTGTAACGTGACAATCTATAACAGCGCTATCAATCCTTAGTGATACTACCGATAGTCTGTGCGCCCGCAATAGAAATCTCTTCGTCTTCAGTGCCACGAACGCCACTAGCTGTCACTGCACCGACTAGCTCACCGTTGATGTAAACCGGTACTCCGCCGTGATAAGTCACGCCGCCTTCAATCTCTTCGATTTCGCCAGCAGCCAACATAGTGCCGTATTGACCAGAAGTCATACCTGTTTGCGTCACTACTAATGCCTTGCTAGTGGCGATATCGAAGGTGCGTGGAGACGCGCCATCTAAACGTCGCACCATCACTGGCTTACCATTTTGATCCGCGACCATAATGGTAACGTTCCATTGTTTCTCACGCGCATACGCCTCAGCCGCATTCATGGCGGTTTCGGCCATGTCATAGGTCATACGGCTTTCGTCCTGTGCCGACGAGGCAGCAGAGAACATGAACATTAGCGCAATCATTAAACTTTTCGTTAGCTTTGTCGTCATTTGTAAATTCCTTATTACGTTTATTGGATATGAACTTAAGAGACAGAATTGGCAGGCGTTCTATTTCAAGAAATCGTCATTGTTGCCAATTGCAGTCACTACTAATTTCGCCCTGGAGGCGGGCCAGCAGGCCTTGCGCCAGGAGGAGGTCCACCTGGTCGCGCGCCTGGAGGAGGTCCACCGGGAGGGCCTTCGCCCTCTTCTCCTTCCACTATCAGCCCAGAGAAACAACTAAGAACACTATTTTCCTCGGCATTTGCTGCATGGTAGTGATACCCAAGGGTTTGGGAAGTATGGCCCTGACATTCGTCCAGCCCTGCCGCCATCGAACCGCCTTCAAGAGGACTATGAATGGGGAATCCGTCCATCGCATAGCCGAAGATCGGAGTCTCACCTGACTCGGCCGACCCTACTTCAGAGCAGCCTCGCGCACCATGCAAATGATAGCCTTCGAAAGGATTGATGTGACCACCGCAATCATCGAAAGCCGCGATCGTATAGGCCCCTAGAATAGCATCCACCGGCGCTGATGCGGCGATCACCACGCCATTGAGGGTAATACCAAGGTTGCCGAATGCTCGCCCTGCACTCTCAGCGATTACAGGCGCTGTAGGGATCAACACTGCCGTAGTGATCGGGTCTCCATTCTCTAGCCACTCCATACGACCTTCGACACAGTAATTCTGATATTGCGGATCAACATCCGGCCGCGCCGCTGCAGCGAAGGCCTCGGCGGTATCGGTGATGCGAACGCTTCCGTCTTCGTTATAAAGCCGCCAATTGTCGTCTTCATACAGTGTCGACAGACCACTGATGAAGGGACCATCCATGTCATAGACTGCATTGCCGTCAAACCAAATGCCCCCCTCCTGCTCACCAGAGGTAATCGTTGGCGGACAGAATGGTCCAATATCGTGATTCAAAGGATAGCCGGCAATGGTGATCGATCGACAGAGGCTTTCGCTACCATCGGACAGCGTGCAATCCACAATACTGCTCGCCGATATGGCACCGTCCATAAATAAATGCGGATCAAGCCCTCCCATAGGAGCATCGATAGAGGTCACTTCAGATTGACACCCTGCAAGAGCAAGCAAGCCTACGGCAAAGGGTGCCAAAGCCCTCACTCTGCGCAGCTTCTGCTGCCTCTGCAGATCATTCTTAGCTAACCGGTCCAACATAGCGCTTTATCCTTCATTTAAACAATTGGTTTATCTTACAGCCTTAAATGGAAAAACGGCAATTGACCATAAGCCAATTGCCGTTTTCAGTAGATCATTTGTACTAATGGCGAATATCAGACTAGGTCAAAACGGTCCGCATTCATCACTTTGCTCCATGCGTTTACGAAGTCCCGCACAAATTTCTCTTTGCTGTCATCTTGCGCATACACCTCGGCGTAAGAGCGCAGAATCGAGTTAGAGCCGAAGACGAGATCGACACTAGTCGCTGTCCACTTAACCTGATCTGTCGCACGATCGCGCACTTCATACAGATTAGAACCCGCAGGCTTCCACGTATAATTCATATCCGTGAGGTTCACGAAGAAGTCATTCGTCAATGCCCCTACACGATCAGTGAATACCCCGTGCTTGCTGCCACCTGCGTTTGTGCCAATGACGCGCATACCGCCCACCAATACAGTCATCTCAGGGGCTGTTAATCCCATCAACTGTGTACGGTCTAGCATTAGCTCTTCAGCACTGACGCTGTAATCCTTCTTCAACCAGTTACGGTAACCATCGTGCAAGGGTTCTAGTACTTCGAATGCCTCAACGTCTGTCATCTCAGCTGTTGCATCTCCGCGCCCTGCTGAGAATGGCACTTGTACTGCAACTCCGGCCGCTTTTGCAGCCTGCTCAACCCCTACGTTACCCGCAAGCACGATGACATCGGCAACACTTGCCCCGCTATCATTGGCGATGTTTTCTAATACAGAAAGCACTTTAGCCAAACGTGCAGGCTCGTTGCCTTCCCAATCTTTTTGCGGGGCGAGCCTGATGCGAGCACCGTTGGCACCGCCGCGCTTGTCCGAACCCCGGAAGGTTCTTGCGCTATCCCATGCCGTTGACACCATTTCGCTAACGCTCAAACCACTGGCAGCAATTTTGCTTTTCACAGCCTGAACATCATAGGCCGTGCTGCCTGCAGGTACTGGGTCTTGCCAAATAAGTTCTTCTTTAGGCACATCAGGACCGATATAACAGGCTTTTGGGCCCATATCGCGATGCGTCAGTTTGAACCAAGCACGAGCGAACACCTCAGAGAAGTACGCCGGATCTTTATAGAACTTCTCAGAGATCTTGCGGTACTCAGGGTCCACTTTCATCGCCATGTCGGCATCGGTCATGATGGGGTTGTGTCGAATCGATGGGTTCTCTGCATCAACAGGCTTGTCTTCCTCTTTGATGTTGATAGGTTCCCACTGCCACGCACCCGCTGGGCTCTTCTTCAACTCCCACTCGTAGTTAAGCAATAACTCGAAATAACCGTTATCCCACTGGGTTGGGTTCGTCGTCCATGCACCTTCTAGCCCACTGGATACCGTCTCACTACCAATGCCACGCTTGGTTTTATTCAACCAACCGAAACCTTGATCTTCGATTTCACCGCCCTCTGGCTCTGCGCCTAATAACCCAGCATCACCATTACCGTGACATTTGCCCACTGTGTGGCCACCAGCGGTTAGCGCTACGGTTTCCTCATCATTCATGGCCATACGTTCAAAGGTCACGCGCACGTCGTGAGCAGTCTTAAGAGGGTCAGGATTACCATCAACCCCTTCTGGGTTTACATAGATAAGGCCCATCATTACTGCGGCCAATGGGTTTTCGAGGTCGCGCTCACCAGAGTAGCGGCTGCCTTCGCTACCACTAGGGGCAAGCCACTCTTTCTCTGCGCCCCAGTATGTGTCTTTTTCTGGATGCCAAATGTCTTCACGACCAAACGCGAAGCCGAAGGTTTTCAATCCCATGGACTCATAAGCGATAGTACCCGCATAAGCTATAAGGTCAGCCCAACTGAGTTTGTTGCCATATTTTTTCTTGATCGGCCACAGTAGACGACGCGCCTTATCTAGGTTCACGTTGTCTGGCCAGGAGCTGATAGGCGTGAAACGCTGATTACCGGTTGCCGCACCGCCACGACCGTCTGCTATGCGATAAGTACCCGCAGAGTGCCAAGACATTCGGATCATCAGGCCACCATAATGGCCCCAATCGGCTGGCCACCAGTCCTGACTGTCTGTCATCAACGCATGCATATCTTTTTTGAGTGCAGCAACGTCGAGACTTTTGACCGTTTCTCGATAATTGAAGTCCGCCCCTAGCGGATTAGTCTTACTGTCGTGTTGACTGAGAATGTCGAGGTTCAGGGACTTAGGCCACCATTCCATATTCGACATATTGCTTGCTGTAGCGCCACCATGCATCACCGGGCATTTGCCATTAGACATAAATCAATCTCCTTTTATCTCGCACTCAAAAAAGTTGTTATACGTACATCACTATAATGCACTCATACGACACTATTGATCATTTTGATTAATATGTAAAACTTATTGAATAGATCCATACGATAGATTTTAACTATACACAAAGGGCAACGCTACTTACTTAAGGGCGTAACGAGAACTTTATAGTAGTCCTAGAAATCGCTCTATCTCTTGCTCTGTATTATAGAAGTTGGGGCTCACACGAATATGCGCTCCCCGCAGCGTTACAACTACGTTGTGTTCTCTCAGTTTTTCAAAGCATTCTTTGTTTGCATCTAAAGAGCCCATCGTAAACGAGATAATGCCAGAGCGCTCATTGCGATGTTCCACGGGTGTGATGATTTCAATACCTCTAGCGTGCAACCCAGCAATGACTGTGTCTGTCAGCTTAAGCACCTGCCTATGAATATTAGGAATCCCTATTTCTTGCAGCAGGTCTAAGCCCGCCGACCACGCATGGAAAAGTGAATAGGCAATCGTACCGGTTTCGAAACGGCGAGCATCGGGTAGGTAATGCAATTCTCGTGAATTATTCTCGGCCGAAAACATCCCTGGCAACACCGGTTTGATGCGCTCCTGGGCCACTTTATTCACATACAAAAACCCTGTGCCGTGCATGCCAAGCAACCATTTGAAACCGCCACAGGCAAGTATGTCGATTCCATCCTCGATCACATCAATGGGAAATACGCCGGCGCCCTGAATGCCGTCCACCATCAAAAGCGCACCTTTGCTATGGGCAATATCGCTTAACTGTTTAAGATCCGTTCGCAAGCCCGTATCGAAACGCACAGCGGCGCAGGAAACCAAGCGAGTATTTTGATCGACCAAACTCGCGAGCTTATTCAGATCGATACGCTGGTCCTCTCCTACCGGCACAAAACGCACCTCTACGCCTCGCTCGCGTAGTGCCAACCATGGGAATGTGTTGTTCCAATGCTCATCGATAGGGAGTACGACGTTGTCACCTTTTTCCCACGCAAAACCAGCGGCGACAATGCCTATCCCTACTCCCGTGCTAGTAACAAGGGCGTACTCATCGGCTGCACCACCGAAAATGGCGCACAGCTGTTTTCGGATGCCAGTGCGGACCTCGGGCTTGTTCTGAGGTTGCTCGGATGCAAGTTGTAAATATTCAGTGAGCTTTAGCTGAGCTTTGATATTGAGGGGCGACTCTGCCGCATTGTTAAGAAAAACAAACTTTGCAGTGACCGGAAACAGGGTTCTGTATGTTGATAGATCTAATGTCATCTTCGATTCCTTTACTTTACACCTTCCCCAGAGAGCCCCAACTTTAGGATGGGTGTCCTAAGCTGCGATTTCATAGAGTATCCAATTGTGCAGCAACACTACAACTGAGTACATTAAATGAAAAAAAAATCAGCCCACTAAGCAAGAGCCGGAAATTTTTTATCAAGCAAATTTCAGAATGGACCGCTGATTCAGAAATAGGAAAAAGCAGACTTCATTGAATTTTTCTAGCGGTATTAAGTCAGGGTATGACAACGAATTCACAACGTGGCGTGATCGATTAGGAGTTAAGAAAATTCGCGAAGAAGCGATTAGAGAAGAGTTCAACCAAGACATCCTCGCCTTGATTAATACTGAAGAAATGGAAAGTATGTTGAACAATGGCTAAATCGATGGCGCTTTTGTGCAAGAAACACAAAAACGCCAATAGAATGACTTATCGCAGCAGCACTGCGTTAGGCATATTACTGTGCAAATACCAAGCTGAAGGTTACTGGCACTACAGTGGTTATTGAGGCAAGGCCTGCAACTTCACGCAGCTGTTCGATACCGCCAGCCAAATTGAATGGATCAGCATTGACAACGATAGGATTAACAGACACCGCTAATATCTTGTTGTCGGCTAGTTTAACTACTCGTACATTGGCCATCATTTCTGTTGATACACCATGCAATGACAAGTTAAAAGTCACTGAACTGTCGTAAGTTTCACCAACACTAAGACCATTAAGTTGTGCAAGATCTAGGTCCGCACTGATAGTCGCTGTTGAAAACGAAGCGATCTCGAAAAGCATCGCTTTCACTCGGTCATTTCGGATAGCGATGTTAGTTTCAACACTGCCTAGGTCGATACCTACTGAAAAAGCACCGCTGTTTTCGATCGAACCACTAAGCTCCTGAAAGCTATTGACCTCAGCTACACTTGAGTTTTTTACAGAGACATAATTAACCGTAGACTCTTCATTGACTAGTTCCCACTGGGCAAAAACACTTGTAGAGAACATCAACGTTAACAGTGCAAACATGCTTCTTTTTACCATCTTCAATAATCCCTTTAATTTTCAATAAGTTATATTCTGACAATTACTTGCGAAATCGGTCTTTGAGGCTTAGTGCTTGGATAGACGGTGGAGAAACCGCAACTTATTGCGTGCCGCAATACCCCACTTGTCACAATATGCCTCAACATTGGCATCTTGCCACATTCGCAATGATTTTGCCTACAAACAGGCATGACAGTCACAAACACTAACAAAGGCCTAGGCTAAGCTAAGGCTCAAGTGAATTAGACAGGGGAAAGGTCATTTTTATTGCAGAGATTAGACTTATACACTGTGCGCTGAGGAATGAACTGACGGAGTAAAGCCATGTTTAAACAGCTGCACTATAGAATAAGGGGTAATAACTTCAATTTCTTCGTTTGCACCAGGCAAATCCAATGCTTCAACATAACCATGGTGAGACCACTTTAGAAGCGCCCCCTCCCAGAATAGGTATGTATTGCCAGCGATTGTAATAAAAGTGCCTTGGGCAATATTTTTAAACGCTGTGAGGAACGTTTTTTTGTCTCTGTTCTTTCCCGCTCGCTCCGAATGAAGTTGCTTATCGATTTGTGCAACGGACAAAGAGTTGTCTGGGCTTTCACTATTAGCAGTAAGCCACAGCATTTTGAATTCATTGTAACGATCTCGTCGGCAATGAGCACAGGGACGATGACCCGCGGACAAAGCTGTCGCCTCATCCAGAAAGAATAATTCTGAATAATTATTCGGAGAAAACAACTCGCGTTTGATGCCTTTGAAACTCAACCGACAAGTAACCCAACTTTTGTGCTTCCAAGGGCTCACAATAACTTTGTCTTGGTTATGTAAGATTCCTCGATTTCCAAAAAACTCACCTCTAGCACTCACGGCAACCAAATTACCAAATGGATCAACTCTATTTTGTAGCGGCATGATCTAAACCTATAAACTCCAATTTGGCTTTGCAACACAAAAAAAATGAGAAACAAGCCGTTTTGTTAACCAGCTTGTTTCACATTTATAGCGTTAAAGCAGGGCTTATTTTTTCTCGCCTTTGAAAGTACCGGACAACATGCCGCCAGCTATATCAAGAGAACCTGACCATACGCCATCGGCATCGACAGTGCCTCTATAAACCACAGGAGCAGACTGCCCCTGTAAGTCAGCCTGAAACGAGATGGTGACGTTGTTGCCATCCACCGTACCGGTAACATTGTTATTTCCTAGAGTATCGGACGAATACTGACCAGTAAGCTTCATGCCGTCCTGAACCAAAGTGAGCTCGGGCATAGTCACGCCCTGATCCGTTGATACTTCCATACTCCATGAGCCGCTCATATTAGTCTGCGCACTGGATTGGGCAGTAACCATGAATATGACTGCCATCGCTGCAAGCAGTTTTCCTGCAAACCGTAAACTGTTGAGACCCATTTTTTGTTTCCCCTGACTATCTAGTTAGTTTATTTCATTGTGAAGGGACAAAAAGTACAGACTGCCTTGTTCAACTTCAATATCCTAACCCTCTGCATTCGTCCAAATGCCCAAGCAACGAGACAGCTAACGTTTTAGCCAACCCTGCACATGTAGCCACTCTTATTTTTTGGTGCCCCATATTCTTGAAACAGCACTGTCAGAGCCAAGCGAGCCCACCACGAGTGACACGACACCGGCACAAAGAAAGATCACCACGGGCAACAGCGAGCCAACCCCGCTAGCGTTACTCGCGGCTACAGTGGAGATCAGTGATAGCAATAAGAATAGCCCCCCTACCCCATTCAAAGCGGCTCTGTGAGACTTTTTATAATTAACCGCCTCTTCGCCTGTTTCGAATAGTGTCAGTATTGGCCAAAAAATTTTCGTCAATATTTGCTTCATAAAATCTTATCTCTTACTCAAAAAGTGGCTTAAAGAAGCTACGTTCATAGCTAAGTATGCAGCGGGTGTCTTTGGCGTATTGAAAGGCAGCGAGACACTCAGGGTCATTAAAGGAATCTTTTCTGTATTGCTCATATTCTGCAAGGCTAGGAAATGTGAACAGCGCTAATGCCACATCACTAGCCCCTTCAGAAGGCAGAAAATAACCGTGATGCTGGCCACCAAATTTTGTAACTAGTGGAATCCATAGTTTGGAGTAGTGCACAAACTCTTTAAGTTTGTATGGATCAATGACATAACGTAAATAGCAAGTGACCATTTATTTTTCCTTCAAGTTTTGATCCCGTTTGTGGTGTGATTCCCACCAGTGAAGCAGCCCTAACGACCGTTTCACGCGGCTCGCTGTAAATACTCAAGAACCCTTGCCATTAGACTGTTTATGGACAGATACCGATTTTGGGGCGTAGACAAAATGCTCGCCTCAGATTGAATATACTCTCCATCCACTAACTCATCGTTGCAGTTTTCGACGATGGCTTGAGCCGATATAGGAGTGGTTTCTAAGTGAAATTGCAGTCCGATGACATTGCTACCGATTTGAAACGCTTGGTTCTCACAAGCGGCACTAAACGCCAATAGAATTGCATCATTAGGCAGGCTAAATGTTTCACCATGCCAATGGAATACATCTGTCTCTTCTGGAAGCTGGAACACAGAGGCTGCATTTGACTTAACGGCTTTAACAGGAAACCAACCTATCTCTTTCTCAGAGTTTTGAAAAACCTCACCGCCCATTGCATTGGTGATTAGTTGCGCCCCCAAACAAATCCCAAGAACCGATTTACCTGCTTCGATAGCGCTTTTGATAAACGCCTTCTCTTTCATTAACCAAGGGTGTTCTGTTTCATCATTGACGCTCATTGGTCCGCCCATAACAATGAGCAACTCAAAATCGTCGAGTCGAGGAAACGTATCAACCTTAAACAACTTCGTACATGAGACTTCATAGCCCGCTTGTTCAAGCCAAGGCTCAATGCTCCCTAAACCTTCAAAGGGCACATGTTGCAAGTAGTGCGCTTTCATCAAAGTAAGGCCCCTCTATATGGCTGACGTTTATCAGGAGTCTGATGAAGGCTAGTCTCCAACAACAATTGCATCAATTTTTTCTCTGTAACTATCTTGAGTAAGAGTGAATGTATTGCCGAAGTAGAGTGTAGTAGTGCCTTCTCTGTGAGCCCTCAACGTGCAGATTTCTCCGCCAAAGATAACTCCTGACTTGCGAAAGGGAATCGCACTTCTAGCCTCTTGGCAGTCAACACTTGCCACTTCAGGTGCAGAGGAAATCACCCCAGGATAGTATCCCCACCAGCCGGGAAAACCATTACCTATGGCCAAAAGCTCAGCGGTATCTCCATTGCTTATGCGCAAAACGGCACTATCGTTAGTTTCTTCGATCAGGCTTGTATAACTGTCTCTGGTGCCGGCGCAGCCCTGAAGGAATAGAATCGCTAAAAATAAATAGGTAATGTGTTTCATAGGATGATTTAGTTTAGGCCGCTTCGGCGCTAATCTCTTTTAATGCCTGTACAAATGAATCGGGCTCTTGAGCACCGGAAATGAGGTATTTATTGTTGATAATGAACGCTGGCACGGAGGTCACCCCCGCCTTCTGGTAATTGGCTTCGTCTTCTCGTACTTGCACGGAAAACTGATCCGACACTAACACCTGTTGCGCTTGTGCTAAGTCCAGCCCCACCACCTCCACGCAGCTCAATAATGTGCTGTGATCAGAGATATCCATGGCCTTGCCAAAATACGCTTCAAACAACGCTTGTTTCATCGCTGTCTGCTGACCTTGTTCGCCGGCCCATTTGACCAAGCGGTGGGCATCGAAGGTATTGCCAGTAAGCCGCTCCTGTAATTTATCGAAGTTGAGCCCAAGATCCTTGGCAATCGCCATCATCTGATCCTGACCTGCACGCATCTCCTCCTCACTTCGCCCGTACTTTTTAGCCAAAGCAGGCAAAATTAACTCGCCCTGACCACTGTGAGCAGGGTTCAGCTCAAATGCATGCCACTGAATCGCGAATTCATACTCTGGGCCTAGCTGTTCAATGGCCCGCTCGAGTCGTGCATAACCGATAGCGCACCACGGACAGGCGATATCAGACACAATGTCTATTTGCAGTTTATTCATAATAATCCTTATTGGTATCTAATCTATTAGTCACTATCCAAAATTTCACCGATCTGTGCAAGGGCGCCACGGTAGTCTTTATAATCCAATACGATGCTGTGTAATTGCTTATTATGCTGCAACACCATCGATGGAAAGCCTTGGATAGGCAGATTGTGCGCAAACTCTAACTGTTCGATAAACGCTTTCTCCAAGGCCTCTGAATTGAGGTCACGAACAAACTTATCTACATCCAACCCTAGCTCTTGAGCTAACAATTTATGTATGGACTGGTCAGATGGGTTCATCGCCCGCAGATAATAGGCGTTTTGCAGGGCATCATTCATAGGAATCTCAGCGCCCTGCCATGATGCGGCAAGCACTGCACGGCAAGCGGGATAGGTCGAGCGGCGCGGGGTGTTTTCTGTCCAAAAATCGTAATTGAACTTCGTGCCTAAAAGCGCCTCTATTTTCTTCCAATATCCGGAAATAGCCGCTATCTGCTCTTTAGGCATAGGAACATCGCTGTCCGGAGCCAGCCCGCCAAGGACATATTGCACGGGGATATCCAAACGATTTATCGCCTGCTCTAACAACGTCCATTGAGGACGGTGCGCCCAACACCAACTGCACATAGGGTCATGTACGTAATAAAAAGTGGTTATTGCCATAATTTGTCCCTATGTAAATGATACTTAAGCGGCGGATTTTTGTACTATAAGTCCTGCAAATAGATCTAGATAAGCCTAAGTAGCCATATTGGGGCAAAATCTCTCACTACAGATAATAATATTAATAACCTTGGTTAACTTGAGCTTTTTTATTCTACTGGACTAACACTTGCCCTCACTGCCTCATAATTACTGTCTATCGCCCCCCTTACAGGATACTTTCGCCCGCATGTTCTCCACGCAGTTAAAGAAACTAATCCCATTATTGTGCTTTGCTTTTAGTCTGAGCGCGTTGCCAGCCATCAGCGAAGAAGCCTCATCGCTAACCATTCGTGGATTTGGCACGTTGGGAGTAGCACAGTCTTCATCTGCGGATGCAGAATTTATACGCGATCTATCCCAACCCAATGGCATAAAGGATGGAGAATGGTCAGGGCGCATAGATTCAGTTCTAGGCATTCAGGCTAATTGGCAACTGAACCCAGAGTGGGAAGTCGTTGCGCAGGCAGTCAGCCGCTATCAATACGATGGCTCTCGCGGTCCTCAGCTAGATTTAGCTTTTCTTAAATGGGTGCCCGATGATCGCCTATCTCTGCGTGCAGGTCGAATCAGCTCGGATTTGATGATGCTTGCAGACTCCAGATTAATTGGCTATTCCTACTTAACTGTACGTCCTTCGATCGATTTTTTTAGCACTTTGTTCTTCTCCTCTTTTGATGGTGTCGATGGGACCTATACAGCACCACTGGGTAAAGGGCTTATTCGTAGCAAAGTATTTTTGGGCACTGTTCAAGAGAAAGCAATTGGCGCCCCAGGAGTTTGGGATACAAGCGATTCAGGCCTATCTGGCTTTGTTGCCGACTACTTCGTAGGCCAATGGCAATTTCGCGCCAGTGCCACCGATATTCGATTCTCAAATAATCTTAATTTCAACGCACTAACGCAGCCGCTATATGCAATCGCCGGACTCACAGGGATTACCTCTGCCAGTGTTGCTGCCGATGCACTAACAGCAAAAGATACAAACACTCGTTATTACACACTAGGCACTGTCTACGATAATGGTCCATTGCAGATTCAAGCTGCCTTGAATGCAATCGATCACGAAACAGCCACCTTCCAAAATTCAGTAGCAGGCTACGTTCTAGGGAGTTATCGAATGAATACGATTACTCCGTTCGCCGGCATATCGCGCGCGAAATCAACGTATAAAGACTACGCTCCCGGCTTACCTGATACGCCGCTATTTGCGCCGCTAAATCAGACATATCAAACACTAATGAATGCCTCAGGCACTAATCAAACCACTTACACTTTAGGGGCACGATGGGACGCTCGCCCCAACATAGCGATTAAATTACAAGGGGATGCCGTACGCGGTGGCTCAGATTCACAATTCCCCTATGCTAGCGCTAGTACCGATCCGAACTGGGATGGACAAACTAATGTTATTTCCATAACTATGGACTTTATTTTTTAAATGATGCGCACTCATAAAATATTGCTATTACTATGCTTAACGCTGTTGGCACCTATCGTGTCAGCCGATTTGGTATTGGTGGCGAATTCAGAAAGTGGGATTGAGCGCCTCACCCAGAGTGAAGTCGTCAATATCTACCTGGGTCGGTATCGCCGTTTACCCACAGGAGAAACCGCAACTCCTATTGATTTATCAGAAAATACAGAAAGCAAAGCTACATTTTATCGACAATTGGTCGATAAAAACTTAGCAGAGATTAATGCCTATTGGTCCCGCCTGGTCTTTTCAGGCAAAACCCGACCACCACAGCAAGCTGAAACGGTTGACGAAGCATTAGAATTTTTAGCTAACAACCTCAACGCACTAGCCTATATTGATAGAACAGCCGTTAACTCAAAGGTGACAATTGTATTCGAATGGCCTGAAACATGATTAAAAAGGGTTCATGGACGCGCTGGCGGCACGGTCTTGTAGCACGCACCTTATTGGCCGTGTTTTTAGTTGTGCTCGTTCTTGCTGGCGTCTCTAGTGTGATAGTCAGCAATAACGTCAAAAATCGCGAAAGCCAACAAGCGATTACCGCCCTTAGCGAACTCGTTGAAACTGTCAGCGATACCGCCAGCATTGCCGCCTTTACTTATGATGAACAGCTCGCTGCAGAGGTCGTGCAAGGGCTGATGAGCAACAGCGATATCTTGAGAGTCACTCTGCGTGCAACCGAAGAAATACTCGCCAGTGCCGAACGAGAAGCACCCAGCGCATCCCTTAATCAAGCCGACAACACCAGCCAAATAGTCCACACATTAACGTCGCCTTTTCAGACTCTAGAACTGATTGGCGAAATTGTCGTGGATCCCGATTGGGACAATATCAATGCCCGCATCAGCCAGACGACACTAGAAACATTGATGATACAGATCGGGCAAATGGCCCTCGTTGTGGCCATTATTGCTGCAATTATGTTGTATCTAGTAGTACGCCCGATCAAAGCCATCTCAGACCGCCTGCATAGCCTTGGAGCTGGCAGCGGTAATCTGCTGGACATCCCACGAGGGCACGATACCAGCGAGATAGGACAATTGGTGGGTGACATCAATGCCCTCACC
This sequence comes from Gammaproteobacteria bacterium, assembly GCA_051252515.1. Classification (GTDB taxonomy): domain Bacteria; phylum Pseudomonadota; class Gammaproteobacteria; order Pseudomonadales; family Pseudohongiellaceae; genus UBA5078. The sequence continues at coordinate 107,992 of JBPOFS010000007.1, forward strand.
GGACGCCTAGTGGCCACCCTAGAGCAAGAGCGAGACTTGCAAGAGAAGCAAATTATTGCTCGACGAAAGTACGAGAACTTATTCGATCATGCGGCATCAGGGATTTTTGTTGCCGATAGTAATGGCCAGTTAGAATCTTTTAACCGCGCCTTTGCTAATCTCACCTGGTTGCCAGAAAGCACACGCAAAATATCACGATCCCTCACTGAGATACGCTGGCGCGACCCAGAGCGTCTCTTAAGCATGCTGAGCAATAGTCTTGAAAGCCAAAGTACAGGCGATAAGTATGAAGACGACTTTGTTTTGCCTGGTCGTCATGGCAGTGATCGCTGGGTTCACATAGAGGTAGTGGCGCTAGGTGATGGTAATGTTCAGGGCACTATTTCCGATGTTACTCAGCGCAAACAAGAAGAAATTTCGGCGAAGCACCAAGCTATCACCGATACATTGACAGGGTTTTCGAACCGCGCAGGGCTTCAACACAGACTTCACGACCTATCTTCGGCCTCACTGCCCTTTGCGTTGATCATGGTCAACCTTAATGGATTCAAACATATCAACGAAGCCTTGGGCTTTCATATTGGCGACCAACTATTACTGGAAGTCTCGACTCGCCTAAAAATCATATTATCGTCAGATGACCATGCCGCCCGCATCGACGGCGACGAGTTTGTCTTACTTCTACAGGGCGAGCAGGAACGCAGCACTCTCGATCTACGAATGGATGAACTGCTGCAGCTTTTAAAGAACTCATACGAACTAAAAGCTGTTGAGAAGCTTGATAAGCCTAATAGTATTTCGATCAGTGCCAGCATCGGTATCGCCTTCTTCCCTATCGACGGAAGCAGCCTCAACGACTTACTACGCAGCGCTGAGCTTGCTTTCAACAGCGCCGAAGATCGGAGCGAGTCCAGTTACCTCTATTTTGATCCTGCGCAGCAAGCAGCCGTTGAACATCGCCGACGACTAGAAGACGACTTGCGCCATGCCCTCATCGCTAATGAGCTAGAGCTCGCCTTCCAACCGATTATCGATATCACAGAGGGCAAGATGGTGGGAGCAGAAGCGTTAATGCGCTGGCCGCACCCCGAAAAAGGCATGATTGGGCCAGACATTTTTATCCCACTGGCAGAGCAAATTGGCCTCATTAATAGAATTGGCTTATTCGCGCTAGAAGAAGCTTGCCGACATGTTGCCGACTGGCGCAATAAGGGCATGGACATTTATGTATCCGTCAACGTGTCCGCCAAACAGATCCCCAATGGATTAACCCCGATGGTTGTGCGGCAAACACTTGAGCGCTACAAACTCCCTCCTAGCGCCATTGTGATTGAGATTACCGAAAGCCTACTTATGGCAAACGTCACCGTGGCGCAAACTTGGATCGAAAGTATCCGCGCACTTGGCATCCGTATTTATCTAGATGACTTTGGAACAGGGTATTCATCGCTTTCCTACTTAAAGCGCTTCCCTATGGACACAGTCAAAATCGACAGAGCTTTTATACGCGACTTGTACATCGATAGAAGTGATCGCGCCTTGATTGCAGCCATTATTACCATGGCTAATAGCCTAGGGCTTAATGTAGTGGCCGAAGGCGTAGAAGATGAAAAACAACTCACTATCCTTCGTGAAATGGGCTGTCGATGCGTGCAAGGCTATTACTTCTCTCGCCCGGTTCACAGCACGGAGCTCGCACAATCGTTCCTGAGAATTAATGCTGAGCTCGCTGACGATATTAGTGTGATTGGCTAAAGACTAACTCTGAGAGTAGCTTCTTCACTCCTCTTTTAGCTCATCAAACTTCGACGCCATTGTCGGGTTGCCCTTTGTGAGTTTCTTAACACTCAACTCGTCGGCTTTGTTATTCGCTAAACGAAGATTGTTCTCCGAGCCCAGCAGCGCATCTTTCGTCTTTTGCAGATGATCGATAGTTTTATCGATCTCCGTAATGGCTATCTTGAACTTTTTCGAGGCTAAATCGTAGTTACGCGCGAACCCCGTTTTGAAAGCATCCAGGTCGCTCTCGAAATTCGTAATATCGATGTTCTGCGATCGCACCAACGCTAACTCTTTTTTGTACTTCAATGAGTTCTGTGCGGCATTGCGCAACAACGTGATGATCGGAATGAAAAACTGTGGGCGCACCACGTACATTTTCGGATAGCGGTGCGACACATCGACAATACCGGTGTTATAGAGTTCGCTATCAGGCTCTAGCAATGACACCAAGACTGCGTATTCACAGCCCTTCTCGTTACGATCCTTGTCGAGCTCTTTGAGAAAGTCTTCGTTCTTCTTCTTAGTCGCGGTTTCGTCGCTCTCGTTCTTCATCTCAAACATGATAGAAACAATCTCGGTACCGGCCTCGGCCAAGTCACGGAAGATATAGTCCCCCTTACTTCCCAAGCGAGCATCATTGTCCTTCTCGAAATAGGCCTGCGGAAATGCTGTTGCTCGAATCCGGTTAAACTCTGTTTCGCAGTGCTGCTCAAGAGTCTCACCTACCATCTTCGTCGATAGCCGCGCCTTCATGTCCCGCAAGCGCTCTATCTCCCCTTCACGGTCTTTAATCTGTGTCTCGTACTTATCCTTCAGTGAAGTCTCCGCGAGCTGCTTCTCAAGCTGAGCGCGCTCTAGATCACTCTTCAAGCGTTGTAGCTCCGAGTCTTTCGATGCAGCGGCTTTCTGCAGTTCATTAAGAAGCTTGGCCTCGGAAAGCTGGGTAGCCGTTTGTTTGTCGTTAGTGGCTTGGTGGAGCGCATTGGCGAGCGAGTCACGCTCTTTCTCCAAAGCACTCAGTGCCTCGGTCACGGCCAACTTTTTGGCCACTTCACCAGACTCAAGCCTGATCTTCAAAGCGTTGATCTCGGCATCCTTACTTGCCGCGGTTTTCTCAAGCTCACTGGTCACCTTGATTGTAGCCAGCTCGATCGCGTTGAGCTTATCTTGCTCGGCTAGGCCTAGTCGCTCCTGCAACTGTTCATCAAACTCATGATCGCGCACTTGTTTGATGATATCCGCATAGCCCGCCTCATCGATCTTGAAGGCTTTTTTACAATGGGGACAATTTATTTCGTGCATTACTCATATTCCTTCATGATTTTGATAACGATTGCAACAAGGTTTAAGACTCTTCGCCTAAGGCGCAGCGCAGGCTATAAGCAAAGTATATGAACCATGCGTAGATTAATAGCTCCAGAGTGCGTTGATAGGCCCCATCGTAAAGATGACAGCTTCAGCCTTTGCGGCCACTTCTGTTTAAAGTCATTACCTTTCCAACTCCTCAGCTTCACGCTGCACCAGAAACTTATCCATTGGGGTAGCGTCCACTAGTCCAATCAACATCACTACGGGCTCTTTAATATCACCTTCTGCGTGTAAAGTGCGTGCTGGCACTGTAATTAGATCGCCAGCCTCCAACGGATGTTTATGACCGATCTCATCAAGAAAGTAGGTTTTCCCCTTAACCAAATAGGCTAATACTTCTTCGTTGTGCCAATGCAAACTGGCAGCAGTGGCGGAATCAGTTGCGTATGTTGTTGGGTATAAGTTGCGATCCCTAATATCTTCGAGTGCGCCACTTAAGCCATCAAAATGATTTTTCTGAATAATCAAACTCATTGCTGCCTCCAACCTTCAGGGTTTTTGGATAGATCATCAACGGCTATTCTCTAGGAACTTCAAGAATATTCTAGAGCAAATCTATAAACTGCGCTCCATAGAAAAATTTACTAAGTCCACACCTTGCACCTGCACAATATTTCTCTTTACCACTTTAAAACCATTTTTTTCAAAGAATGGTCGCGCCGTAATACTGACGTCTGAATAAGCTTTCTCCGCAGCTACTTCCTGAGACAAAAGCTTAGTCATCAAAGCCCTAGCCACCCCTTTGGATTGGTAACCTCCACTAACAAAGAAGTGATCAATATAGCCGTCATTTTGTATATCTGCATAACCAACTATCACACCCTCTATTATCGCTATAAAAGGCTTATTATCATCGATACGCTGTTTCCACTTCTCGTGAATATATTCTCTGGGCACCCAGGCCTTAATCTGTTCTTCAGAATAGTCCTTGATACACACTTGTGTAATAGCACTTGAAAAGACTTCGAATAACTCTTTTTCAACTCCTTCGTAGTAAGGTTTGACTGTAATCATATAAGCAACTATTTCCCACCCGCGATATCAATGAACGTGCCTAAAGATTCTTGCGCCAATTAAGCGCATATTTTTCATGTTCTTTGACGAAGTCATCTTTTCCTTTACAGCATTTTTCTATATCGTTATTGCAGTTTTTGGCCACTACATTTTTGATAAACGCATACTCTTCCATCACCAGTGGATGAGCCATTAAATACTCTTTGAACACCAAGTGCCTGACAACATTATCCGAACCTGCAAAAAACGCATGAATCTGATGGGAACGTTTATTGCCACCTTTTTAAAAATATCGACGACCAGCGATACCAAACTCACCCTTACATTCATATCCGATAGATTAAAATATTTCATTGTGTCGGTCCAAAACCTCTAACTCTTCGATCTCAAGCAATATATCAATGACAGGTTTAGCGGCAAGGCCGGGTACAGCGGTACTACCTATATGATGAACCGCCATATTCTTTATAGGCAAACTCGATATCAATAATTGCTTTTCTAGCGCAAACAGTTGCGGCCACTGCTCATCATATTTAGTAACTTCAATTATTCGCATGGAGCTCATCACAGCGGTTCGCCATTTACGGCTGACCAGTGATAGGGTTGAAGTTCACGAATGCTTTTGAAAATCAGTTTGTTCTCGGGATTCGTTATAGCGGCAAGGACATTACCGCCCCAATACACCAAACGTTCCTGGCATACGCCACAGGGAGTTAAGATAATAAACTCTGTGGCCTCGTTTTCTCTTGAAACACATAGAGAGTGAGTTACGACTTCGTTGAGCTTATGGGCCTCCAAGTATGCACCTACCTCCATGCAAAGCCCCAAGGACTCATTCTTGATATCTGGAGCGACGCTCGTTAGGATTTTTCCGGATTCAACTCTTACAGCTGCCGCACCGCCCCATCCCAGAGGATAACGTTTCTGGGCTAAATTTACGGCAGCGTCGTACAATTTTTGTTCGATATCCATAAAATATATCGCTCTGATTCAATAGCCCTTTTGATCTTTCTTTACTCTGGGAATTGATCGGGCTCGTGGTTCATGATTCCATCGATCTTCAGATCATCCAACAGATAACGCATATAGCTATTGGCGCCATAGCCCTCGGGAGGAAACCCTGCATCAGAATGCCAGATGTGTACCCATAGGCCGGCGCTGTGGCTTGCGCTTATACGATCCTCGTTAGGGGGAAGCACCATGCTGAGAATTGGTGCCACTCCGTCGGCGTAACTAGCGATATGCTCTAAGCCCTGATCACTAAGATACGGATAGTCCTGCCCAGGCCACACCAGTTGAATAAGGGCATAATTATCGCCATTGAGTTCACGCAAACGCTTTAAGCTGCTTTCATGAAACGACTGAATCACGATTGGAGTGCCCTTTTGGCCTTCAGGAGTATCCAGATTGTTACTGGCAAACAGCTCGTGAAGTTTTTGATCAATATCCACTCCGCGAGCATCGTAAAACGCAGGATCCTTCGTTTCTGGATACAAACCCACTTTTCCTTTGGTAAGATCAATCAGTTCTTGAAAGCTGACGATGCGTTCTGTTGCGTATTCAGGAGCGAACCACGAGCCAGAATCGAGGGTCTTGATCTCACTCAATGTGAAGTCGTTGACATACCATGTCTTGCTAGTAACACCCTCTACTTCGATTTCAGTGTATCGATCAGGGAATAACTCTTCGACATTTGTACGCCGCTCTAATGACAAATCATGGAAGCAGATCAACTCGCCGTCGCGGGTAATCTGCACATCGGTTTCTATATAGTTTGGACGCATCTCTACTGCAGCTTTAAAGGCAGTGAGCGAACTGAATGGAAGGTGTTGACTAGCGCCACCATGGGCAATGGAGACACGATCGGTGGGGACATTGGATTGCGCCGAGCAAGTCGCTGCAAAAGTCCACAGAAGAAGTCCTGCGAGATATCGGGCCTTTTGGATAGGTAATTTCAATGGGGATACTCCTTATTGTTCGGAATTTATTACTGATCTACTAATTTACGTACATGCCTTTCTCTCTCGTGCCGATCTGGAACATGGGAAGGCCGTTTTCAATTTCCATTGGCCCTCGATACAGCTTTGCACCAAGCTCCCTACTTTTTCGCACGCACAAACACGGTGATGTACGTTTATAATTTTCGAGCGATCATGAATACGCCCATATTTTTCATTCCGTGATGCCATTGAGTCTCGATTGTGAAGCCAGCATTGCGAACATCCTTAGCAAGCTCGGACTCCGTCATGATGAAAACATCGGGCATAAGCCCCAGTAATTTACCAAGAGGCACGAACAGCTTGATGAAACGGAAGTAGGTGTGACCAAGACAGGCCGTACTAGTGACAAAAAGACCACCAGGCTTAAGGATTCTTGCCACCTCGGCAAGTACTGCTTGCCTATCTTCTATTAGGTGAATGACGTTTAGACCTAACACTGCATCTAGGCTAGCGGTGTCTGCGTTGAATTCCGCCAGCGTCCCTTGTGTGAAGGTAATATTCTCGACACTTGCCTCGTCCGCCCTTCTTCGCCCGATGCTAAGCATGTTTTCGGATATATCCACCGCATCTATATGCTGCACGTGTGGTGCATGATGCACAGCCGATGCCCCTGTTCCACAGCCGAACTCTAACACGCGCATTTCTGGGGTGAGTAAGGCTTGTGTCTCTGTGAGCTTACGCTGATAGGTCTCTTCATCAGAGATCTGACTCTTAGCATAGGCCTCTGCCTTGCTGTCCCAAAACTTATCTGAGTTACTCATTGCCACTCCTTTGATACGCTACTTGTTCGCTTATTGCCGGCATTCATCTGGCCCGCCTTGCTTTTCAATAATTGGGGTCAGAGTACATTTAAGCTTATCAACAACAACTAAAAGGACCGAAACTAAATGTACACTGACCCCATTTATTTCACTGACCCCATTTATTTCCCCATTTATTTTAGCTCTCAACTCTATTTCGACCACGTTCTTTCGCTCGGTAAAGCATACTATCGGCTTTGCCAACTAATTCATGTTCACGGCTACTTTGGCTGGGGATTATTGCTGCTAAACCGACACTAGCTGTTAGGTAAGATTCAATGGGCGAGTTGATATTATCTATTTTTAGCGCATTTATTTCTTGTAGCAGCGTGGTTGTTAGTTGCTTCGCATGTTCTAGAGGTGTGTCTCCCCATACCAGCACAAACTCCTCCCCACCATACCTTGCACAAATATCGCTTGGTCTTTTCGAAAATTTCTTAAGCACTGTACCGATTTGAATCAAACAATCATCACCAACTTGATGCCCATAGGTATCATTCAATAATTTAAAATGATCTAGATCCACCATAGCCATGCTAATTGTCTTTTTTGCCTTGCGCATCGAGCCCATTCATCATGAAGAAATTTATTAAAGGATCGGCGATTAGGAATATTAACTAGTCCATCTAACCCCGCTAGCTTTCTTACCTCGTCTTCCGCGAGCCTTCTTTCTGTAATGTTTTGATGAGAAATAACGAAGTAGTCATTTCGGCCTACTTCCAATGGCGTGACACGCATCATAAACCAGCGTTTCTCGTCAGGGCTATGGCAGGGATACTCGAAATAAAATATTGCTGTTTGTTTACTTATAACACTGCGTATTCCCACTCCAGCTCTTGTTCCAAACTCATCGCCTAACAATGATGCTTTATCACACTCATCAAGGTAGTTTACGCCAACCCAGTTGGCATCAATATTACAAGCATTCTTGACACCGAACATTGACCAACTTTTGTTAGTGTATTGAATATCCCCTGTTTTACTAATCACAACAATGTGGTCAGTAATTGAATCAAGAACAAGCCCTAGGACTACTTGGGATTTTTCCATTGAAAATTAACCTAACTATTAGGGAGATGAAGAATTCCCACAATGACACGTTTGTCTCTCAATTCGTATTACCAGAGTGCACTTCATTAGTCTTCTACATTAAACTCTTTCAAAGCCGAAAGTGCTAACTCTGCTTTAGACGACTGTACAAAGATATGATCGTGATAGTAAGCGGCGATAACATTAGCACTGATGCCTTTATCCCCTAATTTTTGGGCCACAGCGGCAGTTAAACCGACAGCATCAAGACTGGAATGGACTGTTAATGTAATCTGACGAAAGGTGCCTTCAAATTTAAGTTCGGCTTTTTGAGCAACACCTTTGTCCAAGACTAAGGTTAAGCCCTCGGCCTCTACAAATGTGGCCACTGGATTAAGGGATACGTAATCGCTCAAAGAACCAGTGACTGTACAGAACACAAATTCTGATTCTATTAACTCAGGTTGCATCGACTTTAGTAATTCATTTAGCTCTGTAATTCCGGACATAGTCAATATCTCCTGATAATTGGGGTCAGTGATAATTGGGGTCAGAGTAGATTTTAGCTTATCAACGAAACTACAACGACCGAAACTAAATGTACACTGACCCCATTTATCTTGAGTATTCCGCGATCGTCGATGCACAGGTCTGGGCTGCTTCGATGCCTTTGCCGACAAAGTGTTCCGCAAAGAACTCGGGCTGTCCCTCGCTGAGGAAATCATGGGGTGTCAGAACGGCAGAAAAGATTGGCGTGTGGGTCTCTAGCTGGGTTCTCATCAATCCGTCGATCACGGCACCGGCAACAAATTCGTGACGGTAAATGCCGCCATCAACCACAAGACCTGCGGCGACGATTGCTGCATAGTTTCCAGTATTGGCCAGAAATTGTGCTTTCAGTGGGATTTCGAATGCGCCAGGCACTTCGAAGACATCGACCGGTCGACCGTCGAGTGTGGAGAATGTGTCGAGAAAGGAATCGCGCAGCTTGTCCACAATCTCGCGGTGCCAGCACGATTGTATGAACGCCACTCGACCGCGGGTAGCGATATCGAAACACATGGAATTGGATTTCATCTGTTGTTTGCCTCTGTATGCAGTTAAACAACAGGGCAAACAAGGCCACCAGCCTTCGCGCGGCAGCAATGCCGAGGGAAAACGTCGAGACCTCATTCTCATAACCAGACTTTAACTGTCGGCCTCGGAATCACACCGAGTCTGCTTGTCCTCCCGTCACATGATGATGGGAGCGCCCGCGGGCTACGCACTTACGCACGATTACCGCCGGTGGGGACTTTCACCCCGCCCTGAGAACATCCCCTTTGCTGGGGAAAACGCGCAGATTACCGCAATACCCGACTGAGAACAATTGGGGTCAGAGTACATTTTTCTTTGGCCTCCCCTTTGAGCCTTCTTTTAACCGTCGATCAAAAAGCGCTTCTAACTTAACAATAAACCTCTCGCTACCTAACACCAAACCTTTGTTTGCTGCATATCGTATATCTTCCAGTAACGCCCCCTCTACATGGTTTTGAAAAAAAGAGCGATACAGCGCCTGCCGCACTAGAGGATTATTATCTAACGTTATATACAAATCATGAGGAGTGAGTAGACGGCTTTTACGCCCCAGACCGTTACATTGATAGCTTGACCACACGTAGTCTGCAGGGTCTTTCACCATATTGGCGCGAACTGGGTTTAGTTCTATATAGCGATAGAGATGGAGGAGATATTCAGAGGCACTCACCAGGGAAGCCTTAAAACGCCCCTCCCACAGCGTGCCAGTGCGCTGATACTTATAATTGAAATACCGGACATAGCTTCTGCCCAGTGACTGCATCATCTTCGAGATGCCATCCGCGCTATTGGGTGTACACAATAAGTGGACATGATTAGTCATGAGTACCCATGCATGGATCGACACCTGATGCTTTTCGCTATATACCTTCAGCCAATAAAGATAGGCCTTGAAGTCCGCCTCGCAGCCAAAACATAACTGACGATCATTGCCACGCTGAATTATATGCTGCGGTATCCCCACAGGCGTAAACCGTGCTTTCCGTGCCATATAAACCTCACATCCATGTGATAGTTCGATTCCATAAAAGCGCTCTAACTAAATGTACACTGACCCCATTTATCAGGTCAGAATTTCTCGATCAAATCCGACCTAAACGTAACCCCAAGCCCTGGACCCTGAGGTACTTTAATCTGACCGTCTGCTTCTAGGACGGGCGGGTTCTCGAAGACCTGCCAACCCTCGAAGATATCCGCATGGGGTGGTTCGTGGATGAACTCTGTGATCGGAGCATTAGGCATAGACGCTATAAGATGGATGCCGCAGATATTGACTAATCGTCGTTCAAACGGCGCCGAGTGCGGAGAGACTTGTCTGTTATAAGCCTGCGCAAGGGTGCCAACAGTGCGGGACATTAGGGGGCCTATATCGCCAATCTCCGGCATGAGAATGTCGAAACACCCCTGATCAAGAAGGTCCTTGAACTCATGGATGCCCCAGTTTGATTCGCCTCCGGCCATCGGCAGAGCGATGAGTCGGTTCAGCTCCGCCAAGCGTTGATAGTCGTAGCGAGGCAGTGGCTCCTCGAACCAATAGACGTTGAGCCGCTGATACTCCATCGCCGTGTCGTAGGCTCGTTTAAAGTTCCAGTACGTCGGGTCCTCCCCATTAGCGTCTGCGTCCCCTGGCGCCTTGTTGCCATCGCAAAGGATGTGGAAGTCATCGCCCACGGCATCGCGAACTAATTCTACGACGCGAATGTCCTCCTTCATCGTCCTGAAGCCCGAACGCAGCTTGAGAGCACGCCAGCCTTTCTCTTTTAGCCCTATGGCGATTTCGACTCGGTCTTCCACAGTGCCGATACCCCACATCGCGGCGTATGGCAGGACTCGGTCGCGTCCACCGCCCCAGAGCTTGTAGAGAGGTAAATCCGTTGCTTTGCCTAGCAGGTCCCAAAGAGCGATCTCTACGGAGGCGCCCCATCTACGCTGCGGACGGTATAGGTCCGCGGCATGCTGATTGATATCGAAAGGATCTTTGCCGACAAGTAGTTGTTTTACGGCCTCAATATTCTCGGGAGGGATCCCTGGGCCGATACCCACTAGGCCTTGATCGGTGTGCACTTCCGTCACGGTGAATCCGCCAATTAGAACGTGCAGCCCACCACGGGGAGTATCAACGCGTCGGGCTAGAACGCCCTTATCTTCGATCATTTTAATTCTGATCAAACGGACATCAGTGATCTTTAAACGCGCCGTCTGTGCCGCCAGCGCCGCGTGCGGTAGCATCAGTGGCATCGTCGCAAGGCCGGACACCCCGGTTAAGAAATCTCGTCTCCGCATAGCAGCTTCCTCCATGTAGTCAGATTAGTAGAATTATCAAATTATTTTTATTGCTTTTATTCAACTACAACTGAAATCAGCCCATTACTAACCGACTGATCTTGTACCACTTTCGCACAATAATTGGGGTCAGAGCAATAATTGGGGTCAGAGTACATTTTTCTTAGAACAGCTCTATAACACTAGTTTTAGCCAACCATAAGAATACTTCTACCTGAACGAAGAAATAGTCAGCACCGGAATTAAATGTACACTGACCCCATTTATTTTTTGAATTAAATGTACACTGACCCCATTTATTTATGTGAATTTTTCACGCACCTAGAAGAGGCAAATCTTTACGCTGCTGATAGGTTAATGCCAACTCTAAACAGTGCTTGATAATTGATTCTGGTAACGGTTCGGATAAGGACAACACTATTGCTCTATTCCCCTGAGTCTCTAGTACTTCACCATATAACTCTCGGAATGTATCGACTAACTTAGTTTGGCAATTAAAGAAGAGATAGTAATTATTTGGGGACTTCAATTTCCAGTCCATTCTAAGCGGACTTCCTGTTTTGACACTGTAACTTGGTTCACCCCATTTAAGGGATTCGTCGACCTCACCTAATTCCAAATCAGAAACGATTCTAAGTACCAGGTTTCGAAGTTCTTCTAGCCGGTCACGAGCATTTTCTGGATATTCATCAAAACGACTTCTGACTCCCTTGTCCATTGCACCCTCCTATTCACATAACGCCGTTAGAAAATATCCATCTGACAAACTTATTAGACCAGTATTTTTTCGAAGGCACGGAGCATGTCATTGGCCAGCAGGTGCTTGCCATAACTCAATTTTATTTCCTTCAGGGTCGATGACCCATGCAAACTTTCCGTATTCAGAATCATCAATCTTGTCCAAGACATTACAGCCCTCCTCTTTCAGCACCTTAATCAATGCAAGGAGGTCATCGACACGATAGTTGATCATGAACGTGGAATCACTTGGAGCAAACTGCTCCCCCTGCTCCGAACCAACCGACCAAATGGTTGTTCCGCCTGTGGGGTTGCCATCCGAGTCTGTCCAGTTAAATGCAGTACCGCCCCAGTCTTGAACATCAATGCCAAGATGACGCTTGTACCAAGCTTGCAGCTCAGGAGCATTCTTTGCCTTGAAAAATATGCCACCAATACCAGTAACTCGTTTCATGTGAACGTCCAATATTGTTATTGATTTGTACGTTATGTGTCGTGCGAATCTAGTGGTCGATAATCACCGTTCGGCCCTGGCGTAATATGTATGATTCGAGCTTCTTCGATTAGAGAGACTTTGTGCCACTCGCCTTTCGGAACGATGCAGGTGTCACCAGGGCCTAAGATGAGGCCTTCTCCTGGAGAAGAATCGCAAGACACTCGGACTTTCCCTGAAATAACATGCAATATTTCATCACCGTCTGGATGCATCTCACCATCATGAGGAGCATTGCCTGTTAGTGTGATAATCCCCACTGTCATGCCATCGATTCGCTCAGGCGGACCCGACATTCGTTTTCGAGGGCTAATTGAAAGATCTCTATGGATATCAAGAGAGCATTCGGAAACATCAACAGGGATCAGCTTTGGCATCGTTGCTTACTCTCCTTAGGCGCATAACTAGGCTTTTAACCTTTAGGAATTGTTTCAGGACGAATATAGGGAAACATGTGCGCTACGTAGTCAGCTTTTCCAAGTTCGATTTTTTCGCTACGCAATATTGAGTAGGCCGTCATTAGATGGAAATAAAACTGGGCCAGTGACCAATCACGGGCATATTGCTCGGCGGAAAGATCGAGGATCATACCGTTCGGAAGTTCATGCGCGAGTGGCTTATCGGCGTTAGCATCCAGGGCGTCGGGGGCGAGGCCGTCTAGTAACGTAATAGTTTCATCAATCCGTGCTTGAGCATCCGCTAGCGAACCGGGACGCTCTGCTGCATTTCGTCCTTCTTCAATTAGTTCATCGATAGATTTGGGGAAAGCCTCTCCTTTAAGCCGGAATACTGCTTCTTGAGCTTGCGCGCAGGCAAATCGAATCTGAGTCGATAGAGGAAACATGTCCGGCGTGAGACGTGCGGATAAAAGCGCCTCCGCATCAGGTACCGATATTTGTAGCTGTGCCTTCTTCAGCCAGCCTGAGAGCGACCCAAGCATTTGAGTATAAGTTGGGACGAGTAGATTCGTTAGTGACATGGATTTTCTTCCTTCCAAATTAATCGTTACATGTAGCCCGATATTGAGAGCACATATTTAAAACAGGACAGTGTGCAAATAGTGATTAAGTTTTGACGTCAGTCTGGCAACGCTTGTTATACCCTTTCCGACACTACCTTTATATTGAACCCTTCATCGGCTGTAGGCGCTACAAAGTGCTTAGTAACTAGTTCAAACATCTCTTTTGTATCGGTAGCCGCTCTTTCTGGATGTTCGGTTCGCCTATTTTCGATCTGCGCTATGCAAACCTCGTCTGGCTGGTCGATGTAAATCAGATCATGGAGGGCCTGTATCTCAGAAAAAATGCTTCTGAACCACTCTCGCTGTGAAATAGTGTTTGCAGGATAGTCCATAACCACATCAGTTCCTGCAATTAGTATCGATTGAACTAGCTGCTTCATTTGGGGTTTTAGCCGACCAGAGTATTTAGAATAGTCGTCTAGAGACACTATTTTATTAGGGTAAAGTGACCCTAACCACTCATCCTCCGAGATTAGTACAGCATCTCGCTTATAAGCAATTTCACGCGATTTTGTAGACTTCCCCGCCCCCATTTTCCCGCAGAAGAACGTCAATACTCCTTTACTCATACCCCACCACTGCGAGCGCTGGCACTTGGTTTATCACTTGCGGACACGCTAACAATTTTCCAATCACCACTTCGTTTTGACCATACCTGTGAACCGCCTCCAGACACGTTATTTATACTTCCATCTTTCAATGTCATTGATTGAACGAATTCATTAACCAAAACAGCAGTGTAGCTATCGATTACAGACACTTTGACATTAGTAAAATTGAGAGAATTTATCGTTTCTATCGCATCGAAGCCATTAACTATAAGAGAGGTAAGATCATGTATCGAGTTCCAGTTTGTACCGTCGCTATTTAGGCCAACAAATTTTTCTGCATCGAAGTGCTGGAAATAAAGCTCAGAATCGAGTTTGCTAGACGCGGAGGCAAGGCTTTCGAAAGATTCGAGTACTTCTTGCTCAATTTGACTATTTTCTGAAGCACCGCTTACTAACGAACTAAATGAAAGAGTAAAAAGAGCGAATAAAGATGCAAATTTAGACAATCGACGGTTCCTTATAATTGGGGTCAGAGTACATATTCCTTAAGCCTAATCAATATCACTACTTTCAGCCAGCGGAAAAAGGGTTTCTAAGCAAAGTAAAAAACAGTCAGTAACTAAATTAAATTTACACTGACCCCATTTATTCCAGAGATATTAGGTTTATTCTTGACGCGGATCAAATTAGGACAATCGTGCAAAAATGTACACTATTCGTACCTACTCATCATAATAATAGAAGGCTACAGTCATGCATAAGCACACAGACACACCCGGCATTAGAGAAGCTGTTGGAGTTTTTTTCGAAACTAAGAAGTTAGAAGAAACGATTGCCGACCTAAAGGCAGCGGGTTTCCCCGATGAGGCCATAGGATTGCTTGCTGGAGAAGCTACTGTGCGGCAGAAACTTGGACACTTGTATGCGGACGCAAATAAAGATACGGCGAAGGGGGAACCAAATATTGCTTTCGTGGCCAATGAGTCGGTCGGTGATACAACGATCCATGGTCTATCCGGAGCGCTGTATCTTACTGGCGCGGCAGTCACGAGTGGTGCTGTGGTAGCCACCGCCGGGATACTCGGCGGGGCAATTGCTGTAGCAGCGGCAACCACAATAGCCTTTAGTGGCATTGCCGCACTACTGGCGTCAATAATGCATGAGAGCGATGCGGCGTATCTTGAAGAACAGGTCAATGAAGGACATTTTCTCCTCTTCGTTCGTACTTTGGATAAAACGCTAGAGGAGATGGCGGTACAGATATTATCAAAGCATTCAGCCTACGATCCTAGGATTCATACCGTGCCTATGCCTGCAGATTCATAATAATTGGTAATAATTGGGGTCAGAGTAGTAATAATTATAGAGTGTTATAAATATACACTGCCTCCAATTATTTCTTCGCCCTGCGTCAAAATGTCTCACCTAACAGCTTTTTTTCTTGCTTTAAATCAAATCCTTAGTTTTCTCAACGATCATACTTAAAGGACAGGTAGCTTTGGGTTGCTATCGCTAACTAGGAGAGCATTTATGAGTAGTTCAACGAATAGACGAAACTTCCTTCGCAATACTGCAATTATTGCCAGTACAGCTGTTTTTGGAGCAACGAAGTCTCTTGCTCAACAATCAGATTCAATGACTATTTCTGCCAGAATCAGAGAGAAATGCGGAACCTGCGCTTTTTGGGGTGGGCAACGAACTGTGAGTGAGGATCGAACGAATGTACACGTATATTCATTCGGTGTTTGCAACAATAAAAATAGTCCGATGTACTTAACAACTACCTCTCCGGAGCATGGCCCCATGGATGTTTGGGAAAAGTGGCCTGCCCTTGACTAATCCTTAGTACCTAAATTGGGGTCAGTAAATTGGGGTCAGAGTAGTGTTGTTTTTCAGAGTTTGAATAAATGTACACTGACCCCATTTATCCTGACCCCATTTATCCAGCGAGCTCAACAACCAGCGATATCCCGTCTACTTTAGTGACTATCACTGAATCACCCTCTTTCAAGGCCTCGTCGCCCTTAGCGTCCCACTTGGTGCCATTGATAATAACGCTCAGCGCCCCATTTGCCGCTATTGCTACCTTGCCTTTGGCGTTGATCAGGTCTGTGTCATCCAGGGGCGTCAGCGCCTCGTCAGAGCTTTTACCTCTAAAGATCGGTGCAAGGTGCTTACGCAGAAATACGATGGAGACTATGGATGCCAGAGAGAAGATCAGGACCTGCATTGGCAGAGCGTTAAGCACTCCGATGAAGGTCAACGCGGAGACGATCAGCGCCGCAAGGCCAATGAAGATTAAGAGTGCCGCCATAGAGAGCACTTCAGCCACAAGAAATAAAACCCCGGCAATCAGCCAATAGTGATACTCCATAAGTACCTCCTTACTTGGTTTTACCGCTTTCTAGAATTTTACTAAACGCCGCAACGGCACTGCCTATACTAGACAGTTCTGCGGGAAGGATTAACGTGGTGCTTTCTTTTGCAAGTTTTCCGAACTCCGCTACATATTGCTCGGCGATCCTTAGAGAAACGGCCTCTTTTCCGCCTGCTTTTTCAATTGCCGCGGCGACCGCTTCGATGCCCTGTGCTGTAGCCGTTGCAACAAGCGTAATCTCCTGTGCTCGCCCTGTGGCCACATTGACCTGACGCTCTTGCTCTGCCATCGATAGGTTAATGGTTTCTTGTTTTTGACCCTCAGAGACATTGATCATCGCCTCTCGATCGCCTTCTGACTTTGCCACTACCGCACGACGTTCTCGCTCAGCACGCATTTGTTTTTCCATTGCATCACTAATGCTTGGAGGAAGTTTAATGTCGGCGATTTCATAGCGAAGGACTTTTACGCCCCAATTAGCGGCCGCCTGATCAAGCGCCTCTACCACCTTAGTGTTGATGGACTCGCGTTCTTCGAATGTTTTATCAAGATCGGTCTTGCCTATCACCGATCGCAGCGTTGTTTGCGCTAGCTGTGTGGCGGCATATTGGAGATTCTCAATGCCGTAGCTGGCATCCTTAGGATTGATGATCTGGAGATATAACACGCCATC
Organism: Gammaproteobacteria bacterium; assembly: GCA_051252515.1. Lineage (GTDB taxonomy): Bacteria > Pseudomonadota > Gammaproteobacteria > Pseudomonadales > Pseudohongiellaceae > UBA5078. The sequence goes on from JBPOFS010000007.1 coordinate 125,198, forward strand.
AATGGTGACAGTAATATTGTCCTTGGTGATGCACGCTTGCTCCGGCACATCAGATGCGAGTTCTTTTAGCGAGTGTTTGTAAGCCACCCGGTCAATAAAGGGTAAAAGTATGTGCAGCCCAGCTTCAAGAGTCTTAGTATATTTCCCTAGCCGTTCGATAACGAAAGCGCTTCTTTGCGGCACAATCTTAACGATCTGCATAAGGGTTACGATGAGCAGGACGCCCAGCGCTAGAGGTATCAATAAATCAGTGTCCATTCCGTTTCTCCAGTAAGACTAAGTGTTTTTTGAATTTTGGGGGGGGATAAATGGGGTCAGTGTAGAATTATTTTCCTAAATAATTCTACACTGACCCCATTTATCCCTGACCCCAATTATCTTCTATATCAGAAGCGGAACGTGTAATTGAGTTTCAATGCTCCACCACTTGAGAGTGTCTCGAAACGGCTGTCACGTAGCGGCCCATCGTCATATAGCCAGTTGTTGCTCCACACTAGGAAAACATCATTGCCTGGTTGAATGATCCAACGAAGGCGGGCGTAGACACCCACAACATGCGACAGGTCATCGTACTGTACATTGCCTGTGAATGCAGTCCAAGGGCTTAGATTCCAGGCCCAAGAAAGGCGCACGAGATTGGTGTCAAAATCACCCTGTGGCAAGGTCACTTCGTTGTGCTGATAGTTTGCGGTCAGCGACATGCCATTGCGCGAACGAATGGTGCCAGCGAGATCGATGCTATCGCGTTCACCGCCCCAGAACTCAGAGTGTTCGTATTCCGCGCTAGCAGAGAGCATTCTGCGCCCCGCGGTGCTGGCATCGACAGACCATTTGTCCGATTCATACTCGCCGGGCAGGATGCTAATGGCATCATCTCCTTGTCCATAAACGTTAAACGTATGGTCTAAGCGTTCAAAGTTGCGCCCGACCTCGAACGACAGCTGATCCCCACTTTCAAAGTTTATCTGCAGCGGCGTGATGTCGAGGTTGCGTGTCAGCAGTCGATCATCCAAGTCAGTCAGGTATTCAAAATAAATCTCGTGTTCAGTCTGACGAATGTATTTCCAGTTCTGCGGACGCGGTGCGATTGTAAACGTCGGTTGATGACGTCGGTAGCCTCGCCGTTCGACAAAACCAAGGGCTGGGTCCCATTGTTCACCAAATTCTCGATGTGATGAATGCACGCGAATCAGATCGTTGGGGAACGACCAGCGTACACCACGAGAGCTGCGATCAGACGAACTTGAATCGCCCCCTTCGAGCGGGTCGTTATGGTAGACCATGAAGCCTTCAAATTGTGCGTTGTACTTCCCTAGGAACTGCGAGGTAAAGAAATTGAAATCTGCACCTATGGTGTGCCGATCTTCCAGCGCTACGCTACCAGGGGCTATATCAGAAGCTCGGCGTGTATAGATCATGCCAAGATGTGATTGTTGGAAAAGGCGGCGCTTAACTCGTGCAACCGTAAAGTCTTCAGCACCCCACGGACGCACCGTGCCATCGCCGTTGTCGAGCGAGGTATCACCGGTTCGCACTTGATAGAGACCAAGCTCATACTCTCCGACTTGCCCCCCCAATCGAGCCCCGAAGTCGATCGGCACTTCTTGGCCCTCCACTAAACCAATGCGGCGACTGAAGAAAGGGTCAGCCCAATTGAATGAGAACACACCCGAGCCTTCGAGAAAGAATTCACGTTGTTCCGGGAATCGTATAGGGAAGCGGGTAAGGTTGACTTGCCGATTGTCGACCTCAACCTCAGCGAAGTCTGTATTCAGAGTCAGCGCCGCGCGTAGGGATGGCGTTAGGGAATAGGTCACATCAATGCCGGCTTTAGCATCGTCACCGGCATTAATGCCTGCCGCAGGGCCGCGATTGGTTGAAACATTGACGAACGGTTTAAGCTCTATCCCCATGCCTTGGCTGAGGTCGTTCAAGCCGTTTAGTTGGCCTGTATGAATCGGGCGGAACAGCCCTTCGTTGCGACGCCAGCCATTCCATAGAATTTCTTCGTTATGGCGGCGTATCGTGCGTTGGAAGTTGATGCCCCAAGCCCCTAAAGCGGGGTCGAAGTTGAGCGTGGAAAAAGGAATGCGAATCTCGGCGGACCAACCATCGTCCTGAATTGCGGTTCTGATATTCCAGATACCGTTCCAGCGTTTGTTGAAACCGCCCCCACCTTCTATCAAGCCGTCACCGAGCAAGCCTGCGGGGTTGGTCTCGAAAAAGTAGCCAGTCCTGTTGTCGTCGAAAGTACTGATGATCCACATAAAGCGGTCATCGGTGCCTAGCCCCGCATCACGTTGTAACTGATAGGCAAGGATGCCGGAAGGATCAGAGTCGTAAAGCATCGCGCCGATATACAGGGCTTCGTCGTCATAGAGCACACGAATTTCAGTGCGTTCGCTCGGCTGAGCACCTTCGATTGGTTCTTGTTGGCGGAACTCGGTGATGGGCTGAGCCTGCGCCCACACACCCTCATTGAGGAGACCGTCGAGCTGGACTCCTATGTCGCCGTCTATGCGGTGTGCCAGCATGCTGGGGCGCACCTCGGTGGTGGTAATGGTGTCTTGGGCAAAACTAGACGGTGATAGAAGTGACAGTGTCAGCAGCAAGAGCCCACAAGAGGCGGATTGTCCTTTATACATTTATTCTCCTGGGGGGATTATGGCTTCATGACATGGACCCCGAATACTCGCCATTCATTGCAAGCATCAAGAAGAATCAATGAACGCAAAGACTTCTTCAACATACGGCACTGGCGAGAACTCCCTTGTGCTCGCAATTGGTAGCAGCGCCTTTCGCTTTCACTGAGAAGAAAAATGGTTGCGCCTGCAAAGTACAAAAATCGCAATGCCTCCCAAAACAGCCACCGAGGCCAAACCGAAGCGCAGTGTTATCGCCTCGTCCAGAAGGACCACGCCTCCCAATGCGGCGAGAATGGGAACACTTAACTGTACCGTAGCCGCCATGGTGGCCGGTAACGCCGGCATTACGGCATACCACAAGGCGTAACCTATGCCCGACGCCAAGGCACCCGATGCTACCGCATAGCCTAAACCGACAACACTCGCCTGCTCTCCCGTGCCCATCAGCAGAAACAAAACACACGCAAACGGCAACGCTCGGATGAAATTACCCGCCGTCGCAATAGTTGGGTCTTCAGCCGTCCGACCGCGCAGAGAATACACGCCCCAGGAAACCCCAGCCCCCAACATAAGCAACGCCCCGATCAATGGTGGTGCCTCAATCCCCGGAAGCATGAGCCACACAAAGCCACCGGCCGCAGTCGCAGCACCGACAATCTGCGCGCGATTAAGACGTTCACCAATCCACAATCCGTAAACGATCATGGTCACTTGAACGGCCCCAAACAACAGCAACGCCCCTGCGCCCGCATCCAAGCTAATGTAGGCAAACGAAAAGCCCGCTGCGTAGCCAAATAATGCAGCGGCTGATAGCCAGCTTCCACCGATCTTATGAGTACGGAATTTGGTTAATAGAATTAGTCCAAGAACGACCGCACCAGAAACAATCCGCACCATCGTAAAAGTGGAAGCGCCAATGTGGCCAGACGCCAGAGCCTCACGGCAAAGTATCGAATTAGCTGCGAACGCCAACATGGCGATAGCTGTAATAAATGGGGTCAGTGTAGATTTTCTAAAGAATTTTAAATGCACACTGACTCCAATCAATTATTAGAAAATCTACACTGACCCCATTTATTCGACCCCATTTATTCTGTTCCACCATTTATTCCCATTTATTCTGTTCCACCATTTATTCCCATTTATTCACACAGGGTGTTCAGCGTCTTTTCCTGCCACTGTTGTCCATTCTCGGACTTTCCAAGAAGTGACTAGACCATTAGCGACATAAGGGTCCTCTTTAGCAAAAGATTCTGCAACCTTTTGAGAATCTCCCTTGAAAACAATAGCGGCTCCGTCTGCGGGGCTAGCAAACGCCCCTCCAAGAAATAACTCCCCTCGATCGATTGAGGCTTTGGCTAGCGCTATATGCTGGTCTCGAAACTCGCCTCGTCGCTCTAAATAATCAGGGGCATATTCATAAAAAAGTATGTAGTGCATGGTTTCGATTCCTTTGTGTTGCGGTTTTTTCGGGTAATGAACATTTTTTTGTTGACGTTGTAGTCACATAACGTCCAGCTTATCAGCGCCCGTACCGGAGAGGTTTTTGTGGCAAAATTTTGCGCAGCGAAACCCAAAAAATACAGCGTTGGTTTGGGCGTCTACGTGAAGTCGCTTGTTAGGTGACTTAAAGCTACTAAGTATTTTAACTTAGGTAGCATTCACTTTTGGAGTTCACTGTATACTCCTCCAACCCGCACAACTCCGTTGTTTTAATAAAAGCCTTCTGCATCAGGATCATCAGTTTGAATGTACACTACCCTCCTGACCCCATTTATTTCAACTTTTACGCAAGGTTGCCGATGGCGACTCACCAAACATCAGATAGTAGTCCTTGGCGAATTTTCCCAAGTGTAGAAAGTGCCAGTGCATCGCAATTGCCGTGACGTTATCCGTCTCTTTACAGGCTCTCAGCAACTGGCGGCGCGCTTGGTTCAGGCGCAGATAGCGCACATAGGCAACAGGCGTTGTCTGCAACAAAGTCTGAAAGCTGTATTCCAGCGTGCGCTGACTGATCTGCAACGCAAGGCAAACATCCACAATGGTCGGACAACGGTGTTGCCGGAATTCCTCCAAAATAAAGTCGATCGCGCGGTTGACCACAACGCGAGCGCGACCAAGCTTAATACTTCCCGATTGTTGCCATTCACCGGCAACGGTCTTCATCGTCATCACCAGTTGGTCTACGATCACCTTTCCGAACTGCGGATATTGCTGCCCCACGTCCTGATTATTGGCAAAGGATCTGGATGAGTGCAATAGATCGGCCAAGGCGTGGAACGGGCGCCTGTCAATCATGTTCAGGGCAAGCACATCTGTCGGGTCAATATTCCATTGTGTAGGCTGCATGACCCGTAATCTGTCCAGCAGAGCATCCTGAGAAAGCAGGAAATACACGGTGCTGGCGTTTTCCCTGACATGAATATCGCAATCCGTCCCCCCTGGCAGGAAGAACAGGGAGTGGTCTTCGGAGTTGTGAGTTGAAAAACGATGCTGGACGTTTTGCTCACGAAAGAATGAAAGCGTGCACAGGCCCTGGCTAGTTACGCCGCGTTTGTGAACCGTGCAATTCTGGGACTCGAAAAAAACGCTGACATCTTGGTGGTCAATTATGCGCACACGCCCCTCGTAGCTTCCCGCGGACAGCTGCGTAATTTGCAGCGGCATCCAGTCCTGGATCGCCGCCTGATCATTCGCATCGATAACAAGCCGATCGCGGAAGGTAATGGTGTTTTCAGCTGTCAAAAGTGAGGCCCTTTGCACCGTTTTTGCGAATATGTGATATCTCGAGGTCACTGTGAAAGGTAACTTAACAGCCACCTTTATGCCATCCCGGAGATATTTTAATGAATCTGTCAAAAATCCTGCCGCGCCCCAAAGGCGTCGCATTGCTGGCGACTGTATGCACTGCACTCCTGTCTGTTCAGGCTACTGAAACGCAGGCTCAAAATTCCAAGAACAACCCCACGAATCAGGAGCTACTGGTCAAACAGGCACTTGTGATGTTCGACAACCAGACAAACTACGGCAACTGTGCAGCGCCCAACGACGTGATAGCGATTAGCGGCGTGAATTTTGACAATGGGAAACCGCCTGTTGTGATGCTGGGCGGAGAGGGTCCCCTAGAGATCTGTTCCTACAGCGAAGATGTTATTCTTGCCAATTGCCCAGATGGAATATGTTATGCGGGTGATTATCTATTGGAAGTCGTCACGGGCAATGCCGTAAAGGATTACGACGAGTACGACCTGACCATCGGCATGACAGGTCCGCAGGGTATTGCCGGCGTACAGGGCGAACAGGGAGAGATCGGTCTTCAAGGTCCACAAGGCGAAACGGGTGCGATTGGGCCCCAGGGTCCAAAGGGTGACCAAGGAGAGATAGGACTTCTGGGCCCGCAAGGCGAAACGGGACCTCAGGGTCTCCAAGGCGTAGCAGGTGCTGACGGCGCAACAGGTGAGCCAGGACTTCAGGGGCCAAAGGGTGATCAAGGCGAGATCGGTCTTCAAGGTCCACAAGGCGATCCGGGTGCGATCGGGGCTCAAGGGCCGCAAGGCGAGCGTGGACTTCAAGGATTGGCCGGAGCAAACGGTGCACCCGGCGCGCCTGGGCCTCAGGGACCTCAAGGTATTCAGGGACTCCGGGGTATTACCGGTCTACAAGGGCCGCAAGGACAACAGGGATTTCAGGGACCAAAAGGTGATACTGGAGCAACCGGCCCACAAGGGGATTCCACCACCGTCCAGTTCTACACCAAATCCAACCAGGAAACGTTCATTCTTGGAGGCGGCGAGATCAGCGCGTCATGCAATGCTGGGGATCACCTGACTGGCGGTTCCTGCAGCGTGGTCAACAACCAAATTTTTCCCGGCTTTGCGATATCGTCAGCATTTCACCTGGTTGTGCCTACGGGCGCTCCCCCCGTGCTCATACCTCTCAATGGCTGGCAATGCCGCAAGGATGTCGATTCCATCCTGAACAGGACAATAAGGGTGGAAGCATATTGCGTGGCAACGCAACCTTAAGGAACTACAAGACAGAATAGGGACACTGATAACTTAATTACTTAGCGAGGCGCTTAAGCTAGTAAATTATCAGTGTCCCCTAAGGTCTAAAAGTGATTGCTGTCCCACTTTTTTAGCTTCTGGTGTAAGTGTTAAACCAGTCAACCATGCGCGTCCACGCCAATGTCGCCGCCGCCTCGTTGTAACGTTCAGGAGTGGCGTCGTTGAAAAAGCCATGCACAGCCCCAGGATGGATATTGCTGTCATGAGTGACACCTGTGGCTGTCATGGCGGCTTCATAGGCTGGCCACGCCGATACTAAGCGTGTGTCCAGCTCACCGTGTTGCACAAGTATCGCTGCTTTGATTTTGGCGACATCTGCTTCGGGCGCTGCTGCACCATAGAATGGGACTGCTGCAGCCAAGTCGGCGCCCAATCGCACAGCCAGTTGATTCGACACCCCTCCTCCGTAGCAAAAACCGGTGGCGCCAATTTTGCCATTGCAGTCGTCACGCCCCTTCAACCAAAGTGCACTGGCCACGATATCCTCAAAACGTTTGTCGGCATCCAGCTCGCTGAACAGTTGACCACCCTGATAGTCATCACCGGGATATCCGCCCACCGAGGTCAGCACATCGGGCGCAAACGCCATGAAGTTGGCCATAGCCAACCGGCGTGCTACATCTTCAGTGTGAGGATTGAGGCCACGGTTCTCGTGTACCACGATTATGCCAGGCAGTTTGCTAGGCTCAGCGGAGCGACTGTCAGCGCTATTGGGACGGACCAGATAACCTCGGATATAACCGTGTCCTTGTGGCGAAGGAAGAGTCACATAGCTTGCACTGATCCGCTCGTCGTCCCGGGCAATCTGTTGGCCCAGCGCATAATTGGGCATCAACGCCTCAACCAGAGTGCCTGCGGTTAACCCCGCCACCGCAAATTGCTTGGCTCGGCTCATGAAGGTCCGACGACTGATCTCGCCGTGGACATAGTCGTTGTAGAGTTCGATGGCTTCCACTGGCACTGTGCGTTTTTCTTTTGATGACATGGTGTTGCTCCCGTTGGCTGTAATTTAGAGGTGGTAGGCGTGTTATGGAGGACCGTGTGGTGGTGGGAGATTGTTCACTGCGTGATAAAGCACCGCCAGCACAGCATACGGCCACCCAATAAGCAGCCTAGCAAGCAGAGTGACACCTAGATGCTAGTTGGCAGTAATAAGCGGGTTAATCTTCGGGTTTTTTATTCAGGTATTTAATGCCACTGAACATGGCTGACACAAGGCCACTGCGCTCTCGTACTTCGGTCACCACCACAGCTGCGATGTGCAGAAAAATGGCAATTAACAGCAGATAAAAACATATCTCGTGAATCTCGATAAAAGGTGCCCTGAACTCACGCATGGCGGCATAACCTTCAGGATCTAGCATTTCCTTGTCACCCGGCACAAGCCCCACAAGCATGCTGTGATCTTCTCCAGCACCGGTGGCCCACTCTGCAAACTCATGACCAAACGGCGGAAAATACAGATCGGTACCCGCCAGCACCAGACCGGTAAGCATTTGAGCACAAAGCAAAAATAAAAGAATCGCAATCATGATACGGCCTAGTGGGTTATGCCCTTTGTACGCGGGGGCATCACCTTTGCGAAAGCCTTGCAGATACTCGCTAGACTGTTTTATATAGCCTTTACCACCGGGCAGGATCGCCTTCCAGCGCGAATACTTGCCTCCCATAAACCCCCAGATCAAGCGCCAAGAAAGATTCAATGCGAATACGTAGCCGGTGTAGGCGTGCAAAATCTTCAAGGTGACTTTGCCCTCGGCGCTGACACCAAGTGTATTGGCATTGAGAATAAATACGCCTATGACAATTAATAAAAGGACGCAGATAACATTAAGCCAATGGAAAATCCGGGTGGTACGATCCCAAACCTTGTGCGCCTGGCGGTTTTCTGAGGTGCCTTGTTGCATTCATTGTGCTCCTGATAAGTGAACTAACTAGTACGTTGAGTCAAGATCGTATTGGTAGGTTTAGGCTATCAGACTACGAGCCACCGTTGTGCCAGACAAGCGGATAATTACCAATTTGTTGCGGCAGCGCAATAAGTATAAAATAAAATATCGAAGCCATTTGCAAGTGGGACCAAGAGCAGCATGTTATACCTTCTTGTTTTCGCCTACCGCTTCTCGTAAGCCATAGCTGCTTCAATATCGGTTGCCGGTAATTCTGGAGTGCATGAATTTATCTTCATAAGCTGCCTCGCTGAATCATGAAGGGGGCATAGTGAATTGACTTGTTACCTTTTGATTTTCGGCAAACCCAAAAACCTCGGGACTACTGATTTATAGTTCACGTAGTCTGCGCCATACCTCTTCTCTAGCCATGGTTCTTCTGCAAATGGGGCCAATACATATAGCGCCCCCCACAAAGCTAACAGAATATATACAAACAAAGAATCTACAAGCAGCCCCCAACCCACTATTCCAAATAGAGATACCACATAAATCGGGTTTCGACTCCAGCGATAGCAACCGGTGGTCACTAAGGTTTGTTGCTCCCCATGTGCATTCTTCCAACCCAAAATGACGCTCAAGTAAAATGCCGCAGAAAAACCAACGACCAAAAACGGCAAGCCAAGGAAAAAACGAAAAGTGGTACTCAAATATTTCAGTGCACCAAAATCCATAACGGATAGAAATACTATCCCAACAAACATTATTCGGAATAACAACCAGAAAACTTTGTATTGCCATGCGTCCTTGCTTGGAGGAGGGAAAAACTCAAATTTCTTTGAGTTCATAGAAAAGATCGACAAGGCCAAAATCACCACAATCGAACTGAACGAAATTGTAAATACGATTTGACTCATAATGTTGAAACGTAACGCCTGAACTCAGGTGCGTGGCGAGGCAAACGTCACCTGCCACGATTTATTGCTCGTCATCCGACTTATTCAGTCGGCGGAAAACGATCAAATATCGGCAGTTCGTGAGCACGCTCCATCCAGCTAATTCTCTCTGCGACTTGAATATGCACTTGCGCTGGAATCTCTTCCGGCGCATCGTAAGTGCCACTCTGAATATCTATCAGGCCGGGCAGCATCTGGGAATTAGAATAGAACAGCCCGGTTCCGCACTCTGGGCAGAACTGTCTTCTGCCGTGTTCAGAAGATTCGTAAACCTTCGGCGTACCTTTAGTGATGTTCAGAGCGTCCTGGGCATACATGGTCCACCCAACCATTGGCGCGCCAGCATGACGCCGGCAATCTGAACAATGACAGAGCGCATGAGTGTAAGGCTCACCTTCAACTTCGTAACGGACAGTGCCGCAATGACATCCACCTGCAAGTTTCATAGATTATTCCTCAAGTAAACGATCGAATCTCAATCACATAATTAACAATGACGGATAACGCCCCGCGTCAGCGGCGGCGCGAAGCGCCGACTGCTGCATGGCTGTTGTTAGACGGCATATGGTGGCCTCATGAAGTTCTGTTACGGTTGGTCATCTACGAACGCCCGAAGAAACGCCTGCGCGAATTCAGATCGCTGGACCTCTGCCTGGTCCAGCGGATTGTCCCACCAGACACCTTCACTGTTCGCCAACACGATGAAGCTGAGGTCCAGAGCCGGGATCTTCAGATACAGCGCGGAATAAGCATCCTCCCACCATCCCGAGTGCCAGACGAGGGTGTTCCCTTGGTAATTCTGCACATACCAGCCAATGCCGTAGGGAAGCGCTTCACCATTGCTAGATCGCGCCGGAGTCATCATTGCTTGCCGTGACTCTTCCGATATCAGCACCCCCTGATCCAGTGCTATGTCGAACCTGGCAAGGTCGAGGACCGTCGTGATGACACCGCCCGCGGCGCCGTCCCCTTGGAGTGGCAGCGCTGGAGCACGCTCAATTGCACCGGATATTCCAACTCGGTGGGGCGGGGCCAGGCGCTTTGCTAAATCCTCTCGCACTGGTAAATCACGATGTTTTCGGACCGACTGGGTCATGCCGGCAGGCGCGAATACGTACTGGTCGACCAGCGCCGAAAAGGGCGTGTCAGCGGCCGCCATGATGGGTCGCGACGCCCAGGAGTACAGCACTGGGTTGTAGGAGAATTGGTTGCCGGGCGTCGATGTGGCCGTATGAGAGAGCAAGTGTCGAAGCGTGTGAACCGACGGCTGGCAGCGAAGCTCTCTGGCAAAAATCGACGGTTGCCGACTGAAATCGCTGCAGAACCCTGCCCATTCGCTGTAATCTGCCATCGGTCGATCAAGGTCAAGCACCCCCTCCTCTTCAAGCCGAAGAGCAACGACAGCTGAGAGCGGCTTGGCGACCGAGGCAATGTCGTAGGGCGTTTCGGCAGTAGCAAGAATGCGGTGTTCGACGTCCGCATAGCCCAGGCCCAATGTGAGAACGATCGCCTGATTCTTCACAACGGCTACCGACAATCCCGGGATGTTGCCTGCTTTACGGAGGGAGTCGAGGCGTTCGACAAAGGCAGGAACATCTGGCGATGCCTTGTCCCCATGAGCTTGACCCAGCGCAGCCGTCATGCCGGTGCAGGCCATCAATGCAAGAAGAAAAAACATGAGGTTTTTCATTGGTTCACCTGTTCGTTCCGTCTAACGCCACAGTTTGACGATTTGGCTTTCAGTTCAAATAGCTATCCGTTCTACCGTCCAGATAGTATTTTTCCCAGTTTTGCCCATCGAACGTTTTGATGTTCATTTTATCGACTGATCCTGGGTCAAGACATCTGGCATTGACGCTTACTCCTTCTGGGTGTGACCGCGGAATATAGAAAGCCTTGATGCCACAATGTTTGCAAAACAGGTGTTTCGCACTACCAGTATCAAAGGTGTATTGCGTTAGACAATCTTCTCCAGACATCAGTGTAAATTGTTCCTTCGGAACGATCATTGCTAGATAGCCCGATTTCGAACAAATACTGCAATTACATTCGGATACATTAATTGTTGCTGAAGCGAGCACTTCAAATCTCACTCGACCACAGTGGCATCCACCTTGGTGTTTAAGCATCTTTCCTCCAATTGCCTAACGCCCGGCTCTAGGGCGCGCTTTATGCGCGTCCGAATGAGCGTAGCGAGTGACAGTGTTTTGACTTTTTATGCGGAAGCACTGGCTATGTTTCGTAGCGTTGAGAGAAAGGAACCTCACACTAACTTTCTTGCTGGTTGTCACGTCGAAGAAAATCAAAACAAACGAGAAAGCCAATACTGATTAGAATGTACGCGATAAAATTGAACCATGACGCACCTGCAATCGCCAACGTGGATCCAAACACAACTAATAGGGGGCCAACCTTTGATTGCTTTATGTAAAGTGAGCATGCAAGCATAAACCCAGTCATCAAGACCTCCTCGTTTCCCCACAGCATAAATGGCTGCCAAATCATAGGTGTACTAATTAATTCTTTCGCGACGGCTGCCCGCAAACCATCATCAGCGATTCCCCAAAAGACCAAATCGATGATACACATTCCTATCATACAAACGACGCCAATCGTCATCAAAATGCTCGCGATTAAACCTACTCCGTGTCGCGGAAGTCTCATGATGTACGGTAGGTACAATACTACCCCTATCAACATAACCCAGTGGCTAACATCGACTGACGATAGCTCTTTAGTCGTTGATCCAAATTGGTAAATCCAAAACTGGCCAATCGAAAATATACTTAAGCCAACCAGAAATACCGATTTATCGGTACGGTCTATCATAATTCTCTCCAAAAAAACTACATAAGCGGTAGTTACTCTCGACAATTAACGCCCGCAGGGCCGAATTGATTGCGATTGTTATGCTGTATTACGCAGGTCCTTTATCATTTTCTGTGTCATAAGAGTTGAACCTACCTTTAACTCTTCTAGAGATCCAAACGGCACAAAACCCAAAGATTGATACAAGTGTACTGCCGCGTTGTTCGCCGTAGTGACAGACAACGCAATATACCCGCAGCCTCTTTCTATGCCCCACGCAGATATGCTCTTAATAAGCGCCTTAGCAATTCCTTTATTGCGGGCCTCTGGTGATACCCACAATTGATAGATAAGGATTATTCTTGGATCTGGTTCCTGCACTAAGCCCCATGCAACCCCTACTGGGATAGCGCCAATCTCTACGACCAGAGGTAGTGCGTTCTTAGCGCGTCCACTTGGGTCTAATCGCGATTCCCATTCAGACTGCAAACACTGCACTTCACGTTCATACGTAGATCCAAATGAAGCAGGCGAATCCTCCAGCGATGCTAATCGAACAGACTTGTAAGTCAGCCAATCTAACGGGGTTAGTTTCCTGATATTGAATTCACTCATGTGCCTAATCTTTTAGCATAACGCCTTGCTAAACGGCAGTTGAAGTACAGCGTAGGCTGTCGCAACTTGTTATAAGTCATTTACAACTTAACACCGAAATAATTTAGCGCCGAGACCATAACGAAATAGCTAAGTACTGTTACTGAAATAGATGCGCAGAGACTCACATAAAATCCCCAGCCAAATTTTAACAAGACGGGTAGCAGGACAAACAAAACCAATGATGGCAAAACTAACCAAAAAACGCTGGTAGATAATGCAGATACTTTTTCAATATCTTTTGTATCGACGTAAAGCCAGAGCATAGCCATAACCGACACAAGTGGAACAGATGCCAGAATAGCCCCGATTAGTGAGCTACGCTTAGACACCTCTGAGATAGCAACTATGAGAAGTGTTGTTATTACTATTTTTAACACATAGTACATGATGATTTCCGCACTACCTTGTTGACTTATAACGCCCTTCAACAACGAAGCCAGCGTCCGAATGATTGAGATAGTTACATGCGAGGCTGATGAAGCTTGCTGGAAATCAGCCGGTTCAAACTGACGCCCGACTCGGCTGCTTCAATCGTTAACTGGCGATGCGTTTCCGGCGGTACGCGCACCATAAATTTTCCGCTAAACTGTTTTGAAGAAAGTGGCTCAGGAACTTGTTCGTTGTTCAGAAGCATATCCGCAACGCTATCATGTACAAGCAGGCGAATACCTTTCAACGCAAGCTCGGGGTCTTCTGCCAACCAACTGAGGCTGGGGAATTCAACACACAGCCCAACATGCTCCTGACCTTCTTCAGACCAGGTCACTCTGTAGGTGTAACGATCAATATTTTTTGCCATGCAGAAATAGTATCACTATTGATACTTGTGTCAATTGACTATTCGCAGATGATGGTTACATGGCAAGTTGCGTCCCGGTCGATTTGAGAAGGCTAGCCTAGCGCTTGAAGCGATGAACCTGAAAGTCCTCTATCGGCCAGAGACAGCCCTAGCGGTTGATCACTTCAGCGCAATTGGGCCAATGGCACCTCCGTGTTATACTTTATGGTTTTTACGCAAGCAACTACAGAGATTGAGCGGTTAGTCGCTACCTAGCTTTGGGCCACATTTATGTTCAGATTTCCCGCAGACCGCATCCCGGTTTCTATTGTGCTAATGATTAGCATGATCGACTTCCTAGTGTATTTTCTAGTCGATAATGTCGCATTATTGGCAGGATATACGCTGATAGTAATTATCCCAAAAGGTGTGATCTGCGCCTGGAATCATCACCATCAGCATACGATGACGTTCCACTTCAAACCTCTCAATCGCATTCTGGAGTTCTTCTACGCATTACACACTGGTGTCACCACAAATCTGTGGTTGCTGCACCATGTGCTTGGTCACCACAAAAACTTTCTTGATCAGACGCGTGACCAGAGTGCTTGGAAAAGGTCGAACGGTCAAACAATGAACGTACTTGAATATACCTTGACCGTCGCAGGAACGTCGTACTATCGAGGCTATCAGGTCGGCAAAAAGTACCCTCGGATACAGCGTGACTTTTTGCTCTATTCCGCACTTACACTGATCGGAGTTGCCGTGCTTTGCTGGTTCCGGTTAGTCCCGGCGCTATTCATTTTTGTCCTGCCGATGATCGTCAGTATGATTTTTACTGCGTGGGTCACGCATGACCACCATAGTGGCCTGGACTCTGATGATGCATTCCATGCCTCATACAACAATGAGAATCCGCTGTTCAATCTGCTAACAGGTAATCTTGGCTATCACACCGCGCATCATTACCGCCAAGGTCTTCACTGGTCAAAGCTTCCCGAGTTACATGAAAATATTAAGCACCAAATCCCCCCAGAATTGATTCGAAATTCCAAGTTTGTTCTAACCGATATCTGACATGGACCACGTCCGGTTTCTGGTGAGCGGTTCAATCCAACTTCTGGGCTGGGCTGGGCGCGAGCCTAGTCCCTAATTGAACTAATTGTTACGTGCTCTTTCTCTAGTAGCCGAAACCCGGCTTTAGTATTGTGATTTGCTACAATTATCTGGCTTCTGAATAAGGCTGGAATTTCCATCAGCACAACTCCAGAGATCATTACTATCCCAACTAGCGGGTTGCTAAACAACAGGCTTATGCCGAGTAACATAACTAGAAAATTGATTACTCCCCTCAATATATTACCTAAGTAAAGGTGATGTAAGCCTGCCAAAAAAAACCAATTCAAAACTGCATACGTGTCTGGGTCCTTCAAAACTCGATTATATTCTTTGAAGTACTTTGCTCTTACAGAGTCTTCTAGGTTTCGAACAATTTCTCTTAGCCGTTCTTCTTCGGCTTTCACAGTGTCTGATTTCAGCGTCCACTCTTCAAACATTACGTAATCCCACTTTCAGGGTACTGGATCATTAATTTTCATGACAATATCACGAGCAGAACAGCGTAGTATTCTGCGAGTAGACATTACAAGGCCGCGTAGTGCCCCGTGCTTACAAACAGCTTGTTTAGCGAACTCAGAGCAGCTAGGTTCAAAATTACAGCTCACTCTGAAAATCTCATCGCCACCGCCGTTCTCTTGGTATTTCGAAATTGCTACTATCACGAATTTCTGTGCGTAATTCATGTGCTCGTCACCTAGCGACCAAGAGTAAGAATGACCGTTTCTCTTGTCCAGAATAGCCAAAACCGTTTCTGTTCGATCACCTGGAATACTAACTCCCACCCTTCAGCAGCAGCTTGATTAAGCGTCGCTTCAAGACGCTTAATCGGCAATCCTGAAGAGCCGAGTAGCAAGGTGCCGCAGCCCCCTTCTGTGACGATCTCTACTTTGTATTCTTTGTGCATCTAATATCACTCCCTTCACTATTCTTTGTCTTCCGGATTAATTTGACTATAGGAACACGTAACGCCCGGCTCAAACGCCGTTTGGAGCCGCAAAGCGGCGGATAAATGGTCTCTGTGGAACCGATTGTTATAGAGAATTTGGCACTGCGACATATGCCTCTTTGACATTGCGCTTAAACCCTGCCGATTCATAAAAGTTAATCGTACTCTCATTTCGCTTTCCCGTCATCAACGTGACTTTGTGGCAATTTTTAGCCCACGCACAAGCGAGTGCTGCTGACAGGACAGCTCTACCATATCCAAGCCTTCGAAACTCTCCATGCGTTACCACGTTTTCGATAACACCATATGGACGGCAAGATCTTGTAAGGTTTGGAATAATTGAGATGGCACAGGAACTGACTAACTTTTCATCGACAAACTTACCAAAGTATTTGATGCATTCATTGCAAATCGCCTCATTCCAAACTCTCTCAACTTGTTGCCTTTCAGGCATAGGTGTATCTACTGTATGCAGATGTAAATACAACTCAAGTAGCTGATCCAAATCATGCTTAACGAGTTCGCGTGTACTCAAAATAATTCCCATTAACGCCATTGATCAGGCGACCAAGAATTTTGGCGTGGCTTTTGCGCTAGCAAAAGGCATGACAGCATGCTTTGGTCGCTCAAAACAGTTTGTTATGTGTGGTCACGCTATGTACCTCATGCTCATCACCATTGCTGGCAACCACACTACACATGCAAGAAAAATTGAACAAGCGAAGACTGCCAGCACAACACTCGCGCTGGCGTGAGTAAAACAAATGCGCGGCTTGAAAATGTAAAGCTTTGCAACAAGTGAGGCCGTAGCAGAAATACTACTTTTGATCTCCAGAAGTCGAGTCTGCATTACAGATACTACAGGTCTTGCGTATGCAAATAGGAATACAAGCAACGCTTCGAGACCCATGAAATCAGCCAAGATAATAAAATCAATGGCGAAAGGTGCGAAGTATGGAGCAGCAAAAATTACAGCCACGATAAGGAGAATCTTAATCTTGGCATTCCGATCAAAATCGAATTTCATCGTGTTCCTTTAAGCAATTAGCGCCTCAAGAAGGAGCGCCGTTTGCGGCGTCCCACTTGCTTGACTTGTTAAATCCTTTCTGGGCAACAACGGAATATCTGTGCCAAAATTGATGCTCCCCATCAGATGCAACCCCAGAACTTTTATGTTCAATGAAAGATTCAATTTTAAAATCTCTATGCCAATACATAACCTTTTCTTTGGATGCTACGTATACATCCGGCCAAAAGGCTTCCTTTTTATAATTAGGACCGGCCATTGTATCTTCGGGCCCTACAAAGGAACCTACGAAAACACCTCCAGGAAGTAATGAGCTTGTGATCTTATCCCAAACCTCATCAAACTTATTCTCAGGACAAAAACACAGGCTTGAGTCGGCTACTACAAGTGAGGCTGAAGGATATATAAACCCATCAAATGTGCTCTGAGTTAATAAAACATTGTTGTCATCACCAAACCGAGATCTACAGCGTTCAATAGCTTCTGATTCTATATCAAAAGCATGTACTTGAAATTCATTGGCACGAAGGTATGCTATGTCGCTTCCTGCTCCGCATCCACAGTCAATAGCTATCTTGGGGCCATCAACTAATTTTACGGCTAGTTTAAGATCGTCTCGAGTATCGCGATTTTCTGTTGCATCTAAGTATTCGGATATTTCTTTGGAAGACACTCCATGGCTCCTATGGAAACCCAACGCCCTTGTTAAGGGGTGGGTTCGCCGCGCTTGGCTTGCGGATAAGATGGCGCAGCCATCCGCAAAGCAAGTGTGGTGAGGCCATCACATTGAACTGTTTGTTATGTGTTGGTCTCATTCGTAATATTACTGTGACCTAAGGGCTACTTAGTAGCCAATAGCGGACTTAACGAAGCGGGTCGGTTGTTGAACTGAGCGAGTAAAGGCATCCTCACCAGTATCACTGTTTTCCAATGATCTGTTTATTCAACTCTTCCCCCGCGACACCACCGGTGCTTGATGGACAAATTTATTCCCCGCTGCTTCCTCCAACATCCATTGCCCCATTGCGTGATAGGAGACTGGTGAGAAGGAATTAACTTTCCGATCAAAATGCTTAGTTGCAACAGGTGCTTGATCGATACCCTTGGAATTAACTGAAGCACGAACCAATGTCCATCGGATGTTTGGCAATGCGCCCGAGCCAAGCGCGTTTACCACCGCTTGTAATTCGCGAGAAGCTCGGCCTCTTGCTCCAGGTAAGGCAGAGAAAATACGGATAAACCAGTTCGCAGACTCGCCTGGTGGCGAAGTGACCATAGTGTTAATAATGAGGATTCGATCGACACCAGCACTCAACATCGCTCCTTCAATATTCTCCATGTTCAAAGAAAGTAATGCAGAACTATCCGAGCTAGTCTTTGTCATTCCCATTGCCGTTAATACCGCATCACAGCCTGAGAACGCTTCCGCAAGAGCAGTTTTGTCGGAGAGAGATGTTATGGAAATAATTTGAGAGCCCTCTGGTACATCTGAAATACGCTCAGGTCGCGAACGCACAATAGCGGTAAAATTAATGCCGAGTTCTCGGCACGCCTGCAGTATCCCATTACCTAGCCCACCAGCAGCCCCTATTACTGCAACGCGCCTTGGCAAGGATGGAGGGGGATTTTTGGAGTCTGTGATCATATTAGTTTCAGCCTAAGAGCGAAAAGTCGATATGCATCTCACACTAACACATATGCTATAAGCGCACTGTTCATAATTCTTTGAATGTCCCCAACGGGTCGAATGCCGACGCTTCGAAACACATAACGCCCGCGCTCACGCGCAATTTTGGAGCTGCAAAGCAGCGGAGAAATTGTCGCTGTGCAGCCGATTGTTATGTGTTGGTTTCATGAATCGAGATCCTCCAGCATGTCAAAGGCAATCATACGTGAACTTTTTGACATAGTAGGCAATATCAAAAGAGCCCGATGCAGAAATTCTGGCATTCCTTTGATCTCTCCGTTCAGAAAGCCAATCCGAAACGGACTCTGGAGAATCTCTCATATCAATGAAGTATTCATCCAGAGAATGCCCATGAAACATGTTTTCAATCCAATCAGCATGCGGCGCTTCCATCGGAATTGGGGCGGAATCTGGCCGGAAGCACATTTTAATCTCACCACTTCCTACCAGATTTAGTATGTTTACGAAATCTTCACCGTATTGGGCCCTGGCATAATACCCGAAAGGAGTCAGTGTTTGCTGGCGCTGACCTTGATCAATCAAGTAGTTCGGATACTCATGCTGCTCTGCAGCGATATGGTTTACTGAGGCGAAGACAAATACGCGGTCGGTTTGATTTAATTGCCCTAACACCCAGTCAAGATTGTCCACCATAACCCGATCCCGAATATTCTGCGATTTCCCCGTCCATGTGTAATCTCCCGAGGGCGTCCACTCCAGAGGCATACGTCGAAACCATGAATCTGTTTGTCTTGCGGCAATGGCTATTCTTTCCGCCCACAAGTAGCTGTACTCCGAGCTAGCTGCTACATAGTCAAGTTTGCTACGCTGAATGAGTGAAATTACATCCTCAATCGTGGCAGTCAATCTGTCGCGTTGTAACTGAGACAGCGCCCCATAATCGTTGCCGGATGCCAATATAGGCAGCAGAGGTTCAATTCGCTGTCGAAACTCTTCAGCAGAATCAGCATCCACATCATTTAGGTATACCAAGACATCTCTCAATGGAGCGTCGGGTTTTCGTGTCGCAATAATCCCAGGCGGACTACCTGAGATATCCATCCCGAAGACCTGCACTTTCTGCTGCCCGATTGGAAGGGAATCATTGTGCTCTCTGATCCATTCGAGAAGAGAGCGATTTCCTTGAAACTGATCAAATCTATTTGACAGCCCTTCCAGTAAACTGTTTTCAAGGTTGTTCTCGGTCCCAATCACATAATCGTTCAGCGCTTTACTCTCAGTGACACCAGACTCAATAACAATCGCTTTAAAATCTAACTCTTCTACGAGATATTTGAACAACCGATTTCTGAAGACCACCGATTCAGCGGCAGAGTGCAGACTTTCGCTTAAACCGACGATTCTTGCATCGCCTATCATTTCCCCAATAGGCTCCAGATCATAGTTGGGGTCATCGAGAGAAGACCCTTTCACTTCGAAAGCCGAGGATTCTGCCCAGTCTGCAAACGCCTCGATTAGGTCCGAATCGGTTTGTGCTTGAGCGTACACGCTAAATACGAGCACTGTTAGGATTAGCAAAGCATTTACACGCATATTCAGGCTCCGATTGAGTGCTCTCTTAGGGTTCCCGTTTCAACACAACAGCTCGATACTTTCGATAAGAGTTTCGTAATTCATTGGCACTCCGGCTAGGAGACACATAACGCCGTTTTAAGCAGCAAATTGCAGTTGGCTAAAATAAGTGAGGCACGAACAAAAAGCCAACTGTAATTTGTCCGACTTGAAAACCCTTGTTATACCGTTGCCGCCGCATAGTACATTGATTTTATTTGGAATTATTAAAGCTGCTTAAAGCAATACCAATTCCTGCACCGATAACTATACCAATACCCGCATTATCAAAAACAAATTTGCCAAAAATAATACCTATTCCAGCTCCCATAGCTATAGCTAGACCCATATTGCTAGTTTTAGGTGTTCTGCTTTTATCATCTTCGTTCATCTGAAATATCCTTATTATGAGTATCACACCAATGTATGAAACCGTATAACGCCCATGTTCAACGGCGTCGCGAACGCGGCGTCCGTTGCAACTGTTTGTTAGTAGCCATTTTCTCGGATTCAACGCGCCTAGAAATTCCGAATGAAAACTTCGCATGGTCATCAGGAATCCTTAGCTTTTGCTTCTTAACGATTCGAATTCCAGAGAGTGATCCGGCAATCATCATTACAGCTGCTAGATAGAGGATGGCTGACAATATGTAGGAAACTACCCTAAATATTAGGAATATTGGAATACTGTTTAACCACATCCAAGAAGCATTCTCGATAACAGGGAAGTTTTCACCGGATCCATAGAAGGCTAATCCAGCTATGCATGAGCCGACAAAAAATATAGCTAAACCCGCTAAAAATGGGCCAGTTTCAAAAGAGCTATTATGCGAGTAGCTCTCAGTTTCAACAAGGTCATGAGTTAATCTCTCTATACTGAGAGTAGGTGGCAAGTCTTCGGCGACTATGCTAAAAACCATGCCTTCTAGCTCTGGCTCTCCCTTCAGCATCAACTTGAAAATAAAGTATTCGTGCTGATTCAGAATTGAGAAATCAAATGTAATTGTGTTTTTTTCGCTGTCTATAGATAGCGTTACCTTGCGACCCGGAGGCGAGACATGAACTATGGTTGCGTCTAGGATTTCTGTATCTCTTGGCAGTTGTAACTTTAGCATTTCAATAACTGCGCTTATTGCTTTCTCCCCGGTGTTCGCAACAAGAAATTGTACTTGCTGTAAGTTATCAACTTCTGAACCTTCGTATTCGATGCGCAGTCTTTTTCTTAGGCTTGAATCAATTCGTGGGAACACATTTGACTGCATTTGAACGAAAGGTGTTAGCCTTTTGCTAACTGAGCGATGATAGTAGTGCTTGCTTACCAGTATCGTGGCAATTACCCCGATGAAAAGGCCTGCTATAGTCAAGAAAAAGTTAATCACTAATTTTGCCCTTGATTGGTGCTCGCTACTAACGCCAAGTTCAGTGGTAACCGAAGCGGAGCGGGTTTAGCGCAATAAAATGTGCGAAGCACATTGCGCAAAAACTGCGGAGCTTTAGGCATCCACTGCAACGTCTGGTTAGGCTAGATGACCAGAGTATAAACGATGAATTTACGCCCATTTTGTTCAAAATCGCCGTCCCTAGAAAAACCAAATGACTCGTAAAGCCGTTGTGCATTGACCATAGTCGGCTGGGTCCACAATATAATTTTGGAGCGACCATCATATTTGGCCTTAGCTATAACATTTAAGATAAGCAACCTGCCTAACCCACAGTTACGATAATTTGATTTAACGCCGAGCAACTGCATTTCAACTTCATTACCGCGGGCTATACGCCTCGCCTTAGACTCTGGTGGTACTAAAATAACAATACCTGCAAGATCATTTGTTCGCTCATCGCGCGCTCCGAACAATGTTCCACGTTGTCTAACTGCCGAAGGCTCGAACATACTTCCTGCGATCGCTGCATCGGTGTAACCACCATCAACGTAGACCTGCGTCAGTAGGTCGGTAAGTTCAGCATCTTCGACCTCAATACTCTCTACAACTTCCAGATCCAAATGTATTCTCCTAGTGAGCCACCGAGAGCCTAACGCTCGCCTCAAGTGCGCGCTAGTGTGTCACTTTGAAGGCGCTTGTTAGGCGAATGTTCTAAGTTCACTCAGTCTCCAATTTCGACACTTGTGATCATTTCATCTGTATGGTCACATCGAATATTCGATTCAACTGCAAACTGCTCATCTTCTTCAATAAGTTTTAAGTACTGAGGCTTATGATGAGCCAATCCAGATTGGCAAATATTGTAAGTTTCGTCCCAAAGTGAGGACACTTGTCGCAGGCAGCCCTCAATGTAAAGTAAATCTACGCGAAGCTGTTTTTGCTCTAATAGCAAAGATTCTCGCGCCTCATTTTCTAATCCGTCAATCCTTTCCAGCAAACTCATAAATCTGCGCTCAAGACGGTTAAAGCAATTTCTAGCCTTGTCAATTCTCACCAAGAATTCAGCTCTCTCACGTGAGAAAACAAGTCGAGACTCCTCTACTTTCACTTGTACGGAATGTAGGTACGCGAGGTAGCTTATCCATGCAGATAGTAACGACACTACTAGCGCAAGCCCCGCAATCAAAACTGATGTTTCCATATTAGCCTAACGTCTTGCTCACCGGCAGACAAAGTGGTGATGTTTTTGTGAAAAAATGAGCGTAGCGAATGCACAAAAGCAGCACCGCTTTGGCTGTCCAGCGGAGCCGAAGGCGGAGCGATGGTTGAGCATCTTGTTATGTTGCATTGCCCGTTAAACCTGCCATAGTCCACTTTGAATAGAGCCATAAAATAAAATTGCGCACTTTCCGCGACCAGGTATTTCCATAGGCGGAACCGCGACCTCAGCTCCCTCATTTTTTGCTTCGCTTACTGCTTGTTCTATGTCTGCAACAAGATAGTAAGGACGGGTCACAGGTTCTTCAGCATTATGCATAGGGGCTCTAACACCAAGAGTTGCACCACCAGCGAGGACGGCTGTACGAGCCCCTCCTAACTCAGCAATGGCATCACTAAATGATGCCCCCAATGTTTGTGAGTAGGACGTACAAATATTCTCGACATCAGGAGTTACTACTTCAAGATAATGGAGCTTAGTCGGATTTTTCATAAGTGATACTCCCAACATTTAATGCGATAGTTTGAGACTATTTCTGCCACATAACGCCCCTGATCTGGCGCGAAATTATGTTGGCGTGGCTTTTGCGCATTTTGCAAAAGGCATGACGACATACTTTTGTCGCTCAGGATCGGCTTGTTAGCGAGCAGTGCTATTTGACTCCTATGCGTAGGAAGCAACCAATAAAACTCCCTAAAATTCATCATCATCATCGTCCTCCTCATCAATCCCGACACCTTCGTAGCCGCCCCCACTATTGTCATATTCGAGAAATTCTTCAGCGTCCTCGCGTTCGAAAATGTCAGAAATATCTGTGAGATTTCGAGCAGCCAAAGCATGAGCATCAGGATGGAAGAATGGTTTGATGGAAGCAGCCTGATCGTAGAAATGTACGCTCTTTGCATGCAACAAACGGAAATGATCATTTGCTAAAATATGCGCATCAGATAATCCGCCCCAATTTCTCAATCCTGCCTCGTATGAGAGCAACCAAAGATCATCAAATAGTGCATCAGATTTCTCTGTTGATTTCCAAAGCGCCATTTTTGGAGCTTTAGCAAGTTTCCCGGAATGATGTAAATCCATCAAAATCAAAGCACAAACAGAACTCGGCACCTCAGAAATGCGGTCGATATTTTGCGGCGAAAGAGACAGACCTATCTCCTTGCACATCCAGAGGCACCAGGCTACTTCAGTATGATGACCAAGGGGCGCATGATCTTCGACAATGGTATTAATAACGCGGGACAGGCGACTCTTATCTATTGGGTAACCAACCTTGTAATAGGTACTAAACAAGCGCGCTATTGTTTGTAACGTATTTGAAAACGCCAGTGCAATATGGCACACATGCGATTCGAAGATCGACCAATTTTCTTTCTTTATTAGAACTGACATGATCCTTTGAAGAGCATAGGTCATTACGCTCTCATCTGCATTTCTCCGCGCAAGATCTTTGGCCAGTTCAAAAAAATGGTGCATGTCAGAAACCTGCTTTTGACCTGACTTTGCAATCTCAAAACTTCGAAGTTGGTGTGTCCAATAGTCATCTGATATTTCATGGACAGAGCATATTTTAGTTTTGTCAAAATTGATCTGAAGCTCATAGCCTTGAAGCGCCTTTACAAGTGATGCAAGGGCTGATTCGGCATCGCTTAATGTAGCGAAGAAAAAGTAGTAATCATCAACATATCTGAATCCTATAGGAAACCCTTTGAGCTTTCGCTTTAGCTCAACATCTACAGAAGTGGAAATAAGTTCCGCAATTATGTGCGATGTATCTGGCCCAATTGGCAATCCTATAGTTTGCCCATCCTGACACTGACGAATGGACATATCGAAAAGGTTTCCAAAATACTTTGGCGTCGGTTTGGTATTTTTTTTTGAGACGGCTTTTCCATGTAAAGCCCAAGGAACTGAATGCGTGTAAATAGTTGGAAAGAAGCGAGATATGTCAGAACGAAGCATGAATCTATAACCGGTAGATTTCATAATCTTTTGGTCATACAAATTATTCATTGATGGGATGTTGGCAGCTCTTATTCCACCTTTTAGAAATCTTGGCTTACTCTTGCTAAGCATGGATTGTCGGTAATGTTTGATGATTTCAGGCCAATGCTGTGCCACATGACAAGCAAGATATGTTTGTGCTACCGGGTTTGTAATGCTGGTAATTCGCCGTTGCAGTCCTGCTCGAGCCACGCTGTAAGTTTCCCACTTTGTTGCTGGCGATCTTGGAATTTTTGCACCTTTGGATGGCGTATTCTGCAAAGCAAGCCAGTCCGTATAGAGTGCGGAATAATTGTTCGCGAGATCTTTGGTAACAAAGCACGGAGGAAGTTGTGATGGGAAGTATCCAGATTCAAGTAAGCGTTTGATGCGATCCATTATTTTGTGTTCCTTTCAGTTCCTTGGATTTATTCGAAACCCGAATAAAGCTCGCTAACAGCTCATTTAGCGGCGATCAAGTTTCAATTTCCAATGCCCGGATTGTGTCTGCGATATCTCGTCGATTAACGGTTACGAACGAGTCGTTACCAAAATCAATTTGGAAATCAAGAGCACCACATAGCATATTGATTCGACCATAGCCTGGAGCACGGACCGGGGCATTGGGTTTCCCTCGTATCTCATGCTTTGCCAAATTTATTCGGATGTCGCTGGTCATCTGAAATACGGGATCAATTTTCTTCTCATAGCGCTCGAGTGTCGGAATAGCCGAGTCGTCGTCTCGAACCCATTCAATATGCCTAGCCCTCATCAAAGCTCCGAGGTTGTACTTGTCGGTTTCGACATTCTTGAGCATCGTATTGAGCGCCCCATTAGCCTTCCATGTCTGTAGTTTTCTTGCTCGTTGCTTCCATGTCCTTAGGAGTTCATATAAAGCAAAAATCCACATTTGAGACTGAGCTGAGACGAACATAGCCATTTCACCAGGCGTCCTTTCAATCTCGATGTACTTGGAGAGAAGTGCATATTCCTGGTCCGTTATGAAGCTATCGACTATGGCTACGTTCATTGCCTGCATATTCAAGAATACATCATCGAAGAGCGGCATTGATTGGAAATACCAGCTGATCTGAGAAAAGTTAATATTCTCAGGTCTCAAGTAACGTACTTCATAGTCGAAATCAGGACTCATAATAGCTAACGCCCGCATTTGCGGCTGGTTTGGAGCGTAGCGGAAAACCAGTCCGACAACATGCGCTTGTTAGGCATTTTCACTGTACGTCCCATTCTAATGAACTTTGCTCTTTGAAAATTCTATTGGCCGAGAATTTTTCCACATACGGGGCAGAGCGTATATGATTCATTAGACGCCAAAACCATTGTTTTGATACTTCATTCTCAAACCCTGCGGGATATTCATATCTATATGAAAAGTCATCACTGCCTTTTCTAAAGCATGAAATATAAACTGGTTCTAGATATCTTTGAATTCCCCATCGAACATCGTTTAATAGCTGAGCCATCCAAGTTCCATAATAGATAAAATAGTTTTCATCTAGGTGTTCTTGGAAATCTTCGAGAGCGAGCGGTATAGCTTCTATTGGCACCTCATATTTGTGTTCTAGAAGGATTGTATGAATACCCTTCGATACCCCAGTCAATCTAGAGATATTATGTTTGGAATGGTTGCCAGAGATCTTCAAGAACTCCATCCTTGAAACCTCAATCTTTGCCTCGATATCAAGTGTTGGTAGCCAAAGCTTTAACGGTGACTTGAAGTCAAGCCAGATTCGCAAATCCTCTAGCGCAACTTCGAGCCGTTCTACACTACCGCCCACATCAAAGCTTTTACTTTGGCATGCCTCATCAAGAACATTTATGCAGGAACCAGAGACTCCGGTTAACTTGCTATCGCCAGCTTCTTTAGCAAAGTCTAAAAATCGAATTACAAATAATGAGCGATGTACAAAATCCTTAAAATAGACTTCAGCTTCACCTGGAGATCTTGTGCTTTTCCTTACATCAAGTAGAGCATGATTCACTATATCGTTCAGAGCCTCTAAGCTTATGCATAAACCTATTGCTTCTCTTTCGATAGGATTCAATTCCATTCTGCTTCCTGTATGCCTAACGCCACGATAAACGGCGCGAGTTTACGAGCGTCCGGCGACCGAAGGGAGCGAATTTAATGGCCTTGTTATGCATTATCGCTCCACGACCCACTGAACAATTCTATCTTTATAGGATGATATGTATTGCGAATTAGGACATGGATCTCCGTTAAATAGTGATAGGGTATATGATATTGCAATATCACCATACGAAATATCCATCACGAGTTCCGACACTTGCCTGATGAACTCAGATTCGTCAATTTTCGTATCTAAACACCCCTCAAGGCCTTTAGACAAATCATGTGCAACTGTATTTCTAGCCTTTCTTGCATCGTGAAGAATTACTGATATGTCCTCCGGCAACCCTATAGAATTAATGTTCCCGTTTAAGGAGCGATATTTTGAGCTTAGCTTTTGCAGATAGTCGCTGTACTGTGCCTCCGTCATGCATATCGCTAAAGGTGCATCTTTTTTGAATTCTAAACCGATTGCTGCTGTTTCGCACATTGAATCGAATCGTGTTGCAATGATCAGTGCCCTTCCTAATATCGCATGTAACTCATCAGAATTTTCTGTTCGTTCGAAATCTGTAATGAAGATATCAGGATTCATAGTTCACCGAGATGCATAACGCCCTTGTTCTGGCGCCAAGGTGGATTGGCGTGGTGTTTGCGAAAGCAAATACCATGACAATTTACGTTGGTCGCTCAGCAACAGTTTGTTAGGTGCGTTCTTCAAAATAGTCTCCTGTTGAGACAGCGATGTGCTTAAATTCAGGCCCAGGCGGCGCTTCAATCGCTATAACCACCTGACCGATATACAGATTTAGCACATCATCATTTAATAAATCTGTCAGCTTTTTTAGATCCCTATTAAACTCACGAATTTCGGTCTGCCCGATTATGAGCTTCGTATTCGCACTGAAATAGCGAAGTTGTCTAAGACCATATGCCTGTCCGAGCCGAAATAAGCGATGCATGACTGACAATGGAACTTCAACTCGTACAGACTGAAGGTTCCCGCGAATTTCAATGTACGCGTTGCCGATCTCACCTTCAGCTTCAGGATCAAAAAGAACCATAGATGTTTCGTAGCTTAGTTTGTTGCGCTTTTTCATAGGTACTTTCCCGACGCTTCTGAGCACCTAACGCTCATGAAAACCGGCGCGGCTTCCGCGTCCGGCGCCGTAGGCGCGTAGTTATTCTGATTGTTAGGTTGCACTATAACTTTCAAGCACGGAAATCCATGGATGCGATGGCAACGTCTGAACCAAAGACTGCCGCAGCCAGTTTCTAGACTCCTCTCCAAGATGCGCAATAACCGCCTGAAAGTCTGCCTCATCTCGCGATCGCGTGTGTTTGGCCTTGTACAAGAGCTGAACTTCAGGAGCCAAGTAAGGAATACCACTCGAAGTATGATGAACTAAATCCGACACACTACGGCGAATCCTAGAATCTCTCCGATATAACCAGAATTCACCATCTGATTCGTCAAGCATAAACTCGAACTTCCAAGACTTGGCGCCAACTCGTCGACACCACAGCGAATTGACCCCGGGACTAGGTGTCGTGTGAACAAGAGGAGTTAATGCGCCGTCTTTTGCTTCAAACGTCTCCCAATCGGAAAGCGACCGAAGCACTGTAGCAACATCTCGTCGTAGCACACCAATATCCAGATCACCATGCAGCCGAGTTTCTCTGCCCAAGAACAGGTCCAGTGCCCAGCCTCCTGCTATCCACCAAGAAACCGAAATATTCGAAAGCCAATTCGCTGCATCACTAGGCGACGCAGAATCCCAATTGGCATTACTTAAATCTTGCGCTGACATCTCTAGTGCCGCCTAACGCCGCGTTATGGGGCAGTTGAAGCATGGCGGAAACTGTCCCAGCCAGCTTGCTGGCGAAATTAACGCATTGTTATATACGATCATTGCAAGCGTCCTATCAGTTCTTCTAAACCTAGCTCATATGTATTGTAGCCACTCGCCTCTTGCACATAACCTTGCACAGTATCACCTAGAATCAAGAGAGAAGACTCACCGCACGACATAAGCGGTTGTAGAGATTCATCACTTCTTAGAATAAAAAGGTGTTCACTACCGACCGGAAAATCCCTTAATGATATATAGCGAAGGCATGACATCCCTGTATCACCATAAAACTCAAATGTAGTATGAGGAAAGCTTCCCTTAATAGTTCCGGACACGTCTATCTTCATTGTTCTAAAGTAGCCTGTAGAAATATTAGGTAATTCTTCTCCATGCTGTGTAACCGTACCCCTAATCACTATGGGGTGCTGATCCGCGTAGTCTTCAAAAATACCAGAAAAGAAACACATACAGGCGAAGCTAGTGCCCATGCTTAATACAGCACATACCACAAGAGCACCTTTTATTGATGACAAAAATATCCTCAATCTCTAATTCCTCTCAAAGTACATAACGCCCGCGCTCACGCGCAATTTTGGAGCTGCACAGCAGCGTAAAAATTGTCGCTGTGAAGCCGATTGTTATGAAAGTTCCTCACTGAACGATCCTCTTCAAAGTCTCAGTGAGCTTCAGGCCTTCTCTTTTTCTTGCTGATAAACTTACAGCGCCTATAAAAATCAAACCAGCAGTTATAGCAACTACTGGTATCCATTCTCCCCAAAATCCAGAAACTAATGAAAAGAATACGATTGCAATTAGCGTACTCGGAAGCCATGGTTTTACGTGCCGAAATTCGATCTTACTACCATTCTCTGCCTCAGACACAGTGCCACAAATGACTAATCTGTAAGGATGGCTGAACCCATCCGGCGGTAAGCTCACCCTGAAGCCTCGATCTTTAACCGCACCACTAAGTTCAGAAGACACTCTAAAATTCACTTGTCCGGTAGAATCAGCAATTTTCTCGATAGCTCTCTGAGGCGTAAGCTTAGAGTAAATACAGGTCATTCAGCTCCCTCTCACCTCAGAATTCTCATAACGCTCGCCTCAAGTGCGCGCTAGTGTGTCACTTTGAAGGCGCTTGTTATGTGACTTAATCAAAAATAGATCCAATTCTTATCACTTTCTCTTTTGGTGATCAGCACACAATCACATGATCTACACTTGTATGAGATCATTACCTTGCTGTCTTTAACTGTAAGCTCCCTATTCTTTTTTGTCGTATCCTTTTGCTTGAAGTATAGGTTTTGATATGACAATCCAAAGTATACAAAACCAAATAGAGTTGACTTAAGCGCTGCTTCGCCCTCAACCATTTCATTCCCGCAAATTGAACACTTCATTCTGACATCCTTCTCAATTCGACTTCACATAATGCCCCGGTAACCGGCGCGCAGCGTCCGGCGCCGAAGGCGCGGAGTTCACTGGATTGTTATGTGTCGTTTGCACCGTTACAAATGGCTCTTGAACCATTCCAGCATTGCCTCATGTGCCTTAGTCATTTCTGGCTCAGGGTAAATCTCGTGCCCCCCCTCAATTGTGACTAATCTGGCAGTAGCTCCGACACTCTCAAGTGAGCTCTGCAGTCGAACACTATCGCTATATACCGCGACCGTGTCATTCGCGCCGTGAACTAGTAGCACGGGTGGGTCGTCAGCACTTACATGGTCAACTGGCGAAAGAGCTGGCGCCAGAGCTGGATCAAAATCCAATGCCGGTGTAGCGCGAGCATTGCCCACCACACCTCTAAGATCTATTGGCGGCATAAACGCCACGACCGCCTCCAATCGGCGGCTACTTGTTACGGCTTGCTCCTCATCGACATCCATTGCCAGAAGGAGCGCCAGATGCCCACCGGAGCTGACCCCGGTAATTCCAAGCCTGTCGGGGTCAGCTCCAAATGCTTGAGCATTTTCATAGATATGAGCCAAGCCGGCCTTAACGCCTTCATAGGCATCGGGCACCTTGTACGTTGGCATACTTGGGTGGTAGAGATGGAACAGTGTATACCCTTCCGTTAGAAGAATTTTCCAAAATGGTTTGGTTACTTCAAAATTCTCTTGTGCCGAATGCCAACCCCCACTAACGATGAATACTATACCCAGACCATTTGAATCCTCAGGTATCTCCACGTCGTACACCATCGCCATGCCATCTAAGTGACCATACACAAAATTTTTTTCGAGTTGCGTATTTTGTGCTTGGATTGCACCGCAGAACTGAAAAAGAATTACTAGAAGCAGAACATATGTTTTTTTCATTCTATTAGTTCCTATGTATGACTACTGCTACGGTCAATTCAGATACATAACGCTTGTATCACACGCAAAAACTGTGGCGTGTAGTTTGTGTAAAATGGGCGAAGCCCATACACAAACGGATCGACGCAGTTTTTGTCGTGTGAATACACTTATTATGTTAAAGTTCTTCACCGTCAATTTGTACCGTTGCCTGAGCTTGATGGTCGTATGGAATAAAAACTTTTACTGATTTTCCGCTTTTCGTTTTAACCTCTACAACCATATATTTGGGAGGGGCAGAAAAATCATCAGAATACAAAGTGTGTATTGCGAGTTTACAAGATTCACCAAACTCGTGCGGACAATAAAGACTACCATCAACTGCCGGAAGCGTTACTTCGATATTAGACATTTTATAATCCCTATATTTTTGTTAAGAGCTAATTGGGCCTCTTTTTACTAAGGCTTCGTCTGCACCACGAAGATAACTGCCAGACGGGCTAGAATTTTTAAAACTCCATCTGGAACCATCCCACACAAATTCTTCTTTGATCGCTTTTGTTCTGTTTTGATAGTAGCCAGCTAAAATTTCTGTATATGATAAAACTTGAAATATATATGCATCTATATTGCTCTCGCCAACCTTAATCCATTGCCCTTTAGTAATATCCTCACTCATTTAGCACTCCATTTTTTTGAACATAACGCCCGCATTTGCGGCTGGTTTGGAGCGCAGCGGAAAACCAGTCCGACAACATGCGCTTGTTAGCTGCTAGCTGGCTCACTACGACCAAACTTTCTTTCATGCTCATTTGATATGTACTTTAACCACTTTTCATTTTCTCTGAGAACTATCATGTCATTTTCTTCTAGATTTAGCAGATTGCTACTGCAAGCCCACAAGCAAATAAGTTCAAAACCTCTTCTAAGTTTTGTCCTGACTATACCGCTCATACCCGTAGAATGTTCATGTAGATGATCATTGAATTCGACAATAGAGAAGATTAGGGAGTCGACAATTAGCATTTCATTTTTGTATATTTTTATGTCACTACCTAAGTCGGTAGTTGCCATTGGGAAAAGCCAAAGAATCTCTTTCTTTTTCAATGAGCCCACCTCATAGGCCAAACATTTTCGAATTCCTATCAAGTCTTCTTCCCTCGGCCAACCCGAAACAACTCCCAAGGCTAAATTAACAACTGGAAAGCCAAACGAATGTTTCCACTTGGAATTAGAGCTCATACTTTTTTCATAGGCTTCATAAGTTCTAACCAAATCAATGGTAGTTTGCTCAAATTTGATCATGTCGCTCTCAGGCAGCTAACAGTCTAATTAAGAGCCCAACCGCCTCTTAATAATTATTATAAGGACGCAAGCCTATTTTTCTTCCAAGCGCTAAGCCGTTTCTAACCAACTGACTTAATAGCAACTTGTTTAACCAGCCGAAACCTTAAATCTGTTAAGAGGACTTCGTCCTCCTAACGCCGCGCTCACCGGTAAATTGGAAGCGAGTAATTTATCCGTGTGCAGCGCCTTGTTATAACGCCCTCATTAGCTGCACATTCTCTCAGATATTTCCTTTAATTTTTCCAAGTCTAAGCGATCACTAGCCCACCCCTGAGCAAACGGAATCGTATTCGATTTCGGTAATTGCTCTTCCTTTAAATCTCTGACTCTTACTCTGGAAGGTAGGGCAGCTCCTTCACCAACAAATATTGCTTCTTGCTGAGACAAAATAGGCAGCGCACCAACCATGCCAGATAGCCCATCTGGTAAGAAGCGTGCGACATGCTGTTGATCGGCAGAATTTGTAAGCCTTAAAACGACCCATGTACCACACTGTGATATTACAGTACTGTCTACATCAGCGGGCCTCTGGCTTACCAACATTAGGCCGATTCCGTATTTTCGCCCCTCTCTGGCAATGCGCCTTATTGCTCCTTGAGCTGCTGAATATTGCGCCTCTCCGTGATCAGGGACATATCTATGTGCTTCTTCACACACAAGTAAAATGGGATCTTTCTCTTTTTCATCCTGTGTTTGAAAAACCTTATATTGAAACAGCAGTCGAGCAATTAATGCAGCAAGGGGGCCTGCAACTTCATTTGGAAGTCCTGAAATATCAATGATTCTAATATCTTTCCTTTCCTGCTTTGGTACACCAACAAACTGGTTCAAAACCTCGTGTAATTTGATTTGATTGTCGTCATCTCGCCAACATTCCATCATGAATGAAAGACGATTATCTCTTCGAAGAACCTTTAGCTTATCTAATACTGATGAAACATAAGTCATTCCAGAATCTGATGCTGGTAGTGTTTCTAAAACTTTTGATCCCTTTTTGAATCTACCACCTTGTATATACCGTACATGACTCTCAAACTCATCCAAACAAAACGGTCTGGGCTTATCTCGATCAAATTCAAGAATATCTGAAGCGTCTTTACCATCATGAAAATCTGGATCATCAATATTTTCCAGATGACTCAAAGTCTCTGAGCCAAACTCTCTTGGACAAGGTTTTACAATTCCAGCAACAACCATTCTTGCGTGCGCAAGTGCTTTTTGAACTACATTGTTTTGGCTAGTAGCGCTTCTTTCAGATTTTCCGATAACTAGATTCGTAAACTCATCGCTTGCCATTAACCAGTAAGGAAGCTTTATCTCTTCTTGACCATCTTCACCTGCTGCAATGTCATATGCACGGTATTGGACTGCTCTAGCCTTAAAAGCTGAACCGTATTCTCCATGTGGGTCAATAACTACGATCTGAGGCGACAACTCTTTCTCATTATTCTTATGAGATAGTACACTATGAATAATCGCTGCTACGGTGCCTGATTTCCCTGAGCCTGTAGAGCCAAGAACAGCACAGTGCATACCAAACATCTTATTGATGTTAGCTCTACATGCTGTAGATTCAGATGCACTATAAACTGCAAAAGGAACTAGTGGATCAACGGAATCGTCTCTTGTGCCTTCTGCCGAACGGTAGACAAAAGAAATTTCTTCGTTAGTTAGTAGGAATACACCTTGCTGAGGTAAGGGGTAAGTCTTAATGCCGCGCTTAAAGGCCAATTTAGATTTGGTGTTGTTCCAACTTCCTTCAGCCAGTAGCTGCACCTCCATTACACGTTGATCAGAATCGGCCGTTACGGGCATTCCTGATTCAATTAACTCCTCTGAGCGCATTCTGAGCATTGTCACTAGGCCAAAAATTATTTTGCGACCATAGTGAATTTTCACCATGCTTCCTATTTGTCCTATAGGGTAAACGCGACCATTGAAAGTTCTAGATAGCTCAGATATTTTATCGGAGATCTCAACTTTAATATTAGTTCCAGATACTTCAACTACTTGTCCTATCTTTAACTCTTCTTCCGGTGTAAACATAACTAAACCTCACATCCATTCTTTAGCACTGATGTTACACCTTTAAATGTCCACCAATAATCATCATCGTCTTTTCTTTTAAATGGGCCTTGATTTCCGACATATAGACCACGCAACGAAGCAATAATGACTCGTGACCCAAAACTAGAATTACGCCACCTTTCTAAACATGTCGGCATTCCATCCCTGCACTCTAAGAATGCCAGCAATACAGTTTTGTTTTCTTCTTTAGATAAAGCGAACTCAATTTCGTTATTAATGTGATCATCACCAAAGCTGTAGCCACAAACCGCTAGCGTATTGCTATTACTAGAATTTAGAGATTTTCTGAATAAATCAAACTGAGTGGAAAAAGGGTCTTGTTGAGTAGCAATGTATTTTGTGGCTTGAGGATAAATTAGAACGCGACGATCTGCTTTGGGGTAGCGATCATTATCCCTAACTCTCCAGACATAACCTTTGTCACAAAGAAACCAATCTATCGACCCATGCATCTTGATTAAGTTTGCACGCTGTCCATTTGATGGTGCGGGTTCACCGTATCTCTGGGTACGATGGGCTACAGCTCCTCCCGCAAACCCATCCCAATATGGGACTTTGTTTAGTGCTAAGGCATCTTCCAAAAGAGTGTCATAGTTAGTCGTGAAGATATTTACAGTTTTTCTTCGCTCATGAACACCAGCAGACGCATGGTTAAACAGCGTATCTATAAACCCTAAATGAGCTTCAATATCGACGATAGGCACTGACAGGGTGCCTTCTTCAACTGTATTTCCATCCTCATCTTCAACATAGCCACACCGGATTACATTTGAGATGGATTCTAGAATTATATTATGTGCTTCTTCTAGGCTGGCCAACTCAATTTCACTACCATTAATTATCGTTTTATTTTCTTTGTTTCTTTCAGCTAATGCAGCATAGTCTCCGAGATGACTGAGAACATGCTCTATATGGCAGTTTGCAGGCAGCTCTTCAAAAAGCGGAGTGATAATTTCGTCATATAGTTTCTTGTGACTACTTTCCACATCTTTCTTAACTTTGTTGGTCAAGGGATACATTAGCGGTAATTTAGCGTCGAAGCTGATCCCTGCTCCCATCAACCAGCTTTGCTCACTACACTTCAAGTGCTCTTCAATTTGCGAGAACAACTCATCATCTGTCAATTCATCCATTTTCTTTCCTTATTATAGAACTGTGACCATGCAGGCAAGTAGAGCGTTATAACGCTGCAAGCAGCCGCGCCGCTTTTTGGCGTCGGCCTGCCTTGCCTTGATATAGCAAATCACTTATCGCGACTGGACTGTGGCTTAGGAGCTGGTGGCGGTTGTGTGGGTTTCATATTGCTAGCCTGAGCGGGTTTATTTGCACCTTTTTCAATACCGCGCACGTGGCCTTCTGTTAAGGGTAATTTTTTACTCATTGGCTTCTCCTAGGATCTCAGGCGGTATCGCCTCGACAATAAGCTCCCCGACCTCACGAGAGAGGTACATAGTGGGAACGCTGTAACAAAACTCTGAATTTAAATAGCTATACACACTCACTTCTGAGAGGACTATTTCCTGCACTTTATCGTTTTCTGAATGCGACACTACTCGACCTTGATAAGTGAAGCCGTTTTTGGGATCTCGAACATAAATCCAATCGATCTCCTCAGCGTTTAGGTAATATGAGTATAGATTCTCATCGCCGTACTTTGTGGAAACCTTAAGCTTTTGTGCAATTTTGTTGAACACCTTGAAGTTTATAGTCCATGAAGCGAAAAATGCGACCGGAACGGATACCAAAACCGCGACACAAATCTCCCAAGCCTGAATTCCAGCCCCGCCGTTGAATGCGCTATTCCAGATAGCTAAGTTTGTCCAAGTGATAGGCGAAACAGAGATAGCTTTTATCGCGTCAGTTAGATATACCAAAACTTGCAATGTAGCATAGGTGAGAACACCCAATGTGAATGAATAAAGACTGAACTTAAATGAGTCCCATCGCGAGTGCGTCGTGAGTTTGTCGCTAATGATCGCAGCGATAATCCCTGGCAACAAAATCATGACTAAGACAACAACTAACTGGTTCATACTCTACCTTTACTCTAATATGGAATGGCTATAACGCTCCTGTTAAGGGGCCAAAGTATGTTGGCGTGGCTTTTGCGTTTTTCGCAAAAGGCATGACGACATACTTTGGTCGCTCTTGAACGGATTGTTAGGTGATTTTTTCAAGGCCTGTGGCGTTTGCTACGCCTTCCAACCTTCCCCAACTTTCCAACACTTCAAATGCTGTATTAAAACATTCAGTTGCGGTTCTCCCAGTTAACCTCTCTACAAATGCTGGTTTAATTTTTTCTAATGGAGCTTCAAAATCGATTACGATAACACCATCCGGAACATTCCCTCCTTTCGGTGACAGAGCTTCGTATTCTGCAGCAGTATCACTGAATTTATAGTGAACTAAATTATTTCTAATATCGAAAAGATCATTTGTTTTTGCGGCCAGCTCATTCGGAAAAATATTATCTTTTTCATTAAACAAGTATCTAAGCTTAAAAACAGTGCCAGAATCACCCTTTTCTGGCCTATATCTCCCACGATTGAATATGAAGTCTTTCAGATCTCTTTCTTCAACAAATATCTCTGCCAATTCGTTGCAAAATGCCTCTACAGCCATCGCTGAAAATACTATACCCATAATAGTTGAAGGATATACAGTTCCATCTTTATGTTCTGATAGTGCTTTCTGGGAGCACATACACCCCTGATCAAGATAAAAACGGAACAGCGAATGGTACTGAAACCGGGTTGGGTTTATGCCTGGTTTAGTTTCATAAATGGTTGGCATCTACAGTTTCACCTAACGCTCGAAACAGTGGCGCATTTATGCGTCCGCCTGATTTCGTTTGTTATGTAAGAAATTTAAAACCATGTATTGTCCTGTTGCAGTCATTCCAGAAGGTAAAGTAACGCTATCGCCGTGACCAGTAACAATAAAACCCAATTTTTCGTACAATCGAATTGCTACAAAATTGGAATCGAAAACGGAAAGTTCAATTTCGTCAAAACCGTATCGACGGGAGTCCGAAATTGCAGCCATCATCAGATTACGACCAATACCTCTTCTTCGATAATGTGAGTCAACTTGGATACCTAAGTGACCAGTTCTATCTGCCCCAGTTTCTATCCTCCCACACATTGTTCCTGGGAAGACTTCAACGGCTCCAACTACTTTATCTTTTTCAACAGCGATGAAATTCGGTATCTCTTCTTTAACCACCTTCTCGACAACGCCCCTCACCCGATCTGCTGAGGGAGGACCTTTGGCCAAGAATGCCCCTTCCGAATAAACCCGCCTCCAAAGAGCTAAGAAATTTGGTACATCGGCTACCTGAATTCGACGAATTTCCAATCTAGCCATCCTTTAGCGCAAGTACATAACAGCCTAGTTAACAGGACTACGCCCTCTTAACAATTATTAGCAGGACGCATTTTTATTTTTTCCGAAAAAGCACCAACTTTTAACACATGGAATTTAAGTCCTATTTATCAACAGACCTTTATCGCCAGTCTGTTAGAAGGACACCCCGCAACCCGTCAAACTCAAGGAACTATACTTAAACTCACTAAGCTAGCCAACTACTAAATCCTTTTTCTCCAGCGAAAGGATTCGCAGCTATGAAAACACCCTCTTCCCCGTTCCTCCTTTTCCTACACGAACACATGATGGTTTCTCGCTACAGCAAGCGAATTATCTAGCCTTACCTGTATGCATTTGCGTTTTCATTCGCCATAAAATCTGCCCAAAAAAAAGCCCCAATAAAGGGGCTTCTTAAAACGATCAAAAAATAATCAAAAAATTACTTCTTTTTCAAAGCCTGCTCAAACAACGCCGCCATCGTCCCAACCTGACGCTTATTATCTGCCGCCGCCGCAAAGTCTTTCTTCTGACGCGGCGCAGACTGCTTCTGATTATTACGATTAGAAGCGCCCTGCCGCCCCTGCGTGCTGCCGCCTGGTGTTGGCAGTTCGTCATCAAGGCGCATGGTCATAGCAATACGTTTACGGTCTAGGTCGACCTCTAGTACTTTCACTTTCACGATGTCGCCAGTGCTGACGACGTCATGGGGAACCTTCACAAACTTGTCCGACAGTGCAGAGATATGCACAAGGCCGTCTTGGTGAACGCCCACATCGACGAATGCGCCGAAGTTGGTCACGTTGGTGATGGTGCCTTCTAGAGTCATGCCTGGCTTGAGGTCGCTGATCTTCTCAACGCCTTCTTTTAGCTCGGCTGTTTTGAACTCTGGGCGTGGATCGCGACCCGGCTTCTCAAGCTCTTTCAGGATGTCTTGCACTGTTGGCAAACCGAAATCAGGGGTCACGTAATCTTGTGCGTTCAGGCCACGGATAAAGGCGCTGTCGCCGATCATGGATTTAACGTCACGGGCATTCTTCTTGGCGATCGCCTCTACCACACTATAGGACTCAGGGTGGACGGCGCTGGCATCAAGGGGGTTGTCGCTTTCGTTCACGCGCAGGAAGCCGGCGGCTTGCTCGAAGGTCTTGTCGCCAAAGCGTGGCACTAGTTTTAGGGCTGCGCGGCTCTTGAACGCGCCATTGGCATCACGGTATTCGATGATGTTGTTCACTAGCGTTTGGTTAAGGCCTGACACACGCTTGAGCAAAGGCACGGACGCAGAGTTCACATCCACCCCTACCGCGTTCACACAGTCCTCTACTACGCCATCAAGGCTACGGGTGAGTTTTACTTGGCTCACGTCGTGTTGGTATTGGCCTACCCCGATTGATTTGGGGTCGATCTTCACTAGCTCTGGCAATGGGTCTTGCAGGCGGCGAGCAATCGACACGGCGCCACGAATGGTCACGTCCAAATCGGGGAACTCTAATGCGGCAAGCTCGGAGGCTGAATACACGGAGGCACCAGACTCATTCACGATTACGCGTTGAGCCTTAAGCTCTGGGTGTGCTTTGAGCAAAGTGGCAACGAAGGCATCGGTCTCGCGAGATGCGGTGCCGTTACCAATACTGATCAGTTGCACGCTGTATTTTTGGCACAGCTTTAACAGAATCGCGGCGGCTTCGGCAATCTTGTTCTGTGGCTGGTTAGGGAAGATGGCACCGTGGTCGAGCACCTTGCCGTTCTCATCCACTACGGACATCTTCACACCGGTACGCAGGCCTGGGTCCAGGCCTATTGTTACTTTTTTACCGGCAGGTGCGGCAAGTAATAGGTCTTTCATGTTCTTGGCGAATACGTCGATGGCGTCTTCTTCGGCGCGCTCGCGAATCTCTGTCAAAAAGTCAGTTTGCAAATGGCTTTGAATCTTCACGCGCCATGTCCAGCGCACAACTTCTAATAACCATTTATCGGCTGGACGGCTTTCATCGGCAATCTTCCAAAATCCTGCGATGAGGTTTTCGCAAGGGTGACGCACGCCAGCTTCTAAATCTTTGATGTCGACGTTCAGCTGCAAGATGCCTTCTTTACGGGCACGGAACAATGCCATGGCACGGTGTGAAGGGATTTTTTCCAGCGCTTCTGAAAAGTCGAAATAGTCGCGGTATTTAGCGCCTTCGGTTTCTTTGCCTTTCACCACTTCAGAAATAATCTGCGCGCGCTGCCAAAAGTATTCACGCAATTTTCCTAGCAGTGCGGCATCTTCACTAAACTGTTCGATCAAAATGTGACGCGCGCCATCCAATACGGCTTTGGTATCGGCAAAACCGGCTTCGGCGTTGATAAAGGCTTGGGCTTCGTCTTCGGGGTTCTTAGTAGGGTCTGCGTAGAGCATATCGGCTAGTGGTTGAATGCCAGCTTCTTTGGCGATCGTCGCTTTGGTGCGGCGCTTCTGCTTATAAGGCAGGTAGATATCTTCGAGTTCTGTTTTGGTGCCGACGCCGCGGATCTGACGCTCTAGCTCTGGGGTTAGTTTTTCTTGTTCTTTGATGCTCTTGATGATGGCATCGCGGCGATCGTCTAGTTCGCGTAGGTAATACAAACGCTCTTGCAGTTTACGCAGCTGCGTATCGTCTAGCCCACCGGTCACTTCTTTACGGTAGCGCGATATAAAGGGCACCGTGGCACCTTCATCTAGCAAGTCGACAGCGGCTTTTACTTGAGCGGGATTGGCGGCGATTTCGGTAGCAATTTGGTCAAATAATACAGACATACAATTTCTCTAAGCGGTATTTTTATTGAATCGGGTGATTTAAGAGGCGAAGCGCTATTCAGCGTCATTCGCCTCTTTAATAATTTTGGCTTCGCGTTTTTCTTGACGCTGTTGCTCAACACTTATGCCACGGGTGGCACGTTCATTAAGCATATCGATGTGCGCTAAGAATCCGCGCAACACACTGATCTCCATTTGGTCTGGGCGAATACGGCCAAACAGGCGGCGCATCCGCAGCATCAACAAACGGGGGTTTTCTGGGTCATGAAAGTTAAGGTCGACCATCACTTGTTCTAAGTGGGTGTAAAAGCTCTCAACTTGTTTGCCTGTGGCTTTGGGCACATCCCAGTTCACGCCATCGGCCACGACATCATCGGCAGGGGCCACATTGGGCAGGCCCAACTCTTTACGGCGCAGCAGTTCTTGACGCACTTCATAGCTGATCACCATGACGGCAGCGGCAAGGTTCAGCGAGCTGAGTTTCTCATCAGCAGGAATATTGACGTGGAAATGGCACAGTTGCAGCTCTTCGTTGGTCAGGCCCGCATCTTCGCGGCCAAACACCAAGGCAACTTCGTTCTGCTGGCTGTCTTCCACGGCTTTCTGGGCACATTGGGGAGGAGAGATCAGCGGCCAAGGAATGCTGCGCAGGCGTGCGCTGGCACCAATGACCAAACCACAGCCACTCACGGCTTCTTCTAGGGTCTTGGTCACCACGGTGTTTTCGAGGATGTCGGAAGCCGATACGGCACGACCAATGGCGACAGGGCTGGGAAAGTCCTCAGGGTCGACCAATGTAAGCTTACTCAGGCCCATATTCTTCATGGCACGGGCCGCGGCCCCTATGTTGCCAGGATGGGACGTGTTCACCAGCACTATACGAATATTGTTCGCACAGGCTTCTAAATCAAAGACTTCGGACAAAGCGGGCACCTCATAGTGTCGGGGCTTATATTCTCAAGCGCGCGATTATAGCAGGGAATCGGGCTATGCCGTCTGCCTTGAAATGCACAACTGCGATGAACAATGCAATCCAACGCTTTTTATATAAGACTGATTACGCTGTATTTGCTATGATTGCGCGACTTTTTATCGCTAGGTTTCTCTTAACATGCACCCTATTGTAAATATCGCCCTTAAAGCCGCCCGTGATGCCTCTGAAGTGCTCGCTCATAACAGTGATCGACTAGACCGTGTTCACGTCGTTGATGACAGCAATGGCCAGATCATCACCAACATGGATATGGACTCAGAAAAGACGATTCTGTACCACTTACAGAAGTCCTACCCTGACTACAGCATCCAATCGCGCGTGTCTGGCTTTATCGAAGGCAAAGACACCAACACTGTTTGGATTATCGACCCTTTGTGCGGCGCGGCGAACTACCGTCGTGGCATCGCTAACTTCTGTGTTTCTGTCGCATTAAGCGTTAACGGCAAAGTTCAGCATGGCGTCTTGATCAATCCGATGCTGCGTGAAGAGTTCACAGCATCACGCGGGACTGCAGCGCAGGTTAACTCTCAGCGTCTACGAGTCAGCAAAAACACCGTCTTAGAAAATGGCTTAGTCACTCTGGGCACCGATGCCGCTAACGAGCGTCACAATGCACTGTTATTGACTATGCAGAAAGAATTGCTCAGCCAACAATGCGATGCCCGCCTTACAGGCTGTGCCGCACTGGACCTAGCATGGGTAGGCGCAGGCCGAGCCGATGCGGGTTGGTTAGGCCAAAACGATCCTTGCTCTATTGCCGCCGCACTATTGATTCTGCAAGAGTCTGGTGCGTTGGTCAGCGATGTAGCGGGCAGCCCCGATCTGAACTCTGCGAAAGAGTTAGTGTTCGGCAACCCTAAGTGCTTCAAGCAAATGTTGCAGCTGCGCAAAGCGGCTGGGAATAATAAATAAGTACGATGTGAGTTAAAAATCTACAAGGGCGGGTCTTCTAGCGTAGGCAATCCACCGCCCTGATGAAAACAACAATACAACAAGATTAAGCTCTATCATCGCTGCCCCAAAACATCCGTGCGCAGTGGTTGTATAGCTAGAGCACACGAACTAATGGCTGAAAGCTCCAAAAAGAAGCGCCAAAGCTTGGTGCATGATCCGATTCCCGCGACACTGATTCGTATGACTGGCCCGATGATTATCGGGATGCTCATGATGTTTACGTTCAGTCTCGTGGATACTCTGTTCATCAGTATGTTGGGCACAGAACCTCTCTCCGCCATCAGCTTTACCTTCCCCGTCACTTTTATGGTCATGAGCCTCGCCATCGGTTTGGGCATTGGCACCTCTGCCGTCGTCGCCAAGTATTTAGGCTGTGACGAACACGAAAAAGCGAAAGAAGCCTCCACTGTTACCAACTACACGTCTATTGCCCTAGCGTTGGTGCTGTCGTTCTTTGCCTATCTATTCATGGACAACATCTTTGCCATGATGGGCGCCAGCGACGATTTGATCCCACAGATTCGTCAGTACATGACGGTCTGGTTACCTGCCAGCGCCTTGCTTGTGGGCATGACCACGGCCAACGCAGTATTGCGAGCCAGTGGCGACACCAAAACTCCCAGCCTTGTGATGGCCGGTGCGGGTTTGATCAATGCGACACTCGACCCAATCTTTATCTTCGGCCTTGGCCCTATTCCTGCCATGGGCATTCAAGGGGCGGCCATTGCGACCCTAGCGTCATGGGTGTTTGGCTTCTTCTACTTGTTCTATTATTTGATCGTGAAACTCGAGCTCGCCTACCCTGGCATTCCGTCGAAGAAGATCTTTATCTCTTCAAGCCGAGAGATGCTGCGTATTGGCATTCCCGCATCTGGCGCCAACATGATGACGCCTATCGCAGCAGGTGTAATGACCGCCATCGCAGCGAGTTACGGCGAGGCCACAGTGGCCGCCTTTGGGGTTGGTTCGCGCATCGAGTCCATTGCCTGTTTGATCGTATTAGCCCTGTCCTCCACCCTGCCCCCTTTCATTAGCCAAAACTTAGGCGCTGGCCGCACCGATCGAATTGCGGATTCTTATCGCTTAACGATGAAGTTCATCTTGGCGTGGCAGTTGGTGATTTATGTTGTGATGGCATTGTGCGCGAGCTTTATCGCGGCGGTGTTTACCCAAGACGAGGAAGTGAAGCGGGCTATCCAATTGTTCATCTGGATCTTGCCA
The DNA here is from genome assembly GCA_051252515.1 of Gammaproteobacteria bacterium. Lineage (GTDB taxonomy): Bacteria > Pseudomonadota > Gammaproteobacteria > Pseudomonadales > Pseudohongiellaceae > UBA5078. The sequence goes on from JBPOFS010000007.1 coordinate 168,924, forward strand.
CTGGGTTACGGCTTACAAGGGGTGATCATTCTGTCGAACTCGGCGTTCAATGCGCTGCATCAGCCTATGACGGCTTTGTATTTGAGCATCGCGCGGTTCTTTATCTTCTATGTGCCATTGGCATGGATTGGCAGCCAACTCTTTGGTTTAGCAGGATTTTATGCGGGAGCGTTAACGGGGAATATCTTGATGGCCATGCTTTCGTGGCGCAGTTTCGAGAAAACCCTGCGCGCCTACAGCCCAGCCGTAGGCGCAACAGCGTCTTAATAGCTTAACCGCCAAACAAACTTTTAATGCCGGCCATGATGCCGCCACTCTTCTGTTCACTCGCAGCCGGTTGTGCCGCTTGCGGTTCAAACATCTTCACTGGCGACGCGCCGGGCGCTTTCACCTCAACATTGGACTGCGCACTTTCGATCGCCGCCTTCTGCTGATCATCGATCAAACTAAAGCTCTTATCTTCTACGCGCGCTGGCATATTCGTGCCGTCTTCGTCAGCAAAGCTCAAGCGGTTATTGCTCTCTTGGAATGCCAACATCTGTTGGCAGATCTCGTTGTACTCTTCGGCGCTCAGAAGCTCTGGGCACTCTTTCATGTTCAAGGAGAACTGACGATCGTTTGCCGCTGATAAATAGTGCAGGTTCTTCTTCGATGACAGCAATAAGCCCTCTGCCTTCGCGCGCTCATACAAAGGCGTGCCGCGCAGTGGGATATACGGGAAGAAGAAGAAAAACTCAGGTTCGATGAGTTTGTTCAACGCCAAGGTTTGGCGCATATTCTCTGCAGTCTCAAGCGGCATACCCACGATATTAAAGGTGAGTCGGTTGATACCAGCTTTCTTACAGTTCTCGGCCGCATCGACCACTTGTTGGTTCGTCATCTTGCGACCCAGCATCGTAGAGCGGAAAGTTTCATCGCCGCTTTCAATACCAAACCAGATTGTGTGGCAGCCCGCTTCTTTTGCAGATAGACAGAACTTCTCGTTCATCACTTCCACACGGGAGTTGATGGAGAAAGGCAGACCAATCTGATCTTTATACAGTTCGAAAAATGCGCGCACGAACTTCAAATTAGACAGGAACAGCTCGTCCCAAAACTCGAAATAGCCGACGTTATAGCGGTCACGCAAACGAATGAGTTCGGTCACCATGTCTTGTGGGTCGTATTTACGCAGGAATTCTTTCTTGGTTTTCCAGCCATCCAGAATCGGCGTGTTACAGCAATAAGTGCAACGATACGGACAACCACGGCCTGTCATCACAGGCAACACGACCTTCTCTTTAGGCCCGAAGATGGAGGTGTTCACATCATCGAAACTGCCGTCTTTCTCAAAAATATCGTAATCAGGGAAAGGCAGTGACGCGAGGTCGCCGATCTGGTGAGGCTCAGTTTGGAACACTTCGCCATCGTTAAGCTCTTCCCACATGCCATCGACCGGGCCGTCTTTGCTGCCACGGATAAACTGCACGAGGTTGCCAATGGCGTATTCGCCGTCACCCACACAGATGAAGTCGACATTAGGATTAGCGATAGTTTGGTCTTGCGAAAGCATAGCCTGGTAGCCACCGATACAAATAGGCAGCTCTGGGCTCATGGATTTGAGTACTTCGAAGTACGGCTCCATCGGGTACCAATGGGGGCTCATCACAGAGAAGGCGATCAAATCTGGCTCTAGCTCGACGATGCTGCGCGCGTAGTTCTCAGCGTTATAGGCTTCTGCATCACGGATAATGAGAATCGGCTTGAGGATGACTTCAACCCAAGGAAAATCACGTTTCAAATAGGCGGACATTGCTGCTAGCGGCATGGCCACTTCATTACCGTCGGGCGAATAAAAGCTCAATATTAAGCGCAGTTTCTTTTTGCCCGCCGCTTTGCCAAACCATTTAGATTTAGACTGTGGGTAAACTGGTCGCTCGGAGCTTACAGCAATAAGATCTGCGTTAGTGGCCATTATTTTGCCTCGATTGCATACACGGAAACGGTGATTTTAGGCCGGTTCCGAAAGGTTGAATATTCTAGTGGGAAATTGTACCACAAAGGCAGGCTTGCACACTTTGCTTTCTTAGCTCCCAACCAAGGCCAATTTGCTCTATTCTTAAGCATCTTAGTAGTTAAATTTTACAGATTTGAGACAACAGCATCACAATGGATACACTCAAGGCCTTACATTCTCGCATCTCTATTCCTCGTGTTACAGGCCCTGTGCCTAGCGCAGCGGAAATAGAGAACTTATACCGCGCAGCCCTTCGCGCTCCTGACCACGCTCAACTACGCCCTTGGCGCTTTCTGCAAATTGAAGGTGAGGCCTTAGAGCGCCTAGGAGACCTCTTTGTCGCGGCCAGCCGTACGGACAACCCCGAGTTGACCGCTGCCGCCGCCGATTCAATCCGCGCCAAGGCATTACGCGCCCCCATGATTATCGTGACGATCTCCTGCCCCATCGAACACCCCAAGGTGCCGCAATTGGAGCAAGACATCTCCGCAGGGTGTGCCACACACGCCATGCTCATCGCCGCTCACGCCCAAGGCATTGGCGCGGTTTGGCGCACGGGGCCTTTATCGGAACACCCTGTTATTTTGGAAGGCTTAGGCCTTAAGCCCAATGAAAAGATTAATGCCATGCTCTACATTGGACAAAATTCTGGCCCGCAACGGTCATTAAAAGAGCTCGACGTGAAAGACTTCGTTAAGCACTGGTAAGCCCTACACAACAACAATAAGAGACATCAGCCACAATGCGTAGAACCGTTTTTTCGACCCCTATCATCACGCCGATTTTACGCCTGTTATCCATCGGCATCCTCAAGATCATTGGCTGGAAAGCCGTAGGCTGTCCTATCGAGAACGCCCGCTTTGTCCTGATCGGCGCCCCGCACACCAGCAACTGGGATTTCCCCCTAATGCTATTAGTGGTGCTAAAGCTGCGCTTGAAAGTGTATTGGATGGGCAAGCACAGCTTGTTCCCCTTCCCCATTGGCTGGTTTATGAAATGGTTAGGCGGCATCCCCGTCAATCGCAGTCGTGCTCACAATCTTGTCGATCAAACGGTGCAGGAATACCAAGAGAACCCTGAGATGATTGTCTTAGTGCCACCGGAAGGGACGCGCAGCAAAGTGAAGGAATGGAAAACGGGGTTTTATCGCATCGCCGCCAACGCAGGGGTGCCTGTGCTAATGGGCTATGTGGATGCGTCGAAAAAAGAGGCAGGGCTAGCGGACTTCTTTCACCCGACAGGCGATATCGAAGTCGATATGCCTGCCATCAGGGCGTTCTATGCCGACAAGGTCGGCATCAATCCAGAAAACGCTTAGCCTTCGCTTGACGAGTAACTAAGGTTCTTCAAAGTCGAGTCGAAGACATACGCGGCGTAGTCTTCAATGCTGATGTGCATATGGCCAAACTTCCAACGCTTGAGATACCACTGCTGCAACATCGATGTGGTGCTGGCGGCTAAGAGCTCTAAACGGTCGGCTGTGAACAGCCCCGCTTCGACACCCGCGGTGAAGGTATCCAGAATACGCTCATCAAATTTGAGCTCCATCTTCATCGCCGATTCACGCTGCTCGCGAGACAAACCTTTGGCCTCTAGGTAACAAAAATAGTACCAAGGGTGCATGATATCGTTCATGAAAATATCGCCATAAATAATGGCTTTGAGACGGTGCACGGGTGAAAGATCAATAACGGCTTGATCCGACATCACATCATCAATGGTCTTGCGCAGCACCTCTTCAATGGCCGAGGCCAAATCATCCTTACTGCCAATATAGGCATACAAGCCGCCCATGCTAATGCCAGTTTCGCGGCTTAGGTCACGCAAGCTCATGGCTTGAAAACCCTTACTGTTGGCAAGCTTGAACGTACAGGTAAATATTTTTTCAAGATTACCTAAGGCAATTTGCGGATTTTTGATCTGCATTTTTTCGCGGTGCGTATCAAATACACGAGCCCATAGGGGTTCGCCTTCTAATACCCAAGTTTCACGAAAGGCTTGCATATTGATGTTCTGAGGCCAGCTATTCATTGAGGTTTTGCACTCCGTCGACATGCCATTAAGTGTAATCTTAAAAAGCCGTGCGATTATACAGCTTTATTCGTGATCAATGGTGGCAGATAAGACGTTTTTTTCCATGTTATGCTGTTCATAGCGCCGCGATAGCTTGCCGCGCACACGCAATGACGCCAAATACTTTTAAGGGGGTAGTAGTCAATGTCGCAGTACCAAGCACCTATACGAGACATGAAGTTTCAATTAGAAGAAGTTCTAGATTTTGAAAGCCATTACGCCAGTTTTGCGCAAGGTCGCGAAGCCACACCGGATATCGTTGAAGCCATCATCGAAAGCGCCGCTCAGTTTGCGCAGGATGTGTTGGCGCCACTCGATGGCGTTGGCGATGAAGTGGGCTGCACATGGAAGGATGGAGAAGTCACTACTCCACCAGGCTTTAAAGCCGCCTATGACGAATACATTGCCAACGGTTGGACCACACTCGCGATGCCAGAAGCACTCGGCGGCCAAGGTTTACCCGCCTCATTGGCGAGTTTGTGCATGGAGATTCATGCCACAGCAAACCACGCATGGACTATGTACCCAGGTTTAAGCATGGGCGGCATTCAAACCATCGCCGCACACGCTAACGATGATCTCAAGGCACGCTTCCTCCCCAAACTCATCGCCGGCAAATGGTCTGCGACAATGTGTTTGACCGAAGCCCATTGCGGATCAGATTTAGGATTACTACGCACTAAAGCGGTCCCCAAAGATGACGGCAGCTACGATATTTCTGGCAGCAAGATTTTCATCTCCTCAGGCGAACACGACCTAACCGATAACATCGTGCACATTGTGCTGGCTCGACTTCCCGATGCCCCTGCGGGTATTAAAGGGATCTCCCTGTTCATCGTCCCCAAATTCAATGTAGATGATGCAGGCAATGTTGCCGATCGCAATGGTGTGCGTTGTGGCTCCATTGAACACAAGATGGGCATTCACGGTAATGCGACCTGTGTGATCAATTTCGATGATGCCAAAGGCTATCTCATCAGCCCGCCTAATAAAGGCATGAGCTGCATGTTCACCTTCATCAACGAATCACGCATGGGTGTCGCCCAACAAGCCTTGGCACAGATTGAAGCCTCCCATCAAAGCGCTCTGGCCTATGCGCGCGATCGCGTACAGTTCCGTGGCACGGTGCGTGAAAACCCAGAGGCTGCCGCAGATCCAATCATTGTGCATCCTGATGTGCGTCGCATGCTGTACACACAGAAAGCCTTCGGTGAAGGTGGACGTGCACTAAGTTATTTCTTGTCCAAACAAGCCGATATCGAAAGCTATGGCGAGTCTGCAGGCGAGAAAGAAAACGCCGATCAACTACTGTCATTGCTAACGCCTATCGCAAAAGGCTTCTTGTCCGAAGTGTGTATGGAAGCGACAAGCTATGGCATTCAAGTGTTTGGGGGGCACGGATACATCCGCGAATGGCGCCAAGAACAACATTTCAGAGATGCGCGTATTACGTCTATCTATGAAGGCACCACTGGCATTCAGGGGCTTGATCTTCTTGGCCGTAAGATTCTTGCCACACGCGGCAAAGCCTTAGAGCCTTTTGTGAAAGTCGTGATGGAGTTCTGTGCGAAAAACCCAGAGTCTCCCTACGCGGGCACCTTGCAGATGCAATTGAAAAACTGGGGTGATGTCACCACGGCTATCGGCATGCGAGCGATGAAAAACCCTGATGAGGTGAATGCGGCCGCCTATGATTACTTGATGTATTCAGGCTATACCGTATTGGCATGGGTGTGGGCGCAAGCCGCAGTCGTCGCGACCCAAGCGTTGGCGAACAACCCTTCCGAGGCAGACGCCATTTTCTACAACGAAAAGTTGGTAACAGCGCGCTTCTACTTTGAGCGTATTTTCCCACGCACATTGTCATTGAAGGCTAGCATTGAATCTGGGGTGGATAATCTTCCCGACTTCAGTGCAGTGCTTTAAGGCTTAGAACCAGAAAGAAACGACCGCCGCCATTCCTGCAATTGAGCAAAGCGTCAATGACGCGATTCTCAATTGCCGGTGTGGCACATGGCGCATCGTGCGCTTAGCGATAAAAAAACCTACCACTGTGGCTGGCAATAACGGCAACGCCAATATGATTTGTCGACTACCGAACTGCCCTAGTGGCGTCAGCACCGCTAAAGACATCAAACAACTAATCGTAAAAAATGCCGCAAGATTGGCGCGAATCAAATTCACATCTTGATGCTGCCATAGCAATGCCATTGGCGGCCCTCCGATCGACGAACTCGTTCCCATAAAGCCAGACATGAACCCTGCAAACATCATCCGACCAGGTGTGGGATGCCAGCGCAGTGACGTCAAGCTCACCCCTACCGCCCCAAGCACTGACAAACCAATCCAAAGTGCGAGCCACTCTTTGTCGATCCACAGCAATAATGCACCGCCCATCAATGAGCCAGGGATACGACCAATGATGGCATTGCCCAAGCCACGGAACGAGGCTTGACCACGAAAGCTGATGACATTCAAAACAGACAGCACTAAGGCGCACACAGTAATAGGCGCGGGAACATAGAAGGGATCAATAAAATAAAGAATGGGCGCCGCGACAACCGCAAGGCCGAAACCTATAGCGGTTTGTACAAAGGCACCCATCACGATGATCAGGCAAGCGAGTAGAACTTCCATCAGTAAGCCGCAGTCGGTCGAGAAAACGAAGGCGCCGATATTAACAGCTCAATCTCTCTTGCGTAAGGCGCTGAGCGAAATAGAACAGCCGCTCAGTCTAAATCAATGTGCCGTCGCAGCTGACACAGAGGGAAAGCCGCGCTGACCGTCCACGCGCACATTGCCAGAGCCAGATTCGACAATATTCACACCCTGCTCAACCTCGTCGACATCAATATCGCCGGAGCCATCGACAATTGTCACTGCTCCTCCAATGCGCGTAATCCCGAGTGATCCTGAGCCATCATCCACATCGACATCGCCCCGCACATCTTCAATGGTTAAGGTGCCAGAGCCGTCATCGATTCGTAGATTGCCACCGATGCCCGCGATCCGCGCACTACCAGAGCCATCGTCCACAACAACGTTGCCCTGAACATCTTCTATCGTTAACGCGCCTGAAGCATCAACTACATGCACATTTCCTGCGATATTAAATACCCGAGCATCGCCAGAGCCATCTGTCAGTACTAAGTCTCCTGTCCCTTGAATCTCTAGCGTCCCGCTGCCATCTTCCACTGTCATCGCAAACCCTTCGGGGACAATAAGCTCCAGATCGATATAGGAATAGCTGCTCGTCCAGAAACTGCCGCGCGACATTGGAATCAGCGTCCATAGATGTTGCGTATCGCCTTTGACGACATGCTCAATGCCCATTCCGTCCAGTGAGCTTTTACGGCTGGCGCAGACTCGCGCACTAACACTGATCTCTTGGGCGTTCGGGGAGCTTGAGATATACAGCGACCCGGCCCCTGCGGTGACATCCAACGCCGAGACAGCCGACACGGGCAGAGTAAAATTCAATTGTTCTTCGTAGGCGCAGGAATCTGCTAACACCACGACGGGAAGGAGCAACATACAAAAGGCTCCTAAAACGCTCAAGCGTTTGGCAAAGCTAAGGCCATTATTTCGTTTCTGTGTTTCCATTGTCGGAAATCTCCAATATGTTTAGTGTCTGAGTACAACTTAGTCCGGTTGATTGGCGAAATCGTTTAGCTCTAGTGGCTTTTTAATTACTTATGAGTGATTTAGCATAAAATGCGCCAACTTTTACAACACCGCTAAGCCTATGTATTTATAAGATTTATTAAATATAAGGCAGAAAAAAAATTAATTGATCGTGCGATATCACTCACTTATTGGCGAATTAGCGTAATTCACCAAGGGTTGGGTTTTACAAACGCATTACTGTATATTAATACAGCATCCAGAATTGAGACTTAAGAGCCCATGACTTCACCTAAAGACAGCATCGTCATAACCGGCGCACGACAAAATAACCTGAAGAATTTGGACCTGACGCTGCCCACAGGCAAATTGATCGTGGTCACTGGGGTTAGTGGATCGGGTAAATCCACCCTCGCCTTCGACACGGTCTACGCCGAAGGACAACGACGCTATGTCGAGACGTTTTCAGCCTATGCGCGGCAGTTTCTCGATCGCATGGACAAACCCGCGGTAGACAGTGTGCAGGGAATCCCGCCCGCTATCGCGATTGACCAGACCAATCCGGTGCGCACGTCTCGCTCTACTGTCGGCACCATGACCGAGTTGAACGATTACTTGAAACTCGCCTTTGCCCGCCTAGCCACATTGCATTGCCCGCATTGCGCACGTGCCGTTCGCAAGGACACCCCGCACAGCATTATTAGTGATCTTGAAGCACGCCTAGACCAAGACCAAAGAGTCCATGTGTGCCTGCCCGTTCGTGTGCCGCATAATTTTGCCGAAGAAGAGATCATTCAATTGCTGGCGCAGCAGGGCTATACCCGCATCCAAAACCGAGAAGGCGATCGGGTTGAGGTCATTCAAGATCGTCTGCGTTTTAATAAAGACAACCGCGAGCGTCTTGGCGAAGCCATAGAAGCGGCGCTGCTCCATGGCGGCGGACGCGTATTGATCTACCCAATGCTCAATGCCGATGAAGCCTCTGGTGAAGCGCTGCGATACTCCACTCATCATCATTGCCCCGATTGCGATATCGAGTTTTCCGAACCTGAACCGGCGATGTTTTCATTTAACTCCCCGATTGGCGCTTGCGAAAGTTGCCGCGGATTTGGCCGCATTATTGGTGTCGATTTTGGTTTGGTTGTTCCTGACGAAAACAAAACCCTTGCCGAAGGAGCCGTGCGCCCGTGGCAGACTCCTAGCTTTAGTGAATGCCAAGTCGACTTAGTCAAACATGCGAAAAAGAAGAAAATCGCACTCGATGTGCCATGGTCGAAACTTAAAAAATCCGATCAAGAATGGGTGCTAGAAGGCGAAGGCAGCGCAAAGGACGGACACTGGTACGGCGTTCGCGGATTCTTTAATTGGTTAGAAACTAAATCTTATAAGATGCACATTCGCGTGTTGCTTTCGAAATACCGTGCCTATTCCGAATGCCCAGAATGTCACGGCACGCGCCTAAAACAAGAGAGCCAATGGTGGCGCTTGCATGCAGGTGAACGGCACCTAAATCTGCATGAAATCACGACGCTATCCTTAGAGCATTGTGCGGAGTTCTTTACTTCCATTGCCGATCACGCGCGCAAAGCAAACACTGAGTTAGATGAGGCCACGGCGTTATTACTGACCGAGATCCGCTCACGGCTTAACTTTTTAATCGACGTGGGTTTGGCGTATTTAACACTGGATCGCCAGACTCGCACGCTTAGTGGTGGCGAACTGCAACGCATTAATTTGACCACCGCGTTGGGCACGTCTCTCGTCAACACGCTGTTCGTGCTCGATGAACCTAGTATTGGTTTGCACTCCCGCGACATGAGTCGAATGATTCAAATATTGCACCGGCTACGCGATGCGGGCAATACCTTACTGGTGGTCGAACATGACCCACAAGTGATGTTAGCGGCAGACCTAGTCATCGACATCGGACCCGGCCCAGGCAAAGACGGCGGCGAGATTCGCTTCATGGGCACCCCCAATCAGTTACTGCGCAAAAAAGACAATCTAACGGCCCAGTACCTCAATGGGGAGCGCACGGTATTAGACTTACTTTTACCCAAGCAAGGCGTCCAAGACGCCAGCGCTAGTTACGCTGTAAACCAAACAAGCCTCGATGCAAAATCCAAAAGCATTCATATAGAGAGTGCCAGTGCGCACAATCTACAGGATCTTAGTATTGCACTGCCGCTTGGTCGACTTGTTTGCCTTACCGGTGTCAGTGGCTCCGGTAAATCGACGCTGATGCATGACGTTCTCTACCGCGCCGCGTGCAAACAACTAGGCCGAGCTACAGAAGCGCCTGGCGCTCACAAAAGCGTCACAGGTTTAGAGCACGTCGATGATGTGCTGCTTGTGGATCAAAGCCCTATCGGTAAAACGACTCGCTCAATTCCTGCGACTTATGTGGGGGCCTTCGATGTCATTCGCCAACGCTTCATCGCCCAACCGCTCGCCAAGGAGCGCGCCTATACCATCGGCACCTTCAGTTTTAATACCGGCAATGGGCGCTGCCCAAGTTGTTCTGGCAATGGTTTTGAACATGTAGAGATGCAGTTCCTTAGCGATGTGTATTTACGTTGCGGCGAGTGTAATGGCCGTCGTTATCGCCGTGAAATTCTCGAGGTGCGCATCAATGGTGCAACGCCGGGATTAAAGAATATTGCCGATATTCTTGCGATGACCATCAGCGAGGCTCTCGCGTTTTTTGCCGAAGACCCAGCGGTCCTCACTTGCCTGCAACCCCTGCTCGACGTAGGGCTGCAATACGTGCAACTCGGGCAAGCGGTGCCCACATTAAGCGGCGGCGAAGCCCAGCGCCTAAAGCTGGCCGGTCATCTTGCCACTGTCGCGCAAAGCCTTGCCGCCAAAGCCAAACGCCGCACCAAGACGCCCGAGAAAAACAAAGGCCTTCTGTTTCTATTTGACGAGCCCACAACGGGCTTACATTTTCACGATATCAGCGTGTTGATGAAGGCCTTCCGTCAGTTACTAGACGCCGGGCATTCTCTGCTCATTATCGAACATAATCTCGATGTCATTCGCGCCGCCGACTGGCTCATCGATATTGGTCCTGAAGGTGGCGACAAGGGCGGTCGCTTGGTAGCCGAAGGCACACCGGAGCACTTCCTGAAAGAAGGCAAAGGCCTTACTGCCATCGCATTGCGTGAATACGAAGAAGACTTAGCCCAAGCCCGCAAAAGTTCGCGCACCATCAGTAAACAGATTGTCAGCAACAAGGCGAAGAAACCCAAACAAGCGATTCAGATTCATCACGCTCGTGAACATAATCTTAAGAATGTCGATGTCGAAATTCCGTGGAATAAATTCACCGTGATCACCGGCGTGAGTGGCAGTGGCAAAAGCACCCTCGCGTTCGACATTGTCTTTGGTGAAGGCCAGCGCCGTTATCTTGAATCACTCAACGCCTATGCACGCCAATTTGTGCAACCGGCCACAAGACCGGACGTGGATGCGATACACGGCATTCCGCCTACCGTCGCCATTGAACAACGCACCAGTCGTGGCGGTCGTAAAAGCACCGTGGCCACATTGACAGAGATCTATCATTTTTTGCGGCTTCTATTCGTCAAATTAGGCACCCAGCATTGCCCGACTTGTGACGAGGCCATTGCCCCGCAAACCTCCGAGATGATTCTTTCGCGTATTCTTAGCTCCTCACGGGGCAAAGACATCACGTTTCTTGCACCAATGGTAGTGGGCCGTAAAGGCATCTACAAAGAGTTAGCCGCATGGGCTTCGGCGCGTGGCTATACGCAGCTGCGGGTCGACGGAGACTACTTGCCTAGCGCCCCTTGGCCAGTGATCGACCGTTATAAAGAACACGATGTGGAGATCCGCACGGGCAGCATCAAAGTCACACCGGAGAACGAAAAAGCCATCGCCGCGCTCATTGCGCAAACCCTAGAGCTTAGCAACGGCTTGTTAATGACCGCGCCGAGCAAAGCAAAAACCGGGCAACGCAGTGGTGACATTCTTTATTCGACCCAACGCGCCTGCCCAAGCTGTGGCGACAGTTTTGATGAACTAGACCCGCGCCTATTCTCCTACAACTCTAAGCACGGTTGGTGTACGGGTTGCTTCGGCACAGGCGAGGTCATCGAAGACTTCGAAGAGGAACAAACAGGCGAAGAAGCCACGTGGTTAGAGAAGTCCAATAAAGACGACGACACGACGCCTGTGCGCATCCCCTGCCCGCATTGTCACGGCAAACGCCTCAATGACACGGCGCTGGCCGTGCGCTTGCAGAAACGCTCTATCGCGGATTACACCTCACTGTCGGTTGTCGATGCGGAGAAAGCTTTCTCACAATTACACTTTGTGGATCAAGCCGAGACCATCGCCAAAGACATCGTGCCCGAACTGCAGTCTCGCTTACGCTTCTTAGACAAAGTGGGGCTTTCCTATCTTAGCTTGGATCGCGCCGCCCCTACTCTCAGTGGTGGTGAGGCACAGCGCATTCGACTAGCGTCTCAGCTTGGATCAAACCTGCAAGGCGTTTGCTATATTCTGGATGAACCCACTATCGGCTTGCACGCTCGCGACAATGCGCTATTAATTAGCACCCTGCGGGAGCTGCAGAAAAACGGGAATACCGTCATCGTGGTTGAACACGACGATGCCACCATGGCCGAGGCCGATCATCTAATCGATGTAGGCCCTGGTGCCGGTAGCCGAGGCGGCGAAATCGTCGCCCAAGGCACCTTGGCGCAATTGAAGAAAAACAAAGCCTCGCTAACCGGTCAGTTCCTTGCCAACCCTTTACGTCATCCTATTGCGGATATCCGTGATGAAGAGTCCCGTAAACTATTTGATGACGAAACCCTGCGCATAGAAGGCGCCACCTTACACAACTTGCACAAGCTCAACGTCAACATTCCTTTACGGCGTTTAGTGGCCGTAAGCGGCGTCAGCGGCAGCGGTAAAAGCACCTTGATACGCGGCGTGCTGCACGACAATATCAGGCAGCTCTTGAAGGTCAAAGGCACCCGCAAGAAACTCCCTGAGATTGTCGATTGCGAGGCCCTTACCGGCTGGGAGTCTATCGATCGGCTCATGCAAGTCGATCAAACCCCCATCGGTAAAACACCTCGATCCTGCCCTGCTAGCTATATCGGTATTTGGGACACGATCCGCAAACTCTTTGCCGACACTGTGGACGCAAGACTGCGAGCCTACACACCGGGCCGCTTCTCTTTCAATGTCTCTGGCGGGCGTTGTGATACCTGTTCGGGCAATGGCATGCGTCGGATCGAGATGAGTTTCCTTCCCGATGTACGAGTAGATTGTGAAGAGTGCCACGGCTGGCGCTTTAACGAAGACACACTCTCTGTGCGCTATAAGGGCAAACATATTGGGGAAGTCTTAGCGATGAGTGTCGATGAGGCCGTGGAGTTCTTTGCGCCAGTGCCTTTATTACACCACCCTCTGAGCCTATTACAGGATGTCGGCTTAGGGTATCTCACTCTTGGCCAGCAAAGCCCCACACTAAGCGGTGGTGAAGCCCAGCGCATCAAACTCGTTGCCGAGCTCGCTAAAGCAAGACCTTCAGTGCAATTACGCCGTAACACCAAGCAACATTGTCTCTATATTCTCGATGAGCCCACAGTGGGTTTGCATATGGCCGATGTGGAGAAACTACTACGGGTATTGCATCGATTAGTCGATGCCGGCAATACCGTGATCGTCATCGAACATAATTTGGATGTGATTGCCGAGTCTGATTGGGTGATCGACATGGGACCTGAGGGCGGAAAAGGCGGTGGAAAAATAGTAGGGCAATGCAACCCCCTACAGTTAAGTCAGAAGAAGCGTTCGCAAACGGGGATTTATTTAAAAGACGTCTTTTAATGTAAAAAAATCGCTATGGATCACATGGCGATTTTTTACTTTTCAGTTTATTTAGAACACCATAGCTTATGGCGGATTTAACCTTCTTCTAAACACTCGGGGCTAACATCGCGTGTAATAACAGCAATACTTTGGTCACCTCCATTTTTCAATAGGAAGTCTCTATACGCCACGAACCCAGAGAGATAATGCTCAACATCATCAATACGCACTCTGAACGCATGATGGCGAATAAAGAAACTTCCTACAATACGCGTTGGGTTTCGATAATACATAGCTAGCTCTGGCCAGAAATGCCCATTGAGTAGATGGTTCACTCGAAAATTCAATGCTAACTGAAATTTTCTCATATCTAACTTTTCTAGAAGATGCCCAAACTTGTCATCTCGGCGTAACCTAGAGATCATTTTCTCCGTCGCCATCAACAATTCTAGCAAAGTAGGATACGTAGTAATGCGAGTGCGGATAAAGTCTAGATAATCAGAAATATTTTTAATACCAAACTCGTAGTATTCCGCTTTCGGTCGATAAAGGGTTAATTCATTAACGCAGTAGCTCAACCAATGGTCGTGGGTTTTCCAATACTCTTGCTCTATGAAATGTACGAATGCGCGTTCAACCATGTCAAGATACATTGAATTTTTAGTTAACCTATATAGACGCATCAACGCGAATGTTGCCTCCCCATCATAATAGATCACTCGAAATTCTTCTTTAACATCAAGGCTAGGGTAAGTCAGGACGTGCACAAATGAACCAGTATTTTCATTCTGCATTAATGAAATACCTAACGCCAACCTATCCAATAACTCTCTGTGCTCAATACTGGAGAAAAGTTCTGCATACTTCACTAGTGCGAGAATACACACGGCATTCCCACCTAGTTTTATTTCATTTCCAGTATCCAACAGAAAGGCGACCTTTCTATCGTCTACTAAACTCACAGTTTTTATAAGCTCATTAGTAAGAAACGAAATCGAAAGATCGATTGCTTTCTTTAGCTCTGAGTCGTTCGTAACCTCCCATGCTTCGAGCATCGCATAAGTTGTGCTGGCATGGCGCAAGGTATTATAGGTATTGATCGCCCTATCAAAGCACGGGTGCCAACCATAGCGAAACCTACCATTGTGTTTTAATTGTTTACTTAAATAGTGACTACCATCTTGAATAAGCTTTGTCACCGTTCCCACGTCTAGACCTACAATTCTTCGACCAGCATCAGGCCCAGAACGATACAGTAACTGTGGAGCTTCATCTGTACTACAAAAAACTCCTTGCGTTAGCAATACCCAGAGCTGTCGTTCATCATGAAAATCCGGAATAGCTTGCTTGAAGCGTTTTTCTGCATAGATTCTGAAATTATTCTCGTTCACTACCGCATGGTTTATATGTGATCCACCATAAAGCATCGCATTGGCATTTAATTCTTGTTCTAAGAACACCATTGAGAAAGCTGGATCCAATGCCAAGCCATAACGAAAGTAGTTGCGCTTCATAACCTTAAGGCTTGATCTAAGACCGTTCCAAGTAATGGATCGAACACCCATGACCCAGTCGACACGCAACCACTGCACATCAAGGCTTTCCTGCTCTACGATATCCATTGCCTTCTCAACTAATTGGCACCATGTGTTCTCGAAATCATTTCCCACTTGGTGAACAACTTTCGCCCGCTCGTTTTTATTACACAGCGAAAGAAAAAGTGTACACCTAGGCGATGGAGCACCTGGGCCAACGCAATTGTCTTGGACAAGTGGAAGTACTTTATTTAGCAGAATTGCAAGAGACATTCGTCGACTTTTATTATCTCTCACGTAATGCCTGCCTTGCTTGCGTAATAGGGTTCATTAAATAATCGAAAACCGTTTTTTCACCGGTTCGAACATCAACAGTGGCAACCATTCCAGGAACAATAGGAAAACTATTTCCCTCACGGTCGACCAAAGCATCGCTGTCAGTTTCTATAAATACTCTGTAATAAAATAAATCCGGACGGATATCATCTTGAATCGTGTCTGGGGAAATAATTTTTACCTTACCCTCCATGTCGCCATACTTTGTGTAGTCGTAGGCAGTGATCTTTACTTTTGCTGCCTGCCCTGGGTAAATAAATGCAATATCTCTTGGGGAAATTCGTGCCTCGACCATTAGCGTGTCGTCCAATGGCATAATAACCATAAGCTGACCATTAGGAGGAATAACCCCACCTTGCGTAGTCACTGCGATATCTTTCACTACACCACGAACTGGAGAGTACAAAGTTAATCTTGCAAGCGAATCTGCACGGCCTCGCACTACCGAGGATAAGGCTTCAGACTCTGCTTGGGCTTTAGACAACTCCTCGCGCGCTAACACCAAATACTCTGAGCTTAGCTCATGGGCTTGCATCTCTAGATCCGAAAGTTCTCGACGTAAGCGAAGTACCTCCACATTGCTAGCAGCGCCAATTTTCTCAAGTGACTGGGTTAATTCTAATTCTTCACGCACTAATTGCTCGGAGACCTCGATCCCTTCCAAGGACTCAACTAATGCCTTCTGGCGTGTATTGTATAGTCGAGTTTCCATCGCTATCAGTTCAGGGTAGGCCGATAACGCAGAAGGAAATGCGAGCGGAAATGCATTCACCTCTGATTCTAAGCGTGCAACGCGGGCCAGCATCGCACGATAACGGGACGAACTTTCATCTAGATTGGACTCCGTTTTCGTAAGGTCCAATTGTGCAAGCACTTGACCTGCTTCAACAATATCTCCTTCGCTGACGTGAAGATCACGCAGTATCCCTCCCTCCAAGGACTGGATCACTTGCTCACGCGAATTCGGTACGATACGCCCATCCCCTGTAGAAACTTCAGCCAAAGTGGCAAAATATGACCACGTCAACAACACGGCTAGGATTACAGCAAAAAAACTTACTATGCGCGTCGAGCGTGACAATTGAGTATCGTCGATGACGTCTTCGTAGTGATTCCATGTAGTGTCCATGCTTAGCTTACTCCCGCAACTCGAGGAACGGCTTTTACACTACGCTTCGCCAAGGCAGTAAGCACTTTACTCTTGGTGTCGTCGATTGTGATTCTGCCATTCTCTATGACTATAATTCTATTCACTAGTGCCAACATGCTAGTACGATGAGTCGCCACTATAAGTGTTCTTTCACCTAGCGAACTTGAAAGCCTTTCAATCAATTGTTTTTCAGATGCGTCATCAAACGCCGCAGTAGGTTCATCCAAAAGCAAAACATTAGGCTCTCTTAACATTAGCCTAGCCAACAATAAGGACTGCTGCTGCCCACCGGACATGCCCCCACCTCCCTCTAGGATCATGTGATCTAAACCTAGAGACAATCGCCGAACAAACTCATCGGCTCCGGTAAGCGCTAAGCTATTGAAAATATCATCATCACTAGCTTCCGGGGCACCAAGGAGCAAGTTTTCACGTATAGTCCCATAGAACAGCTGTGAATTCTGTCCCATCAACATCACATCTCGACGCAAGTCGGCAACATCCAAATGCCCTAAATCAACACCATCCAGAATAACCTCACCCGATTTAGCTTCCAATGTTCCCGCTAAGGCCTGCAAGAGTGTGGATTTACCAGCCCCATTGCGTCCAAGAATTGCGACGCGTTCTCCAGCTTTTATCGTAAGATTCGAAATCAGTAATGCCGCCTTTTTACTTTCAGCATACTGAAAGCTAGCCTGACTGAATTGATAGTCTCCCTGCAAATTTCCACGATGAATACGCTTTGTCGAAGCAACATTCTCAACACGCCGAGCCATCAACTCATCCAGACTCTGCATGGCAACTTTTGCTTGCTGCCAGCGGCTCATAAGCCCAGTAAGTTGAGACATAGGTGACATCATTCGCGAGGCTAGAATAGAAGAGGCAACCAATGCCCCTACTGACAAACTCCCTTGCATCACCATAGGAGCGCCAAACAACACCATGCTTGAGAATACGGCGCTCTGAACGTTCTGACTCCATACATTAAGATTACCCGCGATTCCACGAAGGCTTAGATTGACATTGGCAGTAATTGAATTGTAGTGATTCCATTGTTGCTGGAAACGCTGTTCGGCTTGTAAAGATTTAATGTCATCCAAGCCCTGAACAGTTTCGACTAACATCGCATTTCTTAGCGCAGATTCACGTAATGCTTCCCCCGCCAAACGACGTAATCGACGCTGAACAAGAAGACCTGGTAGCACAAGTAGAAAAACTGCTCCAATCGGCACTAACACCAGCGGGCCACTGATATGCCAAAGAATGAAGCAAAACAGGAAGAAAAACGGCATATCGGCAATGGCGACCATGCTGCTTGATGTCATTAGTTCGCGCACCTGCTCTAGCTCTCTTAACTGAGCAATGAAGGCACCTGTTGACCGGGGTTGATCTTCATTGCGAATTCTCAATGCATGACCAAACACCCTATCAGAAACACGCAAATCCGCGCGTTTTCCCAGTAGATCACTTATGCGAACTCGAGCTCCGCGCAAAACAAACTCGAACACCAAAGCCAAAATCACTCCACTGAACAACACATAAAGAGTGGACATTGATTCGGCAGGAATTACTCGATCATAGACTTGCCGCGTAAACAGAATCCCAGCTAACGCCAGAACATTGGCCAACAATGAAGCCAATAGAACATGACCGTATGGACGCATATCCTGCAGAACTAGGCGACGAAACCAGTGCGCTTCGTAAGGTTTCACATACTCATCTACGCGGGCATCGGGGATCGTTCGCGCAGGCCTTAGTAAGAATACATGCTCCACTTCCTGCATTAGCTCGTCGCAAGAAATACATGTTTTAGCACCACTTTCACCGCTTTGACGTAAACCAAGTCGTCCATCACTTGCTTGGCTTTCTACAACAGCCACATCTCCATCGCGGAACTGCACGACCACAGGTAAGCGCCATGATGCGAATTGTTTCTTCTCCACGACTCCTGGTGAGCATGACATTCCGACTTGTTTAGCGAGGCTCGCAAATACTGCAACTTTAGACTTTCCTTTACACCAAGCTGCCGCAATCCGAAGGTTTTCAACTGAATATTCTAGACGGTAGTGAGAGCAAACAGTCTGCATAGCTTCAATCCACGGTGCCAGATCAGCGCTATTTTCAATACTCGATTCAACTTGCTGTTTTTTTTCTTGTTTTTCTTCCATGATTATTCACTTCCTCGAGACATACTACTATCAATATCAAAAACACTTCGCAGTTGTCCTACGCTATGTAAGCAGCCCATCTGTAACTGCCTGAGATCGAAAATGGTATCTTCTCGCTCAAAACGAGATTGATGTATTTCTTGCTCTGTATTGAGAATATCTAATAGTGTTCTCGTCCCAAGCGATAGGTATTGCTCACGATAAAGTGCCTGAGTATCCACTATGTTGACATAGCGTGATTCAAGGTATGCCAAACGATCGATATAACTACTAGTTTGGTCATGGGCCTCACGAAAACGGCGGCTCACTTCAAGCATCGCGACTTCTTTTCCTGCCCTCGCTGCTCTCACTGAGTACTCTGCCGATTGGCGCCGTGCCCGAGAGGCCCCTCCTTGAAACAAGCTACTATCAATGCTTAAAGAAAAACTGACATCGCGCTCGTTGAGTTGGGGGTTAAAGGAAACATCAGATGGATTACCGATACTGCCATAATTAGCATTAAACGAAATGGTGGGAAATTGATCTGCTTTGGCTTTTCGAGTACGGGCTAGCGCTTCGTTCAAAGCGGCCTCTGCCTCTACAACCATTGGAACATTATCAAAATTTTCGGGAGAAGAAAGGCATGCTTGGTCTAATTCACTCGGAAAGCCACTATCAACTTCGTCATTGACTGCCCGTCCCAAGTAAGATTGAAGAGTTCGCCTCCAGATCCCAAGTTGAGCTTGTATTTGTAGTTCAGTTGCCAACGCGGCTTCATGTCTAGACAATGCTTGCAGTACATCTGATTTTGTACTTGCTCCCATTGAAGATCTGGCATTTGCTAGTTCTTGGATCTGCGCAATTGCTTGTACTTGATCTTTAGCAATTTCTACAAGGGCTTGATGTCGCTGAACTTCAATAAATGCTTCTGCGGTGTCTAGAGCGAGATCGTCCATAGCCAACAACGCATCGGCATACTTTCTGTCAGCATTCGATGAGGCGATATCGACCGAACTAGACACTTTACCGAAATCATAAACAGTTTGCGAAGCTGAAATATTGAAACGATTCCAGGAATTTGATGCTGAACGTTGATAACCATTACCAAGTCCAGCTCTAAGTCGGGGGAAGTAGCCTGCCTTAGCCACATCAACTTGCTCGAGTGTAGAGTAAAAATTACCCATCGATTCCGCTACCGCGGGATGCGAGCTTAATGCTTGGCGAACGGCAGTGCGTAACTCAAGCTTACTATCGACATTGCTAAAAGGAGCGCGAAAGCTATCTGCAAATTCAGTTTCATTGCGCTCAACAACTGAATCAATTTTCGTAGGCTCTAATACTCGCTCATTTGAATCAACAACAGTTTGCGAGATTAGATTTTCTTGACGGAGAAAATCCTGCACGTTCATCGAAACCGCGCCGTCGGTAAGCCCATCGGGCTCTTTCTTCGTAGAGCTCAAATTAATAAACTCACGCACAGTCAGCGCTTGTTCAATTGAGGGTTCGTCATTCCTCAAGCTGGGGGAGTCTGCTGCTAAGATTTCATTAGCGAACAGTCCTTGCAGCAAATACAAATAACCCAAATATCGAAGTCCGTTCACTTTGTTTCCCTTCTCTGCGTCAGTTTTTCGCATTCCGCATACCGAATATGGTCAGCAAAATAGGCAAACTCATATCCACTTGAAGTTACAGCGGGCGCTCTACCGCCCGCTGTACCTTTGCTCTGCGTATTAAACGAATGGAAGATTATCTTGGGACAACAAGTTGCCTAAGTTGGGTGTGTCTATCTCTGAGACAGGAGCCGAATCCCCTCCTCCTAAAAGGCCACCCAGGAGCCCACCGACTACTCCCTCCTCTCCCAATACTGGTTCAAGCAAGTCAGCTACTGGGGACTCTGCATCCTGCAAGCCTCCTAACAAACCTTCCTCTCCTAGAATCGGATCCAACAAGTCTGCCACTGGAAGATCACCATCC
>JBPOFS010000008.1:0-129219 GCA_051252515.1 Gammaproteobacteria bacterium
CCTAGAATCGGATCCAACAAGTCTGCCACTGGAAGATCACCATCCTGCAAGCCTCCTAACAAACCTTCCTCTCCTAGTATCGGGTCCAACAGGTCTGCCACTGGAAGATCGCCATCCTGCAAGCCTCCTAACAAACCTTCCTCTCCTAGTATCGGATCCAACAAGTCTGCCACTGGAAGATCACCATCCTGCAAGCCTCCTAACAAACCTTCCTCTCCTAGAATCGGATCCAACAAGTCTGCCACTGGAAGATCACCATCCTGCAAGCCTCCTAACAAACCTTCCTCTCCTAGGATCGGATCCAACAGGTCTGCCACTGGAAGATCGCCATCCTGCAAGCCTCCTAACAAACCTTCTTCTCCTAGGATCGGTTCAAGCAAGTCCGCACTCGGAGTTAGCTCCTCTTGCAAATCGTTTAGCACTCCCTGGTCACCCAAAAGGGGATCAAGGAACTCATTCTCCAGTGACACGTGTTCTAGGATTTGCGTAATAGGTTCTGATTTAGAAAGCGCCTCACCTAGATGGCTTTCTTCACCTACTAGAAAATTCACTCCTTTGCCAACTTTAGCGATTACCCCATGGTCTCCGATCACACCATTAACAAGATGTACTACCGGTGTACTAGTCACTATTTGTGCAACTGGTTCGCTCAAATGCCCATCTTCGCCAACAAGCTCATCGATGGCCTCTTGTTGTATCAACGTGTTCACAATACCCTCGTCGCCATTCACTTCATTTAAAATCTCGACTACAGGTCCTTCTGCTCCAAGCAGTGATTGCAGCTCTCCCTCATCTGCGAACTGGCCACCGACTCCACCACTAGGCATTAATTCGCTGCCAACAGCTCCGTCTTCGTTCATAAGACTGCCGACTAAGCCGTCTTCCGCAAGAAGACCACTGACAATGCCCACTTCTGAGACGAGCCTTCCTAACAAGCCCTCCTTTCTGTCCGCATCTTCGTGTTGGGTATCATTGTCTTCGTTAAGACCATGTCCACCTCCGTGCCCATGATCTGGATCGTATGAATTATTAGACTCAAGAAGTGTATTTACACCAAAGTTTCCAAGCAATGAGCCAACACCGCCAGTCGTTAACAAATTAACTACCGCATCAGACACGTAATCTACTTGCGTAGTGGCTGGATCAATTGCGCCACTGGTCATACCCTCTCCGAGCAATCCATCCACTGCAGGAGAAAGAATATAGCCGATATCATTTGCAACACTCGCTACGGTGTCATCAGTAGGGTCAAGTGCATTTTCATCATCTTGCGAGAACTCTGAACCAAGCAGTGGAGACACCGCCACTTCAAGGGAACTAATCAAATCATCTTGCATAGACACAACGGGGCTTAAGTTACCGCCGAGTTGCAACTCTTCGTCTAGGTTAGACACTAGGTTTTGAACCACACCACCACGTGTAGGCGCTAAGACTGTCGCGGCGTCTGCATCTGCATCTGCATCTGCATCGGCGTCCGCATCAGCATCAGCATCAGCATCAGCATCTGCATCTGCATCAGCATCAGCATCCGCATCGGCGTCCGCATCTGCATCAGCATCCGCATCAGCATCAGCATCGGCATCGGCATCTGCATCAGCATCTGCATCGGCATCTGCATCAGCATCTGCATCAGCATCAGCATCTGCATCTGCATCAGCATCTGCATCAGCATCGGCATCAGCATCTGCATCAGCATCAGCATCTGCATCAGCATCTGCATCAGCATCTGCATCAGCATCTGCATCAGCATCAGCATCTGCATCAGCATCAGCATCAGCATCAGCATCAGCATCAGCATCAGCATCTGCATCAGCATCAGCATCAGCATCAGCATCAGCATCAGCATCTGCATCAGCATCAGCATCTGCATCAGCATCAGCATCAGCATCAGCATCAGCATCTGCATCTGCATCAGAGTCATCATCATCGTCATCACTGGCAGCTAAGATAGCGCCTGCGCCGAGAAGCCCTAGTGCAGCCCATACGCCCGCGGGGATTCCCGTAACCACAGGTAACATCAAGTCAGAGATCTCAGCAAACGCAAACTCAGAGTTAGAAGTCCAGGGCTGATCATATTGACCAAGCCACATAACCCCATTAGCGTCTTCTAGTACCAACTGGCTATCATCGACACCGTCTTCAAGGGAGAAGAAGTTAGCAATGACAATCTGCTCACCAGACTTCAACTCAACTACAAGGTTTGACCCTTGCTGCGTAGTAGAGGCAATCTCTTCCGGACCATATGGAAGTTTCACTACACTACTTTCTGTTAGTACAATTTGTTCTCCAGTTGAAACAGTTGTTACATCGGAGCTACTTTTACCTATTAACTCTATTGAATTACTGGCCATCTACACCTACTCCCTTAATTAATTTGTCTCAACGAACACCGTTGATTGTAATTTCAACTCTGCGATTAGGCTGCAGACAGCGTTTCAACTCTTCGGTTACTTGATTGCCCGCACATGAGACAACAGGGTCGTGAAACCCACGCCCACGAACGTTAATCAATGACGACGAAACTCCCTTTGATTGAAGATAATTGCCCACCACCCGAGCACGGCGTTCAGACAATTCCATATTAAAGACATCACCACCTGTCCGATCGGCATGACCTTCAATATCCACACGAGTCAATTGAACTTCTTCAGAAATGACATAAGCCACGTCATCAAGTTCGCGCTCTCCGGCGCTTGATAACGAGGCACTTTCATAGGCAAATAGCACATCGCTTGATAGCGTAATTCTTTGCGGCTCAACTGGCTTATCAGAAGGTAAATTTTCCACTAACTCTTCGTAGAGAGCACGACATTGTGGACGGCGCCAATCTTGGTTACCTACAAGATCACCTTGGAAGGCAACACGATATTGGCAAACCAGATAGTCATCTGCATTGCCAAGAGGCAGATTAATGTTATAGAACCACCAGTTCTGAGTTGAGTTAGAAATTGGCGTCCCTAGAATGCTCTGCACTGAAGCCCTTTCAACACCAGAGGTTACTTGCACAAGCTCCTCAACGGGGATAAAGAATCCATCCCTTAGTACTCCTACCTTCATCTCGGAAGGATTTAGCTCTATATCCTCATAGTCGTAGGCTTGACGCTCGGCACTTTCATTATTCGCACTATCAGCAACGCTATTTGTGTCATTACTGACACATCCGGTCATTGTTAGAAACAGCATTCCTGACAAAATTTTAATTACACTGGCACGCATGTGAGATCCTTACCGTCATACGGTTTTCACATTAAAGGACAAATAAGTGCCTTGGAATAAATCTTGAGCACCATGAGATTAGTGTCAATAATAGAGAGCGAAACAAAAGGTGAAAATAAACAATTAGTAGTAGTACGTTAGCAACTTTCGTTGCTTGTAAAACCCCTTGCTTATAGAACTTAGATTCGTGTACTAATGGTTGGAAGGGAGAGATGCAGGAGGAAGTAGCGGAAGCTCGATGCTAAAGATAGCGCCATCTGGCGCGTTCTTGACCAACAACCGCCCAGACATTTGCTTGACGATTTCTTTACTAACCGACAATCCAAGACCGGTCCCGTGATCAACCGGCTTAGTCGTGAAAAACGTATCAAACACTTTCTTTAGTATTAGTTCTGGGATACCACCACCATTATCTTCTACACTAAGAGTTAGCACTTTCTCGGTGGCTAGAGCGCTAATCCTAATTCTCGGACATAAATCGGGTTCTTGTTTCTTACGTTCACTTAGCGCATATGCTGCATTGATAAGTATATTGACAAACACTTGTTCTAGACGATCAGGTTGACCAGAAACAACTGGTGCTTTTTCTAGTCCTTCACAAAGGACCTCAATCCCCAATAACTCGAGCTTCTGTCCCAGTAAAGATAAGGCGCCTTCGACACATTTACCCGGTGCAAATGGTACGCCATCGACACCGGACCAACGTCCAAAAATACACACGTGCTTAACGATCCCCGCAGCACGGACTACTTGGCTAGATATACGGTTCAATTTTTCGACCAGATAGCTTGCGGGAACTTGATTATCGGCGGCGCGGACCATCAGGTTCGTGAGTGTCATCTGTATGACACTGAGCGGCTGATTGATCTCATGGGCTAGGCCAGTAGCCATCTCTCCAAGCGAGGCCATCTTGGCACTTTGAAACAATTGCTGGCGGGTTTGATGCACTTCTGTGTTATCTCGCCCCACTGCCTGAACCTCTATTAGCGATCCATTTTCATCAAACAAGCCTCTTTCATACAACACCCACCACCGTTTCTCCATATCTGGTCGCTGAATACAAATTTCCGAGCTGATGGTGGGTTGGGAAACGCTCAATTGCGAAAGCTTTAGAAGCTTCTCATCACGCTGAGCGGTCGACATATAGGTCCCAAAGTCCAAATTCTCTACCTCGTCCGTTGATATATTCAAGCCAGAGGCAAGTGAAGCGTTGGCAAATATAACCGATAGATCAGGTCGAAAACGAAAAATGATAGCAGGGGAATCATCTACAAGTGCTCGATAGCTCTCCTCGCTTCGAAGAATTTTCTCTGAGGCCTCTTTTATCTCCGTGACATCAAGATAAAGCCCAACAGCCTCAACAGGGACTCCTCTATTATCTCGCAGAAGTTTAGCTTCATCTTGTAACCACTTATAGCAACCGTTCTCGCAGCGAACTCGATACTGCAAACTGACCCTGCTATGTTGCAGAAGCTGTTTAGACTTCTTTAAATAGATGTCTCTATCGTCCGGATGGATCAACGATGTCAGTGAATTTAATTGCCATTGCTCCGGCGTCCACCCTGTTATCGACTTTAAGCTCGAACTGCAAAACTCAAATCGAAAGGCGCCTTGATGATAACCTTGCACGTAGACTACGCCAGGCATACTATCCACTAAGCCTCCGAGACGAGCCATTACAGTATTTGCTTCTTCCTCCCGTCTATGCAAACTACTTACGTCGAATGCAAAGCCCAATATCCTCCTATCATCACCTTCTCCCACTAAGACGCCTTCAAATCTATACCATACAGGCGTTTTTCCTCGTAAAAACCTTAACGAATGTACAAAGTTACTGCCATCTTCTACCTCTTGTATTCCTACTAGGAACAAATCCCTATCTAATGGATCAAGCATTTGTAGGCAAGTGTCCAACGTTAGAGTACGTGAGCGCAATGGCGTCGCCAACTCATCACTTAACCCTTGCGATAGCTGAAAGGTTTTAGTATCCACATAATATTCCCACCATCCACCAGAACTTAATCGCTCTAAGGCTTCATACCTTAGATTACGTTTCTCTATTTTTAGGCTCTGGGCACGTGCAATAGTTGGTATAATTATCTGCGTAAATAACTGCGTCCAGTCCTCTTCGTTTAAACAAGATGCTTTGTTGTTCCGATCATAGCCCCCACAACACAACCAGGCGTTTACTTTTGCTTCTGAGCAATAAGGAACAGCCCATATTTCCATTCCACTTTCAAGCGTCGGCGCAAAGGGACCAGCACGGCCTTGTTCGTTTAACGGTACTAAATCACTTTGCACAATACTGGGCACAGATACCCCAGTGCGCTGATAATGCGCTACGTTATCCCAACCGGCTTCTCCTTGTATTAACACCACCATCCAAGGAATATTCAACTGCAACGACAGCACCTCTAACCAATCAGACATCACTGTCTCTACCGAGGTCTCTTGTCTTCGTATTTTTTCGGCATAACGTGCCGTCGCTTTCTTTAGCCGTAATTGACGTTCAACCACAGACTTCCGACGTACTATATCGGTGAGGTCTATCAAACCCACAGACCAACCGTTGACCTCTTTGCGGAGTACGCCACTTAAAGTAAGAATATCGTCCTCGTTCGTGTAAAACTCTAAGAATGGTAATTGCCTCGGCCAATGCTCCGGTGACAGACGTATCCATGGCATATTAGAGATTGCGATCTCGCTAACAAACATTCCTATTACCTCGTCAGTGCCAAGCAGGCGAAAAAGATCCTTGCTACATTCGACGATATAGCCAGTATTATCGAGGTGCAGTAATAGCCCTTCTTGATCCTGTTTGTGCTCTGGACTACCGGAAGGATAAACCGGCTCTAATGGCATCGCTTTCTCCCGAAGCCAAGGAAAGTTAAAAATGCTTTTTATTCCGAAAGTATTCGCTTTCATGCCAACAATTTCCGCCTACTGAGAGTTAGAAATACCAAGACTAGTTGGAAAATAGTCAGGAATTGGGTGTTTATATGTGTCCAAGAAACGTTGATTTGCTAGCTCTTTTTCTGCGGTTGTTGCTTGTTGAGCATTCATACTAGCTTGCTCTGAACTCGATTGAATTGATAACCAAGCACCGGCTGCTGTTTGCTCTACTATTCGTGGTTCTGTAGTGTCAAAGCGAGTTGCGCCTACAGAGCAGCCCCATACAATCACTGGGAACAGCGACAATGTAATTAATCTAATAGTCCTAAAACTTGTCATACCACCTCCAACAATCATATTAATATAGGCCATCGTTCAATCAGCAGAATCCTCTTGCCTTAGTCGACGAGCCTCCGCTTGAGCCATATCAAAATGCACAGAACTCAACCCTAATTGACTTATAAGGTCACTAGCCTGCTGCCACTGATCTTGGTACAACAGTAGTACCAAAATATTACTCGCCACCTTTTCGTCATGCGTGTCTAGCTCAAGTGCTGTCATAAGCTCGAAGCGAGCTTCAGGAATGCGTCTTAAATAGAGATAAACAAGCCCAAGATCATTTCTCACATTCTTATCAGCAGGAGCCTGTTGTGCGGCAATACGAAGATGTCCTGCCGCCTCTCTATAGTAACGTTCCGAAAAAGATATTTGCCCCAAGCCGTGATGGGAAGCCGTTGCAAAACAATTGCTGTTAAGCAAATTTCTATAAAGCACCTTGGCACGTTGCGGGTCCAGCACCCGCAATATTTTGGCTTTCTGCAACTGTATTTCAGCGGATTCCAGTTGCAGTTGTTCTAAGTTTGCTAGTGCAGCGTGCAAGCGTCCTTCCGCAACCATCTCTTGCGATAAATTCATCAACAGTTCTTCTTCTGACTCCATGTTCGAATAGCAAGAATTTTCAGAGATATCCTTCTTTTTACTAAGGACAGCTCCTTCATTAAGTTGCGCACAAGAAACTAGTACACACATCGCAAGGAGTAATAAGAAGGCCTTCATACTCACGTTCCTCCTAATGATTCAAGAATTGCTATAAACCCAGGGCCGGCTAAGACTATCAACAACGCAGGAAGCAAAAATAGCACCATTACTCCTGACACCTTTGCTGACATTTTACTAACGCTCTCTTGTAAATTTGTTACTCGCCTTTCATCCAACAAGGTTTTTAGATTCCGCAACGATGCAAGAGCCCCACCACCTTGTCGAAGCAACTGCTCGAGAATCCCGACACATTCCGTAAGTTCGTCGACATCCACTAGTTTCGCCATTGCCTGCAACTCAACACCAAGATCTAAGCCTGCGTCCACGCGGCTCAAGGCAATCTTCAACTCTTGCACAACATCCGGAGCAATTTTATCCCCTTCACCGGCTAACACTCTAAGCGCCTGCTCTACCGTCATACCTACTTCGAAGAACATCCTCATCATAGGTAGGATGGTCGACACATCTATTGCTATACGACGCTGTCGTCGCGAGGCGGCTATGGCCAAAGCACGCTTCGGAAGTAAGATACCAACCCCTCCTGCGGCCAAACCTGAAAGAAGTGTCATCTCATTTCCACTTAGCAAATTGAATAACCACACACTTAGCACCAAGGCAATTGGAGTGCCTAATTGGCAAAGCATAAAGAAATTTCTTAAACCATGACGACGCCATCCGAGCTTGTTAAGAAGACACCCAATTTCCGAATCGATGCTCCACTTCAAATACTCTTGATTCTGATGGCGTTTGAGTTGTAATTTGGAATTATCACGACCTCCCATACGTTGGATCAATGCTCGGTCCAAAGCATTACGCCTAATCGCTGCCACTATCAGCAATATTGAAGCTAGTAATAGAAAAACCGCACTAAGGTGTAATGCTGACATTAGATACTTCTCATCATTCGCCATAGCAGGAAAACACCTCCAAATTGAAAACATATGGCCGTATACAACAACGATCGTCCTGTCTCATGATTCCAAAGCCCCATGAAAAAATCAGGATTAGCAAAGAAGATATAGCCACCCATCAGTACAGGCATACCTCCAAGAATCCATGCACTCATACGAGACTCACCCGTGAGCGCTCGTAGTTGCGCTTGTGCTCGGTCGTGATCTCGTATCATGACAATAAGGCTTTCCATCAACTGACTAGCATTCCCACCATATTGTTGATTAACTTTGATCGTAGTAGCCAGAATGTAGAACTCTTTTCGATCATATAAAGTGGCAAAGTCTTTCACTACTTCGCTCATCGTCAATCCTAGACTCATTGCACGGGTACAGCTCAACAGAGCCTCTTTCAACGGTGACTCACTGCGTTGCACTGCGAGCAACATTGCATCACTGACATTACGTCCGGACTTAAGGCTTCTAATCATATGATCAAGAAACATCGGTAGTTGACTGACCATCTGGTTCACACGTTTAACGTATCTCCAGCGCAAAAACAGATGCAGCCCGACACCGGCGCCCAGCAAGAGAAGAATCACTGACGGCAATCCTGAGCGAAGAAACACCACACCACTTATCACTAAGAATGTCGATATAAGTACCTGGCATTGCCCTCTGGACATAGTGATTCCAGATCTAATGAGAACTCTGTCAACGCGACTGCGTTTTCTCTGGCTTGTGTTATTAATGGAGTTATCGTGGTTTAAACGATGAAGAACCCGTTCAGAATTTGCTCGGGTTTTAGCGATGTAAATAACTAAAACACCGCAGACCAATTGTGCGAAAACAGCAAAAAGAATGATCAAACTCATAGTAAGGGCACTCTATAGCACTTTAAACCCCCTAAGATTTTTTGCCTCATAAAATGGCTTCTCGGAATTTTTCATTGCTTGGAGAAAGTACATCTCGTACAAATACATTCCTGCGACGATCGAATCTGAAAAGGCTATTGCTAACATAGATGCCCTCACGGGTATCTACGACCTCTAGGATCTCAGACACACAACGACGACCATCAGGTAAACGAGTTAGCTGGATAATCACGTCGATTGCAGAACACAGTGTCTGTCGTAACGTGCGATCAGATATTTTTGCACCAGTGAGACCAACTAGTGCTTCAAGGCGTAACAAAGCATCTTGGGCCGTATTGGCATGCACTGTACTCATCGACCCATCATGCCCGGTGTTCATCGCTGTTAATAAGTCTAGAACCTCCTCTCCTCTTATCTCACCCAAAATGATTCGATCGGGTCGCATTCGCAACGCATTACGTACGAGGTTACGAGCAGGAACTTCACCATGTCCATCAGCATTGGGAGGGCGCGTTTCCAAGCGAACGACGTGGTCATGCCCTAATTGCAATTCAGCGGTATCTTCTATAGTGACTACACGCTCTCGCGATTTAATTAGTGAGCTCAGTAAGTTTAACATTGTCGTTTTGCCTGACCCGGTTCCGCCACTCACCAAAATATTGCACCTATGCACAACACACATATTAAGAAACTCTAAGATATCTGTATCTAAAGAGCCGGCGGCCAACAAATCGACACTTTTAAGCAAGTCACGACGAAAACGTCTAATAGAAAGGCAAGGACCATCCAAAGAGATTGGCGGAATCACAACATTCACTCGACTACCATCGGGAAGCCTCGCATCGACCATAGGGGAGGATTCATCTAATCGTCGCCCTATGGGTGCCAAGATGCGCTGAATGACCCGCAGCAAGTGTTCTTCATCGATAAACCTAATATCGACACTCTGAAGCCTTCCATCTCGCTCAACAAAAACATTCTGAGCACCATTAACCAAAATTTCCGTAATACTCTGATCTGCAAGGAGCAGCTCTAAGGGACCAAAACCCATTAATTCATCTAATAGCTCTTCGGTAAGTTGATCTACCTCATACCGCGACATGACAATCTGTCCGCGTCGCACATAAGTCTCTATATGACCCTGTACAAAATCACCAAGAACAGCCCTCCCTCCCTCGATGAGGTTATTGTTATCCTCCATTTGGTCAATAATATAGCGATGCAAGGTAGCCTTTAATTTGTAGCTATCACCGCCATTGTCGTCAGAATATCCACTTCCAAAACTTCCGCGGTAAGTCCCTCTCTCCTCAGAAACAAGAGTCATCAGTCTAGACCCCTAATTTTTTCCCAGAATCCACGCTGCAGATTATTCCCCACAGTAAGAGAGCTTGTGAGTTTCAATAACGCTTTCGACAAAGAACTCCTTACGCGTGACTGAAATAAATTTTTACCTTGATTTCTACATTGAAGTCGCTCTTTAGCACTCGGTGGCAAGGTAACAAGCAGAGGTATTGCAAATGTTTTTGATAATGTTTCAGCGCTAGGAGCGACATCATTCGAGTACCGATCAACGACTAAACTAGCATGGTCTAGCCTGACATTATCCTGACGCCATTTCCGAAGAAGTGTTAGATTACGACGACTTCCTGGAACACTTTGATCGGCATACCAAAGCACTTGTTCCGACGCGCTGATCAGCGCACGAACAAAGCTACCATCACGTTCACCACTTAGGTTAATAACAATTTTTTTAAAGTGTTGCTTTAAGCTCCCTAGTAACAGAAATAGTTCAGCGGAATTCACTTTGTTTAGTAGGCAAGGTTCATCACCAAGACACAAAACTGTCAATCCACTCTCGTGACGACTGAAGGCACTTTCGATCACGCTAGAGTCTAAGCGTCGTAGGTTACGCAAGGCATCGTCAAAAAAGAATGTTGACTCTATTCCTAATATCGCTTCGCTTTCACCAGAGGGTAAACCAATATCGATCAACAATACTTCCGCACAATCAGTGGCGAGGTGCAAGGCTATATGGGTTGCAACAAGGCTTGAGTCTGGGTCTGCTTGGGCTCCATACAAGACTGTTACCGAAGCTTGTGCGCCTCCTTGGGGCAGACTAGGCAAGCGGGTTAGCTGACGCCTTGCAAGGCCCACCACTTCAATTCCACGCTGGCCGACAGTGATAAAATCCCGAGCTCCAGCGCGCATTGACGAAATAACAAGATCGCTATCATAACCATCACCAATCGCGATAACAGCCACCATTGGTCGCTCATCTAACAAACTTTCAATGAGCACACATTGATGCGCTTGGTGCTGTCGATCAATGCTAACGAAGACCAAGCTTACGGTCATTAGGTCGACCAAGCGCATCAGCTCTTCCAAATTGTCTTCAGTTTTAACTACCTGCCCTAATGAGACTAAGGCACTCTGTAACCACTCAAGTTGCGACTCTTCCTTAGTGCATAGTAAAAAACTATTTCTCATAGTGTCCTCAACGCGACAAACCTTGAATTTCGGTAAACTCCCCTTCAGAGTCGAATAATTGATCGAATAGTGAAGGCGCGTACTGGCGAACAGACTCACCAGGCAGGGATGGTAAAACTGCATCTACCGCTAAGGGCTGAATTAGGTGAGGGGTAACGATCATCAATAGCTCGCGCTCTTCGCGATCAACACGTGTTGTTCTGAAAAACGCCCCTAAATAAGGCACGTCTCCTAGACCAGGAAACTTGTTAACCGTTGCCTGGTTACTAGTACTTGTCAGACCACTGATAATAAAGCTCTCACCATCTGCAAGTGACACACTGGTATCTGTTCTACGAATACTCAGGGCTGGAACCGCAGTGCCAGCGATCATGACCCCATTATTGAAATCTAACTCACTGACTTCCGGAGCGACTTTCAACACAATTCGTTTATGACTAATTACTGTAGGAGTTATATTCAGTCGCACGCCAAACTCTTTGAATTGAATAGAGTAGGAATCACTTGCCGCTGTGGGCACAGGAACGGGAAACTCGCCTCCTGCCAAGAAGCTAGCATTCTGGCCACTCATTGCGACAAGACTAGGTTGCGACAATGTATAAGCAAACCCACTTCGCTCTAGAGCATTGAGCGCCGCTAACACTTTCGCGCTACCGCCTCCCCAGACGATATTAAACCCCGATTCACTCAAGGGCATATCGACCCCAGGTGTCAACTGCCCCACCGAGCCCACCGGCACTGAAGATGGAGAAGTATTAGGAGACCCGAATAGGAAATTACGTGACCCCGCTCCCAACATAGAAACTCCGACCTCACGAAGCTTGCTTCTACTCACTTCAACAAAGCGAATATCAGTCTGCACCACATTAGGCAATACAGTTTCTGAGCTAACTTCGCTGTTCAGAGCCGCAGTTGCCGCCCCTTCCACGAACAACATGCTTTGTTGCGCGTCGATACTGCAGTTTGTCCAAACACTAAGATTGGTAACACCGCCCTTTTTAGGCGTAATTATGAAACTTTGAGGGCTCGTCAACTGCACATCCGCGACATTGGGGTCTCCCACAGCGAGCCGTTGTATCGCAACAGGAAGCTTTAACTCTTCTTGTAGCCCAACTATCAATTTCAATGAGACTTTCAGGCTATCTGCTTGCGCGCAGTTCTCCACCGCCCACCCAACCTGGGTAAAGACTAGAAAAAACGTAGCGACGATTCCCTTTATTGAGTAAAAATAATGGGGCATTTTAAAATTACTCATATAGGGACTCCAACATCAAGGAACATCGCGCGACAACACAGACCCGCGAAAAACATCTACACCTTTTTCAGGAGTCACACCAGACGCTTCGGCCTTCACACTGAGCTCACCCTTAAGGGCAAACTCTTCGAACTGCACAAGCTGGTGACGGATGCTTTGTAAGTGCCCTAGGTTACTTTGATAATAATTGGCTGCCTGCAAATCTTCCGCACTGCGTACCGCTAAGCTCAACGCTCCAACATGCGCGGCAAGTGAAAACCGTGTCACTAATGACTCAGGAACTGCCAACACGATACTGCGCGGTATCGCTCTACGCGGCACAGTGTTCGAAACTGCACTAGTGTTTGCTACCATAGAGCTCCCGTCCCAATAATTTCCCAGCTCCTCTCCGACACCTAGTACTCTGAGCGCAGGCATTACTACTTGCATTGAGTGATCGGCATTATTCATATCTTGCTTTAAGTACAGCAGCACGTCGACATAATCACCAGGCTGAAGGTGCCCCCCACTGCTTAGTATTTCATCGACTGATATAGCTAACGCTCGTTCATCTGCGCGTATCATTCGGGGCAAAGGTCCGCCATGACCGAAGGCATTCTCATTTAGCACAGCCCCTGCGAGATAATCACGCCAGAGAGCTTTGCCTATCACTTGCTCCTCATTACGAAAACTATAAGGGGGAGCAATCTGCATACTCTGAATTAAGATGTCGTCGCGAGTAAGCGGTGTATCGGCGCTAACATCTCTAGCCAACATCACTACCGTTACGGCTTCTTTATCTGCACTTTGCATCGAGCTATCGCTCGATTTTTGAGGGGCGATTTCGTTTTCAGTACTGTCAGCTAAACTTATACTTTGCTCTACGTTCGGAGAGGTTTGCTGAATCCCCCAGTAAGCAGAAAGACCCGCACCAATCAACAGAAAAACTGCGATCGCTATTAGAAAACGACTACTCAATGCTTATACCTCTGCGTTGATCCGGCCATACTTTCCTACCGTACAAGAACATGGTTGCTTAATGTGGCACTCTAAAGCCAACCCCCCACGTACGATATAGCCAGATAGGGCTAATACTTTAGTTGTATATACTTTCCTCATAACTTCACTACTATGACGGAGCAGTTCAAATTAAATTGCTATCAGAGTATTAGTGGAGAAATAAAGTCATGGGTATAAAAAAAATCACTCGTCCTACACCAACCTCTAGAAAGAAGCAGATTGGCGCAGCAGCAATTGAATATGCGGTTGTTGCAGGTTTAGTCGCGCTCTTACTCGTTTCGATATTTGGCAGTGACGGAGCAATGAATGACGCGTTAACCGCAGCGTTTGAAAAAGTCACTGAAGCTATCACCCCGACAACTAGCGAAACTTAACGCTAATTAGTGAGTTTCTTGCCTCGATCATAAGGCCAAAATCCACTATTCCATTGGACGGCCTATGGATTGGAAGTCGTCCTATGATTCAGAGAAAAAGGCTTGAGAGTGCTCCTGGGTTAGAACGCCAAAAGGGTTCTGCTGGGCTCCTGAGTATTTTTGTACTAGGAAGCGCTGTGCTTTGTACCGCACTAACTCTGGATGCCGCGAGACTTTATTGGGAGGCGCAAGAACTACAGCATATCGCGGACATAGCCGCTCTCGATGTTGCCTCAAGTAGCACGACCGTATTCAACGGATTACTACTAGACAACGAAAATATCGAAGCACTGCGCACATTAGCGCAAACAAGCATCAACCGAAACTTACCAAACGATAGTTGGAATATCGTAGCCACTGTCGAACAACTAGGTGTACACCAATCTAGCGGTGTAAGAGTGAGTTGTACCGCTAGTACTTGCCCAACCGATGTCACTCATTACGATGCATTAGAGGTTCGAGTATCTAAAGAAACCTGTGCTAGCCTAATTGTCAACCTTGCCGCTTTGCTCCCATTTGGCGACTATCAGCCCCCCTCGAACGGAGAATGTTTAACTCCAACTTCGAGGCTTATGATGAAGAAAGCGGTAGCAAAACCTTCCCTATTTGTAGCTTTTTCTGCCCAAACAAGCCTTCTTACGCTGTGCTCAGATGACAGCGTACTTTTACGAACCTTATTAAACGAAATAGCAGGTAGCGCGCTTTGTCTCGCTTTAATCAATAATGAGAGCATCCTCTATGAGCAACTGACCTTACTGGATTTTCGGAACGAAATGCTTCCGATTGCAATGAGTAGCTCAGCAGCCACTATGGAAGAGTTACTAGCGACTGAAATTAGCCTCGGAGAGTTAGCTGATATCGCAGCAGCTGCCATTAGCAACCCACCCTCTTCGCATGACGCTAACGCAATCGCAGATGCACTGAATACCAATAGCACCCTTTCGACTTTCTCTTTAACACTAGGAGATATGCTCGAGATCGACCGTACTATCGAGGACAGTTACGATATTCGCAAACTTATGGCCACTGATTTCGAGTTTGGCGCGCTTCTCGAAACTGCAATTCTGCTTGCACACAAGTGTCAAACCGGCGTCGACCACGCATGCCTTGCCGACACCGGCGCTATTGTAGTGCCTGCCACAAGCGTTGATCTAGCGGGGCTCGTAAAGCTACAAGAGCTACGTCTCAATATAATGCAAGCACCGCAAATCGCTATCGGAAAAGTAGGCTGCGCCGATGGTTCGGTTCCGGCCGCAAGCGAGCCTGCGTGCACTAGGTGGCGCACAGAAGCCTCACCTGCCCAAATGTCACTTAACGCAGAGTTCGCTATGAACCTTGCCGATCTTATTAATGTAGAGCTGCAACTTAATCTTAGCGGTATCCATGGCTATGCAGGCATATCAGATGCAGAGAGAACAGCGAATACTGGTGAATTCAATGTTGCCATTGGGGGTTATACGGAGTTGCTTTCGAGTGATGCCGAGGATAATGGCTTAACTATCAAGGTGTCCATTTTACCGATACTCGAAGAAGTATCAGTTATTGAGAATTTACTTAATAATCTGCTAGGACTACTTAACTTAAAACAACTAGTGTCGATAGAGCCCATTAACCTAGAGATAACAAATCCAATTGTTCTTCCAATAAAACAAGGTGGACAAACAATCCAGTGGCCGGAACAAACCTCTACCTCAATAGGCCTATTAAGCCAGCCTTATACATTTGACGATATAAGCATCCCTTTAAGCATGAATGTTAGAAACTGCATAATCAACGTGGTCGGAATTCGTATTTGTGGGGCAATCAATAACGAAGAGGTCACCATTAATCTAAACGAACTGCTACCGCCTGGAACTGATCTCGCACAGACGTTACGCAGCAGTCTTAATGAGCACTTATTGCCGCTGTTAAGTGCCCTAGGGCTTGAGTTGAACCCGATGCGCATAAACATCCTCAATATTCATACACCAGCGGCCTCCTTAATAATCTAAAAGAATATAAATGTGTCAATGACTAAAGTACCGCCCCACGCAAACCTTAAAGTACAAACAGGCGCCAGCGCTATTGAGTTCGCTATTGTCTTCCCAATACTATTGCTTATTTTCTATGGAATAATTTGTTACTCGCTAATTTTACTGCACAAACAAACATTAGGCTTAATAGCAGGAGAAGCCTCCCGTTCAATTATTGCTGTAACACAAGAAGCTAAAATCCAAGAGGTGATTCAAAACGCGATCGATGGTCACACCTGGATCTCTACGCGAGTATCTCCGTGTGATGGGCAGGCGCTCTATTATGAAAAGCCGATTAGCGATGGCGTACTCAAGCTTTGCTTTCAGGCTGACTTACCTAGCGAGCCTGCATTACCTACAATCGACTTGAGTGTTTTTGGTCTGCCAAAGATTCCACCAGATACAGAGAATTTATTAAGAAACGAGGTAATCATCAGCTGGGTTCCTTAGCTGAAACATTATTTATCAGGCGTTACTTCAAGAGTCGCCTTTAAGTAAAAGCGCTAATTGGGTTCGATTTCGCAGATTATAAGTCCGTAAAATCTGCGATACGTAGATTTTTACGGTGTTTTCGGAAATCCCTAGCTCACATGCAATTTGGTAATTTGTTAATCCTTGTGTGATAAATTTTGCCACTTCTTTCTGACGAGGTGCAAGTTTTCCTTCCTCAGCACCTATCACCTTTCGGGATGCAGGTGATACCGAAGTTTCTGTTCCACCTTTGTTCCGCGATGTAGTTCCTAACACCAGACTCATATCTTCTGGCCCTTGAACGATCTCACTTAAAGAATTACTCAATAGTGTTAGATTTTTACTAAGAAGTTGCACACGAGACTCTGCTTGCCTACGTTCTATTTTCGCAAGCACTCGAGCAACTCCCTCTACAAGTAGCGTAAGATCGAGCGGTTTCTGAAAATAATCCGCAACACCTGCCCGTAAGGCATTAATCACATCCGTTGTACCAGCGTCGCCAGTAAAAATTATAATCTCAAAAATCCGCCCCTTCTCGGCGGTCTTCTTCAACGCCTCCAACAGCTGGATACCAGTCATTTCGGGCATTCTAAAATCACTAATTACGAGGTCTATATCGGGGTTAGAGGTAAACTGAATTAACGCATCGTGAGAACCCACAGCGTCGATACATTCAAACCCTTTACTCGTGAGAAACTCAATTAACTCCTCAACAACCAGAGGCTCGTTATCGACAACCAATATTTTATGAGATGATTGGAGTTGCGCACCTTGCATTTTTTTAGTAGATCTAGGATTAAAAATATTTACATTCAAGGTATGTGGTCTCGATATTTGCGAAAAAACAATGTGACATAATTATCTAGCCAACTCAATACTTTAACTTACGAAAAACTGGCTTAACGAAGAGCAATATTACAGCACTCGCTCAATCTAATAATTAAAAGGATTACCTGACACTTACTCACTAAAATTGTTACTAAATGACACAGCTACCATTAAGTATAGGCGATAACTAATGATTCAGAGTACCACCGCGCTCTAAATCCACACAACAATACAGCGCTAACAACGCCACTTGACTGCTAGTGGAAACGTAGAAAATTGGGTTCGAAATAAATTTCTACAAGCCTATTACTGTCGAAATAGTAATAAGTTTACACCTGATTTCTCAATGATTGGACCTTCATTTAAGGCTGTCGTGACATAAGGCGATGCAGCACCAATGATCCTAT
The DNA here is from genome assembly GCA_051252515.1 of Gammaproteobacteria bacterium. Classification (GTDB taxonomy): domain Bacteria; phylum Pseudomonadota; class Gammaproteobacteria; order Pseudomonadales; family Pseudohongiellaceae; genus UBA5078. The sequence continues at coordinate 17,784 of JBPOFS010000008.1, forward strand.
CACCGCTAATATATACCTGCTTATATGGATCTTCATCTGTAAACCTAGGTAAAACCGAATGATGAATATGGATCGCATGCCCTTTCGTGATGATGACATGAAAATTTTTCTCAAACGTCTTGATACCAAGATATGATGACTATAGAACAACTAACGCAAGTATTGCATCGACATGGGGCCGGAGGGCGGAAAAGGCGGTGGGAAAATAGTAGGGCAATGCAAACGGGAATTTATTTAAAAAAGGTGTTCAGCGGATAAAAAAATCGCCAGTCGGAAATAGCTCGACTGGCGTAATTGAGGACCTTCTTTGCAATAAAAATTTACTGTATATAGGCTACCGCCGAGGCACAGTCGGCCTTATCAATGAGTCCTATTAATCGTGCTAACGCAGAGTTGAAATCAGACTTCTGATCAATCGACGATTGGTAGAACTGGCAAGCACTTCCCCAGTTCAGTTGTGCCTCACTCACCAAGCCGTGGTGGTAAGCCAGACGCCAAGCAGGAGCCCCCAATCGACCGGCAACCGAAAGCGACTGTTTTGCGGTGTCATAGTCTTTCTTTAGGTAGGCGATTGAAGCCTTCAATTCACGCAGCCCAGAGTTGCTAGGAAGCAATAAAATTTGACGCTCTACCAATGAATCTGCAAATTTAAGATTGCCTTCTTTAATGGCGATCTCTGCTCGTAGCATCGCGGCTTCAGGGTTAGCTCGTTGGAAAAGTTCCAATTGATCTAATAACCATTGTGCGTTTTCTCGCTTGCCCATCTCATAATTAATGACAGCATTGCTAAACACGATACGTTCGTGGTTTGGAAACTCGACATAGAGTCGTTCGATCTCATTGAGGATTCTCTGACAATCCACTGTGGCGTTATTGGCAGTCCAAATCTCATGACAACCGTCCCCTACCCCTTGTGCTAGCTCATACATCCCCATCATTTCGTCTAAGCGTTGGTCTGGATTCGCTCGGCTCATTTCTGTGTGTTGAACACTTGAACAGGCGATCGATAGAACACAAATCGTTGCAACACTAATCGTTTGAATGGCTTTTTTAAGGTGAGTCATTGTTATTCTCCAGTATTAAAAGACGTATTAGCGTTTGACTGCAATAAGTTGGTTCCAAGCATTCCTACACCGGTTTGGATCAATTCTCGCGTTGAGGGAAACTCCCACAATCCAGTATTCTCTGAAGGGTCACGAATGATGCTCGGCGTAAGAATAATAATAAGCTCTCTGTCCGAATCAGATTTCGAAGACGCCTCTGCGAACTTCCCTATCAATGGCAGTTTATTCAACCCTGGCGTGTAGTCCTCGCCTTCACTAATGTCTCGCGATACCAAACCACCGATAACAAGAGGCTGACCATCACGTAAGCGTGTCGTGGTGTTAAGACTACGAGTGTTAAAGGCCGTTGTGTTTAGTCCTGTGCCTGTAGCATTGGCAATCGATTGCGTTAATGAAGTGTCTGGCATCGAGATAGTAGGGTTCACATCAATAGTGATACGGTCGTCCTCACCTACAAGGGGGCGAACAAGCAACTGGACACCAAAGGCACGGAACTCTGTACCGCTGAACACTCCTGAAGTATTACTGCCTACTGAGTCGCCAGTACTAATACCTGAAGGGGCAAAGGCACTGGGTACCGGTACTTCACCCCCAATGTTGAATACTGCTTCTTCACCGGCCAATACGGTAAGACTAGGCTTCGACAATGTTCGAGAGATACCTTCTTTCTCAAGCATTGAGAACAGAACATCAAAGGCGATATTGCTGTTACCTAGCTGGAATTGATTGCTTAACGAGCCACCTATCACTTGCAGTGCGTTCGCAATCTGTGAACCGGAAGCCCCAATTCTTTCTCCGTCAGTAGCGTTCGAGTCATTGCGGAAATCGCTGCTCACTAATGACAAATCTGGACGCCAGTTCTTCATGCGGCTACGACTAACTTCGTACATTTGTACAGATACTCGCACTTGTGGAAGGTCAATCACTTCGATCATTGACAATATGCGCCCATCCGCAGAGGACAATAGCTTTGCTCTACCCACATTGGACTCAATCCGGTTATTCAATGAATCCGAGCCAGAGCCTGAAAGAAAACTATTCGAGTTTGAACCAGATCCGCCTCCCCCCTGGCCCACTAAAGAGCCAGACTCATTTGCTAGCACTTTCAAGTCTCCACCGTTTTCGAAGTTCTGTTCAGAGCCTGAAAACAATCGTGATGCGATGTTAAGCACTCGCACAAGGTCTACTTGCGTCTGCACAGTCCCTGACAATAACAACGTGTCCTGCCCATCATTATTAAGGTCACCGCGGCGGATTCGACTGACTATGACGTTTTCACCACCCACTTGAGAGATCGCTTCTTCGACTTTCACTTTTGTCGTGAGAGGTACCTGCTCTACTTGGATTAGATTTATGATGGCAATCTCGCCTTCAGTGTTTCCTATAGAATTACTGCTCGAAAAATTGGAAATATTCGCAAGCAAATCCGCTGCATTATTCTGCGAGGCACTCAATGCGTTAGAGCCTGACGACTCACGTTCAGCATTAAGGTAATTATGGGCAGCGCTCTCTGCAGCGATACGAAAATTCACTGTAGGAACAGTTCCTCGTAAAACTAGTGCCGCTCGATCAGGGGCAAGCTCCAAGCGAATATCCTGATAAATATCCTTCAAAGCTTCGCGTAGTACAGAAAGATCCGTATTCACACCAAACAAAAATGTTTCAGTTGTTTGATCGGGGTACCACACTATGATGCTTGTACGCCCGACACTCTTTGCCAGGATAAGGACCTCTTGTGGACCCAACACTTCGACTTCTAGAATATCCGACTGGCCTACCGCCACACGATCCAATTGTTTACTAAAAACCAATCGCGTGTGAGTCCACTGAACAAGTTCTCTGATCTCGTTTGACCTAGATCCATCCGCGGTTTCTACAAACCGAAGTCCCGTTCCTTGTCTATCTGACTGCGCGATCAACGGCGTTGAAATCAGCAGCAGAGAAAGCATTACCATCATTGTTTTCATAACCTTTTCCTCAAGGATGTTGCTATTTTTGTATTATTTATAGAATGCGTGAACTTCCACACGCCTGTTGAGTGCTCGCCCTGCTTCGAGAGCGTTATCTGCGATTGGGCTTAGTTCTCCCATCGCTCGCACCATCACTTGAACATCGGTGCGTAGTTCCATCTGAAACTTGTTAGCAAGCGACTGCGCTCGCTCTAACGCGAGCGCATAGTTGTATGTCGCGCTGCCTTTATCGTCAGTATGACCAGTCACTTCAATGGCAATAATGTTGTCATTGCCATTGATATCATTTGTTAGTGTTGCCAATTCTTGCGCCATTACAGGTGTTAATTTTTCGCTTTCGAAATCAAAGCCATGAAAATTTTTCAATAACACCATATCGCTCGATGACAAAGGTGCGGTTAGTACAGGGGTAGGAAGAACAGGAGCTGTAGGTTTTGCAGAGTAAGTGACAGCGGCAACCGGCGTTTGGATCTGCTCTTGAAAATCGGGCAAACCATTACCATTTTTATCGAAGGGACAGCCGTGTGTAGTCACTTGCACCAATACAGGAGTCGCATCGCATTGATCCCAATAATCAAAAACACCGTCGCTATCTGTATCCACTCTTAACGACGCAAGAAAACGCGCTTCGCGGTTATCACGGATCTGCTTGTAATCGAAATTTTTCGGGCCATACGACAGATGTGAACATCCAGTCATTACAGTTAATAGTAGTGCTAAGTAGGCCTTCATTAAACTTCTCCAGTACAGGAAAATCCCGTGTGCAGCGATGTATTCGCGCTAATTTGATGTCTTCTGGAGATAGGTATTGCAGGAGTCACACCAACATTGGCGCCGGCAGAGGAAATAACATTAACTTGTTATTTTACAACAACTTAAAATATACATAATTCAAGCATCGTTGAAAATAAGCCATATAAGAAGGGGGGATACTGGAAGAAGTGTCGATTTGATTCGCAATTTGCAAATCAAATCTCATAATGACAAAAGTGATGATTCAAACAAAACAACAAACGATTTAACGTTAGCTCGCTTCCCAATTTTTTATTTTGCGGTAAAGAGTCGAGGCACTGACACCCAAGTGGGCGGCCGCAACGGGCACATTCCCATCACATTGAGCGATAGCCGTCTCAATGGCGTCTTTTTCAGTGATCCACAAAGGCTGTATTTCAGTACCTAACGCACTAGAAACATTTCGGGCCGGTGATTTAAAAGCGGGACCTGTTGCTTTGACGGCCCCTTTAGATTCGAGCAGCGCGGTTCTGAAGCTTTCTGGTAACATTGGCATTTCTACTAATGTGCCTGTATTCATAATGACTGTGTTTTCGATTACATTGCGTAACTCGCGAACATTGCCAGGCCATGGGTATTGCATAAATGCTTCTTCTACTTCAGGTGCAAGTCCAGAAAACTGCTTATTCAATTCTTTCGTAAACTGTAAAAGCAATTTACTAGCAATGTGCAGGACGTCAGTATCTCGCTTGTGCAGTGCGGGCAACTGTATAGGCACTACGTTCAAGCGATAGAAAAGATCCTCACGAAAACGCCCATTGGCAATCTCCACCTTTGGATCTCTATTGGTTGCACAGACAAATCGTACATCTACCACTTTTGTACTATTTGAGCCAACCTTCTGATAACTACCCGTTTGAATAAATCGTAATAATTTAGCTTGTAGGTCAATATCCATTTCACATAATTCATCTAGAAATAATGTGCCTCCACTCGCTTGTTCGGCAGCACCTATTCTGTCACTACTAGCGCCACTAAACGCTCCCTTCACATGCCCAAATATCTCTGATTCAAATAGCTCTTTAGGGATAGCCGCGCAGTTAAGCGCTACAAATGGCCCATCTTTACGATCACTGGCTTTATGGATAGCCTCCGCACAGAGCTCTTTGCCCGTGCCACTCTCCCCTGTTACAAAAATACTAGCCTTACTTAACGCTGCACTTTCGATAATGCGATACACCACTTGCATGGGTAACGAGCCACCTACAAACCCGTGATAACTTTTTATATCGATTTGGTCTTGGTAAGTCTCAACTATAGAGAGGAGGTCTTTTTGGCGCATAGCATTGGCGACTGTCACCAAAAGCCTTTCTCTAGAAAAAGGTTTCTCAATGAAATCAAAACTTCCGCAACGCATCGCTTCAACAGCCGTGTCGACCGAGCCCTCACCTGTTACCACGATCACTTGTGTTGGCAATTTGGCATCCACGACAGCAGAGACGATCTCTAGCCCATTGATGCCAGGTAAGTGAACATCTTGCACAAGCACTTTGGGAGGGTATTTAAGAAGAAACTCTTTTGCTTCAAAGCCATCATGAAACACTTTTACACTGTAATTTGAGGATTCAAGGAAACCTTGGTAAAGCATGCTTGTGGGAATGCTGTCCTCTACAACGACGACATCGACACTCTCAACGTTAGCTGCGTTCAAACCCATTCTCAAACCTCTACATTATTGTGTATATTGATCTAACAGACAGGAATTACACGTACAACATGATAACCTTAGTTTGTCGTCAATCAATATAGCATTGAAGCGAGAGCTCTGACACTTGAAATACTATTCCGAGATACCTGAAAACGAAGAGCAACGCCTTGAGGCATTGCATCGCTATCGTATTATAGATACGGAGGCAGAAGAAGGGTTCGACCGTATCACACGCATAGCAGCGGCCTATTTCGAAACCCCTATCGCACTCGTGTCCCTCGTGGACGAATCCAGACAATGGTTCAAGTCCAAAATCGGTCTAGATGTCTCAGAAACCTCTCGTGATGTCGCATTTTGCGCCCATACGATTCTTGACGATGAAACGATGATTATTGCCGATACATTGAGTGATTCACGTTTTGCAGAATCACCGCTAGTCAAAGGCGATCCAAACATACGATTTTACGCTGGGGCACCTTTACGAACTCAAAGAGGTGAAAACCTAGGAACCCTTTGCGTTATCGATACAGTACCAAGAACTTTTACCCAAGAACAAGTAAAGGTATTAGAAGACCTCTCAAATCTTGTCATTGATCAACTTGAACTGCGGTTAACGAATATTCTGGCAGAAGAAGAGTTGGAAAGACGTACTCGCAACATTGAACTGCTGCGAGACAATCAATCTCGGCTCAATGCCATTTTCAATACCAGTTATGACGCCATTGTCATTCTTGATGAAACGGGGATCATTGAGTCTCACAACTTGGCTGCCTCGCAACTCTTTGGTTACAGTGGCTCTGAGCTCACTGGTTTACACGCAAAAGCATTAATACCTGATTCATTTACTGAAAGAGCCGAGCAGTTTCTCAGAGGTAGCGACACCTTTGGTGCAGACAAAATATTTTTAAGTTCCAAATACAATTACGTCGGGCTGAGAAAAGATGGCACTCAGTTCCCTGTTGAATTGTCTGTGTCCGCTTCGAATATCAATAATACTCGTTTCTTTACCGTTATCGGACGTGATATTAGTGCTCAAAAACGTACAGAGCGTAAATTATTGAGCGCGATCAATATTGCAGAGAACAGCACTAAATCGCAGCTAGAACTACTCTCTAGCTTAAGTCACGAACTTAGAACGCCTCTCAATGCCATCATAGGCTTCAGTGAAATACTTTCGTCTGATATCGAGACACTTTTGAATCCTGCTCAAAAACAGCATTTTCAAGAAATTTTGAATGGTGGAAAACAGCTGACAAGCATCACAAAGAAAATGCTTGAATACGCAAGGCTTGCATTAGCGACCGATTCGCGCACTTTTGAAGAGATTCCATTGATTCCCGTATTAGAGGAATGCTCGCAGCAACTAAGTGTATACGCTAACAAAAAACAAATTGAAGTTGTAATAAATTCGACGGTAAAGCAGACGTTCACTGTACATGTAGACAAAGACAGTCTATTGCAAGTGCTTAGAAAACTATTGACCAATGCTATTAAGTACAGTTCGCCAAAAGAAAAGGTTGAGATTGACGTTTCTGTTGAAAGCGATCAACAAGTGTTGATTAGCATACGAGATACAGGGAAAGGAATTGACCCGACTATATCCGAACACATTTTTGAAATACTGACTCGTACCGATTCTTCAGATTCGAATGGCATTGGCCTTGCTCTTTGCCGTGCCATTATGCAAAGCATGCATGGACAAATAACAGTAGAGAGCGAGCTTGGCATTGGCAGTACGTTCCACCTAACACTGCCAAGGAAAGCACCAAAAGATTCGCTGGAGGCAAAAGCTCAAGAAACTAAAAGCTCTAGTAGCGCTGACACGGGAATTCGACAAAAAATACTCTACATAGTTGATAGCGTCACTCAATTCAAGCAACTCGAAATCATACTTGCTGGACGCAAAGATATTAGCGTTAGTAGTGCAATGAGAGGACCTTTAGGGTTTGCATTAGCTATACAGAACTCACCCGACTTACTGCTTATAGACATGACTAAAGATTCTAGCGAAACCCTGATGCTACTAGAACAGCTTAAGACGCATGAGAAAACAAAATTGATTCCTATTATTCTAGTTGGCGATAAACTAGAACCAGCACTATTAAGCCAAGCAATGAACTCAGGGATTAACCGCTTTGTCACATATCGCGAATTCAACGCATCCATCATCGAACTTATTGAATCGACATTGGGATAAAAGCTCGAATCTCCTTTGATCATTGACCAACTTCAGAACGAGGCGGAGTATAGTGCCAAGCACTAGGATCATTATCTATCGGCAAGTTCACTGAAAACGGCGCGGTTAGCCCATCAAGTACATTAATACCAGGTAAGCTCGGATCTGCAACGGATTGCGCTAGCACTAGCCCGCCACTTTCGATACAAACACCTGCCAACAAATCCTTTGGCTTGCAATTCTTATTAGAGTTCGTCGCGTCCACTGTCGGGAGCGGCAGAACAAAGGGTTCACATGGTTCACCGGAAACCACTTTCTGAGAGATCCATCGCGACCCTAACACTGCTCCTACCAACGTCACTGGGCAAGATTGTTCTGTGGCACGATACAACGTCCCTTTCAAGCGATCACTAGAACCCGCCCCAACCCCATAAGTTGGACCTTGCTGTAAGGCATAAAGATAGCTTACTGCGCCAGTTCCCGGAAGAAAATCCACCCCTTGGTTATCAATATCTTCACTACTTGGGCGCTTCATACAGGGGTCGCCCTGGCAATTTGGCAGCGTGTAATAGATAGGTTCTCGGCTTGTAAATCGGTCGTCTCTTACTCCAAGAAGGACCCGATTATTCTGGGCTTGGCTACGATCCACAAATAGCAGTAGCGGTGCTTCGTGCTCATCAAAGCCAATCGTTTTACCTATCCGCGTATCATTAGCATCACTGACGTATATTTCTTTGCTTTGCTCCGACGCGTAGTGTTGAAACAATGCATCTCGAACGGCGACTACCCCTACCAACAGCCCTATCCCTAGGACCGTTAGAATCAACATCAATTCAAGTGTAAGAATGAAACCGCCCTGGTAAAGACCTGGTTGTTGAGCTTGTAGTTGTCTATTTTTCATTATCTACCCCTTACCAGTTAGTCTTAAACATTGAGAATGCTTCGTAGATCTGTACGCCCGTAGGGAAGAACACCAACACTAAGAACACGGGCATTCCCAACAAAAGAGTCGGAATAAGCGCCTCTAAGGACTTACGGTTCAAAAGCATATTGATACGTTCACTCTGTGTTTCTCGTAACAGGTCAGCAAAATCGCTTAATGACTTCACTAAAGGTGCTCCGGTGCTATGCCCTACTTTCATTAGTAGCGATAAGCGTTGCAGCTCTTGAGCCCCGGTACGTGTCGCCAATTTCTCAAACCCTTTCTGCCACTCAAGCCCCACTTTCATTTCGCTAGCTACCAAGTTGACCTCTTTCGCTAGGGGGGTATTTTTGGGCAAACCATGTTCGGCGGCACGCTCGAACGCATTGGTTAAACTTAATCCTGATTTAAGAAAAGCCACTAACAGGTCCACAAAATAACTAACCGAGTTCTGAACTTGTTGCTTTCTACTTTTAGCGCGAAAGTAGATAAACATATCCACTGCGAAGAAGCTTATAACGCCAAGTAACAGTGGCTCCCACAACTCTGCGGTGCTTATTGAAAACTCTAGATAAAGCAGTGGAATGACTAGTGCAAGTACGAATTTGGCACACAAATAAACTAGGAAGAAATTGCTCGGTATGAAGCCTGCATACCGAATAGTTTTCGCAGGATAAAGCGGGTTTGTTTTCTCCCATTGTTCCCAGTCGTTGTTGTCCTTAGTACCTCGTTGTACTAAAGAGAACTCCCTAATAGAAAGTTTATAGATCGCAACGACCACTACTATAAGCGCTAATAGTAATACTGCATCAATCCACCAGTTCGTACTCATAACGCCACCTTCAATATTTTACGTAACCAAATAGCACCTATTAGCTGCAATCCTACAGCCATACCGATCGCTTTTAGGCCATAAGGATGATCCAGGAATATCTGCAACCATTGCGGTTGATTAGATATAAAAAACGGGATCAAAGCATAAGGAGCCAGTGCCATGAATATCGCAGAAAGTTTTGCACCGGAAAGCTTACCGGCCACTTTCAAGCGCATACTTAGTCGCTCACGCACCATTTTCGAGACTGAGGTGAGTAACACGTCTAATCGACCTCCCATGTTCCAAGTCGCGATTAGCACTTGCATCAACATTCGCGTCCCTTCCGAATCATAAAGTGCACTGATCCTTGCGGTTGCACTCTCTATAGGTGCGCCATATTGAAGCGCGATCAAAAGAACCTGAAACTCACTCTTGACGTTTTTTGTACTGTATTCAACAACCGACTGTATCGCCGCCTGGGGAGTCGCACCGGCAACACTTGCTGCCTGCATGATCTCGATAGCCTCTGGCAATTTCGCTTCAAAACGACGGCGACGGTGCATTGACATCTCATAGGCGATATAGAGACAAATCCCAATAAGCCCTAAACCGATGATGGGAATCCATAGCGTTGGAAGCAAAAAGAATTCAACAAGCCCTAAAGCCACAGAGAAGCTAAGCATGGTTAGCAATGCTAGACATAGAATCGGGTGAGCATTGATCGATAACACACGTAACATGCGTGACAAACCACTCAAGTTTGCATATACACTGTCATTACTAGTTGAAAAATCATTCGAACGACTCGGGCGTCGACGAACAATCATCGTCATTACAGTACCGAGAGTGAGAGACGCAGAGAGTATTAACAGAATAAGGTCTAATGACATGATGACAACTCCTTTGTCTCTTTCACTAGCTGGCTTTTGATCTCTGCAATGTCATATCCCTTAGTTGCAATCTCATCTAAAAGTGCGCATTGCTCGTCAAGCTGTTCGCTTCGGGTGTTACTGCTGTAGTCCGCAGATCTAGTTCCTGTGTACATTGGGAACGTCTTTAATTCACCCTGCTCTAGCTTTAGTCGGCAGATACTCGATATAGCGCGCGTACCGTCTGAGTATCGCGTCAACTGCACAATGATTTGAATAGCCGAGCCAATCATTCCCCTAATCGACTGTTGCGTAAAGTTTTGGGTTTGTATTAACGCCAGGGTTTCTAGTCGGCTAATAACATCAACGGGGCTATTCGCATGGACAGTCGTCATACTGCCATCGTGTCCCACATTCATCGCTTGCAACATATCGAAAACTTCCGCACCTCGGACTTCCCCTACGATAATACGGTCTGCGCGCATCCTTAATGCCGTGCGTAGCAGTTCGCGCAGATTAACTTCTCCTCGACCTTCCATATTGGCGCTTCGAGTTTCCAGCGGAATACTGTGCATATTGCGCAATTTCAGTTCCGCTGTTTCTTCGATGGTGATCACTCGATCGTTGTCTGGTATTGAAGCGGAAAGTTGATTAAGTAATGACGTTTTTCCAGCGGAAGCGCCACCTGAGATTATGATGTTCAAGCCAGATTCGACACATAGTTGTAAGAGGCTCATGACCCCTTGGCTCACAAAGCCTTGCGCCAACAACTCTTCAACCGTTTGGGTATGCTGTTGAAATCGACGTATAGAGACCACTGTGCCTATGTTGCACAATGGAGGAATTACGGCATGCACTCGGCTACCGTCTGGAAGTTTCGCGTCAACCATTGGATGGCTGCTATCGAGCGCTTTTCCCTGTGAGGCAAGCAAACGATCAACAAACCGCTTGAGATGAGCTTGATTATCAAATTGCACATCAGTTTTCTGCAAACTGCCATGCTTGTCGACCCATACTTCAGCAGGACCATTCACCAGGATGTCAGACACTTCAGTATCCATCATCAATGGAGCCAACGGCCCCATACCATCCAGCTCTAGAATTATCTCGTGTTCGATTTTCTCTTTTTCTTCATCACTAAAATCAAAGCCTTTGTTGTTCTCTAATTCACTTAGTAACCACTGTATTTGGCCTTTTATACTTTCAAGGTTGGATAACACCTCAATGCCATCCGACTCTACTGAGTCGATCATACGCTGGTGAATTAACTGACGTACTCGATTCAAAGTTTGGTCGACTACGTCTACACTTGCGGCCGTTTTCGTATTCCCGTATGAAAATAGTTTGTTTAACATTGGTGTATCCTCAATTGGTGTTGCTTGACGCCGCCTCTAACGTGTTGCCACTGCCGAGCGGTCTAATCATTCTTCACTTACAAACCAAAATAGACTTGCGATCTCTCCTGGCCGTTAAACACTTCAATCTGGTATCCCGATGCTGCCATAGGGTTAATATTTAAAAGTTCGCCATCACGTACTTCTGTCTCTCCGTGCAGAACTAAAGACACCATATCGCTTTCTGAAATACTCGCTAGGGGGTAGATCTCCCCAGGCTTCACTGCAATGATCAAAGGGGTATCGCCGTTATCTTCATTACTTTCAGAGTTACTACTTGATGTCAGTCGCGTAATTAGGTTACGGCCACTATCATCGGTTTTGCTGCCTTTAGCGGCTAACGCTCCAATAAGCTGAACATCTTGTGCGACGGTTCTAACTCCGCGCCGCCCTGTTACTAACACATCGAATCGGTCTCCATTACGCAATAATGTATAAGGGATCGTATTGTTGTGCGGAACTAGTGTGTACAGTACTCGCCCTTCTGGCACTTTCTGAGCTAACCAGCTTTTAGGCGGTGCTGTAAAATCAGATGCATAAAAGGGTTCGCCTACACTCTTGTCTTCTGTGAGGATTTTCCCAATTATTTGATTCGCTGCTTTTACTGAAAACTCATCACTTTTTGCTCTAACTTCTACCAACTGAGAGCGGCTTATAATTTGCCCCTGGATCAAGTCAGCACTTGCCACCCATTGAGGCTCAGTAGTGATTCTTTGAACTTGTCTTATGCCCAAGATAGAGGTCAAAGCTCCTGAGATAACAACGGTCATAATGAGAATTGTGGCTCCACCTCGTGTTCGTCTTGCTCTCATTTTTTCCTCCTTTCTCGTTATCAGCGAGACTTATCTATCGGAATATAGTCTTTGTTAGTTCGGGTTCCTGTAACCCCTGCCGATTGATAGGCAGGGGTTACAGGTAGCGAACATCAATTAAGGTCGAACGGCCGCAGCAGTAGCACTTGCAGAGCCAGCACTTGGAGCAGCAACACCCGCATCACCTTCTATAAGGTCAACCGCTGTGTAAGACCAAGTCACACCGTCACCAGCATTCGCGTCAATACTGTCACCGAAAGCTGAACCAGCAATTCCTGCTGAGTTCTGGTCGTTCTCAATACCGTTGAAAGAGTAGCTCTGATCAATTGAGCCAATGGCTTCAGCAACATCTTCTAGCTCAGCGTTCATCGAATCGCGCAATGTCACGAGGCCAGTAGTCATGCCAACTACCATAACGGTTGAAAGCAATACTGCTTCTGAAGTTAAGATGAAACCGCGTTGCTTCTTGCTCAAGTTGAATTTTTTCATGATCGTTTTCCTTTATTAATGTTGTTTATCGTTCGTTTAAGTTTCTGTCTCCGCCTCTTCGCAGAGACTTGTAATAGATATTGCACAGCGCGGGCCAAGTTTAAAAAATGTAGAATTTAGTTTTATTAATCCATTTAAATCAATCACTTAAGCTTATAATTTTATTTGATGAGGAATGAAAGACAACAGAAAGTAATGCCAGGAATAAGCAGAATGAAAAGTTGATTTGCAAAATGCGAATCACTGTGCAAATTGCACAAGGAGACTAAGGCGGAAATTGAAACAAAGAGGTTTAGCATTCAGCAAGATAGCTGAAATTAAACGGAGGTGAGACTAGGAAACTAGAAGGGGTACTAAATATTAAAGACTGATATAAGCAGCACGCGTCCGTGCGGCAATCGCTATGACGGTCTCTGTAAGCTCAAATGCGGCAGGATCAGAGTCCAGTGCTAACGCTTCAAGCTTCTTAACGGTCTGTGCGAGATGAGCTGCGCCAAAGCTAACAGCACTACTCTTTAATGCATGAGCTTGCTCGGCAATGCCTACTAAACTTTTGTTGTTTAAAGCTTCTTTTAGGGTGTGTTGTCGTTTATCTAACTCAGAGATTAGCGCCTGGATTGCGGCTTTAAGGTTATCCTCGCCAATATCGTTGCGCAGCTTATCTAAATCTTTCTGACAAATAAGCTCATCAACCACAGGTGCGAGCCTTTGTTCCTGCGATGAAGGGTCTATCTCTATAACCCCGTCTTTGACGATGCAATCTAGTAATACCTTAACTAGTTCGTTTCTATCTATAGGCTTACCCACATAGCCGTTGAAACCGGCTTTTTCACGCACCCCAGAAGTCATGGATCGAGAATGTGCGGTACAGGCAATAATAGGCAACTCTGTTAGTAGCAGATCTTGTCGGATTTTTTGCGTCACTTCGATGCCATTCATTTCAGGCATACCAATATCCATCAAAATGGCATCGTAAGGAGCCCTAGCTATCGCCTCCAAGACCTCAAAGCCATTATTGGCAATATCCACCACCATGCCGAGTTTCTGCAAACTTAGGCGTGCAATAATTTGATTAGCTTGATTGTCTTCGGCAACAAGCACTCGCTTGCCTTCGAGTAATTTCACGACACTATCGCCAATCGACTTCATTGGCTGCACATTGACTTCATTTTTACTTATAGGCTTAAAGGGCAGCTCGACGATGAATGTACTGCCTACGCCTAACTGTGACTCGCAGGAAATATTGCCCTCCATAAAGTCAGTCATGCGTTTTGCGATATCCAACCCCAATCCTGTTCCTCTTCCTTGAAAGCCATTGGATATCGAAGAGGTCCAAAATTGTTGAAACAGTTTTTCTTTATCTTCTTCCGAAACACCAACACCCGTGTCAATGACTCGAAACTCAATATCCACCATCGATTCGGTACGTGATCGTTCGACTACTCTGAGTTCTACGCTGCCAGTCTCAGTAAACTTCACCGCATTCGTTAACAAGTTAAGTAACACCTGCTTTATCTTGCCGCTATCACCCGATACGTACTGGGACAACACCTCGCCCTTCTCTTCAATTAACTGCAGCCCTTTTGCTGATGCAATTGGATTTACGATGGCAATAACATCCGTCACAATATTGGAGAGCTGAAACTCACTGTTCTCTATCTCCAGCTTACCGGCCTCCATTTTGGAGTAATCCAGCACATCGTTAATGACAGACAGTAATTGGTGGGCGGCGCTCACACTAATATCAAGAAGCTCGGTTTGTTCTTTGCTCATAGCATTGCGCGGCATAAGGTTGATTGAACCGATTATGGCATTCAGAGGAGTGCGCATTTCATGGCTCATAACCGCAAAAAAGTCGGATTTCGACTCTACTGCGGCCTCTGCCTCCGCATTAGCAATTTCAAGATCATGAGAAAGCCTCTCCAAATCATTCACTTGTTGTTTCTTAGCACTTAACATGAAAAGCCAATCAAGCTGAGCATCGTGCAGTGGGAAATCTTTTAACTCATATTGATGTATCTGATCGTCATTCATTCGTGATAACCAAGGGGAGCCGCACAACATATACCCTTTATCACCCAATTCAACTATCTGGCCCCGTATGGGATAACGGCTTTCTTTGCTAATCATCAAGAAGATTAATTGCAATTTGAGTTTAAGATTACTGCCAGAAAGGTTACGCGGACGAACGAGTTCGAATGCGTCTTGCAACTGCTGACCGGGCCTCAACTCAGGGATATAACGACCGAGCAATGGGCTTATGTGGGTAATACGCAAGTCTTTATCTAGGCGAAACGATGCCGTGAACAGTTGATTCAATAGCTGTTCGTATTCAACCACATTGTCCATTGTCACTCAGGCACCCTGATAATAAAGGCCCATTCTTCGCCTGACTCGCAAGCTACAGGTTCATAACTTTCGATCACGAGCTCACGCTTAAAACGAATCCCTAAACCTTTAAGAAGGCCTATCACGAAGTGGCATAACCCTTTTCTTGTCGATACATAGTTCACTTGATATCTCTCGCTACCAAGGCTTTCAATATAAAATTCGGGAGGCACGTACTTCGGGAACGTTGAAATAATTCTATCGTGGAGGGAGTTAATATTTGCGATAAAGCCAATAAGTTGATCGCTTGTTGCGTCCAGGATATCGGCATAACTACCAGGGGCCGCTTCAAGTAACCAATACTGTCCGAACAATTCAAGGCAAGTCTCGACCGACTCGCCTAACTCTTGACTGGTCGCGCCGATGAGTCCGTAGGTAACATCGTCTGAATACCCCTGCATACTAATATACACATCACTGCTTGGGGCTACCGCTGCTTCAATATTTTCCCAGCGCTCAATCCCAAACTCTTTGATGACCATATCTTTCAAAGCTTTATGAATAATCCCATGCATGACTTGAATAGATCCTCTGTGAATCAAACAGCTATTGAGACAGACGTTACATTATTTGCAGATCGTGTAACACGAAATTTGTAATCTTCTTAGTTTTAAAACGTCCTGTATAGGATAAGCAACGCAACATACATGCCAGAGCGACTATACAAACACATAAAGCGACGAGGATAATGCCGTTACCCATATACCGTTAGAATCGCATTTTGCAACGCATTTTGAAAAGCTTTTCGCGAGTAAGCTCGATTGATTTTACTATAGGACAATAATGAAACTTGAAAACGCTTCACTTAGAGAGCTTTTAGATAACGATACTGAAGCACTGAATAGTGTGTATGAGGCGTATCTTCGTTCTGTACATGACATCGAAATTGCGCTCAGCGATGCATTAACGGCGAACGAAAAACAAGAGATTATCCATGCGACACACAAACTGAAGTCTTCAGCCTTAAGCGTCGGTGCCATGGAGTTAGGCAGGCAATGTGAATGGATTGAGAGTCATACGGTCTCTCTGCATATCGATGAACTAGCCCCACATATAGAGGCGCTTTTGTTGTTGAGCCAAAAGGCTAACGCCTCTATTCGCATATTACTCGCCTCTTAAAACACCACCGTCTTCTGACCATTGACAATAATACGATGCTCACAGTGCCACTTGACCGCTCGTGCAAAGGCGGCACATTCGGCATCGCGACCAATTTGTACTAATCCATTAATATCGAAATTGTGATCAATTTTCTCAACGGCTTGTTCAATGATTGGACCTTCATCCAAATCAGTTGTGACATAGTGCGCTGTGGCACCAATGATCTTCACGCCGCGCATATACGCTTGCTTATAAGGGTTTGCCCCTTTAAAACCAGGCAAAAACGAATGATGAATATTGATCGCACGCCCTTCTAATGCCTCGCACATCGTTCGCGAAAGAATTTGCATATAGCGCGCCAATGCAAGAAGGTCCACTTTTTGTTCTTTAATGATGCGCAGGATTTCGCTCTCTTGCGCTTCTTTGTTGCCTGGGGTTACAGGAAGGTAATGGTAGGGAATCTTGTACCACTCGGTGATGCCGCGCATCTCTTCGTGATTCGACACCACGCCGACAATATCGGCTGGTAATACGCCGCTACTCCAGCGGTGCAAAATATCGTTAAGACAATGTCCATGCTTAGACACGGCCAACAAGACTTTCGGCTTCACTGCCATATCAAAGAAGTTAAATTGCATGGAGAAATGCGTAGCGATGCTTTGAAAGTCTTGCTCAAGCGCTTCGATACCGGCAATTTTACCCTCAACCTCTTCGAACTCTACGCGCATAAAGAAACGATCGACTATGGGATCTCGATGTTGTGCCGCATCACTAATCGTGGCGCCGCGTTGAAAGAGAAAATCACTGACCGCTCGCACGATGCCGTTGGCCTCAGGGCAAGAGACAGTCAGGACATATTTGCGAGGCTCAGAAGCGCTGTTCACTGTATTACTCATGGAATCTACTCATTATGACGTTTGCCAAACCCGCAAGCTGCGCGGGTTTCGCTTCAAATTTAATTGCGCGAAATAATATCACCATTTGCACAGGGTGAGTGCTCCCAATTACAATCGGGGATAATTATCATTCACTCGTCACCGCCTTCACTATAGGCACAGGATTCTCTATGAAAACTCGCGCAGCCGTTGCATTTGCCGCCGGAAAGCCACTCGAAATTGTTGAAGTCGATCTTGAAGGCCCACGTGCAGGAGAAGTCCTGATAGAGATGAAAGCGACAGGTATATGTCACACCGACGCCTTCACTCTTTCTGGCGATGACCCTGAAGGCGCATTTCCGGCAATCTTAGGTCATGAGGGCGCGGGAGTCGTCGTCGAAATCGGCCCAGGCGTGAAATCACTCAAAGTCGGCGATACGGTCATCCCTCTCTATACACCCGAGTGCCGCGAATGTAATTTCTGTTTGAACCCTAAGACCAACCTCTGCCAAGCGATCCGCAGCACCCAAGGGCAAGGACTGATGCCCGATGGCACTAGTCGCTTCTCTTTCGAGGGCAAACCTATTCTTCATTATATGGGTTGCTCGACCTTCTCTAATTACACAGTGATGCCCGAGATCGCGGTAGCTAAAGTGCGCAGCGATGCGCCTTTCGACAAGATTTGCTATATCGGCTGTGGTGTCACCACCGGTATTGGCGCCGTGGTATTCGACGCGAAAGTGGAAGTGGGCAGCACCGTAGCCGTGTTCGGGCTTGGCGGTATTGGCCTAAACGTGATTCAAGGGGCACGCATGGCAGGCGCAGGCCGCATCATTGGCGTGGATATCAACGAAGACAAAGTAGGTTTGGCCAAGCAGTTTGGGATGACCGATTTTGTGAACCCTAAGAAAGTCGAGAACGTTACGGACCATATCATTGATATGACCGGCGGCGGAGTGGACTACAGCTTTGAGTGTATTGGCAACGTCAATACGATGCGCCAAGCCTTGGAATGTACCCATAAAGGCTGGGGCGAGTCCTTCATTATTGGGGTGGCCGGTGCTGGCCAAGAGATCTCCACACGCCCATTCCAGCTAGTGACAGGCCGTTCATGGAAAGGCAGCGCTTTCGGTGGCGCCCGTGGCCGCACAGATGTGCCTCGTATCGTCGATTGGTATATGGAAAACAAGATCAGTATTGATCCACTCATCACCCACACTATGCCTTTGGAAGACATCAACAAAGCCTTCGATTTAATGCATGCGGGTAAGAGTATTCGCTCCGTTGTCCTTTTTTAATAAGCGATTGAAATAACTAAACTTTAGCATTCAACCCCCTGATCAGGGGGTTTGTCTCTCCCGGCCTCTGAATTATTCTAGTGGGCACGTATTGAACACCCAATCCGTGCCCACCCTTTATTAATTCAGTCGTACTCGTCCGGAGAGAATTGTAATGAAAACTGCCCTTAATCCTTTAAAAACTGCTATGCGCTCGTGCGCCGCCCTGCTAACGGCAGGTGTGCTCAGTACCAACGTTTTCGCTCAAGAAGCTCCGGCAACAGTGCCGACATCTTTCACTGGCACCTATGATCTTAGCTATGCGAATGCACAAACTGGTTCGCCTCTCACCAATGGCACTGCCGTCAGTGTTGTCATTGCACCAGGTGGCTTAATTTGTCTTGGAGGCTACACATTAACCGACCCTGTCACTCGTAACGGCAACGCCCATGAAGCAATTTGGGTCGAGAGTACAGGCGGAATCGAGATCGCCCTTTCAAGCTTGGTTAACGGTTTCAATGAAATCAATGTGGGCTCAACGAGCGGCACTTGGTACGGACAATTGAAAGGCAGTAAAACTAGCACGGCCACTACCGGCTGCGGCGCTAATAGCACGCCAGCTCCTGACATGACGAAGATCAATGAGCTGTTTGCACTGGCACAAACACAGTATGCCCAGTTCTTTCCCGCCAGTGCCAATGCCACAAACCAAACGTTAGATGACTACATCTACCGCGCTTACCCGAACGGCATTTACCTCGCTATCAATAATGGTGATGTCTATGTCATGGGCGGCACATTCGGCAATGAGCCAAACAAACAAGGGTCACTTGAAGCGATTTTGTCGCAATTGTCAGGCACCGACGTTGATATTGATGTTCCGGTTGCAGCAGAGGGTGATTACAAGTTAGTTGTCACTGGTAATATCGCGACGTCTGTCTCTGGTATCTCCATTAACACGGGCTTCCCAGCCGTAACTATCGACAAAATCGCCGCGCCAGATGCAAATGACATCGACGGAATACGCGATGCGGTGAAGGCCTCACTGAAAGACATCAACTTTGTCGGCACCATTGATGTTTCAGAAGTCACATCCACTAGCAGCGCCTTTAGTTTCAAAATTGCGTTCCAAGGCTCTATCACCACCAATGGCGTCACTAGCACTAGCGACTACCTATTGATCTACAACTACACGAAACTATAACAAAGTAGTTGAATCACCCTATAGCACGACTCTTGCCTTCGCTTGAGTCGTGCTTTTTTTTGCCTATATTTAAGAGGCGAAATGCACCGCCAGCCAAACAGTATCCTCGTGCGGGTTCGTCCATTCAACGCGATGCTTCTTTAACGCCGGAATCAACACGTAGTCCCCTTCGGTCAATGCCGACTCTGTACCGTCATCCCAACGGATACAAGCGCCTCCGCGCAGCAAGATGACCCATTCGCTTTGGGATTGTTCGTACCATTGCCCCGGCGCGCTGCGTTGCCCGTGGGACACAATGCGCTCAATCACCACCGAATCAGTCTTAACCAACGCCTCGAATACTTCCCCCTCTTGAGCATTGGGGAGTGTGTCTAGAAAATTGCCTTGTTCCTGCATTGCTTACCTCTGTATTTTTTCCGTGCCCCGGTAGTGCCTAGACCGTATAATACCCAACATAAGTTTTTGCTAAACCCCCACATAGAGAGAGCCCATGCAGCGACTATCAAAAAACATCATACACGTTCTTAAAATCAGCGCTTCACTCCTATTACTCGCCTTTTCCGCCTCTAGCTTTGCACAATTGGAGACATTAGAAGGGGAATGGAGAGGGACTTACAACATCAATATCGGCGGAGATCACGACATCGTCTTCACGATTGAGGTCGCTGATGGCGTTGTCACTGGAACGTTTGACGACGAAGCTGGCGGTGCTCTAGGCATCACGATCGAAACAATCACCCTGGAAGGGCGTGAAGTGCATTTCGCCATACCCCGCGTTCAAGGCGAGTATTACGGCACGGTTCATGCTGATCTAGGCGTCGATGGTAAACCGATTCGTATAGATGGTGATTGGAGCCAAGCGGGCGAGTTCATCCCCATCACAGTATTCCGTAAGCAATAATTAGGAGCACATGATCATGAAATATCTCCATACGATGGTTCGCGTAGCCGATCTCGATGCCTCACTCGACTTTTATTGCAAGAAACTGGGCCTCATCGAACTTGAGCGCCGTGAGATTGAACAAGGGCGTTTCACTTTAGTATTTCTTGCCGCCCCAGGCGATGAAGAAGCACAAGTTGAACTGACCTATAACTGGGACCCAGAGACCTATGACGAAGGACGTAACTTCGGACATTTGGCCTATTGTGTTAAAGACATCTATGCCACCTGTGCTCACTTGCTCAAAGAAGGCGTGACCATTAACCGTCCTCCACGAGATGGGCGTATGGCGTTTATCCGCTCTCCCGACAATATTTCCATAGAGCTGTTGCAAGAAGGCAACCCTCTTGCGCCCCAAGAGCCATGGCAGAGTATGCCCAATACTGGCAAATGGTAAGCGCGGTCCCTTTTTTAAATTAGCCAAAGGCAGGTAATACAATGCAACTACTCGACGGTAAAGCCACGTCAGAACAGATAAAAAATGAGATTAAGGAAAAGGTCGACGCTATCAAAGCCAGTGGTGGCAGAGTGCCTCACCTCGCAGCGGTATTAGTAGGCAATGACGGTGCTAGCGAAACCTATGTGAACAATAAAGTCCTCGATTGTCGCCAAGTCGGTTTCGAATCAAGCCTCATTCGCTTGCCAGCAGATGTCACTGAAGAGCAGTTACTGCATCGCATTGACGAGCTCAATCGCGATAAAAAAATCGACGGTTTCATCGTGCAAGTACCGCTTCCAAAGCACATCGATGAGGGCAAAATCATTCTCGCCATTGATCCTTTGAAAGACGTTGATGGTTTCTCCCCTGCTAGCGTTGGGCGCATGTGTTTAGGCTTGCCTACCTTTGTCTCCGCTACGCCGAATGGCATTATGGAATTGCTAGCCCGCTACAAAGTGGAAACACAAGGCAAGCATTGTGTCGTAGTAGGACGCAGCAATATTGTCGGCACGCCAATGTCTATATTGATGTCTCGCAACAGCAATCCAGGCAACTCCACTGTGACTGTCGTGCATAGTCGCACACCAAATATGGCAGAGATCTGCCGTACGGCTGACATTCTTATTGTCGCCATTGGCAAACCCAATTTCGTCAACGATGCGATGGTTAAAGAAGGCGCCGTTGTCATCGACGTCGGGATCACTCGTGTTGAGGATAGCAGCCGCCCTTCTGGTTTCCGTCTAGTGGGCGATGTAGAGTTCGAAGCCGTGAAAGACAAGTGTTCGTTCATTACTCCTGTGCCTGGCGGTGTTGGACCAATGACTCGTGCCGCGCTGCTATTGAACACATTAAAAGCACAAGCCATGCACAACGAAAGTCTATAACTCATTTGGAGTCGTGATATGTTTCAGAAACTAAGCCCGTTGGCTGCCGATCCTATTCTTGGACTCATGGCGGCTTACCGCCTTGATAATAACGCCCATAAAATCGATTTAGGGGTGGGGGTTTATAAGGACGAAACAGGAGCGACTCCTGTTATGCGTGCCGTCAAAGAGGCAGAGACACGACTCCTCGCGACACAGCAAACCAAAACCTATGTGGGGCCAGCTGGCGCCGCTGTGTACAACGAAGAGATTGCTCACCTTTTGCTTGGCAAAGACTTGGCCGATAAAACCAAAGCCTTGCGCTGCACGTTTCAAACGCCAGGGGGCTGTGGTGGCTTACGCTTAGCCGCTGAGCTCATTAACTCCACCAAGCCAGGTGCACGCATTTTTGTCAGCGACCCTACTTGGGCCAATCATTTACCCTTACTAGGCGATGCAGGGTTGCAGATCGAGACCTACCCCTACTACGATCACGATACCCACAGCATTCGTTTCGATGAAATGATGAGCACGCTGCATCAAGCCAAACAAGACGATTTGGTACTACTGCATGGCTGCTGTCACAACCCTTGCGGTGCAGACCTTAGCCAAGAGCAATGGCGACAAGTGCGAGACCTTGCGCTTAAGAATGGCTTCACGCCTTTTATTGATATTGCTTACCAAGGCCTTGGTGACGGAGTAGAAGAGGATTCCTATGGCGTTCGCTTAATGGCCGAATCTGTGCCCGAGCTCATCATCGTAAGTTCTTGCTCTAAGAACTTCGGCATCTACCGTGAACGCGTGGGCGCCTTAACAGTGATCTGTGAGTCCCCTGCTTCTTTGAAAGGCACGGCTAGTCTTATTGCTTACACAGCGCGTGGCATTTACTCGATGCCACCTGATCACGGTGGTACTGTGGTTGAGATGATTCTTACCGATGCCACGTTGCGTGCGGACTGGGAGTCAGAACTCACACAAATGCGTGAACGCATTAATGGGCTGCGTACGCAGTTCGTTGATCGCCTTGTAAGCTCTGGGGTTAATCGTGACTTTAGCTTCATTCAGAACGAGAAAGGCATGTTCTCCTTCCTAGGGGTAGACGTGGCGCAGGTGCAAACTTTGGTGAATGATTACAGCATTTACCTAGTGGACTCGAGCCGGATCAACATCGCGGGTATCAATGATTCAAACATCGATTACCTAGTAGACAGCATTAAAAAGGTTGTCGGCTAAAAAGCGAATGTGGCGCTGAGCTTTTAGACCAAGCTCAGCGCCTACTACTTTAGCGTTTCGCTAACATCGGTTTTACCTTCGCCGCCAGCTCACGCAAGGCTGTCGCAGTAGTATCCCAATCAATACAAGCATCGGTAATCGACACGCCGTACTTAATTTCTTCAAGATCATCCGGTATCGGTTGATTACCCTCACACAGATTACTTTCTATCATCACGCCGATGATCGACTGATTGCCCTGCTCAATCTGCTCACTCACACTCGATAACACTTCTAATTGTCGTGTATGGTTTTTACGCGAATTACCGTGACTACAATCGATCATGATATTCACAGGAAGATTCGCCTTACGTAAATCGCCTTCGCAACTAGCAACGCTCGCGGCATCATAGTTTGGCTCTTTGCCGCCGCGCAGGATAACGTGGCAATGAGGATTTCCAGACGTGCGGAACGCGGCCACTTTGCCTTCATCAGTCACACTGATGAAGGAGTTGGCAGCAGAGGCCGAACGGATACCATTCACGGCGACTGTCAGGCTGCCATCGACACTGTTCTTAAAACCTACCGCCGAAGATATGCCACTGGACAATTTGCGATGTGTAGGCGACTCCGTAGTACGTGCGCCAATGGCCGTCCAAGACACGAGGTCTTGTAAGTACTGAGGTGATATCAAATCCAATGCTTCCACCGCAATGGGCAAACCAATAGCATTGATGTCTAACATGAGCTGACGCCCAATACGCAGGCCATGCTCGATCCGGTGGCTACCATCTAGATTAGGGTCATAGATAAGCCCTTCCCAACCCACTGTCGTGCGCGGCTTTTCAAAATACATCCGCATGACGCACATCAGTGTATCGCTCAATTCATCGGCAAGTGGCTTCAGTAATTTCGCGTATTCAATCGCTTCGTCGACATTGTGAATAGAGCATGGCCCCACCACAACGATCAGTCGCTTGTCTTTACGATCGAGAATATTCTTTACGCTCTTGTGACCCGCCAACACTGTCTCTAGTGCTGCGCCTGTCACAGGCATTGCCTCTTTCAATTCTTTAGGTGATGGCAGTTCTTCCTGCATCACGATGTGTAAATTGTCGTTCTCTTTCTGGTTCATAAGCTTTCTCTTTCTATACCTAAAGTTCACTAGTGTGAGACGTTTTTATTCCTGTCCGCGAAAATGCTGTAAGCGCATCCCCGCTACAAAAAGACTCCCTGCGTAAAGCAAGAATCCGCCTATTGTTAGAATACTCATCTCTAAAATGCGCTGCCAAATACTCCAGTCCAACCACAGCTGCCAGTCCCCTGCTACAAACCAAAGGAACGCACACATCACGATATTGGCAAACATTACTCTCGCTAAAAAGAGTATCCACCCCGACTGGAACTGAAACACGCCCTGCTTTATCAATCCACGCATTAACAAACCGGCATTGAGCATTGCCGCCAAGGAAGTGGCCAGCGCCAAGCCTGTGTGCGCAAAATCAAACACAAAGACAAGCACGATGTTCATCACCATATTGGCCACCATCGCGATGATGCCGATGCGCACGGGAGTCTTTGTATCTTGTCGTGAATAGTATCCGGGCGCGAAAATCTTAATCGCCATAAAGGCGACTAAACCCAAGGTATAAGCCTGCAAACTACTGGTCACCTTAGTCACGTCGTCGACACTAAAGTTTTGCCCTTGAAACAAAGTGATGATCAAAGGTTGTGATAGCAACACTAGGGCTAGGCTGGCAGGGATCGCGATCAACAAGACCATTCGCAACGCCCAATCGAGCATGGCAGCAAACTCTTTTGTCGACTTATCGGCATGTTTACGCGACAAGCTCGGCAGCACCACCGTCGCAATCGCGATACCGAATATGCCTAAGGGTAACTCCACTAAACGATCTGAGAAATACAACCAAGAGACACTGCCGGACACTAACAAAGAGGCAATAAAAGTATCGAGCAATAAATTGATTTGGCTTACTGATACCCCGAACAATGCCGGCACCATTAGGCGCATCACTCTTTGCACCCCTTCGTGCTTAGGGTTTAATTTGGGAGTCGGCAGCAGGCGTAATCTTGCCAAAAACGGCAGCTGGAAAAACAACTGGCAAACGCCCGCCAGCAATACACCCCATGCCAACGCGACTTCCGGTTGCGCCATATAAGGGCTAAGGAATACGGCAGAGGCAATCATGACGATATTCAATAACGCAGGCGTGAGTGCCGGGATCGCAAACTTGTCGTAGCTATTCAATATGGAGGCGGCAAAGGCGCTAAGCGAGATTAAAAATAAATAGGGAAACGTGATACGCAGCATATCGACGAACAGCGCAAACTTTGTGGGATCTTCGCGAAACCCGTAAGCCACCGGAATAGAAATGAGCGGGGCTGCGATCACCACAACGACCGTCAACACTAATAATACTGAACTCAAACTCCCCGCGACGCTGTCGACCAGCAATTTAACTTGCTCGTGAGGTTTCTTGCTACGGTATTCGGATAAGACAGGAACAAAGGCTTGGTTGAAAGCCCCTTCTGCAAATAAACGACGGAGAAAATTAGGAATTTTAAACGCGAGGAAGAACGCATCAGTGCCATCGCCTGGCCCAAACATTCTTGCTAATACGATGTCTCGGACTAAACCCAAGACTCGCGAGACCATCGTCATGCTGCCAGTAATGGCGCTAGAACGAAGCAGGCCGCCCCGAGCTCGGGGCGGCCTGCTATTCGTGCTAGGACTATCTTGTGATTGATCATCCATCTTGATGAGGCTCTTGATTGACGGAAACTACTCCGTTCAAACTTTTTAAAAGTCGCTATCCTTTAGCGCAAAAGACTCGCCGAATTCGATGCAAACAAATCACTTATTTAAAGCGCGAAGCATCCACGCAGTCTTCTCGTGTAAGCGCATACGATCCGATACAAGAGCGGCGGTCGACTCATCGTCTGCCGCTTGCGCTAGCTTTAATACTTCGCGACAAGTCTTAACCACTTGCTCATGGCCTTGTGTTAGAAGATCGACCATCTCTGAGCCTTTAGGCACGCCATCGACTTCTTTGATGGAGCTAAGCTTGACGAATTCTTTGTAGGTGCCAGGGGCTGCCACATCCAAAGTACGAATACGCTCGGCAATGTCATCAACTGCAACAGCTAATTCCATGTAATGCTCTTCGAACATCAAATGCAATTCGCGAAACTGAGGGCCGGTCACGTTCCAGTGGAAATTATGCGTTTGTAGGTAAAGAGTGTAGGAGTCCGCCAATAAATGCTTGAGTCCTTCAGCAATTTTAGTGCGGTCTGCCTCTTTAATTCCGATGTCTATCTTGGTCATCGTTCAACTCCTTTTTGCGATAAGTTCGGGAAATAGTATGCCACAGCAGTGGGGTAACTTCAAATTTCAATATGTTTATCACGTATTGATAGTTTTTTTGTATCAACAAAAACGCTTATTTTCTACCAACTCTATCTCAAAAATTTAATGTCTTTATTCCAAGCCGGGATAGACCACTTGCACATCATCGTCTTCATCGATGGCATCCAAAAAGGCTTCTACCTCTTCTCTTTCTTCATCACCCAGTGTCACAGGGTTCTTAGGGCGATAGCCCAGTTTTGCCGACTCCACATTGAAGCCGAACTCTGGCAATGCTTTGCAGACAGCATCGAGGTCGGTTGGGTCGGTGAGAAATAGTGTTGCGCCATCGTCGCTTGGCTCTAGGTCCTGAGCACCGGCCTCGATCGCGGCTAGATCTGGATCGGCATCATCGCTTGTCGGCGTCGCTTCAATCATTCCTAGGTAATCGAAATCCCAAGAGACAGACCCTGAGTTACCCAACTGCCCTTTACGAAATAGCACGCGCATACTGGAGTAGGTGCGGTTTGAGTTGTCCGTTAAACACTCGACGATCACTGGTACTTGATGCGGCGCAAAGCCTTCATAGGTCAGTTTCTCGAAGTTGATCCCTTCATCTAACAACCCTGCCCCTTTCTTTATGGCACGCTCTAGGGTCTCACGAGTCATTGAAGCTTTTTTCGCCTGCTCAACAGCCAAACGCAATCGCGGATTCATGTCTGGGTCCGCGCCATTGCGCGCCGCTACCATGATCTCTTTGGTGAGTTTGGTGAATATGCGCCCTTTGGCATTGGCCGCAATTTCTTTATGTTTAACTTTCCACTGTGCACCCATTAAAAACTGTCCTTACGAATAACTTATAGACGATTGAGGAGCCTGATAATACGGGGAAACGTAGTTGACCACAAACACTGCCCTCTAGGGCTAGAGCGTAATGACAGCGCCTTTGGCTGCATCAGCATCTTCTTGATCATGAGTGACCATGATCGCTGGCAAGCCCGCCGCTTGCAGACGATTGAATACGAACTCGCGCACTTCTCGACGAAGGTGGGCATCTAAACGTGAAAACGGCTCATCCAGCAATACGGCGCGCGGAGCCGATAATAGGAGCCGCTGCAGGGCGACACGAGACTTTTGCCCCCCCGACAAGGTGTCGGGGTCGCGATGCTCAAAACCTTCCATGCCGATAGAGGCCAGCGCCTCACTGACTATGGAGTCTTTATTCTTTGCCTTCGCAGGCACGGCAAAGCGTAAGTTCCCTGCGACACTGAGGTGCGGAAACAATAATGGGTCTTGAAACAGTAAGCCGACTCTTCTTTGCTCTGCAGGCAAGGCGATGAGAGACTCACCGTCTAACAACACATCACCTGTGGCCTGAAAGGCTGGTGCTAGAAATCCGGCCAAGTATGCCAACAAGCTGGATTTACCCGCACCGGATGGCCCCATGACCGTCAGTACTTCGCCGGCCTTGATCACGGCGTTTATCTCTAGCAACTGTCGTGCTTGCAGGACTATCCGGACATTGTCTAATTGCAGTTGATGTTCCTTCACGCGATGCCCCTCATCCCTCTTCGATTTCGCCACAGCAAGCGCGGAAGAAACAGCGCTAACAGAAAACCAGCCATTGGCAGTAATGCCTGTAATAAAGCCCAGACCGCTATGATACTGCGGTTTCCCCCCGAGGCGAGTGCGACCGCCTCCGTCGTGATCGTTGGAATGCGCCCCGCGCCTATCAATTGCGTGGCTAGGTACTGACTCACACTCACCGCCAACCCTACGGCAATGGCCGTCAAGCAAGGCGCTAATAGCAAAGGGAGTCGCACTTTCCAGAAACATCGCCATTGGCTCGCCCCCAATGTCGCCGCCAGCTGACTCCAACGCGGATCTAAACGTCGATAGGCTTCAGATAAAGAAAGAAAGCTATAGGGCAGCACAAATAGCAGGTGAGCAAACGTCACCATGCCGATATTTGGGGCCCAACGCATATACTCAGTGGCCACAATTAAACCGAATAGAAACGCGATTTGAGGAATGATCAACGGCAAGTACAGCAGTAAAAGAGACGGAGAATGGCGTTTACCCGAGCGTTGCTCGCCTTCTAATACGGCAAGAACCAACACGATAGCCACCGCTGTGGACAAGAGCCCGATAAGCAAGGTGTTGCTTAATGGCACCGCGAGATCAAGAAAAGCGTTGTCCCATGCCCGAAAGCTCCATGCCCTTGGCAAGTTTTCAGGAAACCGCCAAAAGCCTGCAATAGAGTTCAGCGCCAGCGCAATGATTCCCCCAAGAGACAGCAAGACAGCCAAGCCAACGCCGAAGAAACCCGTGATGCGAAGCGTCGTATCACCTCGACTCCTATGCCCATTAAGGACATAACATCGCCCAAGAGCCGCAACGGCAACCTCTAGCCCACGCCAAACTAATAAGGCCCCTAGCGTCACGCCCAATTGCAGCAGCGCCCCAGCGGCGGCCACAAATCGGTAGTTCAAATCGGGATCATTGAACCATTGCAGCACCAAGACACTCAGGGTATAGGGCAAGTTCGGCCCGATGATGAGGGCGACATCGACAGTGGCTGAGGCGAATGCAATCACCGCATACACGGGCAATCTTATTAAAGGGTATAGAACTGGAGCAACAGTGAGCAACCATGCCAATGCCGGCTTATAGCCCAGAGAACGAGCAATGCTGACACGTTTGTCCGCCTCGATTTGCGGCAAGGCGGCTAGCGCCATCAATAACAGAAAAGGAATCTCTTTGACTGTGAGCGCGAGAATTAACGAAAGTCCCCAGTAGTCATTCACGATCAAGGCATCGGGCGGCGAGGTGAAACCACTAAGCTCGGGTGACGCCCAGCGCAGCAACAAGCCTGATGGCGCAATTAGAAATGCCAAACCAAAGGCCGCGGCCGCATGAGGAATCGCCAGAAGTGGCGCCACGAGCCGGCGCATCCAACGCTCTATGCGAGTCCCGGTGGCGGCAGCAAGAAACAAGAAGACTAAAACTAGTGCGAGCAAGGGAGTGAGCAATGCTGACATCGCACTGACCGTCACACTGTGACCTAGCCCAGGGGCAGCCAATAATTCAGAGAAATGCCGTAAGGTGAAATGCTCTCCTCCTAGTACCGGCATATAACCGAAAGCAGGCAGAACCGTCAGTCCAACCCCCAGTGCGATCGGGGCAATCAAGACTAGCAGCATCAGCCAAGGCGCTAGTCGCAGTCCAACATTGAAGCCATTGGGGACTAACGCTTTAGCCTGCGCTCTAGCGGGCACCATAGCGCTCAATCCATTCGCGCTCTATGGCATCAGTCCAATCTGGATGGGGTTCGCGTAGCGTGACTCCCAAGGCCTCTGGCGGCAATGTTGCGGGACCGACATCAATGGACGCAAAGGCGGCTCGTGCTTCCGAGCTTAACGAGTCCATACTTAATACCGTGGTACTGCCCATCACTTCAGGTTGGTAGGAATGCAGCTGCGCCTCTACTGACAGTAGATAATTGGCAAAGACCATCGCCCCGGCCTTTGCCCGCGCATTGAAGGGCACGGCTAGAAAACTCACATTGCCAATACTGCCATCGCGTGACACCAAACTGCGCACCGTATCCGGCAATTCTCCTGCGGCGATTCCTGCACTGGCCTCAGCGGGGCTAAGGCTTAATGCTAGATTGATCTCACCATCGCCGAGCATGCGACGCATTTGTGTGCCACTACTCGGAAAACTACGCCCTCCTCGTAGCAACACAGGATGCAGCTGATCCAAATACGCCCACAGCGGCGCCGTTACGGCAGCAAAGTCACTGTCCTCAAGAGGGAGGTACAAAGGCGCCGTATCCTGCACTAATTCAAGAAGCACTTGCTTGAGAAAGGTTGAGCCTAAGAACTCAGGAGGTCGAGGGTAAGTAAATTGGCCAGGGTTCTCTTGAGCCCAAGCGAGCAAATCCTGCATATTGTTGGGAGGCTGCTGCAAATACGCACTGTCGTAATAAAAGATCAGCTGTGAGCGTGTCCAAGGGGACTCAAAGCCTTCGACAGGAATCGTGAAATCTTCACGCATCTCGGGATGAGTGTCCGCATCCACCAGCGCGAAATTTGGCAATTGCTCTGCCCATGGCCCAAATAACAGGGCATTGCGCTTCAGTGTGGAAAAGTTCTCGCCGTTAACCCATAACAGATCGACAGTGCCCGCATCGGTATTCCCGGCAAGCTTTTCGGCCAATACCCGTGATACAGCTTCAGCCGTATCACTGATTTTCACATGGACCACTTCGACGCCATAGCGCTCGCGGGTTTGTTCCCCCGCCCAAGCTATGAAACGATTGATTTGCGGATCTCCTGCCCAAGCATCGAAATAGACAGTTTGCCCACGTGCGAGGCTTATGACTTCGTCCCAATTTTCGGGATCGGGTGAATCACTATAGGCGTTCGCCGTGATCAACGTCAGCAGTAAAGCCAAGCTTGGGCGTATCAATCTTCGCATGCTCAGACCTTGCATACTCAGAGTTTCGCCTGCGCAGGCTCAGGGCTTTGCGTCTCTTCTGATCGCGCCAATACCCCTAAACGCTGGGCACGACGTGCACGGTAACGTGCATCTAATATCTTACTAAGCACTTCTTGATGAAAACGATCACAGGAGATACACAGATTCTGGTAATCACTCCCGTCGGGGGTTTTGGTTTTTCCTGCTTCGATGAACTGCTCTTCACTCCACCCTGCAAATGCCCCCATCTTCTCTGGCGCGCCTTGGTTAATCGCCTGCATGGCCGGATGCTCAGCCAAGTCATCGAGGACCTCAAGCAATGGCTCCTCGGTAAGATTACCCAGTGGATGAGCCGTTTTCAGGCAGCAAGGGTACACATCCCCTGTGGGGTCGACAGAGACTTCTGAACCCGCATAACCATAATTGAGAAAGTTCAAACCGCCTGACCAGGCATTGCAGAAGTTGTCTTCCAGTGTCGCCGTGGACAGGCCGTTCTTCCAGGCTCGTCCTCTAGGCCACAACTTACCGATCCACACCTCATCGGTGGCACCGAACATATTGTAGAGAGGGACGTCGGGATTCATTTGCTGACGCCGCTCGTCAAACAGCGCGGCGTTTTCAACGCCCGCATTGGCAAACATGGTTTGAATATGGGTGATGAGTTTTTGCCGTTTATCCCCTTCCATGCCCACATGATAATCATCCATACCGGACACCGAGATCGTCCACACGCCAAGGGCGAGTAGTTCGTCAATGATCTTGGGGGTCAAGAGATCGCCAGTAGTTTGCACCACCACTTTCACGCCGCCGACATCACGATACTTGTCTCGAATTGCCGCTAATGCCGGGTACAGCACGCGCTCTCTTACCGGCTCGGTCATCACGTCTCCGCCGGAAATAATGATGCGTCCGATGCGTTCAACGTACTCCGCTTGCGCTTCTGACTCCGGATTGCTGCGCTCTCGAAAGCGCATAGTCTTAGGGAAATTGGCGATTATCTTGGGGGAATTTTGCTCGGCTTCCGCCACAACTTCTTCAAGTTCTTCACGAATATAAGGGCGAAACTTGTCTTCATAGCAATGCTTGCAACGACGATGGCAGTGCCAACATAAAACATAATAAATCGATTCCATCGACAACCCTTATAAAACAAAAATTAAATTAAACTTATTTATAACAAACAATTACAACAACTTTAGAGACTTAAGATTAGCTTTAAAATCTAGCTAATGGGGTAGATATGAAGCATCGTTTCACTCGACAAAGCCCAGACATCCTCTTGCGCTAGTAATTCGCGCGCCTGTGCAATGTCGCACTCCACCACATCACGAGCACCAAACTCGTCAATGTAGAATCCTAGCGTCCCTCCCTCGGCCATGCTCATGATGTGGTCCATGATCCACTGCTTAGATTGCTCAGGACTCTCCGTGTCACTTTGTCGACACAGGGCTCGGAAGATTTCTAGTATTGATGCCTCTTCATCTAAGTGCAGCATCAGCAGTTCTAGCTTTTGTTGTTCTTTCATCACAATGGCTCTCTTTAAACACTAGATGTTGTGAATCCCAGTTTGTTGCAAATTAATTTCGTTTTGGCTTATCTAATTAATCTGGCCCTAGCATTAATCCAATGCAGCAGTCCTCGATCGCCACTTTCTCGACACCAGTGGATACATAAACACCACAAGGAGAATAATGCTCGCACCGGCATAGAACGGCATCTCGAGCTCCTTCTGCTCATCAAGAATCAGGATCGCCAACATGATCGCATAAATCGGCTCCATATTAACCGCTAATGAGGACGCATAGGCTGACAGATGGCGCAGGGCACGCAGGGAGAGCGCAAAGGGAAGCAAGGTGCACAGGCTCGCCAAACCTATCAGATAGAGCAGATCTTGCTGACTAGGCATTGCAAAGAGCGATGTGGCAGAAGGCAGAAAAGCAGACGACTCCGAATTGAGGCTCATCAATGCGCTGAACACGATGGCAACCGTGAGAACAAACAATCCTCCACTGAGCATTTCTATTGCTGTGGCCGTGAGCGCATCGGTGCGCAGGATCAAGCGTTTATTGAAAGCAGCAAACAACGCCGTGAACAAGGCCGACACCACGCCGATCATGACCCCTAGATTCATTTGCTCTGGAGTCCCGCCCACTAGTAACGCGATGCCAGGGATTACCAAAAGCCCAATAAGCAACTCTCTCAAGACAAACGCGCGTCCGGTGATCATCGGCTCTAGCACGCACAAGAATAGCGGTGCTAATGCCATACAAGTCGCTGCCACCGAGGCATTGGCCAGTTTTACCGCCCCGTAAAAAGTCACCCAATGCAGTGCGACTAACACCCCTACTCCGGCGAAAGCGAGCAAATGCCGAGCAGAAAGCGCCAACAGGCCACGCCATACCTTCGGCACGCAAAACAGTAGCAATGCCACCAAGAGCATACGCCATAGCACCAATGTCACCGCGGGTAGGGTAATCAATTTGCCGAGAATGGCCGTAAATCCCCAAAGAAAGACACAGAGGTGGATTTGCAGCCAGGCATTACGAGTATCGGACATACTTTCTTGAACCTTTGCGCGAATGCGTGCAGCACGAAATAAAGCGCTCGCCATTAGGGGGCTAAGCTTAGCAAAGAGTCTTGCCGCTCGATAATTGTTTCACAGGCAGGGAGACGCTAGACTTTGCATCAATAACAGCAAAAACAGGAACCCCTAGAGATGCCCCTGATACAAAGTAATAACGGGCAGTTGCTCAGCATAGACCCGCTTCTTTGCGTCTTTGATGATTTCGTCAACGACGAGGAGATAGCACACCTTCTTCAAGCAGGCGCCACCCTACTCGCCCCGGCACTGGTTACAGGTCCTGAAGACGGGGTTCCCAGTGAGCGTCGCACCGGCCGTAATTGCTGGATTCCGCACCAACACGACTCCATCATCGCCGCCCTTTGTGAGCGCATCAGCACACTGGCAGGGTTGCCTTTGCTACAAGCCGAGTCGCTGCAATTGATTCATTACGACGAAAGCCAAGAATACGCCCCCCATTACGATGCTTGGGATGCAGAGACCGAGGCCGGAAAACGTTGCATGAAACGAGGCGGACAGAGACTCATCACCTGCTTACTGTATCTCAACGATGTCCCTGAAGGCGGAGGGACAAGCTTTCCCAAACTTAAGCTAGAAGTCGCGGCCCGCAAGGGGCGTATGGTGCTATTCCACAATTGCATTCTCGGAAGCAGTGTCCGACATATCAGTAGTTTGCACGGTGGAATGCCAGTACTAAATGGCGAGAAATGGGCCTGCAACCTCTGGTTTAGAGAACATAAGTATTGGTAACGTGTTGTTCTTGAGTCTCGTTAAAGCTCCCCTGTATGATGCGTAACGCATCTCCCCTTAGATAGAAAAACGGTAAGAAATTATGGAAAACACGCAATTACGCTCGCGCATGCGCGCGCTAGGACCAGGATTGGTCATGTCCTCTGCTGCCGTTGGTGGCTCGCACCTCGTCGCCTCTACTCAGGCTGGCGCTTTGTTTGGCTGGCAACTCTTATGGTTGATTCTCTTGGTCAACGTTCTTAAATACCCGTTTTTCCGTTTCGGAGTGCAATACACAATCATTGAGAACGAGAGCTTGATTCAGGGCTACCTGCGCAAGGGACGTTCTTATTTGCTCGCGTTCACGGGGTTAAACATTCTTGCGGCGGTGGTCAACACGGCAGGCGTGCTAATTCTCAGCGCTAGCCTCTTGCAGTACTTCCTGCCTTGGCAAGTCTCCCTAACCTCGCTGTGCTTCTTATTATTATTTGCGTGTTTGAGCATCCTGCTGGCTGGCCACTACAAACTGCTTGATCGGCTATCCAAAGTAATTATGTTAACGCTGACAATCACCACAGTCTTTGCCGTCATCATCGCTTGGCAGAATGGTTCCGCAGCCCCGGCGGACTATGTGAGCCCTTCTCCTTGGAATTTATCCGCTCTGGCCTTTTTAGTGGCGATGATTGGGTGGATGCCGGTCCCGATTGAGATCTCAGCCATTAGCTCAATGTGGACTCGATCCAAACAAAAACTCACCAAGATCAACCTGGCCGATGCCCTGTTCGATTTCAATATGGGTTATGGAGTAGCGGTATTATTAGCCGTCGTTTTTCTTGCGCTTGGCGCCTTAGTGCAACATGGCGCTGATCAAGAGATCGCGCTGGCCAGTGCGGCGTTTGCCCAGCAGCTAGTATCAATGTATGCAGACACGATTGGAGATTGGTCGGCGTATCTTGTGGCGGGGATCGCATTCATTTGTATGTTTGGCACCACCTTGGCGGTGATGGATGGCTATGCACGTACTCTCGATGAGTCCGTGCGCTTATTGCGCCAACCTGAAGGGGAAGCAAAACGCTGGACCTTAAATGCATGGATCATTGCACAAGCCTGCACCGGCATGGCAATCATCCTGTTTTTCCAAAGCGCGCTAGCGCCAATGCTTAGCTTTGCGATGACTCTTGCCTTTATTACGACACCGTTCTTCGCTTGGCTAAACTTTGACCTTGTCCGTAAAACGCATATATCGAAAGGCATGAATCTACTTGCGTGGATCGGCCTGATCTACCTCACCGCCTTTGCTGTTGCTTTTGTGGTGTGGTGGTTGTTCGCCAGCTAAGCCCCACGCGTATAAAGATTACGTTTGATCGAACCGCCCAATAGACGTGACGGCCAATGGAAGGCGCTAATGAATGACACTAGGACTGAAGCGGCATAGGGAAGCGACTGAATAATCAGCACGACACTCCAAATACGCAAATCAGGGCTGCCGAATTCGCGCGGCACTAGGCTGAGCATCAACACCACTGAGAGTAAACTCAGTAACATGAGAGTCTCTTCGCGCACTGCCGCTAGTGCCTGCCATAGCGCTGACGGTCGTGCCAATTTGGGCGTGCGCACAAAGGGCATGTCGTCCGTAAAAAGCCCCTTCAGGGTTGCCAAACCCACAGTGTGTGAAAGCGCCAAACCCGCGATGGCGG
Source organism: Gammaproteobacteria bacterium (assembly GCA_051252515.1). GTDB lineage: Bacteria > Pseudomonadota > Gammaproteobacteria > Pseudomonadales > Pseudohongiellaceae > UBA5078. The sequence continues at coordinate 53,886 of JBPOFS010000008.1, forward strand.
CAGCAACAGTGTGACGTAAATTGGCTTTAACCCGTGAACGATAGAGATACACCATCTTCGACAATTTAAATGCGAACAAGGATAAGGGCAGCACCGAAAACATCACTAAAGGCGCATCAATCTGAGTCGGCGAAACAATCATGGCTACCGACCAGGCAATGGCCGCCAGATTGAATATCAAATTAAAACCATCGGCGATCCACGGCAACCAACCCGCAAGAAAATGATACCGTTGACCATTCGTTAAGGCCGATGATTTTGTACTGAACAATTCCGCCGTATGGCGACGCAAGATCTGCATGGCACCATAAGCCCAACGGAAACGTTGCTTCTTATAATCTATGAACGTATCGGGCATGAGTCCGCGTCCGTAGCTATAAGACAAATACAGCGCTTCATATCCCGCCTCAAAAATTCTTAAGCCTAGCTCGGCATCCTCTGTGATGCACCACTCGCCCCAACCGCCCACTTCTACTAATGCAGAGCGCCGCACAAGCGTCATCGTGCCGTGTTGAATAATCGCGTTACGCTCATTGCGCGTCACCATACCGATCTCAAAGAAGCCACGGTATTCGGCAAAGCACATCGACTTAAAGGCATTGTCATCTTGATCGCGATAATCTTGCGGAGATTGCACGATAGCAATTCGAGGGTTTTCAAATGCACCAACCAAGTCATTGAGCCAGTTCGGTTCAACTTGATAGTCGCTGTCGATGGCGGCGATCACTTCGGCTTCAGGATGCGTGTGCTTTAATGCGAAATTCAATGCCCCAGCTTTAAACCCTGACATGGGTGCCACATGAAAGAACCGAAAGCGCTCTCCTAAAAACTCACAATGCCTTTGCACTGGCCGCCATACTTTTTCGTCCTTGGTATTATTATCCACCACGATGACTTCAAAGTTTGGGTATTCCAATGCCGCTAAGGCATTGAGTGTTTCGATCAACATATCCGCAGGCTCATTGTAAGCCGGCACATGAATCGACACCTTGGGAACGCGAGAGAGGTTTAACGTGGTGGGTTGCATTTGTCTTTTGCGCACGGTGTACCAATGCGCTTCCGCCCACTCATGAGCCTCAGTCAATAAAATGGTAATCACCCCTAACATTCCAATTACCAGAAGAAGACCGACCAAAATCGAGGTGACCGTTAAATACTGCTGGGAGTAATCATAGATGATCCAGACTAATACCGTGGCGGTGGCCGATGCCACTAACGCCAACAAACCGTGCCCTTTCGTTTTGAGTGTTTGGCTATTCAAACAAAACATGCCGAGCATGATCACAGACGTCAAAATAGAGATCGCCGCCAGTAGGTGCCAATCCGGCACACGCACAATCGGTTCTGCGAACGAAAACTTTGGCTTACGGTCTACGTCATAGACGCCCCAATAAGCACCGACGCCTCCTTCATTTTGCGCCTTCCAAGGCTGATCAAACGCTTCCATTAAGAAATAGTCATACTGTTCTTGCTCTGCACGGAACAAGAAGCGTCGCAGGAACAAGGCTTCATTCGCCTCGCTAGCCACAGCCCCTTCACGCGTGCGTCCGTCCGATGGCCAACCGACCTCGCCTATGCGAATTTCTTTATCGGGGAACAAGGTTTTAAGCTCGTCCATTTTCTCGACAATATAATCCACTGCGTAATCAACACTAATGCCTTCCCAATAAGGCAGCATGTGTACCGAAATAAAATCCACATGCTCGGCAAGCTCTGGGTAGCGCACCCAAACGTGCCAAGGTTCGGCGGTGCTAACAGGTTGCGACACTTGGGCTCGCACACGATCTAGCAGCACGGCCAATTCCGCCACGCTGAACTCACCGCGCAGGAATGTTTCGTTACCTACCATGACGTCGGTGATGTTGGCATGAGCGCTTGCCAAAGCCACTGCCGCATCGATCTCTTGCTGGTTGGCCGTCGCATCGGTTCCTAGCCAAATCCCGAGCGTCACGTCCATGTCGTATTTACTCGCAAGCGCGGGAATACTAGAAAGACTGCGAAGGCTGGAGTAGGTTCTTATGGAGCGGGTTTTATCAGCAAGAAGGGCAATATCCGATTCGATCTCTGCTACGGTGGGCATCACATTGTTTATGGCGTCCTGGCCGCGCTGGAATGGCGAGAACGCGAAACCGCTGATCTCTTCGGGCCATGGCACCACTTCAGTCGGGCGATTAACTAACGCCCAAATAGCAAAGGTGACAACAGCGAATGAAATTGCGACGAGCAGGGTCGAAAAACGCATAGTGTATGGGTTCGATTTATAGTAAAGGAGCGAGGCAAGCGGCGCGCATGGTAGAGTTACGCTAGCCTACGGTCAATAGATTGAAAAACTATATATTTTTATGGCTAGGCCTTGTAAATAATGGCCGCCGAAGAATGCGCGTCAGTTCATGAAAATAGGGTAAACCGGCGACAACGTAAAGCTTTTTACCGCAACAAAAGGGGTCAATCCATGACGATGAGCAAGCGCGTTTGTATCGCACTGAGTCTTCTGTTTTTTATGCACTCTACCTTGGCAGAGCGAGTCGAGATAACGTTAAGCAATGGTACAACGTTAGGCGTGTATCTCCTACTCCCCGCCGAACCGGCCAATACCGAGCTCCCATTGCTAGTGCTAATGCCCGGTGGCTCCGGAGAAGAGGCGCTCGCGCGGGATCTACAAAACTGGCTCGGTCAGGAGTTTATACAGCGTGGCTATGCCGTGGCCATTCCGGTGTCGCCTAATCAACGCTCGTTTAGAGGCGACAATAACGCTCTCATTCCCTTACTCATCGAGGAGCTGCACAAAAGCCCACAGATAAAATCATCGAAAACCTTATTGTCGGGCATCTCCAATGGCGGCATGTCAGCCTTAGAGATCGCTGCCGCCATGCCAACGCATTATTCCGGCATAGTCGCCGTACCTGCATTAGTGCCGCCAGGGCTGAAGGTGAACGCTTTAGAAGGAATGCCCATTTATCTTCGTATTGGAGATCAAGATGAAATGAGCTGGATGACAAGACTGGACGAGACGGCAAGCAAACTTCGAGAAGGCGGCGCGATTGTGGATGCCGACTTAGTGTTTATGTCCCTCCATATGTTTCAAATGGAATGGAACACCCTTGACCCTTGGTTAGAGGCATTGCAGAGCAAGCAAGACTAACGCATGCCCTGCAACCATCCATTTAGAAGTTGTGCTCAACCTGAGGGCTTGTCTCTGCCTCATAATCAACACCAGCAACACCGAAGCCGAAGAGCTTCAAGAACTCGCTCTGATAGCCTTTAAAGTCGGTTAGCTCGAACAGGTTGTCCTCAGTCACTTCTGGCCAGATCGCTTCGACCTTCGCTTGAATCTCTGGGTTTAGCTCTTTGTCATCGACGCGGAATCGACCTTCTTCATCCAATCGTGGTGTCTGGGTGTACAAGCATTCCGTAAAGAGTCTTTGTAGCTGCTCAATACAGCCTTCGTCAGAGCCGTCTTCCTTCATCACTTTGATCAAAATAGACAAGTACAAAGGCATGACCGGGATCGCCGAGCTAGCCTGCGTCACAAGCGCTTTAAGCACGGCTACACGAGCCTCGCCCTGCACACCTGCTAGACTCGCTTGTATTGCACCAGCGGCACGGTCTAAGTCTTCTTTGGCTTTCCCGATTGTGGCTTTGCCGTAGATTGGCCAAGTGAGCTTATCGCCGCGATAGGTGTAGGCCACTGTCTGACAGCCCTCTGCCAGCAAATCGGCTTGCTTGAGCGCGTCGATCCATAGCTCCCAGTCTTCCCCGCCCATCACTTTTACTGTTGCCGCGATTTCTTCTTCGGTAGCCGCCACGACACTGACATCACTCACTTTCAATGTGTCTGTGTTCAGGTTCTTCGCCGTGTAATCGCCGCCGATTGGCTTTAACACCGAGGAATACACCTCGCCAGTCACGGGATCCGTTCGACGAGGCGCCGCCAAGCTGTAGACCACGAGGTCTACTTTGCCCATGTCTTTTTGTAATTGCGCGATTACTTCTTCTTTACAGGCAGTAGAGAACGCATCGCCGTTAATCGTGTGGGCATAAATCCCTGCAGACTCAGCCTTAGCGTGGAACGCCGAGGTATTGTAATAGCCTGGAGAGGCTGTCTTTCTATCTGTAGGAGGCTTTTCAAAACAAACACCTAGAGTTTTTGCGCCACTGCCAAAGGTGGCCGTGATGCGTGATGCCAAGCCATAACCAGTAGAGCAACCAAGGACCAATACATTCTTAGGACCGTTTTCTATAGCGCCTTGCGCCTTCGTGTAGTCAATAAACTCTTGAACATTCGCCGCGCAACCTTGCGGATGGGCGTTAATACAAATGAATCCACGTACTTTTGGCTTAATAATCATGTAGCGTCCTTTTTTCTAATAAATTCTGTCAGTAGCGTCGTACGAATCCGTGTTAGCACGACGTTACAAAGGCGGTCATTATAGTGCCGATTACAGTCTTGACAACACCCGTTTAAGTCGGCATAGTACCGCGTCTTAAATTCGGCTGTTGAGAACCATGTTCTTTAGGTCTGGCTAGCATTATTAAATCGACCAGACATGCCGTGTATCGTATTCATAATAGTGAATTGCATAAGCATTAAAGGAGCACCAGTTGGCTAACTCTGCACAAGCTCGAAAGCGCGCCCGTCAAGGCGAAGTACGTCGTCGTCACAACGCAAGCTTTCGCTCAATGGTTCGTACGTATCTAAAGAAAGTTCTCGCTGCGATTGATTCTGGCGATTATGAAAAAGCCAACACTGCGTACGTTGCAGCGGTTCCTGTCCTAGACAGAATGGCTGACAAAGGCATTATTCATAAGAATAAAGCTGCACGTCATAAGAGTCGCTTGAACACTGCTGTTCTTGCACTAAAAGCGGCTTAAGACACTTAGTCTTTCGCAAGCTTTAAAAAAACCGGCGATAGCCGGTTTTTTCATGCCTGCAAATAACCTAGCGCTCTAATCGATGAGCACTAGGTTATCGCGGTGAATCATCTCTTCTTCGCCAGCATACCCTAGCAAAGCTTCTATTTTATCGCTGGAGCAACGCTGTAAGCGTGCGACTTCCTGGCTGTCATAGTTCACCAGCCCTCGCGCTATCTCAAGCCCCTGCTCATCCAGACAACTCACCACGTCTCCACGCGCAAAGCTTCCCAGGCATCCAATAACGCCAACGGGCAATAAACTTCTTCCTGAATGCTGCAAGACCTGTACGGCCCCTGCATCCAACTGTAACTGCCCTTTTGGCTTATGCCCTGCAAGCCACTGCTTGCGCGCCGCCACAGGCTGGTTATCGGGCAACAACAAAGTGCCGATCTCTTCGCCTTGAGCCAGGCGCACTAAGACATTGTGCTCGCGCCCATTAGCAATAATCGTATTGGCGCCAGAGCGTGCAGCAAGTTTCGCAGCCGTCACCTTCGTAATCATGCCCCCACGCCCCACATTATTACTGCTTCCAGCCATCCCCGTTAAACTAGGGTCACTGGCCTTCGCAGTCGTAATCACTGGAGAGTTAGGGTCTTTACGCGGATCAGTTTTGTGCAAACCTTTCTGATCCGTAAGGATAATCAAGGCATCGGCATTTACAAGATTAGCGACAAGCGCTCCCAAGGTATCGTTATCCCCAAAACACAGCTCCGCTGTGGCCACAGTGTCGTTCTCGTTAATCACGGGAATGACATTCATTGAGACTAGAGTCGTCAGCGTACTGCGGGCGTTAAGATAGCGAGTGCGATTAGAGAGGTCTTCGTGCGTGAGTAGAATTTGCGCGGTATGGACACCAAATTGCGCAAAATTACTCTCATAGGTTTGAATAAGACCCATTTGTCCGACAGCAGCGGCCGCCTGCTGCAAATGAATCTCTTTAGGACGTGTCTTGAGGCCTAAGCGCGCAACGCCCTCTGCGACCGCCCCAGAGGATACTAGCACCACTTGAATCCCTTGCTTTTGCAAAGTGACAAGCTGCTCCACCCATGCCGCAATCGCTTCCTTATCAAGACCCAAGCCGTTGTTGGTAATAAGAGAACTGCCAATCTTTACGACCCAACAGCGTGTCTTTAATAGCTCTTTGCGCATTATAGTTGCGACCCCTTGTGGCGGGACGAAGAACGATCTTGCAATGACGACTTCGCGTTAGTAGCCAGCGTTCTCGTAATCGGCGATGTCACCTTCATCATAATCGTCATCATCATCTTCTGCTTCACCCAGCGCTCGCAGCGCAGCCAGTTTCTCTCGTCGAGCGGCTTTGCTCTGCTCGATGCTCTTGCGAATTTCGTATTCCATTTCACGGTCGAAATCAGCCTGCGCTTCTTGATAATCTGGATCCTCAAGCATGCTCTCACGATGAGTCTCTACCGAGACCATGATTGCTTGGCACAGCTCCTTACAACCTTCACCATTGATGGCGGTGATAGGGAACACTTTACCTTCCCATGCCAGCTCGCTCTTAAGCCTTTCGATTAGCGCTTCACGCTCTTCCTCTGGCACTAGGTCAAACTTGTTCAATACCAACCAACGCTCTTTCTTAGCCATTGTTGGGCTGAATTTTTCTAATTCTTCCGCAATTTTACGGGCATGAGGCACAGGATCTGAGCCATCTAAGGGCGCCACATCCAATAAGTGCAACATCAGTCGGGTACGAGACAAATGCTTAAGGAAGCGAAAGCCTAGCCCAGCGCCTTCAGAGGCCCCTTCAATCACCCCAGGAATATCGGCCATTACGAAACTACGCTCGCTACTGACACTGACAACACCTAGGTTCGGAACCAAAGTCGTAAAGGGGTAGTCGGCCACTTTAGGGCGCGCCGATGACACAGAGCGAATCAACGTGGATTTCCCCGCATTAGGCATCCCTAGCAAACCAACATCCGCCAATACCTTCAATTGCAGCTGCAAAGTGCGATGCTCGCCTGGCGTGCCATTGGTTGTCTTCGTTGGCGTGCGATTGGTACTAGACTTGAAGCGAGTGTTGCCCAAGCCATGCACGCCGCCTTTGGCGACCAATACCTTCATGCCATCGGCAGAGATATCAGCAATCAGCTCTTCGGTAGTCGCATCAACGACACTTGTGCCAACAGGAACTCGCACAACAAGATCAACACCGGCACTGCCAGTACAGTTCTTGCTACGACCACTTTGACCTGTCTGCGCGCGATACTGCGGCTGGAAGCGAAAGTCCACAAGGGTGTTCAAACCATTGTCACCCAGTAAGTAAATACTGCCGCCGTCACCACCATCGCCACCATTAGGGCCGCCTTTGGCAATGTACTTCTCTCTGCGAAAGGCTTGGCAGCCGTTGCCGCCCTTACCTGCTTCTACAGTGATTTCTGCTTCATCTACGAACTTCATGCTTATCCGCCTACTCGCGCGCCAAGAGATTTACGAGCTATTCGATCTAGAAAGGGCAATATAGCCCATATAAAAAAGCCCCGTCACTAGACGAGGCTCTTATTCATTCAGTGCAGGCCGAGCCTAAACCCTGAATTACGTGAACGGCAGTTATTAGGCAGGATCAATACTGATGTATTTTCTGCGTAACGCGCCTTTCACTTCAAACTTAACAGTTCCAGGAACCGTTGCAAAAATCGTGTGATCTTTGCCAAGGCCTACATTTTCACCTGGGTGAAAGTGAGTTCCGCGCTGACGCACGATAATGTTGCCTGCAATTACACTTTCGCCACCAAAACGCTTAACACCTAGTCGTTTCGACTGGGAATCACGACCGTTACTGGTACTACCACCTGCTTTTTTATGAGCCATTTGTTGTCTCCTGCCAGCTTACGCCCGACTTTATCAAGAAATTCCAGTGATCCTAACTTCGGTAAACCACTGTCTGTGGCCCATTTGCTTCATATGGTGCTTACGACGATGGAACTTCATGATACGCACTTTCTTAGCGCGACCCTGAGCTACGATCTCCGCAGTAACCTTGCTACCTTCTACATAAGGAGCACCGATCTTAATTGACTCGCCTTCACCAACCATGAGCACTTTATCAAAACTGATTACTTCACCAGTAGCTGCTTCTATTTTTTCGAGCTTGAGGGTTTCGCCCTCTACTACTCGGTGCTGCTTTCCACCACTTTCGATTACCGCGTACATATATCACTCCAAATTGGGCATAGGTTCGTATTCTGCTAGCGCTGCGGTCTCATAATGAGGATTCAGTAGAGAGATGCTAAGCGCAAATTTAACGCTTTATCACTTCTCTGGCCAGCAGTGCCTATAGGGGCGGGCATTTTACGGGAACAAGTCATTGCTGGCAAGTCTCCTTTAGACATTTAATCAAGTTGTCCATGGACTTGGGGCAAGACAGGGGCGCTTAGCCTCGCTTCCTTGACAGACAACGGCTTCGCCCATAGCATGCAGGCTCGTTTTTACATCGATAAAACGCGAGAATCGCAACAATAAGACAACAATAGCCGTCCTTACTTAGTAGGATCGCTCACGGTAGCTCCATGTATAAAAATATCCGCGCAGTAGTATCGGCCGATTTCGACGCCGTAAATCAATTTATCATCGATCAATTATACTCTGATGTCGCCCTTGTGGAGAGTATCGGACACTATATTATCGATGCCGGCGGCAAACGCATGCGCCCAGTGCTAGTGTTATTAGGCGCCAAAAGCTGTGGCTATGAAGGCAACCAGCATATTGCTCTGGCGGCCGTCATTGAATTTATTCACACAGCGACCCTTCTACATGACGATGTTGTCGACATGTCTTCTATGCGACGTGGACGCCCCACGGCGAATGAGCAATGGAATAACCCCTCTAGCGTTCTAGTGGGCGACTTCATTTACTCACGCGCCTTTCAGGTCCTTGTCTCCATCGGCAATATGGACATCATGAAAATCATTGCCGACACCACTAACCGCATCGCGGAAGGTGAAGTCCTGCAATTGATTAATAAAAACAACAGCTCGGCAACCCAAGAAGGCTATATGAATGTGATTCGCCATAAAACGGCAATCTTGTTCCAAGCAGCCTCGGAGTGCGGCGCGATCCTTGCCGGTGCAAGTGTTGAGCAACAAAAAGTGTTGCGCGATGTGGGCATGCACATTGGCATGGCGTTCCAGTTAATCGATGACGTTCTCGACTACGAAGGCGACGCCCAAACGATGGGCAAGAACATCGGTGATGATTTAGCAGAAGGCAAACCAACGCTGCCACTCATTTACGCGATGCGCAATGGCACTGCCGAAGAAGCGACCCTGCTTAAGAATTGCATTGAAGGGGCAACCAAGGATGATGACAAGGCATTAGCAGAGCAGCAGCTAACCGACGTTATCGCAGCCATAAAGCGTAGCGGTGGGCTTGAGTACACAAGAACCTTGGCAATTGCCGAGGCGGACAAGGCGATCGCCCTACTCGATACGCTAGCAGAATCTCCGTTCAGAAAAGCACTTGAAGATATGGCGAACTTAGCCGTCCACCGCGCAAGCTAATGGTGCAGGCTATGCCTGTACCGCTGCTTGCAAGGCGAACTCTTTCGCTAATAATTTATAGGACTTTTTACGCACCTCAAAATCATAGCAATTGCTGATGATCACTAACTCATCCGCCTGATGCTTTGTCGCCAACACTCGTAATTTTTCGGCAACTACCGCAGGCGTGCCACAAATAGCGTGCTTGCGACGCTGCTCGATTAACGCTCGCTCTTGAGCAGTAAACGGGTAAGCGTAGGCTTCATTTACTGACGGAATAGGACCAGGTGTCCCTTTCTCCAATCCTAAACGCCAAACATCCCGAGTCAAAGCCAAGGCGTCCGCCTCCTCCTCAGTTTCCGCACACAATACAAACACCCCTACATTCACATGAGGCTTTTCAAGCTCTGCACTGGCTTTGAAGTTATCACGATAAATTTGCGCTAAGTTATGACTATGACTTGGGTTTAGAAAATGCGCGACGGAATAACGCATCCCTAGCTCTGCCGCATAAATCGCGCTTTGCTCACTTGAGCCGAGCAGCCAAAATTGTGGCGCAACTGAGACCGACGGACTTGCATGAGCGCGCGCAAAGGCGTCCGTCTCCGGAGGCGTCCCTTGCACAAACGCCATCATATCCAGCAGTTTATTACGAAAATAATCCACACCAATCGGAGAGCCATAAGCCAACGCTTGAGCAGTGATTGAATCACTACCTGGTGCGCGCCCTACGCCCAAGTCCATACGCTCAGGATACAAGGTTTGTAATAGGAGGAAGTTTTCAGCCACTTTGTAAGGGCTGTAATGGGTCAACATGACGCCGCCCGAACCGAGCCGTATCTGCTTCGTCGCCGCACCGATACTGGCTAACAGCACCTCTGGCGCACAGCCCGCAAAACTCTCAGAGCCATGATGCTCAGCTACCCAAAAGCGATGATACCCAAGAGCTTCTGTATGTTGCGCTAGCGCGATTGTTTCCGCTAGCGCCTGCGCCGCAGTCCCACCACTTCGAATAGGAGACTGATCTAATACACTGAGCTTAAGCATTGACATAATTAACCGGCAGTAGTTGTGTTGGCTTTACACAAGGCTTTATTCATAGGAAATACCTCAAGAAGCCAAGTGAATAATGACCTTCAATTCTGCAAGAAAGCCCTCGATATAGCCAGAGTTATCGCTTAGTGAAACACTAGCAAGAAAGCGGCCGAGGTGTTATAAGAATGGACTACGAGATTCAACAAGGAAGAAGCATTTCGTCACAATTCTCTTCAATGAGTGCCAATGAATAATACTAAAGGGGGCGCGCAATAAGTGATAGATCTAAGCAATACACCCGTAGCAGAACCATTGATGGAAACCATCGAAAACATCGAGGCCTTTGAGAAGGTCGCTCTTCGCACACAATTCCCTTTCAGCGACAGTTATTCGCTTCTACAAGAGAGCGGAAAACGATTTGGCGATGACCCCGCACTCGAGTTCTTACTCAGTGGTCGGCGCGACGAAACACCGCAAACCATAAGCTTCCGCCAGTTAGCCCAACGCATCACTCAAACAGCCAATCTTTTGCACACCCTCGGGGTAGAGCAAGACACAGCCGTTGCAATCTTATTGCCCATAATGCCGCAAAGCCATCCAGCCATTTGGGGCTCTCAGGCCGCTGGCATTGCTAACCCGATCAACCCCATGCTCGACGCCGAACATATCGCCGACATCATTGAAGCGGCACAAGCCCGCGTGGTCATCTGCCTTGCCCCTTCTGAGCACACCGATATTTGGGAAAAGCTCATGCAGATCATGCATCGACTCCCACTGGTACACACTATCCTCGTCGTCACACAAGATCACTTCACTCGCAGAGAACTGACGATCCCAGATAACCTCAACGTCAATGTCTTAAACTATGACAGCAGTGTCGCAGAACAAGTGGATGATCATTTAATCAGTGAGCGTCAATTTTCCCCTGATCAAATTGCGGCCTATTTTCATACTGGCGGCACCACAGGCCGACCAAAAATCGCACAACTTACTCATGAAAACATGGCCTTCCTTGGACAGTTAATGCAAGTGTATACAGCGCATATGCCAAGGCACACTGTATTGTGCGGACTGCCCCTTTTCCATATTTACGGTGTCATCATTCAAGGCATTGCAGCGTTTAGTGTTGGCTATCGTGTACTCCTACTTACCCCAGCAGGCTTTCGCTCGCCTGAAGGCATGAAGAATTTCTGGCACCATATCGATCGCTTTAAGATTCGCAGTTTCTCGACAGTGCCTACAGTATTGATGGCGTTGGCCACGATCCCAGTCGGTGATGCAGACATCAGCAGCTTAACCAACATCAACTCTGGGGCCGCCCCCCTTTCCCCCAATCTAGAACGAGTGTTTGAAAGCAATTACGACGTCGAAGTTTCTAATGGCTATGGCATGACCGAAACGACGGCTCTGATTTCGCGCGCGCCAATTGAGCAACCTACAGGTAGCGTAGGGATGCGTATTCCATATTCTCAGATACGCATTGCACACGTGACCGATGGCGTAGTCGTCAAAGACTGTGCACTTGGGGAAAGCGGCGTGATTCTCGTGCGTGGCCCGCAAGTTTTTTGTGGCTATAAAGCGGAGGCTGACAATCTTAATGCATGGGTCGATGGCGATTGGTTCAACACAGGAGATCTTGGATATTTAGATGACAAAGGGTTTTTGTATCTCTCCGGCAGAGCAAAAGACTTAATCATCCGTGGAGGCCACAATATTGATCCTGCCACTATAGAAGACGGCATGAGCACCCACCCTGCAATAGCCAGCTGTATTGCTGTCGGATACCCCGACGCCTATGCCGGTGAGCTCCCTATGAGCTTCGTTGTTCTAAAACCTGGCGAGCAATGCAGCGCAGACGAGCTTCTCGCGTATGCGGAAACCCACATCAGTGAAAGAGCCGCCATTCCTAAACGCATCGAAATAATCCCTGCCATGCCATTAACGGCTGTAGGAAAAATATTTCGCCCTGCACTACGCCAACAAATAGCGGTTACAGTGCTAAAAGAAATGTTTGCCGAAAACAGCATAGAAGCAGAGGTAAGCAGCCGACTCGATAAGAAAAGTGGTTTAATCATGGTGATCAAGCTAGCGGACAAAGAGACACTACAGTCCGTAGATAAACTGCTAGTGCCCTTCTCGTTTGGTATTGAATACGTCTAGGCTCCTTAGCGTCAGAGTTAGTTCGCTCTGACGCTAAAGCCAGCGCTGCTGGACCGAAGAATACTGTTTTCATCGATGATCCGCACTTTGTTGCTGCTTGGCTGATAGATTTCACTAGACGCTGTAAAAATATAACGTGCCACTTCAAACAAGGCTTTAGCCTGTTCGTCATCGCCCAGCTCTTCAACGGTTTTACTCAACGCCAAATAAAAATCTGCTTCAGAATCCTTCAGCCTAATAGCGGCGATAAAATGATCACGTGCGGCATCATAGTCTTGTTCTGAAAAAGCGATATTACCCAAATTATAATGGAAGTAAGGGTTCTTAACGTTAAAGCGCTCGATTGCCTTGGCATAGCGTTCTGCCGTTTCAAAGTCTCCAGTACGGTTATAGAATTTCACTAGATTATTGACGGCGGTAATATTCGAACGATCAATCGAAAACGCCTTACGGTAAGCATATTCCGCGATATCTTCTTGCTCGTTTCGGCTATAGGCCGTGCCTAAGTTATTCCAGGAAATAGATAACTCAGGATCAAGAAAAAGGGCATTTTTGAAGTAAGCAATGGATGCTTCATACTCGTTGACGATGAGTTTTTCTGCACCTAGATTATTGAAAAACAACGCACGCGCATTGATATCATTAATAGTGTTTGCGGTTAGCTGTTGCAACGTAATTTCAGGCGTGAAGTCGACCACATAACTAGTATTTGGACTAATGCTTCCTATCGCATTAACGTGCTGACTAAGCACTAATAGCTCCCCACGCCTATCCCAACTCGGACGCACTAAAACCGTTTGAAAATCCGCATCAATATCGTAGTGTCGCGCCATAGCAATATAGAGATAAACAACCGACAGACAATTTCCTTGTCGCGCCTCAAACGCCTCTATCGCTGTGCGGGTTTGTGAGTCGTCATATTGAATATTCAAATACTGCTCTTCAAACAACAAGCTTTGCAACTGATCAACCACTTCCATTGGAGAGCTACGCGGCGCTACATGCTGCTCCATATAGGCAATAATTTCTGGACTCAAGGCCATAGGGTCAAGCTCAGGAAAAGCATCCCTTTCTTGATCTAGAACCTGTGACTCGAACTCCCGATCATCTATAAACGTAAAATCCAAGCGCACGATATTGCAAGCCGTTAAAACCAAGCAAGAAAGTAGCAAGCACAATGTTCTTAGGGGTTTCCAGTTTCCACTCATAACAGTCATTTTCTAGAAAGCGCTCATAGTGTGGCCGAAATAACAGGATTCGAGTTACCGATAATTCTTTAACATTACTAATAAAGACCGTGTTATCACCAATGCCATTCCTTCAGGCACAATTATCTCTGGGACTAGTCGCCTCAAACTAGACTATTGGCACAGTGCTCAATGTTGCACAATCTTATAAGGGTTGCGTGGGGTATAGAGAATAGAGAGGGTGGTGGGATATCGCACTTGAAACACTATGCGCTCAAGCAACAAGCTGCAGCTCGGCCTAAACCGAGCTGCGAATGCTCAACTACATATTGGGATAGTTTGGCCCGCCGCCGCCCTCTGGAGTCACCCACTGAATATTCTGCGCTGGGTCCTTAATATCGCACGTTTTACAATGCACACAGTTTTGCGCATTGATCTGAAAACGCTTACTGCCATCGTCTTCTTCAACGACTTCGTAAACCCCTGCAGGACAATAGCGCTGCGCAGGCTCATCATAAAGAGGCAGATTCTTCTCTATCGGCACACTTGGGTCTACTAGGTGCAAATGACAAGGTTGGTTTTCAGCGTGATTAGTATTGGATAAAAACACTGACGACAATTTATCAAAACTAATCTTGCCATCGGGTTTCGGGTAATCGATTTTCTGCGCTTGTGCGGCAGGCTTCATGTGCGCGTAATCTGGCGTGCGATCACGGAAGGTCATAGGGAACCTGCCGCCAAAAATATTGTGCTCAATAAACACTAACGCACTGCCCAACCAGAACCCCAGCCTATGGAATCCAGCGCTGAAGTTACGCGTCTTATAAAGCTCTCGATACAAACTAGAGTCTTTTAGCAACTCAGTGAAACGCGTCACCTCTTGTGTGGGAGCCTCCCCTTCTTGGGTAGTCTTCAGAGTCTCTACGATCGACTCAGCCGCGATCATTCCGGACTTCATCGCTGTATGGCTGCCCTTAATCTTAGCGGCATTCAAAGTCCCGGCGTCACACCCAATTAAGAGCCCACCAGGGAACGTCATTTTAGGCAGTGAGTTCAATCCGCCTTTGTTCAATGCGCGCGCACCATAGCTCAGTCGCTTACCGCCTTCGATATATTGCTTGATGACGGGATGCTGCTTAAATTTCTGAAACTCATCAAATGGACTGATATGAGGATTGCTATAGCCCAGATCGACAATCAAGCCTAATGAAACTTGATTGTTCTCGCTGTGATACAAGAATCCACCGCTAGAGCCCGCATAGCTTGCCCCAATCATTGGGTAGCCCGCGGTGTGCACCACAAGACCCTCTTTATGCTTTTCTTCTGGGATCTCCCAGATCTCTTTGAGGCCGATGCCGTAATGCTGTGGGTCAGACTCTTTGTCTAAGCCAAACTTCGCAATGAGCTCTTTACCCAAATGCCCACGACACCCTTCTGCAAAGAGGGTGTATTTGGCATGGAATTCAAAACCAGGCTCAAAAGATTCTTTATGCTCACCCTTGGCATCAACCCCCATATCACCTGTGGCCACGCCTTTTACGCTACCGTCTTCGTGATAAAGAATCTCAGCGGCTGCAAAGCCCGGGAATACCTCTGCGCCTAAGTCGCCCGCCTGCTCTGCAAGCCAACGGCAAAAGTTGCCGAGGGAGATAATATAGTTGCCATCATTGTGCATCGGCTTCGGCACGAGCAAACCCGGGAACTTAGTGCCCTTGGTTGGCCCTGAGAGATAATAAACATCGTCGCCAGTTACGGCCGTGTTCAGTGGCGCGCCACGCTCTTTCCAGTCGGGGAACAATTCATCTAGCGCGCTGGTTTCAAAAACCGCGCCGGATAGGATATGGGCGCCAATCTCAGATCCTTTCTCTAGAACGCAGACGCTCAGCTCTAGTTCTGCCTCCTTCGCTAATTGCAGCAATCGGCAAGCCGCTGAAAGCCCAGCAGGTCCCGCACCAACAATAACTACATCAACTTCCATGGATTCGCGCGGCATAAATCTTTACTCCCAAATTGAGGGTCAAAACGCTGTGTCAATAAATCGGCGTGCGCTGCAACACCCTCCGTCAAATTACATACAAGTGGGGTTGGTCGCACAATGAAGATGCACATTATGAGCAATGGCATGATAAATCGCAAAACACTTGCACTAATCCATGCCGTATTAGTCACCGTACAAGAGTTGCAATGCCCCATAAACTAGCACAATTACCGAACGACTGCTCTATGAGTTATTAGTATTTGTTCTTCAAATTACGCGTAAGTTGCTGTAAGATTACGCCTTTTTTTGCATTCGGTCAGTGCCATGTCAGGCGGTGAACGGAACCCTTAACGACGTGTTTTGCGTTCATTCGTTATATTCCGGAGATAACATGACAATTGGGCAGCTACTGCTTCAGCCTTCGATTCGCACAAGCTTAAAACTTTCGGCACTTACCATCGCCATTCTTGGTAGTAGCGTATTGCACGCCCAAGAAGAAACCCCAATTGACGATTCCACTATCGTTTACGAAGCGACATTTTTTGACCAGTACACGCCAATATCTGCCAACGATATGATTTCGCGTATCCCTGGTGTAAACCTGAACAGTAACAATGGCGGCGGCGGCGGACGCGGTCTCGGTTCTGGCGGCGACCTACTAATCAACGGCAAGCGCATTGCCGGTAAAGACAACTCTGCCAATGACCAGCTCCAACGTATTGCGGCAGACCAAGTAGATCGAATTGAAATCATCCGCGGTAGCTCTGGCGATCTAGATGTGCGTGGCGCCAGCCAAGTCGTCAATATCGTACTCAAAGAATCCGCATCACGCTCTAGCCTATCCGCAGAGGTCAGCGCAGACTATCACCATGACGACAAAGTCGACCCTGGCGTTACTGTCTCTTATGGCGGTCAATTGGGTAATTTCAACTACCTTTTTGGGGTAAAACTCGACCCACAGTACAACGCTTTCGACAACCTAGAATACAACTACAGTCCTGACCTGACTCTCACGGAGCTTCTCAAAGAAGAAAATATACGTGATAAAGACTCATTAGAAACTAGCATTAATCTAGGCTACGACTTTGAACGCGATCGCATTCAACTCAATGCATTAGTAAAAGATTCTAGTCACGAGACTTCATTAGACCGCCGCGGCTTTCTTGGTAATGATCTAAGTACAATCGATGACTCCGAATTCGAAGCGACCGATAAACTCGAAGAGAACTGGGAAATTGGCGGGAACTACGAACACACTTTCGCAAACAACAGTCGTTTTCAATTTCTATTTATTAGCAACCAAGAAATACGCAATAGTACTCGTGAACGCTTCACGACCACTGACGGGGCTAATGACAAAAATCAGTACTTACAATCTGATTCGACTACGCGCGAGCGCATAGGACAGGCAAGTTATAGCTGGTCATTGAGTGATAATCATGACATGCAGCTAGGGATTGAGCGCGCGCAAACGATTCTTGATACGACGCTTTTCCTTGGCGATGCTGTCTATGGAGAGGGCAGTGCCTCTCCCGCTTACGGCAACCTACCTCCTTTACTGAGCTCATCGAATCCAGGCTCTACTGTAGAAGAGATGCGGTATGAAACCTTCGCCGTGCACAACTGGACCCTCAACGACAAAATGACACTCGAAAGTACGCTGCTCTATGAAGCGTCAACGATCGATCAATCAGGAACGGCCAGCCGTAGTCGTGACTTCGGCTTCGTTCGCCCGAAAGTCGATTACCGTTACGATGTCCTGCCATCATTACAAGTGCGCGCTACAGTCGAACGTGCCGTGTCGCAACTGAGCTTTAGCAGCTTTACGGCGACAACTAACAATTCGGACCCGTCAAAAGATACTCTCGCAGGCAATCCAGACTTACGCCAAGAAGACGAGATTCGCTACGAGCTAGGGCTTCAATATCGCCTCCCTAATGATGGCGGCGTCGTAAACACGCGTTTCTTCTATCGCGATATCGACAATGTTACTGGTAATGTCAATATTTCTACTGATCTGACAGACCCTACTTCAGCCACGGGCAACCTCGGCAATGGCAAGCGCTACGGTGTCTTTTTCGACACAAGTACTCGATTAGGATTTTTGGGCATGCCTGACGCACTCGTCACCAGTGCGCTGAACTTATGGGACTCTCATGTCTTCGACCCTATTATTGGCGAAGACCGTCGCTTCAATCGGCGCGGCAATATGTCTCTAGGCTTCCAACATGACATTCCAGCCTTCGGACTAAATTATGGTTTCAATTTCAGTCAAGAAATTAACGGTGGCGAGAAACAGATCGAAGTCGATACGATTGATCAGACTGTTCGTGGCCCACAGCTACAACTCTTTGTGTCAAAAGTCGCATTCGACAATATTACATTCCGGCTTGAGTCAATGAACTCTCTTGCCTCTGACTTCTGTCGTGATCGTTACCGTTATGACGGTCTAGTCGGCAATGGTGTGCTCACTGAAATAGAAGACTCTTGTGGTTCTGGTGGCGGACAGAAAGTCGCTTTGAAAATTCGCACAACCTTCTAAAGAACTACCCACCTCCCCCACAATACTACGAGCGCCCGTTGAGTTTCTTTTGTAAAAAAGGAATCCAACGGGCGCTCGTACTCGTATTGAATATTCTGTGGAAGATTCACAGCGTCGCCTAACCCTAAGGAAACACCCTTTAATATGAACCTTAAGCTTTCAAACCTCATGTTACTGACCCTCATGGCAGTAGCCTCTACTACAAGCCATGCGGTCGAGTTCTCGGTGCAAGTGTTTGACCAATTAGGCAAGCCTTTAACCGACGCTGTCATTGAAAGCCCTGGCAATCGCGTAGTGGTCGCCCCAGACACTGTTGCCGTAATGGATCAAGTGAACAAGCGCTTCGTGCCGATGGTCATTGCGATCGGCAAAGGACAGCGCGTCAATTTCCCTAATTATGACAATATTCGCCACCACGTTTATTCCTTCTCCGACATTAAACAGTTTTCAACGGAATTGTACGCAGACATTCCCGCTAACCCAGTTCAATTTGAGAGCACAGGCATCGCCGCATTAGGCTGCAATATTCACGACAGCATGGTGGGTTATATCTATGTGAGCGAATGGGAAGACGTACAAGTAACAGATGCCAGCGGCATTGTAAGGTTCACACAAGACACCATTCCTGATGAAATTTCTGTCTGGCATCCGTGGTCGACCGATGCTAATAACCGTCGCACAGTGAGCACAGTAAGTGTACGTGAAGGGGGAATATTAGAAGTTCGCCTCAACATCACATCCCCAAACCAAGTCTTCGGATTCAGAGCGTTGAGTGCCCAATAATATGCGTTATTTAATAACTCTAGCGCTGGCCAGTACATTCCTCGCACCAACGCTCTCCCTTGCCGATAGTCGTATTAAAGGAACAGGCGGCGTCAGCTCCATTAGTGGCGGCGGCGGTGGCGGATTGATTCCTTGGGCCACATTAGGAGGCCTAGCCACACGCGAACAACGAAGCCTAAGTGGCTTTATCACTCGCGCCGATGTCGATGATTTCACCCTTGATGTCAAAGGGATCACATTGAATTTGAATAATAGAATCGAGCTCTCTGTCGCCCGGCAAGATTTCACCATCAAAGCCAATAATGCCGAGATCAGTCAGGACAAATACGGCTTGAAAGCAAAGGTGTCAGGTGACCTTATTTTCGGACAAATGCCACAAATCACACTAGGGCTTGAGAAAAGTCACTTACGTGATCCTGCCACTGCCAGAGCCGTCGGCGCTCGAGATGATGACGGTGTCGATTTTTACGTGAGCGCTGCCAAAGCGTGGATCGACGGCCCGCTGCATCGCACTAGTATGCTCAACTTTAATTTGCGCTCCTCCAAAGCAAACCAGTTTGGTTTATTAGGCTATGGCGGCGACGATCAAGATAGGCAGTTATTAATTGAGGCTTCCGCCGCCATGTTTCTGACAAGAAGCATTGCCTTGGGTGTGGAGTACCGACAAAAACCCGATAATTTAAGTGCGTTAATTGAAGAGGATGCAAGCGATGTGTTTATCGCGTGGTTTCCCAACAAACACTTCTCAGTCACGGCCGCGTATGTGCGTCTAGGCGATATCGCAGGTGCCCAGAATCAAAACGGGTACTACCTCTCTATTCAAGGAGCTTTGTAAAGGACTATGCCGCACTCTTTCATTAACAAAACTCGCTTACTAGTCGCTACCCTGCTATTCACGGTTCTTAGCGCTTGCAGTGTCGTTAACTCCGACGCGACTCTCTATCAACGTTTAGGCGGTGCAGTTGGCGTTGAAAATATTACAGAGCTATTTATCTTAGAGATTGCACGCGATGAGCGCGTCATCACCTACTTTGAAGACTCCAACGTGCAACGCTTCCGTGAGAAGTTCGTTGAGCATTTGTGCATGATCACTGACGGCCCCTGCGAATACACAGGTGATACGATGATCGATATTCATGTGGGAATGGACGTGACAGAGGGAGCGTTCACAGCAATTGTGGAAGACTTAATCGAAGCCATGAAAAAAGCCGATGTTGCCATCGGCCTTCAGAACCAAGTCTTAGATAGACTGGCAGGATTGCGCGGAGAAATCATCTACCGCTGATGGGGGTTCAGCAAGCCATTACTGCTTGCTGAAAATCATCATGTGTTGCCAAGGTAGAAAATCTAAAGTTTCTTCAAATTTAAGATCAAACACAGCCATCTCTGCTTTCACTTGATCTTGTGACATCTTATGCAGCGGTCGAATGGGCACTGTTGCATCTTCTTCGCGATACTCTAGCAACACAACTCGTCCGCCTTGCTTCAAGCCATTCACGATACTGTTCATCATTTCCCAAGGATGCGAAAACTCATGGTAAGCATCAACGAGTAGCACAAGATCAACGGTATTGGCAGGCAGCTTCGTGTCATCAATATCGCCTCGAATTCCTTCGATATTAGTCACGCCTTCTGCCGCTTTTCGCTCTTCAATCATCGCCAACATTTGCGGTTGAATATCTACCGCAAGCACTTTGCCCTGTGGCACCAGTTTGGCCATACGGAAAGAGAAAAAGCCAGAACCCGCACCGATATCCCCTACTACATCTGTTGGACGTAAATTAAGGTTGGCGACAACATCATCAGGCATTTCTTCATGCGTTCGCTGTGGTCGTTCTAGCCATTGCGCGGCTTGGTAACCCATAACGCCAGAGATTTCGCGGCCCATATAAAAGCGGCCAATGCCGCCAGTGCTGCGCTCAGGGGCATCAACATAGGAGCCTTCTGGGGCGCCTTGGGCTAACACCAGTGTACTCGGTAGGAATAAAGCAAATACTAAGGCTATTGCCGAACGGCGGTATGACATGATGACTTCCTCTAAGCGTTAAGGTGCGTAATGCAAATCATTGTAGAGGAAGGACAATGGGATTAATAGTTGCGCACCGACACGGTGCTTATATGAGCTTCAGCCAACGATGCCCGCTGCCTTTGCAATCCAGACATACTCGGGTATTGGACACTTTGCCCGTCCCTTCACAGACAAGACATACGTCTTGGTAAGGCTTTTGAAGGATGGCAAGCAACTCACGATACGCTTGAATATTGCGAATATGTTGTATGTCAGCGCTCATTTGCGGGGCTCCTAAACTACTACGAGAAATACCAAAAAATATCAAAGATCTAATTCAGCTTTATACTTGAGGCAATTATGCGACTCTCCTGAATTTGTTATTGTTAACATGTTCACAAAAGCATCGTTTACCCAATCGGCTCTTAAAAAGTGTGACCTCCTTCTACTTTTGCTTGGCCCGCGTGTTCCCCCATGGCTATGCTAGACTTCATCACTTATAGAATTACATCTAATGCTCCGGGGGGGAGTAACACATGTCCACAGAAGGTGTTTTAAAAGGAATCCGCGTCCTCGATTTTGGACGCTACATCGCTGGCCCATTCTGCGCTAGCTTACTCGCAGACCTTGGCGCTGAAGTCATCCGCATTGAAAAAGTAAAAGGCAGTGAAGACCGCTTTCTATCTCCTATCAGCGATGCGGGGGATGGCGCCCTGTTCATGCAAATGGGCCGCAATAAGCTGGGCATGACCCTTAACCCTATGAAACCGAAGGGCCAAGAGATCGTGCGCAAGCTAGTGGCCACGGCCGATGTTGTCATCGCCAATCTACCGCCTGACACACTCAAAGCGATGGGCTTGGACTATGAAAGCCTCTGCGCCATACGCCCCGATATTATCCTGACTCTGATCTCTGCCTTTGGCAGTGGCGGCCCTTATAGCAATCGAGTCGGATTCGATGGTTTAGGACAAGCAATGTCAGGCTCGATGTACTTATCCGGCACTCCAGAGCAGCCCGCAAAGGCCTATGCTCCATTCATCGATTTTGGAACAGCAAGCTTGAGCGCTTACGCGACAATGGCCGCTTTATACGAACGCCAGAAAACCGGTCGCGGGCAGGTTGTAGAAGCCGCTTTGTTTAGTACGGCACTGACCTTCACTAATGGTGTGGTCATTGAGCAATCGGCATTGGATTTAAATCGCACAGCCACCCTGAATCGCTCACAAACCTCCGCCCCTGCCGACACCTATAAAACCCGCGACGGTTGGGTGTTAGTGCAAAGCGTTGGCGGCCCCTTGTTTGAGCGCTGGGTGCAGTTAATGGGCGAGCCCCACTGGTTAGAAGACCCGCGTTTTAAAGATGATATTAGTCGGGGAGATCATGGCGAGGTTATCAGCGAACGCTTAGCGACGTGGTGCGCTGAACGAAGTTCTGCTGAAGTGTTAGCCGCGATGGAAGAAGCGCGCCTACCCGCAGGGCCAGTAATGTCGCCACAACAAGTCTTGGATGACCCTCATGTTAATGCCGCGGGCATGTTCCAAGCGGTTGATTATCCTGGGCTTAAAAAGGCAGCGCCCATAATGACGCCACCCGTTAAGATGTCACTCACCCCGCCGACGATACGTCATCGCGCTCCTACATTAGGAGAACATACCGATCGGCTACTAGGTGAGCTGGGTTACTCTGCCGCGCAAATTACAGAACTACGTGATGAACGCGTAGTGTAATTAAACGGGCAAGGCTTTAGCGCATGGTAAAGCCTTGTTCCGCTAAGAAATCACGCATATGTGGCCGCGCTTTCTCACTGAGCAAAGAGGCCACTTGCTCACTCCAACAAATGCCGTGTCCTCCGCCTGTGCGTTGACGATAGTACTCGCGTATTTGCTCGTCATAGTCGGCAATTCGCTCTGCATCACCCTCTTCCGAATACACATCATCTTTCATGATCACTTCAAGCGGAAGACGTGGCTTAGTTTCTGGATCCTGATCAGGATAGCCCAGACACAGACCAAACACTGGATAAACGCCTTTTGGCAATTTAAGCAGCGTACTGACATCACGAGGGTTATTACGAATACCTCCGATGTAGCAAATACCTAAACCTGCGGCCTCTGCCGCAATCACCATATTCTGTGCCATCAAGGCCACATCCACAGTGGCAATAATGAAATGCTCAGTAAAATCGCCGGCAAAGGGCTTTTCATACTGTACGCAACAATTGCCAGGACGCTTTAAGTCGGCACAAAACACTAAGAATTCTGCGGCACTTTCCACATAGGCTTGATTGCCAGCATAAGCCGCCATTTTCTTGCGGCTTTCCGGAGCCCGCACTCGAATGACCGTGGCGCCTTGCAAGAAGCTAGACGTCGCAGCACTTTGAGCCGTAGAGACAATGGTCGATAGCAGGGCATCATCAATTTTTTGATCAGTAAATTTTCGAATGCTACGGTGAGCATTGAGCAAAGCATGAACAGCATTCACAAGGACAAACTCCTTTTATTTCATAAAGTTAATTATTACTAATGCGATAATAAGTTTAGTGGAGGACGCTGTCTAAAAAAGCAGGAACCACATCGTTGGCAAGCGAGGTTTCACCATTAAAGAGCACAACCATGGCGAGATCGAGGGACGGCACCAACACTAGCTCAGAGCGAAACCCTCTTACTCCTCCGCCATGGTGGATAACGCGAACGCCAGCATAATCAAAAATGCGCCAACCAAGGCCATACCACGCTTTATCTAGGCGTGGCCAACGATTGAAATAGCTGCCTCGTGGCGTCTCCACTTCGGGCGTCTGTTGCTCAAGAAGAACGGATTCAGGCAATACGGCCGGAAACGCACCGAGATTAGCTTGTGCCCAGACCATCATGTCTTCGACGCTAGCATTAACGCCAGCGGCGGGCCCAACAGTATAGTAGGCGGCATTTGTCGGTGCGATTAGCCAGTTACCCCCTCTTTGTTGATGCGCGGCGCTCACGTTCTTAGAGTCCGTATACCCTTCTAAGCCAACCGAAGCTGTCTGCATGCCCAGTGGCGCAAATATTCTCTCTTGCACATATTGTGCGTAGCTTTCGTGTTCGGAAACTTCGACTACATCCGACACTAGGGAGAACACGACGTTCTGGTAGCCATAACAGCGCCCAGGAGGACAAACGGTTGGGATTTCTTGGAATTTTTCTTGAATCTTTTTGTAGGCGACACCGGAATCGAGCATATTCGAATAAGCGTGTGGCATTAAACCGGTTGTATGACTCAGTAGATGGCGCAGCGTCATTTCCTGAGTACTCGATTCGGTCCCAATAGCGTATTGCGGTAAAATTGTAATGAGTGGCGTATCCCAGCTTTGCTTATGGTCAAACACCAACTTGGCGGTCACCGCGCCTGCAAACGTCTTTGAAACCGACGCGATCCGGAAGAGCGTTTTGCTATCGACCGGCTCCGGCTGCGCCGTACTACGAACCCCCCAAGTACGCACATCAAGGACTTCATTGGCGCGGACAATCCCTAATGCCACGCCAGGCACGCCTATCGTGGTGATTTCATTATCTAACCACTGCAAATATTCCACATAATCTAATGGGGAGAATCCAGGGACATCAGCAGTTTCAAAGAAAAGAGTTGGCTCACTGCTTGGAGCAGACACGACTGTGGCAGGAGCTTGTGACCAAGCATTTTGCGCGGCAAGGCCGGCCAATAGAAAACCAAAAACACCATAGGCAAATGGGCGAGTGACCGAAAACAATATGTAGCTCCAAAGTCGATTTATGCATCGAAAAAAAACAATAGCGCTGCAAGTTAACACGATCTAAGTACATTGCAAACTAACCCGGGACATAGGTTGGAGGGTTAAATTTCAGACAAAAAAATGCCGATCGAAGCCTAGCGCTCCGATCGGCCAAAGTCAGGCACAGCAACAGTTAAGCTATGCTTACCTCCTCGCTTTACATCATTCGAGAACACGGTCCTCTATAGCGTGATTAGATCCCGTCGCTCCTTACGACACGATCACTAACATTCTTCGATTCTCTCGCAGTACTCCAAGCGCTCTAATCTGCTCTGGGTCAGCAACCAATTCATTAAACTCTCTCAGGCTAGCGACATCATTACGGTTCACTTCGTAGATGACATCCCCTGGACGCAACCCTGCTCTCCAAGCGGGGCTCTGTGCTTCGACGGACAGGACTTCCACCCCTTTGCGTGCCCCCGCTGCGGCGGCATTGCTCTTCCCATCATCAAGGCTGCGAAGTTGCGCACCTAGGAATTCAGGCTCTGAGAGGCTGCGTATCGATTGCGTATCGTTCTGTGCAAGGCTAGGAGCGGCCCCTCCGATTACAGCGGCAATCGATTCTTTCTTACCGTCGCGGTAAACCTGTAAACGCACTTCCTGATCAAGGCGTAATAAGCCAATGACGTTGCGCAAATCTCGACCACTAGTCACATCTTGATCGTCGACCGCCACAATGACATCGGACACTTCAATGCCTGCACGTTCAGCGGCGCTGCCTGGTACGACACTCGTCACTAGCGCCCCTTTCCCAGCGCCAGTTTGTAACGCTGACTCCATCGCGCTGGTAAGGTCTTGGATTTGCACACCTAGCTGACCTCGGCGGAACTCACCGTATTGCTCCAATTGCTCCATGACGGCTGAAATCATGTTTACGGGGACCGCAAAGGCGATACCGGCATTGGAGCCGCTGCCACTGATAATGGCGGTATTGATGCCTATAAGCTCACCCTGTAGGTTGACTAGTGCTCCCCCTGAGTTTCCCATATTGATAGCCGCATCGGTCTGGATAAAGTCTTCATAGTTCTCGTTATTGAGCCCCCCTCGCCCTAAAGCGCTGACGATCCCTTGGGTGACCGTTTGCCCTATTCCGAATGGATTCCCTATCGCGACCACATAATCACCGACACGGACGTCATCTATCTGTGCAAGCTCTAGAGCCTCTAAATCACTGCCGTCTATTTGCAGCAACGCAACATCGGTACTCGGGTCGCTGCCTATCAATGTTGCTTTAAATTCTCGCCCATCTTGCAGAGAAACGTTGATCACATCGGCGTTCGCAATCACGTGGTGGTTTGTCACTATGTAACCTTGTTCAGCGTCTACGATGACACCAGAACCCATTCCTCGTAGTTGCCGACTTGACCCTGAGCCCTGTCCTTGATTGGAAGGGTCACTGAAGAAGCGGCGCAGATCCTCCTCATTGAGGTTGCGCAGAGATCGAGGCATTTGCACGCTCTGCGTTTGTGCGGTCGACACGATCACCACCGCTGGCGTGACATTTTCGAGCATCGGCGCCAGAGATGGCATTCCACTGCGCATAGCCTCCGGACTGGCCGCCATAGCACCGCTCGCCAACAAGCCACCCATTGAAGTGACTAATAAGAATCCAACGACTAGTTTTTTCATATAACTGCCCTCATAACGAAAAGGATGTAGCGATAGTCGAATGTCGCTCTAACGACACGACTGATTGGTCGATGGGCTTACGATAGGCACTGCAGCGCTTAAAAACCTTCGGAATCAATGAAGTTTTTATCCAGAAAAGGTGAAGAATCGTGTTCTAGAGGCGTAAAACGCATAGATTTCGTTAGAATCGAGGGTATAGAGTCATCAACTTGCAACAAGTTGCGACATTAAAGGAACCACTGCTTCGCAACGCAGTCGAAGCACAGTAAGATCAAAGAACAGCAGCACAGTTTTAATCAATATAATATTTAAGCTGACCTCAAAGGCAGACAAAATGATAGACACTGAAGCGCTTGCAAAGAACAATATTGAGGCGACTGCCAATTTCGTTTTGGCACAATGGCTCGTAGAGCCCAACATCAATCAATTGACCCATCTTGAGACGCAAGAACGACGCTCATTGGAACCTCGTTTGATGCAGCTTTTGTGTCTGCTTGCGAGCCAAACGGGCAGCGTGCAAACACGCGAGAATCTGATTCAAACCATCTGGCCTAAAGTAATCGTTAATGAGAACTCCCTTACGCGGGCAGTGTCAGAGTTACGCAAGAAGCTTAGTCACTCGAGTCATCCTCAATGCTTGATTGAGACCATTCCTAAAACTGGCTATCGCCTCACGGCACCTCGTCAGCCAGTAACTGAATCGATAAAAGTGACGCCACAGGTGTCAGCGCAGTCCATCATTGATGAACCTCTCTCCACTACCGGCTGGAGAGCAGGGCTAACGGGTTTGACGGCCATACGTCAGTCGATGGCGGCTGGGGCATTTGCCTTAATTGCGTTTGTTGCCTTCGGAACACTCAACCATACAGTTGACACGGAAACACCAGCCAACCCACAGCGGCCATTAGCTGACATCAACATCAGCGGTGCAGACGCTTTGAGCACGCTCATTGGCGCCCGACTGGACACCGTCGCCACAAATAGCGGTGCTACGGGCATCACACAGGCGAGAATCAGCAACAGCGAAGGCACTCAAGCCATCATTTCACGCGATGGACGACTCTTCGCACAGATTCGCTATAGTGATGAGGGCTCTAGTTTATTATTGGGCTCAACTGATCTACCGAACTCGCCGGTAACCGTCCTAAACACACAAGATTTCCTTTATAACTTACAGTGGTCACCGATTGATCGTGCGTTATTGTTCGCCCAATCGCCTCGTGTGACTAACGCGGCGCTTCAACAGCAAGAGCAAACAAGCTTGGTGATGTTCGATATCGACAGCTTTAGCACCAAGGTGATTCAAGGACCGGCGACCGTTCCTAATGACGACGAGGTGCTAGCAAAACCACATAACTTCAAACTCACGAATCTCAGCAGCCACTTTGATTGGTTTTCTTAATGCTTAGGGTTAAGCGCTGACCTCCAGCGCTTCAACCACACGCTTCGCACTAACCACTGCATCTTCATGAAACCCCTTTCCCCACCATGCGCCACAGAACCACGTGCGCTGAACCCCATTGACCTCATGCCAACGCGCCTGCGCCTCTACCCCTTGCTGCGTAAATATGGGGTGCGAATATTCAAATTTTCTCAAAATACGCTCTGGTGCGATTGCAGCGGTATTATTAAGCGTCACGCAAAAACGTTCTTGAGACTCGATGCTCATCAATCGATTCATATCATAGGTTAACTTAGGAAGTTCGTTCTCCCCACCTGGGGTCAGCCTATAGTTCCAACTT
Organism: Gammaproteobacteria bacterium; assembly: GCA_051252515.1. Taxonomy (GTDB): domain Bacteria; phylum Pseudomonadota; class Gammaproteobacteria; order Pseudomonadales; family Pseudohongiellaceae; genus UBA5078. The sequence goes on from JBPOFS010000008.1 coordinate 82,147, forward strand.
GCCCATGCTCTGGAATTCTTCGGTAATTGCGACACATCGGTGTGCAACACAACCTCGTTACTTTGATAGCCGACAGCTTCTAATACCGATTTTTCAGCTGCATTAGGTTCCTCTAAAATCTCAAGGGATTGATCACTGTGACATGCAAAAATAACCTGATCGAAGCGCTCTGTGTTTCCGAGGGAGGATACATCCACGTGATCGGCATAACGGCGTACATTATGCACAGGCGTGTTCAAACGAATATTGTGTTTGAAACCAGCGCAAAGTGGGCCGATATATTGCGACGAACCCCCTACGATAGTGCGCCACTTTGGTCTTTCATTCACACTGAGCAGGCCATGATTGAACATAAACGGCAACATGAAGCGCATAGGGAAATCGAGCATCTGCTTAAAAGGAGTCGACCAAATGGCCGAAGCCATGGGGATAAGATAGTAATCTCTAAAAAAGACACCAAGCCTGTATTTTTTCACATAATCTTGGAGTGAAATATCGGGATCAATCTGTTGATTCTTAACATCGGAAATCGCAATTTTATTAAAGCGCACGATATCCAAAAGCATATTGATATAAGACGGTGACAGTAGGTTTTTGCGTTGGGCAAACAAGCCATTGAAGAGATTGAACTTACCATCGAGCCCTGCGAACTCGAGCCCTGTTGTTTCACAACTCACACTAAAACTCATGTCAGAAAGTTGTGACCCAACACCGACCTCGTTCATCATTTTTATGAACTGTGGGTAGGTCCAATCATTGAACACAATAAAACCCGTGTCGATACTGTACTGCTGATCGCCCAAAGTGACGTCAACCGTTGCCGTATGGCCACCGATTCGTTCTTGTGCTTCAAAAATCACTACCTCATGCTTCTTATGTAAATAGTAGGCGGCGGTCAATCCTGAGATCCCTGATCCGATAATGGCAATTTTCACACAAATATCCTTTTAAGTTTGACGCAAAAAAAATGCGCTGCGTTCGTAGTGAGTACGAATTCGCAGCGCATTTAGATTAGCGCGTTTTTGAAGGATAGAACTACTGGTTATACTTCGCCAACTCCTTACGAGCAATCACGCGGCGATGCACTTCATCCGGGCCATCGGCCAGTCGCAAAGTGCGCTGACTTGTCCACAGCGCCGCTAGAGGGAAATCTTGCGAGACCCCCGCCGCCCCATGCATCTGTATTGCACGATCGATCACACGCAGCGCCATGTTCGGGACGGCGACTTTAATCTGCGAGATGGCATCACGAGCAGCTTTATTACCAATAGTGTCCATCAAATAGGCTGTTTTGAACACAAGCAAACGGCACATTTCGATTTCAATACGGCTATCGGCAATCACATCGTAATTACCCCCTAGCTCCGCCAATGGCTTACCGAAAGCTTTTCGGCTTACCGAGCGCTCGCAAAGTAATTGCAGGGCTTTTTCGGCAGCACCAATAGAACGCATACAGTGATGAATACGCCCTGGGCCTAAGCGCCCCTGTGAGATTTCGAAGCCGCGACCGCGACCAAGAATAATACTGGACTGTGGTACCCGGACATTATTAAACCGTATGTGCATATGCCCATGAGGAGCATCATCGCGCCCGAACACTTCCATCGGCCGCACTACCGTCACACCAGGGTTATCCATGGGGACGAGAATTTGAGATTGTCGATTATGTTTAGGGGCCTCAGGATCAGTCACCACCATAACGATCATAATCTTGCAGCGTTTATCGCCGGCACCAGAAATATAAAATTTCTCGCCGTTAATGACCCATTCGTCACCATCCAGCACTGCGGAGGTCGCTATATTTGTCGCATCAGACGATGCCACATCCGGCTCAGTCATGGCGAATGCGGAACGAATTTTCCCTTCTAACAAAGGTTTTAACCAGGTCTCTTTTTGTTCATCTGAACCGTAGCGCTCCAGCACTTCCATATTGCCGGTGTCTGGTGCGCTGCAATTGAACGACTCTGAAGCTAGTCGGCTTCGCCCCATGATTTCAGCCAAATGGGCATACTCAAGATTACTTATTCCTGCGCCACCCTGACTCTTAGGAAGAAAGAAATTCCATAAGCCTAAGGACTTAGCCTTGGCCTTCAAGGTGTCTAATATCTCGCTTTGTATCGGGGTATGAGACCATCGATCGCCCACTGACACTTCGTCGTGATATTGCTGCTCTACTGCTGCCACATCGACTTCAACAAATTGGCGAATCTTTTCTCTTACTTCCACTAACTCTGGCGATAAGCCTAAATCCATCATGCTCTTTATCCCCCAATTACGTATTTAACTAGCAATAGTACCGCCACCGTCAACAACGATGGTTTGCCCTGTCGTAAAACTTCCTGCTGCCGATGCAAGATAAATCGCGGCACCTGCTATCTCGTCGGGCTCGCCAATACGTCGCAACGGATAAGTTGAGACAACTGACGCGTAAGTCTCTGGGTTTTCCCAAAGTGCGCGCGCAAAATCTGTACGCACCAAACCTGGAGCGATGCAGTTTACACGGATGTTTTGAGGCCCCCATTCAACAGCAAGATTGCGAGCAAGCTGCATATCAGCGGCCTTTGAAATACCATAAGCCCCCAATACATCGCTTCCTTTCAATCCCGCTATCGATGAGACAATCACTACGGCACCACCGCCCTTTTTAGCCATCGCAGGCAAGACTAGCTGACAAAGACGGTGCGCACTCCCGATGTTCGCATTCATAATTTTATCGAATGCTTCATCTGGAATACCTTGTGATGGACCATAGTGCGGATTCAATGCCGCATTGCATACGAGAATATCAATGGCGCCAAGCTGCTCAACGGTCTTGTTTACCAAGTGTTCTAACTGCTCTTTGTAATTAATATTGCACGCAATTGCGACGGCACTTCCTCCTTGTGCATTGATCTGTGCAGCCACCTCATCACAGGCATCTTGATTCCTGCTAGAGATCACTACACGGGCGCCTGCTTCTGCCATACGGCTAGCAATCGCCAAACCAATGCCCTTTGTAGAGCCTGTAATCAATGCGACTTTCCCTGTTAGATCGAATAGGCTCACTTTGCTCTCCCCTTTTTCACAATCAGTAGCTCATATAAGCGTTATCACTCACATGAATAATAATATGTAGTATTATCATAAATTAACAACTCCCCTACAGATGAACAAGCTTTTTATTCATCCGCCCACACCCGCTTGCCTTTGCTAATACTCGTGCCCCCATCCACTGGCAATACCACACCGTTCACATAGGCTCCTGCCGGAGAGCAAAGAAACAACAGCGCCCCTACGATATCCTGCGCGGCCCCAATTCTCCCCAGCGGACAATCATCCTCAATGTCCTGGCGAAACTGCGACATAACGTAATTCGTCATCTTGGACTCAAAGAAACCCGGAGCAATTGCATTGACGGTGATCCCTTGCGGCCCAAGCTCTACCGCTAATGCACGGGTTAAATGATGCAACGCCGCCTTGCTTGCAGAGTAAGCAAACGTCGGCACGCGCTGAACAACCGGCACCTGCAAGCCATCCATAGACCCTATATTGACCACCTTAGCTGAGCCATTGCATTTGGCGCCGAGCAACAATGACGGGAGCAAATCGCGCGTCAGTGAAAACACGCTACTCACATTCGTTTTCATGAGCTTATCGAAAGCGGCATCGGGGTAGTCTTGCAAAGGCGCGCCCCAGTTGCTGCCTGCATTGTTAACGAGAATATCCAATCCATTTGGCAGATCTTGCGTAATTCGGGTCAGAACTCTCGCCCTTGCCTCGGGCTCATTAATATCGGCGCCAATAGCAATGCACTCCCCCATACCTTCCAGCCCCCGCATCGCCTCCAAACAACGCTTCTCACTGCGCGAGACCATGTAAACCTTAACCCCGTTGCGCAGAAGCCCTTCGACCATCATCAAGCCAATACCACTAGAGCCACCGGTCACTAAGGCCGATTTCCCCCGCAATGAAAACAACGCACTAATCGATAATGTATCCGACATCCCCCACCTCACTTCATCTGCTATAGAAATCCCACACCGACCAGCATCATAGCACCGCCCTAACAACCCCAATGCCCGCGACTATCCGGTAGACTTCATAGCGTTATATATGAAATGATATAGCGCTTTTCAACAACCCTCGACAGGATAAGATGTGATGTTTACTCTAGGCAAAGCGTGGCTCGCGGCAGCCCTGTCCCTTAGCTTACTCTCAGCATCGATGGGGCATGCACAACAAACGACAGTCGCTGCCGCGTCCGACCTGCAATTCGCACTTGAAGAGGTCAAAAATCAATTCAACGCAGAGACCGGCACGCAGATCCAAGTCGTCTATGGGTCCTCAGGCAACTTCTTTCGTCAAATTAGCGAAGGCGCTCCCTTTCAGATGTTTTTGTCTGCCGATGAAGTGTACGTGCAACAATTGGCGCAAAAGAATCTCACGCTCGATGAAGGACTACTCTATGCCCTTGGGCGTATCGTAATAATCGCACCGCACGGTTCGAGTTTAAAAGTGGACGCCAACTTTGATCAGTTACGGCTTGCAGTGGAGCAAGGCCTGATTCGCCGCTTTGCAATTGCGAATCCGGAGCACGCCCCCTATGGTCGCAGAGCAGAAGAAGCTCTTCGCCACGCTGGATTATGGGACGCGTTAGAAAGCAAAATTATCTTGGGCGAGAACGTCTCCCAAGCGGCGCAGTTTGCGACCTCTGGCAGCGCACAAGGCGGTATCATTGCCTACTCTTTAGCGCTTGCCCCCAATGTTTCTCGTCTAGGAGAGTTTGCCGTCATTCCACAGGAATGGCACTCACCTCTACGCCAGCGAATGGTCTTGCTGAAAACAGCCGGCGCTGATGCACAAGCATTCTATGCCTATTTACAGAGCGCCCCTGCGCAAGCCATCATGGCGCGCTACGGCTTTACACTCCCTCAGGCGGATTAGGAAAACCCATGGATTGGTCGGCATTACGCCTCTCACTCGAATTGTCATTCTGGACAATGCTTGTCCTTCTGCCTATCGGCATTTGGCTGGGGCGACGTTTAGCTTGGACGCAATTCCGTGGCAAGAGCATGGCCGAGGCACTTTTGGCCCTGCCACTAGTATTACCCCCAACGGTGCTGGGCTTCTATTTACTCGTGGCCCTTGGCTCGAACTCACCGATTGGTCAGGCCTATGAGGCCCTATTCGATAAACAATTGAGTTTCTCCTTCGCCGGCCTTTTAATCGCCTCAATCGTATTCAACCTGCCTTTTGCCATCCAGCCGATGCAACGCGCCTTTGAAGCCATCCCGCAAGAAGTCAGAGAAGCCGCTCGCTGCTGCGGCATGCCTTGGTGGCGCATTCTTACTCGTATTGAACTCCCACTAGCCTGGCCCGGAATACTCTCTGCCATGGTACTCACTTTTGCCCACACCTTAGGGGAGTTCGGTGTAGTGTTAATGGTGGGTGGCAGCATTCCAGGGGAAACCCGCACGATTGCCATCGCCATTTACGATCGCGTACAAGCCTTTGATGACTCCGCGGCCGCCAGCATGTCTGCGGTATTATTAGTGATCTCTCTTTTCGCCATCAGCTTGTCCTATATGGCCACCGCTCGCCTAGGCAAGGGGCGCCACAATGTCTGATGGTTTACATGTGCGTCTCGAACAAAACCTCCCTATTCCTTTGGAGACAACTCTGCACTGTGCCGCGGGCGAAGTGCTCGCCCTTGTCGGCCCTTCAGGAAGTGGAAAATCGACATTGCTGCGCAGTATTGCGGGGCTCTATGAAGCTAAAACGGGACGCATTCAGTGCGGCGACAAACTTTGGTTTGATAGCGCAGCGGGCATCAATGTTGCCACGGCCAATCGCCGCATAGGCATGGTTTTTCAACATTTCGCATTGTTCCCGCATCTGACAGCCTTGGAGAATATCGCCGAAGCGATGTTGCACCACCCAAAGCAAGAACGTTACGCCCGCGCTAAAGCCTGGCTCCAACGCGTCCACCTCAATGGCCTAGAACATCGATTGCCACGACAACTTTCGGGAGGACAGCAACAGCGTGTCGCCGTTGCCCGAGCGCTAGCACGCGAGCCAGAGGTATTACTATTGGACGAGCCATTCTCTGCGGTCGATCGCTCAACTCGTGAGTCACTCTATCAAGAGTTAAGCGACCTACGTGATGAGTTAAAAATGCCAGTAATACTAGTGACCCATGATATCGATGAGGCAACATTACTCGCAGATCGCATGAGCATCCTTGATGAAGGAAAAATTCTGCAAACCGATACGCCTGACCGTTTGCTGCAAGCCCCCAATTCGCACAAGGTGGCGAAACTCATGGGCATGCGTAATATTTTTTCGGGACAAGTTCTCTCCCAGGAAAGCAGCCATACACTAATCAATTGGGAAGGCACTGCATTAAAGGTTTCAACTCAGAGTGCTTTTGCGGTTGGCAGCTCGGTGACGTGGGCAATGCCAACATCTGGCGTATTGCTTATGCCTACTCGTAATCGCAATACCGATACGTTAGACAATGTCATTGATGTTGAGATAAACAAGATGTGGGCGCTCGGGGAACAATACCGCATTAGCGTCATGCATCATGCTAATGGTTTAACAATGAATGTACCTCGGCACATTGCACAGCGCTACAAGCTTGCCGTTGGGCAACGCTTGCAGGTGCGTTTGCGAGGAGAAACTATTCATCTTATGCCACCACAGCAATAGCTGGTCGATGGCATAAGTCCTAGGCAATTATTCTTCGGAAATTTTCACTAATTGCTTACCGAAGTTTTTACCCTTTAACAATCCGCGGAATAGTTCAGGCGCATTCTCAATGCCCTCACCCACAGATTCGCGGTATTTGATACGACCTTCCTTGACCCATGCACCCAATTGCTTTGTCGCTTCAGGCCAACGATCAAACCACTCAGTCACAACGAAGAAGCGATTCTCAGGAACATGCTCTAGCTTCTTAAAAATATCCGCAGGCAATTCAATCTTAGTCATGTCTTTGTCGTTGTAATGAGAAACGTAACCACATATTGGCACTCTAGCGCCTTCATTCAACAACGGCGCAACCGCTTTGGTGACTTCGCCGCCAACATTCTCGAAATACACATCGATTCCTTTAGGGCAGGCTTGCGCTAACTCTTGCGCCAAATTGCCCGCTTTGTAATCAATGCACTCATCAAAACCAAGCTCTTCTTTCACATAGCGACATTTCTCTGGACCGCCAGCAATTCCCACAACACGCAGGCCTTTAATTTTTGCGATTTGGCCAACAACCGAACCCACAGCGCCTGACGCGGCAGCGACGACTAGAGTCTCACCCGCTTGCGGTTTACCTAGCTCTGTCAAACCAAAATAGGCCGTGCGCCCCGGCATCCCGACCACGCCAAGGTGAGCAGACAACGTGCCATTATCCAGATCCACTTTCATAATACCGGGGGCATTGTCGTCCACCACTATATAGGTTTGCCAGCCTTTGTGAGCCGCCACTTTATCGCCTACTGCAAACTTGGAAGAGCGAGACTCAATAACGGTGCCTACGCTTTCTCCCGTGATTACATCGCCTATCTGCAACGGATCCGCATAAGATTTCATGTCATTCATTCTTCCGCGCATATACGGATCCAACGACAAATAATTGACCTTAATCAGAAACTGTCCTTCTTGAAGCGCTGGCGTTTCTACAGTTGAGAATTCGAAGCAACTATCATCTGGTTCGCCAGTAGGTCGCTTTGCTAATAATACTTTTGTGTTTTTCATACCTTCCCTCTTCTAACATTGAATGGCGCTAACGAAGTCACTGCCTGCACCTTGCCGCGGCAAAGTTTTTTCATCCTGATCAAGCAGTCTTCGCTGACGTATTGAAAACTTGTTCACTCTGTAACTGCGCTAAACATTGTTTTAACACAGAAACCGCTTCTTGCATCTCTTGCTCACTCACTAGGAGGCTAGGAATGAGACGAAGGACTGCATTGCGCGTCGGGGTGACTAACAGGGCATGCTCTAAACATATCTGTGTCAAACGCTGCACTTGCTCGTCATCATGAAGTTGCAGGCCGATCAACAAACCTGCTCCTCTGAGCTCTTTCACTACCCCAGGGAATTGCGTCACCACCTCGTCTAAGGCGACAAGCAATTGTTGCCCGGACACTTGCACTTGCTTTGCGACATCGTGTGCAAGCATGAATGCCAAGACAGCGTCCGCTACAGCGCACCCTAACGGATTACCACAATAGGTCCCACCATGGTCACCTTTCGCTACCCCTTCGGCGACTGCCTCTGTCACGGCGAAAGCTGCAAAAGGAAAGCCTCCGGCAATTCCCTTTCCCATCGTGAGAATATCGGGACTCAATGAGGCTTTTTCAACCGCAAAGAATGTGCCTGTTCGGCAATAACCCGATTGCACCTCATCTGCAATCAACAAAGCCCCATTCGTTCGACACAATTGGGAGAGGGTTTGCAGGTACTGCTTAGATGCCACTCTTACCCCACCTTCCCCTTGCACAGGCTCTATAATGACAGCCGCCACCTGATGCTGAGCGAACAACGACGTTAACGCCGCCACATCGCCAAGAGGCACAAAGACATTATCCGGCACCTTGGGAAGGTAGCGTGCAGCATTCTCAGGACCACCGGACACCGACAACGTGCTCAAGGTACGCCCATGAAACGAGCCGGAGATCGCAATCACAACCGAGCGCCCCGTGATCTTGCGCGCCAATTTAATAGCGGCATCATTGGCCTCTGCGCCACTGTTTGCGAAGAACACTCTTTGCAATCCTTCCGGCAGCACTTGCTGTAAACGGTGCAATAATCGAGAACGAACAGGTGAGTATGTAAAACCAGAGTTCGGGTTCTGCATAATTTTTGCCGCCTGCTCATTCAAGGCGGACAGAATCACAGGATGGGCATGGCCCAAGGCAGTCACTCCCCACCCTGAGGTGAAGTCTAGGTAACGCCTGCCTTGCTCATCCCATACATAACTTCCCTTACCACGCTCAATCGCAATGGCTTGCTTATAGCAGGTGGTAAGTCCAAGACTGTCTTCTATTGCGATGGTATTCATAGTTCCTCCGGTTTTTTTAAGGGCAAAAAAAAACCTCCAGAGTGCGAGACGCCTGGAGGTTTTTTCTAACAGTATAACTAGGGCTTAAAGAGTCTCAGGCATCTCCAATGAATTCGCGTTTATGGCGCGTGCGCGGCGACGGGCCGCAGCAAAGGCGGCGGCCTGCTTGGCAATCGCCAAGCTCATTACATTTTGCATGTAAGAAACGTCTGTCATGGGAATCCTGTTAAAGTCGATCTAATATCGAACACTTGAGGCGCGAGACTGTATGTGATCTAGTAGAGCATGTCAACAATCTGCTGTCAGCGTTAGCTGTCAACTTATAGGCCTAAACCCCATGCTTTATAGCCAACATTTATTAAGGAGACATCTCTCCCACTGGAGGAAAACTTCCATTGCGAGCTTGTGCGCCTTCATTACGATGTTGCCGATTGCGCATGCCCAAATCCCTTATAGGCTAACAGCGACTAACCCCGACTCTTCAGTGCAGCGGTCGCTCGATTTCACAACCTCCCTTCAGGCACTTCAGAGCGAAGTCACCAAAATAGAAAGCGAGTCAGGCCCGTTCGATAGACAACTATTAGAGCCCTTAGGTTCACTCGCACGCTTGCACCTTGAGAATGAGGACCCTCAAACCGCTGAGGCTATATTCGAACAACAGTTACAGATATTACGGATCAGCGAAGGCCTTTATTCAGTTGAGCAAATCCCTATCATTGAAACTTTGTTAGAAGTGGCGGCCAACGCCAATGATTGGCAGAAAAGCAATGACTCTCTCGAATACCTTTCTTGGCTTTATAGACGTGATACAAGATTAAGTCCGCAGGAAAAGCTTGCCGGCATGGGTAAAATAAGCGAATGGCATTTGATCGCATTAGGAAAAGACTCACGAGAGAGAGAAGCCTTTCACTTGGTTGAGCTAGCAAAAAATGACAGCAAGATTAGCGAAGTAGCCGAGCAACTCTACAGCGCAAACAACACAGAAATTGTGCCCTATATCTATAATCAAGCGTTAGCCGATTTGTACATAGCTCTTGCGATCACCATCACTGAGCATACGTCCCAAGAATTAATCCTACTGACAGAAGGTATATCTAACCGACCCGATATATTAAGCGACTTTTCCAGAACAAGCTTAAGAACCACTGCCGATGTTGAAGCGATGTACGGCTCTAGAGCCAGCACCGTGATAGAGCGATCATTCAAAAACAATATGAGAAAAAGCTTCGAAAACCTAGAACACATAAAAGCAATCTATGCCAATGAAGGAGATGTCGAAGCAGAAGCGATGGCATCCCTTTATTTAGGGGACTCCGTATTATTGCGCCAACAATTCGAGCATCGCCCTGGAAATTTCGCAGGGCGGCGGCGCGGCACTTCAGGCGCTGGGTCAGCAATGGCTCATTATAGAGATGCCTTTGAAAAACTCGCAGTGGCCGGCACAGAAGACTCGGTTCTAGCCGCCTTCACGGCATGTCCGGTGTTGCTCCCACTTGGGAAATTTGAAAGTCGCCTACAGCCCCACACAGAGCATTGTCAGGATATCAGCGCAGACGGGATGACAAATCTAGGGGAATACAAGCTTGCCTCCACTGTCATCCCTGGCATAGCAGACACAACGACTAGTGATGAGCCGTACATTGAAGCCACAGTGGTTTTTGATGTGCAAGCGAACGGTCAAATCAGAAAAAAAGACATCGTCACTATCGTACCCGATGATATTTCTAGCCGCGTACAAGTGCGAAAATTATTAGATATCACGCAGTTCAGGCCCGCTATGATCGATGGCAGCGCCGTAAGTATGAAAAACCTTCAGATGCGCATTAGTATCACTAGCAACCACTAGGTCACCGTCGCTTTTCCAACACAACGCCTTGCTCCAAAAGCTGCGTGATGGACTCTTCGCTCACCCCGGCCTCTAGCAATATCTCGCGACTGTGCTCACCAAATTTTGGCGGCAAGTAACGCAAGCTACCAGGCGTTCGAGAGAACTTAATCGGTGTCCCTGTCATTCGATACCAGTCTTTCTCAATCAACATTTCACGGAACTGGGTGTGCGGATGCTCCACAACTTCTTGCGTATTATAGATTGGTCCGGCAGGCAAACCAGCGGCTAATAATCGATCGCATAAGGTGGCACCATCGATGCGCATAAGCAGCACTTCCAATTCCGTTTTCAGGGCATCGCGATTATTCACCCGATCGATATTTTTCAAAAACCGCTCATCATCGACCAACTCTGGACATCCAAGCTCACCGCACAGTTTCTTAAACGCCCCATCATTACCCGCACCAATAAAGATATCGACGGTCTGTGTTCGAAACGTATCATAGGGGCTGATATTGGGGTGGGCGTTGCCAGTGGCCACCGGCACTTTCCCTGAAAAATTATAATTAACAATATGCGGATGCATTAACGACACGGCACAGTCATAAAGCGTCATATCAATATACTGACCAAGCTTTGAGCGCTCACGCTCCGCTAACGCCATCAGAAGCGCCACGGCCGTATACAAGCCTGTGCCCATGTCCACCATCGCAATTCCCAAACGAGTGGGCGCACTGCCTAGCTCTCCATTGACACTAAACCACCCCGCCATCGCTTGCACAATGGCATCATAGCCAGGGTATCCGCCCAAAGGGCCATCGGCACCGAACCCACTGACACGGCAATGAATCAATTGTGGAAAGCGTTTTTTCAATACGTCGTCATAGCCTAAACCCCATTTCTCCATCGTTCCGGGTTTAAAGTTCTCAAGCAATATGTCCGCATCTTCCAATAAAGTAAGTAGAACCTCTCGCCCCTGCTCTTTAGTCAGATCAAGCCCCATAGAACGCTTATTACGATTCACGCCAAGATAGTACGCCGCATCACCTTCATGAAAGGGAGGGCCCCAATCACGAGTTTCATCGCCTTTTGGGGGCTCAATTTTGAGCACCTCAGCGCCATGATCGGCCAAGATCTGTGTGCAGTAAGGCCCACCTAAGACACGAGATAAATCAACAATACGCTTACCCGTGAGCGCGCTGGGCTGCTTTGAGCCATTCTGCATAGCAATACGTCCGGTTGGGAATTAGAGCAAATGAGACGAAAGAGTAAAACAGTGCTTCACTGTTTTCAATATGCGCCGGTATTTAGGGATAGCATGCGTTTGCTATCTTCTTCGAGCAACGAAGGTAGGAAAAATTCAGCCACGAGAATCGGTTGATCCTGTGAGTAAAACAAAGACCGCCGCCCCCACATATCCTCGTATTGCGTTATTTCTAACTGCAAGCGTTGCAACTGGGGGTCTTGAAACAATACCTCGCCTAGAGGTCGGTCGCGCAAGCTTCTAAGCTGCCGTAAAGGGCCTATCATGCTGCTTACAGGGATTAAAGTGTGTGCGGCGACCCATGGAGTGTCTGCACAACACAACAACACCTTGCGAGACCACATGCGCTGTCGCACGACATGGGGCAAGAAGCATTGCAGCAAACTAGGATTACAGTGTTGGTACCATCCCTCTTCAATAACTCTTACATTGAAATTTTCATGGCTCATAGCTTTCAAGCGATGCGTAAGAGAGCCGGGGTCCATTAGCCAAGATTGTAACTGGGGCATTGGTCGAGGAAGACACTGCGCTTGCGAGAACCAGCGCAGCTGCGGGTCATACAGACTCGGAAATTGGAATGGCAAATCGACCAAAAGTACACCTAAAGACAACAACTGTCGCAATACAAAGAACTTGAAAGCGCAAATTATAGGGCAAGCTGCCTACAGATGTCGCAATGAGTTTTTCTAAGGCAATAAAAAGCCCCTACCGAAACCGGTAGAGGCTTTTAATAACGCCAGTGCGTTCAGCGATTAACGCTGTTCGTAACGCTGCAGCGTAGTAGAGATCACACTCTGAACTCGACGGTTCTGCGCACGACCCGCAGGGGTATCGTTGCTAGCAACAGGGCGAGTTTCGCCGTAGCCTTCAGCACGCAATCTAGTCGCTGGGATCCCGAACTGATCAATCAGCACTTGACGCACTGCATTGACACGACGCTGAGACAAGCCTTGGTTGTAAACTTCAGTACCAGTGGCATCAGTATGCCCTTCTAGTACGGCTTCCACGTCAGTGTTCGCTTTCATGAAATCAGCCAGTGCACGAATCTCAGCCATAAACTCAGGCTTCACTACAGAGCGGTCGAAATCAAACTGCACTGTTAGGTCAATACGTGCGACTTCTTCCAATACGATTGAACAGCCTCGGCTATCGACTCTGTGAGTCCGTGGAGTATCAGGACACGCATCACGACTATCAGGGACGCCATCACCGTCTGAATCTGCAGGCGCTACTGGTGTAGGAGTAGGAGCCGCCATAGGCGCCGCCTTCTTGCCGCCAAATCGGAATACTAAACCCGTTTCTAGGGCGTAATCATGGAAATGCTCATCCATGCCCCAGTATTTACGTACCGCAGTACGCCATTCGAGCGTATCGCTGATCTCGTATTTAATACCAGCGGCCACGTCGAAAACTGTTTCTTCATTTTGCGAGAAACGATTATGACCAACACCGCCGGCAATGAATGGCGTGACTTGATCAATTTTATAGTCGAAGGAATACAGCAAGTCTGCACGCACGTGACGCACATCGTCGTCTGGGCCTGTGCCATGGAGATTCATATCGAAAATATTGATTTCGCCGCTAAGCTTGTCCGTAAAATCGTAACCCGCCCCTAGCGTGAAACCAGACTCGTACTCCTGGCCGCGATCCTTGTCAAAATCAATGCGCTGAATGCCTGGCACAATATAAAATTGTCCTTCGTCAGCAACTGCAACACTAGGTGCAGCTGTGTATGCACTTGTGACGAGCACTAGACTCAGCGCAGTTAAATACTTTTTATTCATGGTCTCTCCTTTGATGTAACCAAGTGTAATAAAGCGATCGTAGTATACGGCACATCTGCTCGTCGCAATTGTTTAAGTTGCTATTATTTTTAGACTTTTACGGCTTTTGTGCAGCGAGTCGTATTATGTAATAAAAACTGTGACAAAAAGCTGATCAATCCAGCACAGATAATGACATAACACCGCCCAATCTATTACGTCAGCATTCCCTTTCCACTACAAATCAATGCCTTGCGCACATTGTACTCGCGCCACATCGTTTTTGCGAATCACTGTAATAAATATGTAAATTTTGTGTCGCACAATTGAAATATTCAATGGCTAGGATGAGGCCTGCTCAAATTCTAACGCCAATGTCTCAGGCAGAGACAAGACTTCAGGAGTCAATATGAATTTCAACCGCACATCACTCTTCTCCGCTGTTGCCATCGCAACTCTAGGGTTCTCAGCAATCACAGCACAAGCTGTTGAGCCTACCCTGAGCACTGCAACTGCAAGCGGCGCAGCAACCACTGCAAGCTTCACCGGCGGTGCCACAATCAACAATGGTTCATCTTATACAGCCACAGCAGCTAGCAGTGCAGCAATAGATGTTATGGGCACAGTTAATGTTGCCGCAGCAGACGTCGGCAAGCAAGGTAGCTTAGTCGCATTGATTGAGATTCCTGGCATGGGTATCTACCAAAAAGTATCTGGCGGCTTCTTCCTTCCATGGAATGGTCAGGTCAGCGGTCTTCTCCCTTTTGCGACTAAAACACTCGCTGCAAAAGAACAGATTAACGTAATTGACGACTTGATTGGCTCTGAAGCTAACCTTGGCGGCCTTAACTTCAACGCTTACATGGGTTATTTCACTGGCGGCGACGTCAACACACTTGCCTACACGTCTAGCCCAGTTGCTTTCTCTATCGATAGCGTTCCAGCGGCAGGTTGCCCAACTAACACAACACTCTCAACTGGCGGCACCTATGAAGGCAAGCCTGTGTGTGTATTGACTGGCACTATTTCAGCAGACACGCACCTAACGGCTAATAACGTTTACTTGCTAAACGGCGCCGTATTCATCGGTGGCGACAACACTGATTCTGCCACCTTGAAAATCGATGCGGGCACTAAAGTAATCGCGCCAGTTGGCTTGAACTTCCTCGTAATCAATCGTGGTTCTAAAATCGAAGCATTGGGCAGCGAAGCAGCACCAATCATCTTCACTTACGACGACGAAGCCAATGCAACTGCCAGCACAACTGGTCGCTGGGGTGGTTTGATCATCAACGGTAATGCACCAGTAAATGGTTGTGCGACTGGCACAACTCTTTGCGAGCTTGAAGGCGAAGGCTCTACTGGCAAATACGGCGGCAACAACGCGGCAGATAACAGCGGTACTTTGAACTACGTTATCGTTAAATACCCAGGCCAAAACATCACTGAATCAAACGAGCTTAATGGTATCGCTTTCCAAGCAGTAGGTAGCGGCACTACGGTTGATTACGTTCAGGTTCACGGCAGTTCAGACGACGGCGTTGAGTTCTTCGGCGGCACGGTCAACGTGAAACACTTGTACCTAAGCAGCAACGAAGACGATTCATTCGATTGGACTTTCGGTTTCCAAGGTAAAGTACAACACGCCGTAATCAAGCAGCGCGCCAACACTGGTGACCGCGGAATCGAAGCTGATAACAACGAATTCGCCTTCGATGCAGCGCCACGCTCTAAGCCAACTCTTGCTAACTTCACGATGATTGGTAAAGGCACTAGCGGTCGCGGCATGGATCTTCGTCGCGGTACTGGCGCAAACCTTCATAACTTTGTTGTGACTAACTTCGAAAGCTACTGCTTAGATGTTAATGACACAGCCACTTTCACAAATGCAGGCACTTCAGCTACTGCGCTGACTGGCCAGTTGACGGCTGTAAGCTCACTGTTTGATTGCGGAACGACTTTCAATGAAGCATCAGATGATCCGTTCTCACTAACGGCTTGGTTTGCTGGTCAAACTAACAACTCTACTGTTGCCGCTGGACTGTCAGGTGTCGTCAATGGCGCCGCTGCGAACGCTGTAACTCCTAGCACATTCACAGACAGCTTCTTTGATCAAGTCGACTATATCGGCGCGGTTAAAGACCAGAAGTCTGACTGGACGGCTAACTGGGTATTCACTGACTAATATTCACTTATTAGTCGTGTACAAAGAAAGGGCGCATTAGCGCCCTTTTTTTATGCATGAGGAAAAAATAATGCAATTATTTTGCACTGATTAAAGGCATTTCACCTAACTGAAATATTAGTGTCATTTTTGAACCCTACAATAGCCATGTCTTTTCAGATCACACTTTTATTTGCGGGCAAAACATTATGATCAAACGCGCTCTTCCAGCTGCAATAGCAATAGCTTTGGCAAGCACCCACGTGTTGGCACAGGATGCATCCACCACTTCTTCAAACTCAAATGTTCCTCAAGTTGAAGAGATCTCCGTGATCGGACGATTTGTTCCTGATGAAAAGCGCAGCACATCAGCACTGTCAAATGTTCTGACCAACGAAGAATTCTCTCGCGCTGGAGACACCAATATCGCCGAAGGGCTTAAGCGTGTTGCAGGGCTAAGTCTTGTTGGCGGCAAATACATTTACGTGCGCGGCCTTGGAGATCGCTATTCCTCTGCATTGCTAAACGGTTCGAGCATGCCTAGCCCAGAACCACTGAATCGCGTTGTGCCTTTGGATTTATTTCCCAACGCCATCATGGACAGCGTGGTCGTTCAAAAAACATACTCTGCTCAGTTCCCGAGCGAGTTTGGTGGCGGTGTATTGCAGATGCGCACCAAGAAAAGCAGTGACGAGTTTTTCTTTAATGTCAGCTCATCAATTTCTGGAACGGAAGGCGTAAGCCTGTCAAATGGTTTCAGCGCCAACTCTGGCGACACAGACTGGCTAGGTTACGATGACGGCACGCGCGAAATGCCAAAGACTTTGCGAGAAGCCACAGCAAATGGCCAGCGTTTACAGCGAGTCAGTCAGTATCTCGATACTGGCGGTTATACCGCTGATGAATTACAAGTCATTGGGCAAAGCCTGAACAACGATTATGATCTTGGCAAACAAGCAGTTCCTGCAGATTTTGGTGCCACAATGTCTCTTGGCAACTTTCATGAAATCGGCAGTAATTCCCGCTTCAATTATCTTGCCGCGATTGACTACAAAAACGGTTGGAATAAACACGAGATTGAGCGCAACACTTACAAAGTAGGTGGTGTTGACGAGCTAGTGAACCAAGATGCCTTTACTTTCTACGGCACTGAAAATAACGTCGACATCAGCTCAATTTTAGCGACTACATTTGAGTTCAATGACAACCACAGCATTAGCGCAACGAACATCTTGTTGCGTCAGTCAGATAATATCGCAGGCCAGGAAGTTGGTTTCTACGGCGACGAGCGACTCAACAGCACTATCACACAAATCGAGTATATTGAACGTGAATTGCTATCGCACCAACTGCAAGGTGATCACTATTTTCCTGACACCAATGAGCTAAACGTTACTTGGCGCTACAACCGCTCAACCGCTGATCGAGATGCGCCAGATACACGCGAGTATCGCTATGACGATACAGACAATGGCACCTTGTTCAACTTACGCGCAGATGGCAATGTCCGTCGATTCAGCGAGCTCAGTGATCTCAGTACGAATTATGGGATCGATACCAACATGGTTTTTTACGGGCCAATGGATTCAACAATCGTGATGTCTGCAGGCTATGACATGCAAGAAAGTGAACGAGACTACAATATTCGTCGCTTCACTTTCTTTGAACTAGGAGACGTGGCTAATCGCGAAGGTTTCTTAAACCAATCGCTGTCACAAATATTGGCGCCAGAGAACATCAGCCCCAACGATTTCGAATTGCGTGAAACGACTCGTCCGACCGACACTTATGCGGCGGGGCGCGAGCTGGAATCGTTCTACGTACAGACAGAGATCAACTTCTCCGATCGCCTACAATTGCTGACAGGATTGCGTCAAGAAGACTACCAGCAAAACGTACAGACGTTTGATTTGTTTCGTCCAGACGATGTGATCGACGGCAGCTTAATGACGAGTGACTTATTACCAAGCGTGACGGCGACTTATATATACGACAATCATCAGTTCCGTCTTGGGTATAGCGAAACCACTTCACGACCTGATTTCCGCGAACTCTCTCCCGCGACGTTTACCAACCCTTTAACTGGCTATGAAGTTGTCGGTAACCCTGACCTTAAAGTGGCGGCGATTAAGAATTATGATCTTCGCTGGGAGTGGTATTTCTCTCGCTCAGACAGTATGTCTCTCGGGTTCTTCATGAAAGACTTCGACTCCCCTATTGAGTCGGTTGTGCAACCTGGTGCAAACAGCGCTCGCAGCTATGTAAACGCCGAATCTGCAAGCAACCAAGGGGTGGAGTTTGAAGCTCGCAAACAACTCGACTTCTTTGAACCATTAGAGAACTTCTTTGTTTCTGGCAATGTCTCGTACATCGAATCGGAAGTAACCATTGGTGAGTCTGAGAGGAGCATTCTTACCAATAGCTCACGCCCACTACAAGGGCAGTCAGACTGGCTATTCAATGGCCAATTCGGTTATGAGGGCTTCAACGGCCTCACTGCCACTTTGCTTTATAATTACGTCGGGGAGCGAATCTATGAAGTGGGCATTCTTGGTGCTCCAGACTTCATCGAAGAAGCACGAGGAGAATTTGACGTGGTGATTAGCAAAGAGTTTGGCGATAGTTGGCAGCTCAACATCAAAGCGCAGAACCTATTTGACGAGCGCAGAGAAATCACCCAAGGTGATTACGTTACAACTGGCTACAATGAAGGCCGTGCTGCTAGCTTGAAACTCGAGTACCGTTTCTAAGAAATATGCAGAGTGTGACAGGAAACCGTATACTCCTGTCACACCACTGTAATAATATATTGCTCTAATAGTCTTGTTTAGAATTCAAGTACTTACACTAAAACGGTAGTGAAAATTATGAGCGACCCAACCATCCTGATTGTAGACGACGAACCCGCCATCCGAGACATGATCGGTATTACTCTTGATCTCGCCGGCTTCAACAGCATGAGCGCAGAAACGGCACACGACGCCCATGTCGCCATTGTCGACAACCGCCCCGACCTAGTCCTATTAGACTGGATGCTTCCTGGTGGAAGCGGCATAGAACTAGCACGACGCCTTAAACGCGATGAACTAACCTCCACACTGCCTATCATCATGCTCACTGCCAAAACCAGTGAAGATAATAAGGTGCAAGGACTGGATGTAGGCGTAGATGACTATGTCACTAAGCCCTTCTCTCCACGCGAGTTAGTAGCCCGCATTAAAGCTGTCTTACGCCGCACCTCCGGCACACAACAAGACAAAGTTATTCGAGTGTTCGACTTACAACTGGATCCTTCTAGTCACAGGGTGACAATAGAGGATAATCCTGTCGACATGGGCCCTACCGAGTTCAAACTCCTTAAGTTCTTTATGTCTCATCAGGAGAAAGTCTTCAGTCGAGATCACATCCAGGATCAAGTCTGGGGCGGCAATGTCTATCTCGAAGAACGTACTATCGATGTGCATATTCGACGACTGCGTAAAGCACTAAGCTCTATTGAACCGACAAGCATCGACTACGCACGCTTGATTCAAACCGTACGTGGCGCTGGCTATCGTTTCTCCGTAAAGCCTGCTTGACGTTTCTTTCGGGGGGCACTTTCGCTATAGTGAGCCCCGACCAGAGACAACCCCCAAGGAATTTTTGCTTTGCTTCGCGAATGGCGCTCTGAACTCAATCGATTACTTTTCGTAATTGCCTCGGCGACTGTCCTCGGTCTTCTATTCGGGCAAACGACTCTTTTTGTCCTATTGGCAGTCTTAGGCTATCTCGGACAACTGCTATTCCAACTTTATCGTTTGAATCGCTGGCTTGAAGATCTGCCCGACTCCGAACAGAAAGACCCTCCCGAGGCCACTGGCATTTGGGGCTGGATATTCGATGGCATCTATCGACTCCAGCGCCGAGAACGAGAAGCGGTTAACCACCTTAAGAGCATTCTAGACAAAGCCCAGGAGTCCTCAGCGGCGCTTGAGATGGCCGTCGTGATGATCAATCACCGGGGAAACCTAGAGTGGTGGAACAAAGCAGCCGAAACCTTATTAGGGTTTCGAACTGAACAAGACAAACAACAAGGGGTTACCAATCTACTGCGTGAACCCCGCTTTTTCGAATATTTCGAAAAAAGAAACTACTCTGAACCTTTGCGCATTCAATCCCCTATTAAGAAAAACCTTATTTTGGAGTTTCAAATCACCTTATTTGGTGAGGGTGAACGCTTGATGCTCGTCCGCGATGTCTCGCAGATGCACCGTTTGGAGTCTATGCGTAAAGATTTCGTTGGCAATGTGTCCCACGAATTACGCACTCCCATCACTGTGATCAATGGTTATCTCGAAACACTGCTCGACCATAAAGACAGCGTGGCGCCGCGTTGGATCAAACCACTAGAGCAAATGCACCAGCAGTCACAACGCATGGAAAATATCGTGCGTGATCTTCTGACCTTATCTCGCTTAGAAACCAAGGCCCTTTCGAAAGAACAGGATCGTATTGATACTTGTGCATTGCTGCGAGAAGTTAAGGGAGAGGCAGAACAAGTCTTTAACCAAAAAGAGCATTCGTTTGAACTCACTGCAACGCCCAATGTGTATATTCGAGGCAATCTAAGTGAGCTTTACAGCGCTATCTCAAACCTATTGTTCAACGCGGCCAAATACACTCCGAACAAAGGCACTATCAAGCTGACCTCTCGAATGTTAGAGAACGGTTTTGAAATAGAGATAGAAGACAACGGGGTGGGCATCGAAGAACAACACATTCCAAGACTAACAGAACGTTTCTATCGCGTTGATGAAAGCCGTTCGACGGATACCGGTGGCACAGGGCTAGGGCTAGCTATCGTAAAACATGTCTTAGCGCGCCATGGTGCCAATCTGGAGGTCTTCAGTGTAGTGGGTAAAGGTAGTCGCTTTGTGTGCCACTTTCCCATTGATAGCTTGATTGAGGCGCCCAGCACTAAGCAGAACGCCTGAATCTAAGGCTTAGAAGGATGCTTAAAACTCTACTTCGAAGTGATCGTCACTAAAGAAAACACTTTCGCGTTTGAAGCCATTTAGCGGGCTACTTATTGTTAACCTCGCTTTCTAGACCGGAGAGGCTAATATGACGAACATCCGTCCCCTTAACCAGATACACAACGTGCTCAGCAATATTCTTTGCATGGTCACCGACTCGCTCTAATGCACGTAATGCCCAGATAACATTGAGAACGCGCGTAATACTGCGCGGATCTTCAATCATATAAGTAATCATTTCACGCATCGCCGTACTGTATTCAACGTCGACACTCACGTCTTCTTTAGCCACTGCGAGCGCCGCATCAACGTCATAACGCGCAAACGCGTCCAAAGCCATATAGACCATCTTACGTACGCGTTCACCAATGTGACGAATCTCAATATAACCTTTGGACGACTCACCCTGTTCAGTCAACTCAATGGCCAGGCGTGCCACTTTTGCAGACTCATCACCAATACGTTCAAGGTCATTGACTGTTTTAATGATCGACAGCACTAAGCGAAGATCACTTGCCGCTGGCTGTCGGCGCACTAGAATACGATTACATTCTTCATCGATTTTCATTTCCATGGCGTTAATGGCGGCATCGTCCTCACGCACTAACTGCCCTAAACCACTGTCGGCCGTAATGATGGCGTCGATGGCATCACATAGTTGCTTCTCGACCATGCCACCCATTTCGAGCATATTGGCTTTGACCTCTTCTAAGTCCGCATTGAACTGTTGAGAGATATGGTGACTGTGTATCGTTGCATCTTTATTCATAACGCGATCCTTTATCCTACAATTATTCTCAAGCTAGCGATGGCTACATTAAGTAAAGGCTTAACCATACCGGCCAGTGATGTAGTCTTCTGTCTGCTTTTCAGAAGGATTCGTGAAAATATTATC
Source organism: Gammaproteobacteria bacterium (assembly GCA_051252515.1). Lineage (GTDB taxonomy): Bacteria > Pseudomonadota > Gammaproteobacteria > Pseudomonadales > Pseudohongiellaceae > UBA5078. The sequence goes on from JBPOFS010000008.1 coordinate 104,116, forward strand.
CGCTGTATCGAACTCTATCATTTTTCCCATATACATAAAGGCGGTGAAATCAGAGACTCGAGCCGCTTGTTGCATATTGTGCGTCACAATCACGATGGTATAACGCTCTTTCAATTCATTGATCAGCTCTTCAATCTTAAGCGTAGAGATAGGATCAAGTGCTGACGCAGGCTCGTCCAGAAGAAGCACTTCTGGCTCTACTGCTACGGTTCTTGCAATAACTAAACGTTGCTGCTGACCACCAGACAAGCCAAGAGCGCTATCGTGCAAACGATCTTTCACTTCATCCCAAAGGGCTGCCGCTTGCAAAGATTTCTCGACACTTTCATCGAGGATACGCTTTTTATTGATGCCTTGGATACGCAGGCCATAAGCCACGTTTTCGTAAATAGATTTTGGAAACGGATTAGGCTTCTGAAACACCATTCCAACGCGGCGCCTAAGATCAGCCACATCGACAGAGCGATGATAAATATCTTCACCGTCCAAAGTGATCCTGCCTTTGATTTCACATCCGTCTACTAAATCGTTCATACGATTAAAGCATCGTAGCAATGACGATTTACCGCAACCACTTGGGCCAATGAAGGCTGTGACGCGCTGCCGCGGCAGAGTCATACTGACATCCTTCAAGGCATGGGCACCGCTATAATACAGGTTCAGATTTTCAACACTGAGACAGCGCGGCAGATCTTCAGCCGAAGGGCTTTGAGCTTGCGATCCAATTTTCCCCATATCAATCTTTTTAAACTTAGATCTGTTTACGGGGGCGTATTCTGTATTTGACTCTGTCATAGCGACAACATCCATTAGGTATTCATTGGGTGAAATGTTAAGCAGTTATACAAACTGAACATACTTACATATCTAAAGATTTATATTTTTCACGCAGGCGATTTCGAATAGTCACTGCGAGCATATTCAGCAGTGCAATGACAATCACAAGCAACAAGGCCGTTGCAAACACTAGCGGTCTTGCTGCCTCTACATTAGGACTTTGGAAGCCCACATCATAGATGTGAAAGCCTAAATGCATGAATTTTTGATCAAGGTGAAAATAAGGATAGTTGCCATTAATGGGCAGTGCCGGAGCGAGCTTAACGACACCGACTAGCATCAAGGGCGCCACTTCGCCCGCAGCGCGTGCAACGGCAAGAATGAGCCCCGTCATCATTGCCGGGCTCGCCATCGGTAATACCACGCGACACAAGGTCTCAAATTTCGTTGCGCCAAGCGCAAGACTGCCCTCACGTAAGCTACGAGGAATCCGAGCCAAGCCTTCTTCGGTCGAGACGATCACGACAGGAACAGTGAGTAACGCCAAAGTCAGTGACGCCCAAAGCATTCCAGGTGTACCGAACGTAGGCGCTGGAAGTGCCTCTGGATAGAAGACTTGATCCACCTCGGAGCCTAGGAAATAAATAAAGAAGCCTAGCCCAAAGACGCCATACACAATTGAAGGAACCCCTGCCAAATTATTCACCGCGATGCGAATCGTTCTAGTGATAATTCCTTGCTTTGCATACTCCCGCAAATACACGGCCGCGATAACGCCAAAAGGACTTACGAATATCGACATCAATAACACCATGGTCACTGTGCCAAAAATTGCCGGGAATATACCCCCTTCTGTATTGGCCTCACGCGGCTCATCCGAAAGGAACTCCCAAAGCTTCTGACCATAGACAACAATTTTATTGCCTATATGCATCGCATTGGGTTGGTAGGCCCGTACTATCTGCGCCACATTAATCTCAGTGCTATCACCGTTCATCGCCGTCATGACGACCGTATCGCGTTCAGCGTCATCATAAAGTTGATTAAGACGCGTTTGCAGGGTTTCGTAGAGGGTGTCCCACTCTGAACGCTCAGCATCTAATTGCGCCAAGCGCTCAGGAGTATCAGTCCCTCGTAACTCAAGGCCCCGCTGCTCTAGCCGTAGCCTTTCTAAGGCGTAATTAACACTGCCGATTTCGTCGTCTTCGAGCTCTTCAATTTGATCGTAAAGAGCAAGAGCTCGTTCAATGCGCTCCTCTAATACTAGCCAGGCGCGATCGTCACTGGCATCCGCAGGGTCACTGCTTACAACAGGCACGCCAAATTCTTTTACTTCTTGGACATAACCGTAGAAGTTTCCCCACTCTCGACGCTCGAAGGTCGTGAGATTACTTGGGTAGGAAACATCGCTAAGATAATCTGTAAGCAACCATGTAAAATCACTGCCATTAAGATCTCTATTGCCAATTTTAATGAGTTCACGCTCGTAGACCGGCACATCTGCAGATACCGGAATACCCGAAGAAATAATACGCTCGGCAGTCACATGTTCGTCATCTACCCGCTCACCAATCACTTCACGCGTAAGGGCTTCGCCTTCTAGCACTGGTTGCGCGTAGTTGGCGAACATAATGTCCTTGGGCCAAAAATGACTCAAGCCATTCAATGCCAGCAGCATGAGCAAACCCACCGTCATTATGACGCTAATCGCCACGGCTCCGGCATTAACCCATATCCAGGGCGTTCCACTCGCAAAGAATTTTTTCATAGTCTGCATCATATTGTGCTGTACTTGCGCCGTAGACGCTGTCTGATTATTTCAGCCAATGTGTTTACTACAAATGTAAATAGGAACAACACTAGCGCGGCTAAGAATAGGATTCGGTAATGGGTGCTATCGACTTCGGACTCTGGTACTTCAACGGCAATATTCGCGGCCAATGTACGCATTCCTTCAAAGATATTGATGTCCATAATCGGCGTGTTTCCTGTCGCCATAAGTACAATCATCGTTTCGCCTACTGCACGCCCCATGCCGATCATCAAGGCAGAGAAAATCCCTGGGCTTGCGGTAGGAAGCACTACACGGCTCAATGTCTGCCATGGCGTAGCACCAAGAGCTAAGGAGCCGTAGGTCAACTGTTTAGGGACGGTGAATACGGCATCCTCGGCAATAGAGAAGATCGTAGGAATAACCGCAAATCCCATCGCAAACCCCACCACCATCGCATTACGTTGATCGTAGGCAATCCCTAAGTCATTCGTAATCCAACTGCGCATATCCCCGTCAAAGAAGATAGTTTCAATAGGTCCTGCAATGACAAACGACAAATACCCCATAATGATGATGATAGGAATCAGGAACGCCGCTTCCCAACCATCGGAGAAACGATATCGAATCGATTGAGGGAGTCTTGTCCATACGAATGCTGCCGTTAGGATGCTCAATGGCGTCACGACTAACAAACTAAAAATCCCTAGTAAGTTATCCTCTAGAAATGGTGCAAGCCAAAGGCCTGCCAAGAACCCCAACACTACTGTAGGCAGAGCTTCCATCAATTCAATAAGAGGCTTGACGCTGCGTCGCATCTTCGGCGCCATGAAATAGCCGGTAAATATTGCGCCGCAAACTGCTAGCGGTGCAGCAAGCAACATCGCGTAAAACGCTGCTTTTAGAGTGCCGAATGCCAATGGAGCCAAACTGTATTTAGGCTCGAAGTCATTATTGGCTGCAGAGGACTGCCAAATGTACTCAGGCTCTTGGTAGTTTTCATACCAAACCTCTTTCCATAGCGCCTCCCATGAAACCTCTGGGTGACGATTCTCAACACCAAAGAAAGCAAACTGACCATTGCCTTTTTCAATGAGCAGGCCATCACCGCGCGCAGACATCGCAATGGTTTTGGGAGCCGTTTCTAGCAATTTTGTATAGGCGACTTGTCGATGGGCCGTCGTGTTGTAAATGCCGATATACCCTTGATCATTAGCGGTAATAAAGTTTTTACGGCGTTGCTCAGGGCTCAAGGCGACCACTGCGCTGCCCGCATCGAAATCGCGCACTTTTTCTATTGCCACATGACCATCGCGGCGCACAAGGAACCATTGTGACACCTCACCTTCAGAGTCCCCGACAAGTAACGAGATGCCTCCTAATAGAAAGTCGACATCAGTAACCCGTCGATTGGATTCAACCAACATGACTTCATCTTCGATCACGGCTTCGCCGCCGTTAAACGCAGGTCGGACATCGACCATGCTCAGTCGACCCGAGGTACTGACAGCAAACAACCAGCGGCGATCCACATCGAGGTAAAGCTGATCTACGGCTGTGAGGAGGCCCGTTAGAGTGGCAGTCTCTGTGCTCCAGTCCGATTCCGATGATGCCGTAAACGCCGACAGTAAATTCGTTTCTCGACGTGCTCGCAACAACTGCACCTGTCCAGACTCACTAGTGCCCGCTAGCATGAGTTCGCTTTCGCTAGAGCGAACACTTAGCTTTGAGACAGACTCATTTGTATAAAGCTCGAAACTTTCCTGTCCAAAGGGATAACGAATGACAGGAGTAAGCTGCCTAGCATTATTCTCACCATAGCTAACGTTGTAAGCATATTCAGCGATCAATACATGACCGTCTGACAGGCCTACAGCGAATATGCCACTGATATCGGTGTCTAGCGCGAAACTGGTAATACGCTGCCCTGGCGCTAACGCTAGTGGGATTCTATTAATGATTGTGCCGTTGGCTGTATCGAAATACACAGCCTCTCCGTCACTACCAAGCCGCATAGCCACCTCAAGCCGCTCTTCTAGCGCCAAATGTAGGACACCCTCGCTATGAGGACTGCTTATTTGGAACTCGCTGATTTCTTGGATCGCCGCACTGCGAAATAGCGGCATGACCTCATACACTAAGTATAAAAAGATCAAAAGTACGGCGGCAATTACGCTTAAGCCGCCAACGGCGATACTAAAGCCAGCCGCTTTATCTTTGAAATGGCGGAATTTTCGTCGAGATAGCGTTGCGGCAGAGGCGGCTAATGCCGCCCCTGCCGCCGTATCTGCTACAGGAGGTTGGGACAAATTTTGCTGTTCACTCATGGGATTGAAGTCTAGTCCGAAAATATTACAGTTTCATGACAGTTAGATTGCAAAACTGTCCCGGTCACCGTACAAGTAAGGATTTCAGCCTACTTATAAACCTAGGCTTTCCATCGTGACTTCAACAACTTGTGCAGGCAATGGAATATAACCATCTTTCATGACAACTTCTTGACCCGCTTTCGAAAGTACTAATTTGATGAACTCACGCTCTAGCGGCGCAAGAGGCTTGTTTGGCTCTTTATTAACATACACAAACAAAAATCGGGCTAGAGGGTAATTACCAGAAATGGCATTCTCTGCAGTCGCTTCATAGAACTGCCCACTCTCTTCCTGAGCAAGCGGCAACGCTCGAACACTTGATGTTGTATAGCCTAAGCCTGAATAGCCGATTCCGTTAACTGAGGTGCTTACAGACTGTACCACAGAGGCAGATCCTGGCTGCTCATTGACTGAGTTCTTGAAATCACCCGTACATAGGGCCGTTTCCTTGAAATAACCATACGTGCCTGAAACAGAGTTGCGACCAAAGATCTGCACATCGCGACGTGCCCATGGGCCTGTCAGCCCTGCTTGGCCCCAATTATTGATCACATCGCTATGACCACATTTCAACGTTGAAGAGAACACCGCGTCTACCTGTGGCAGCGACATTCCTTCAAGGGGGTTATCTTTGTGTACAAACACAGCGAGCGCATCAATCGCCACAGGTATCGCTGTGGGCTTATAGCCATACTTGTTCTCGAAAGCCTCGATTTCATTGTCTTTCATCTCGCGACTCATTGGTCCCATATTGGCAGTACCTTCAGTCAACGCGGGTGGCGCAGTCGACGACCCTGCCGCCTGGATCTGAATATTCACATTAGGGTAGAAACGCTTAAACTCTTCAGCCCACAGTGTCATTAGGTTGGCGAGAGTATCTGAACCAACGCTTGAAAAATTCCCTGAAACGCCACTTGTACGAGTGTAGTCAGGAAGCGACTCATCCACTCCAGCCGCCAAAGTCATGCTGCTACAAAGTGCGCCTAACACGAGTGCGATCGGCTTAATTGAAAAAGTGAGCTTCATCTAAATTCTCCATAATTCGGTTTATTGAGTGTACGTTTTAGCATTGGGCGTACTATAAGACTGTTATGTGACAATAAGATGACAAACCGGCACTCATGCCTTCATGAGAATCTTCATTCTCTGTCTTGACCCCATTCAGAGGGTTCGCGCTATAGTAGTCATCAATCTGTCACTTTCATCCGCCCTTTTGTCATGTAGAATACGGGCTTTACAAGTGACCGAGTCGTTGCACTCAATATGAGCATACCCCCTGTGAGCAAACCCACTGATCTTGAAAAAAACTCCTCAGCAGTCGATAGCATTAACCGTGACACTCCTATAAAGGAAGCATCGTTATCGGTAGCTAAAACTGATGAAGATCAAGATCTCAGCGCGCCCACTCAAGAAACACCTGAAATTGACCTGAATAGTAGCGAACTTTACCTCAATAGAGAGCTCAGCTATTTTCAGTTCAATCTGCGCGTGCTCGAACAAGCGCGCAACCCCCGCCACCCATTGTTAGAACGACTCATGTTTTTGCTTATCTTTAGCTCCAACTTAGATGAGTTTTACGAAATTCGAGTCTCAGGCCTGAAGAAGCAGATGGAGTTTGGTCGCCAGCGACCGGGTGCCGATGGGAAATATCCCGATGAAATACTGCGCGAGATTAATCAACAAGTGCGAGTCGCTGTGCAACAGCAATATCGTATTCTTAATGAAGAACTTTTCCCTTCATTGGCAGAGCAAGATATTCGTTTCTTACATCGCCATGAGTGGAATGAAAGTGTTACTGCCTGGGCACGGGATTATTTCCAAGACGAAGTACTTCCAGTCATCAGTCCACTAGGGCTCGACCCGGCGCACCCGTTCCCACGTCTGGTCAATAAAAGTCTCAATTTCATCCTATCCCTTGAGGGGAAGGATGCATTCGGTCGAGACAGCGGCCTTGCAATTGTGCCTGCGCCAAGATCACTTCCTCGCCTGATTAAAGTGCCTAGCAGCATCATGCCTGAAGGCGATAATTTTATATTCCTATCGTCTATCATCCACGCACATGTGGGAGAGTTTTTCCCCGGAATGCGAGTCACGGAATGCCATCAATTCCGTGTCACACGCAACTCAGATTTAGAGATGTCCAACGTTGAAGGGCAAGACGTCGCTAGTGCATTGCAAGGTGAGCTTCACATGCGCCGCTTTGGTACAGCCGCTAAACTCGAAGTCGGGGCGGCCTGCCCACGAGAGTTAACAGACTTCCTACTTCAACGCTTCAACCTTACGGAAGACGATCTATTCCGCTTAGACGGACCTGTGAATCTACAGCGCTTGATGACCTTGACGAGCATGCTCAACCGCCCCGATTTATGCTTCCCTACTTTTACGCCAGGCACCCCTGCTGCGCTTGAAGAGGGCAATGACATATTCGCGGCTGTCACAAAAGAGGATCAACTCTTACATCATCCTTTCCAGTCATTCTTACCGATTATCGACTGGGTTCGACAAGCTGCAAAAGACCCTTGTGTCCTTTCTATAAAGCAGACACTTTATCGAACAAACGAATCATCCGAGTTAGTAGAAGCTCTATCGGAGGCGGCGCGCAACGGAAAGGAAGTGACCGTTGTCATCGAGTTACGAGCCCGCTTTGATGAGAAAGAAAACATTCAATTCGCCAGTAAACTTCAGGAAGCCGGCGCCGTAGTCGTGTACGGCGTAATGGGATATAAAACCCACGCTAAAATGCTGTTGATCGTAAGGCGCGAAGGCGGGAAGCTAAAACGTTATGCACATTTAGGCACCGGCAATTATCATCGCAAAACATCATTGGTCTATACGGACTATGGGTTGCTGACTTGCGATGAAGTGCTTTGTTCAGACGCTCACAAAGTATTTCAACAGATTACCGGAATGGGAAAACGCATTATCCCAGACATGATGATCCATGCGCCTTTTCGCTTGAAGAAGTCTTTGATCCGCATGATTCAAGCAGAAAGTTGCGCTGCACTTGAAGGGCGCCCAGCTAGAATCATAGCGAAAATGAATTCCCTAACCGACCCAGACATTATAAAAGAATTATATAAAGCGGCTCGTAACGGCGTGAAAATTGATTTAATTATTCGCGGAATATGTTGTCTGAAACCGGGAATAAAAGGTGTCTCTGAGAACATAAGAGTGGTCTCAATCATCGGACGCTTTCTCGAGCATACTCGTGTGTATTATTTCGAAAATAATACTCCGCAACTTTATTGTGCGAGTGCCGACTGGATGGAACGCAACTTAATGCATCGTATTGAGGTCGCCTTCCCTATTCAGAAAAAGCGCTTAATGAATCGAATTATTGAAGACTTGCAATGGTATCTAGATGATCGCTGCCAAAGCTGGGAGCTACAATCTGACGGTAGTTATCTGCACAGTAATCAAGAAGATTCTTGTGAACAAGAACAAGTGCAAACTCGATTATTAAATCAACTTGCGACCGTTCGTTACAACTCTGTTTGAGTCACTTCAGGCAAGGTGTCATTGCCAAGAATCGAAGTGTCCGTTCCACTATGCATCATGAAATCTAACATTCCCTCCCGAAGCGCTGTCGGACTGAAAGAAATAGATTGCAACGAAAAGGCACGCATTAACCCAACCAATATGGCCCACCCTGGCATGAGCAGCTCTTTGCGTTTATCTTTCAAACCCGGCAATAATTGTTCTGAGTCTGCAGCGCAAAGCAATACATCTTGTCTCATTGCCTCCAAAGCAAGCAGTCCAATTTTTCCCGTTTTATATCCCCGAAACTGACAAATGTGCGCTAACATTTTTGCTGTTCCAGAGGAGGCAAATGCTTCCTGCCACGGATACTGTCGAAAACAATCCTGCTCCGCTGCAAACGTCGCTGCCGCGGCATCAGTCGCCTCGTCCAAGGCTAGCTCTAATTGCGCGACAGTCATGGCACTCTGATTTTTAAAATAGGTATCACGCCAACTCACACAGCCGATTGCGAGACTTTTAGTGACGAACCGACGCTCTTGGACGCCAATGATAATTTCCGTGCTTCCTCCGCCGATATCCACCACTAAGCGAGTGTCGTTTTTACGAGGCAAGCTGCTAAGCACACCCATGTAGACTAAGATCGCTTCTTGCACGCCTGAGATCACTGAGATATCTAAACCAATGTCGCGAGCCGCCTCAATAAAATCAGGGGCATTGTTGGCTAGTCGCAAAGCATTGGTCCCTAATGCCCAGTACTGCTCGATCGGGTAACGCGACATCACATCTTTAAAATCTTTTAGACAATCGATTCCTCTTGCGAATGCTTCAGGCGAGATCTCGCCACTGACCGTGACACCCTCTCCTAGCTGAACACTATTACTAAACCGCTCAACGATTTGACTACGTTCGTCCTGCCAGTGCGCGATGAGAAGGTGGAAACTGTTCGAGCCAAGATCAATACATGCATACATAGGGGAATATTTCTGCGGGACATTAAGTGAAAAGCAAGAACGCAATACTACTGCGCAAACATGACAATTATACGACTAAATTGTCACGTGAGCGGGGAGCGAGAGTGTGAAGAACAAACCGCTCTCCACACCATGCACTTTAAACCATTGATTGCTGATAGTTTTCCAAACCAATACGGTTTACTAGATCAAGTTGAGTTTCCAACCAATCGACATGCTCTTCTTCACTGCGCAGGATCTCAGCCATGAGGTCACGACTCACATAATCCTGAACAGACTCAGCGTACGCAATCCCTTCTTTCAAAGTAGGAAGCGCGATCATTTCCAATTTTAAGTCACACTCAAGCATCTCACGAGTATTCTCGCCAATGAGCAACTTACCGAGATTTTGCAGGTTAGGGAGGCCTTCTAGGAAAAGTATGCGTTCAATCAATAAGTCGGCATGCTTCATTTCATCGATGGATTCTTCGTACTCTTTGCTTGCAAGCTTAGCAAGACCCCAGTCTTTATACATACGTGAATGTAGGAAGTACTGGTTAATTGCGACCATTTCGTTCGCAAGTGCTTTATTGAGGTGTTTTACTACTGTGGCATCAGCTTTCATGGTCAATCCCTTACAAAAAAATCAAGCCCATAGAGTGGGCTTTCGAGGCTGGGAAGTCAAGCTCGCATAATTGTAAGATGTTGATATTAATGATAAACAAACTCATTCCGCATACGCGAAGAGTCTATAAATTTTGAGGAAGCTTATACCGCTATTGCGTTAACGAAGGCCGTAGAACTGTGGAATTCATTCACTATGCTTTTTGCGTGCTTACAGCACTTACCGCACTCTGAGGCTAGGCCAAGCTTTTCACGCAGGTCGGCAACACGGCTTGTGCCTTGCATGCACTCTTCGCGTATTTGGCTATCAGTGATTTGTCTACAAATGCATACGTACATGAATTTATCCTCAGTTGGGACAAATAGTAAACCGTAATGAGAATGATTGTCAAATGTATTCGCTTACATTTCTAGGTACGGGCACTCAGCCTCTCACATACATCGTGATAAGATAGCCGCGGCTCACTACAAGCACTCTGAATCGGAAGGAATAATTGTTTGTTTAACCAACTTTTTACGACCAAAGGCCCACTCCAGGTGCCTAAACTGCTTGTGGCAGGCTTTTTAAGTATTCTTCTAGTGAAGCTCTTTTTTGCCTTTGCCTTAGATCTCTATAGTGATGAGATCTTTTACTGGCAAGCTTCTACCTACCCCGCTATAGCCTACAGCGACCTGCCCTTTATGGCGGCATTGCTAACAGGCATAGGTAACACCTTATTTGGCAATACCGCATTAGCCATTCGCTCAGTGTTCTTAGTGCTTGGAAGTGCGATCCCTTTCCTAGTGTATTGGATAGCGCGCCCCATCGTGCCAAGACCTCAAGCTTTGCAAGCCGCAGCCTTGAGCTTATGCTTGCCTCTATGTGGCTTTTTGGGCCTACTTGCCGTCCCTGATGTGCCTCTACTTTTCTTCGGCCTCATATTCATTGGCGCCTTCGAACGAGCCACACGCACTGGCGCCACACAATATTGGGTCCTTACAGGGCTAGCCGCCGCACTTGGCGTCAGCACCCATTATCGATTTGCACTATACCTAGTCGCCGGGTTCACCTATTTATTAGCGTTTTCTTCCATGCACAAACATTGGAGAACCTCCGGTTTGTGGATTGCTGCCGCGCTATTATTGGTAGGGCTATACCCCACTCTTTCCTTCAACTTCAGTAATGAGTTAAGTGGCATCGACTACCATTTGTTAGAACGGCACCCATGGGAGTTTCAAGCAGAAGGATTACTGCATGCTTTTAAGCAGGCTGTTTTGGTCACACCGCTGCTCTATATTGCTCTGATCTTCACCCTCGTTCGCCTCTGCATGGCAGCGCGTTCTGGTGACGCACAGAAGGGCTTGTTCGCGCTTTTCGCCCTGTGCAACCTTGGGGTGTATTTAGTGCTTGCGCCATGGACAGACAGCACCAGAACGTCGATCCATTGGCCATTGTCTGGATATATACCGTTGCTCGTGTTCCTACCCGAAACATTGAAAGTCTGTGTGGCTTATTTGACGAATAAATTCAATGCTAGAGTCGCTGGGAATCTTTTAGTGCTTACCGTTGCAATCGGGTTCACAGGATCGATAGTGGCACTCGCCGGGCTAGGCTCGCAAGCGTTTCATTCCCAGTTACGTCCACTACTCGGTGACGCAGTTCTTTCAAACAAAATGGCCGGTTGGAAAGAATTTTCACGCTATGTTGACGACCTTGTCGCGCAACAAGAGCTAACCACTGGTGCGATTATTGTGACGGACAATTACTACACTGCCGCGCAATTAGCCCTCGCACTACAAACCCCTATCGAAACTTACAATATCGACCAAGACAAGGCGATTAGGGATGGGCGAGCAGTGCAATACCAACTCTGGCAACGCAATACAGCGGCCTTAGAAGCAAAGCAGGATATTACTGGACTATTTATAACTGAAGACTCTACGCTAACGGTACCGGATAAAATTGCGATCCTACAACGCGCTTGCGATCAGTTCACTCACCTCGAGTTCTTGAATCAACTCTCCTTACTAAACGGAGCCAAACAGTTTAGTTTTTATCGAGGCGACAATCTTGCACCACGCGACGCCGCCAGTGCTTGCCCTAAGCCCACATTAGGGTGGCTGGATTTACCCGTCAGCAACGCTGAACTCAATGAAAACATACAAGTTTCGGGATGGGTGATCAATGAAGGACTGGGAGTAGAGCGCGTGGAGATCCTGCTCGATGAACAAACTATTGCCATTGCTAACTATGGAGTTGCGAGACCGGACGTCGCGACGGCTATGAACGTCCAAAATGATCCGAATACGGTTAATCTTGGCTTTGAGGCGAACATAGCGACAGAGTCATTGCCAAAAGGAAGCGCCACGCTAAGCGTGAAAGCGATTGGATTATCAGGCGAGGAACAAACCTTTGGAACAAGGTCAGTGGAAATAAAGTAATACTCTGACTTAGTAAGGGCTTAAGACCTCTACAGCCACTTTCCATTCGCCAGCTTTGGTGAAGTGCCAATAGCGAAGATAATTGGTATTGAAGCCAGCCCCTGCAACAGACATGGTTCCATAGGTGTATCCCACCTCACCAGACTCCGCCATGTAAGCGCCTGCTGATTCGAACGTGAGTGCCGACATGGCTATCTTTTCGTCAAAGAAAGCCCCGTAAACGAGACTTCCAGATTCGTTACCGATACCAGGTGCCATTTCAGGAATGAAAATTCTTTGATGCTTAATGCCGAAGCGTGACGCTGTTCGGCGCCCCCCTCGAAGATTAATCGATTCGATGAATTCTCGATCGGCCTCGAGCAAAGAATCAACTGTATTGTGCGCTGCCAAGCTCTCTGACGCTGTCTCAGTGAGCAATAAGTCTGTATCTGCAATGTCAGGCTCTACATCAAGACTGAGAAAGCCCGGCACACTGACAACCATATCAGCAACCATTCGCCATTCGCCGTCAATTCGACGCCAAATGTTAACAAAATGCCCATATATGCGGTTAAGTTCTTCGCCAGAGCCCGCTGAAAATCGAAAAGGGCCGCTCGTAAGACCAAGGTCTCCGGAGCGCGAAAAATCGATATAGTTTGCTTTAGATTCTAACGCTGAATTTCGGCGTTCTTCGGGACTGATCTGCTCGTATAGTAAACGCGCGTCTACGGGCCCACGCCTAAAGATCACCGCGCCATCACCAAACACATCCAGAAACGCTTGGTTCATTCCCAAGGTTCTAGAGCGTTCAGCAAAGGCAGCTTCTGCAACCTTCAGGCTTTCCCATATACTTAATCGGTCATCTGCTTGTGCAAACAGCGTCGAAGGGCTTAGTAGTGAAAGGAAAACCAGGATTTTAGTTGTTGACGTCTTCATGGACGCACCACTTTAATTATCGTTCTTTGGTTAATCTGGTCGGTGACTGAAGTATGTACCAATATTGCAATCAGGTATAGCGCATATCGCTAATTTCGCGTTTCCTGCAGACCAATCCACAAGGCCTGAAATTAGTATTTCTAGCGCTTAAAACTCGTCAATCGAGTGACTTTATCCTCGGCAAACAAGTAGAATCACACCAGTTAGATTACGCACTAGTCTTAGTGGATTAAGTAGAAGTTCGCGAGTTAAGGGAACAACGAGCGCAGTATGCAAATGTACTTAAAACATTTCAATCTCTCTGAGGAGCCTTTTTCGGCAACTCCAGATACACGTTTTTATGTTGAAAATACAAAAACTCATACGCTGTTTAGCGAAATGATCGATGCCATCAATCAACCAGATGGTTTCATCAACATTATCGGAGATGCAGGGGCTGGCAAAACACTACATTGCCGTAAATTGCTCAACGCCCTACGCTGCCATAAAAAGCGCTATTTAGTCGTGCACATCCCTCATTCACGCCTTAGCGAAGAAGGGCTTTATCTTGCCATCGCACAAGAGCTGAAAATCAAGCGAGCACCAGATAAAAGCCTTCGAGAGACTCTCATTACTCTCCTAACAAGCATTAATGAGCAATGTAATGTCGTGATCATCATTGATGAAGGCCAGTCCATGTCGGATGACACATTAGAGGCATTAGTAGACCTCGCTGATCAAGGCCAAAAAAGACTACTACGAGTTGCCCTTTTCTCGATGCCCCTAGACGCTCAACAACAAGACTTACCGGCTAGTCGTGCGATCGAAAATCTCACGACTCTGAAGCGAGATTTGCAGGTCTTCGATAAAGTAGGTGTCACTCGCTATATCGAAACCAGACTCGTCAAAGCGGGGTACCAACAAGGACCGCTCTACTCATCTGATGCCTTATTACTAATCGCCGAAATTAGCAAAGGCGTCCCACGAGTTATCAATCTATTAGCTCAAAAAGCGCTTATTAACACCTTCAATGCAAAACTCGATCAAGTACAAGCTCATCAAGTGCGATTAGCTGCCGCAACCATTGATTATGCCATGCTAGACGAATTAGACTCCAAGCCCAGTTGGCTCAAGCGACTACGCAGCCGGAAGGCCTGAGCGCATATTCCGAATACTCGGTTGCCACACTCTGACGCTTCGTTATAATCACACCCGCCAACCGCTATTAGCGCAAAAAACACACTCAGCAGGGAACCATGATGCAAGACCCTATTTGGACTCAGTTAGATGAAGAGGCACGACACACTGTACAAACCGAGCCACTGCTCGCTAGTTACGTGTACGCATGCATCCTCAATCACGACAGCCTTGGGTCTGCTCTTAGTTTTCTCTTAGCGAATAAGCTCTCTGATGAAGTCATGCCGGCAATTGCTGTTCGAGAGTTATTTGAAGCGGCATATCGAGAATCACCGGATATGATATTCAATGCGATTTCAGACATGCAGGCTGTTTATGATCGCGATGCGGCAACCAATAGCTATTTGCCCATCCTCTTATTCCTTAAAGGTTATCAATCGATTCAGGTCCATAGACTCGCACATTTTTTGTGGAAAAAAGGCAGAAAGACTCTAGCGTTTTTTATTCAGAGCCGTAATTCCGAAGTCTTCGGTGTAGACATACATCCCGCCTGCGTAATGGGCAAAGGCATTATGTTCGATCACGCCACCGGCATTGTCATTGGTGAGACAACAATCATTGAGGACGACGTCTCAATCATGCAATCGGTCACGCTAGGGGGCACAGGGAACGAAACGGGAGACCGACACCCGAAAATTCGTTCAGGCGTGCTTATCTCCAGCGGCGCTAAGGTACTAGGCAATATCGAAGTTGGGACTGGGGCGAAGATAGGCGCTGGCAGTGTTGTACTTGAGGATGTTTCTCCACACACAACTGTTGTGGGAGTCCCGGCACATAAAGTCGGAAAGCCATGCTCCGAACTCCCTGCTCGAACCATGAATCAGAACGTTTATGAGAACTAGCGCACACTTATTTTAGTTTTTGTAAACTTACTGTCATATTGAAATCTGATAATAGATAGCCCTAATGAAGCGGTATCTATAATGACTGACAATATAATACGACTGGTCCTACCGTCTTCTACAGATGAGGCAAGCTCCAATTTCGAGATCAATCAAGAGTTCGCTAGAATTCTCGAACACGAAAAGCTCAATGCTATTTATCAGCCAATTGTGGACTATAAACAACACACGATCCTAGGCTATGAATCACTTATTCGCGGTCCATCCGACAGCGCTCTGCATAATCCGGTAATGCTCTTCGATGTGGCTCGCCGCACAGAATCCCTTACAGAGTTAGATCTACTTTGTAAGCGCACCGGCATTCATGGCTTTAAAGCCAAGCGTTTGCCCGGAAAACTGTTCCTTAACACCACCCCTCAAGGGCTTCTAGAACCAGGTCACCGTACCGGCCTCACATTAGAATATTTACATGAGCTAGGCCTCAAGCCCGAGAACGTAGTCATTGAACTAACAGAACAGTATCAAATGACGGACTCGCATGTACTAAGCAACGCTTTAGAACACTACCGTCGCATGGGCTTTGAAATAGCAATAGATGACCTAGGAGCTGGCTATTCCGGACTGACACGATGGGCAGAGCTACGACCAGAATATGTAAAAATAGACAGACACTTCATCCAGAACATTCATACAGATACGGTAAAGCAATCATTTGTCAGATCTATAATCGATATTGCTAAAGAGCTCAATTGCAAAGTAATTGCCGAAGGCATTGAGAGTCGTGAAGAAAGCCAAATGTTGAAAGACATGGGTATCACTTATGGGCAAGGCTACTATTTTGGCCGCCCTCACGCTAATCCACCTTACTCGATCCCAGAGAATCTGTTTCATGGGAGCAATGGACACATTCCTCGCAGTCAACCATGGCAGGTACGCGAGGGCATAGAAGACCTCCTCACCGAAGCGCCAGTTCTAATGTGTGAAGACAATCTTGAAAAAGCTTATCGGTACTTTGTGAAAGACGACCAATTAACGGCCGTTGCGGTAATCGACGCTTACCAAGTCCCAATCGGGCTAATAAGACGAAGCAAGTTACTAACAACTTTTTCTAGCCAATATGGGCGGTCTTTGCACGGAGCTAAATCAGTAAGCAATTTTATGGAACGAACTAATATCGTAGTAGAAAGACAATGGAATCTTGAGCAAGTCAGCAATCTCATTACTGACAACATGAAAAATCAAATAGAAGCCGATTTCATTATTGTTGATCATGGTAAATACGCAGGACTAGGAAAGGTTCTAGGGCTTTTGAAAAAAATTACCGACTTGCAAATACGTAACGCGAGATACGCGAATCCACTCACGCTAATGCCAGGTAATGTTCCACTATATGAGCACCTAGACCAGTTAATAATATCGCAAGCCGATTTTTGCGTTGCCTATTGTGACATCGATAACTTCAAGCCATATAACGATGTGTATGGTTATTTTGAAGGTGATCGAGTGATCAAATTACTCGCTGACATATTATGTGAAAATACACTGAAACCGATTGATTTTATAGGCCACGTCGGAGGGGATGATTTTATCGTGGTTTTCTCTAGTGATGATTGGCATGAGCACTGCAAGAGAATTCTCAACGCTTTTGAAAGCCATGTCCCTTCACTTTACACCGATGATGACCGAGTTCGTGGTGGGATTCACTCAGAGTCTCGCGAAGGGTTAAGTCAATTTTTCCCGTTTATGAGCTTGTCGATTGGTGTCGTCACTCCTGACACCAATAATGTAACATCACATAATGACATTTCAAATATGGCAAGTCAGGCGAAACACAACGCAAAAAATATTAAAGGAAACAGCCTTTTCATCGAACGAAGAAAATCGATTCCCTCCATTCGATGAGCACCTGAACAGCTTTATAAGGCCCCGCATTAGCGGCCAGTTAAAATCTCCGTACTACCCGAAATCACAGCGGGCACTTACTCTCAGCACTCCTAACCATAATGGCTAACAACCTTCAGCCGCCGGTGATCTGGATAAGAATACCTGCCGCCACAGCAGAACCAATAACACCGGCGACGTTAGGCCCCATGGCATGCATCAGTAAGAAATTGTGAGGGTTTGCCTCCATACCTACTTTGTTAGCCACTCGCGCCGCCATTGGAACTGCCGACACCCCTGCCGAACCGATTAGGGGATTGATTTTGCTAGTCGAGAATAGATTCATCAATTTGGCCATCAATACACCGGCAGCCGTTCCTATAGAGAACGCCACCATACCCAAGACTAAAATCCCTAAGGTACTGGCAACGAGAAATTGATCGGCACTTAGTTTCGACCCAACAGCCAATCCTAGTAGGATGGTCACTATATTAATGAGAGCGTTCTGTGCAGTCTTGCTCAAGCGATCGACAACACCGCTTTCTTTCATTAAATTACCGAAGCAGAACATCCCTAACAGGGGCGCCGCACTTGGTACGAATAACGCAACTAGAATTAAAAGTGCGAGCGGGAAAACAATTTTTTCACGCGTCGATACCACTCTTAACTGACTCATCTTAATTCGACGTTCATCCTCTGTCGTCAACAGACGCATAATTGGCGGCTGAATCAATGGCACCAAAGCCATATAGGAATAAGCAGAAACCGCGATTGCTCCAAGCATCTCGGGCGCCAAAATACCGGCCACATAAATGGCTGTCGGCCCGTCCGCACCACCAATAATACCGATTGCGGCGGCTTGTTGAACACTGAATTCAAACCAACCGAACTCGTTAAGCGCTAATGCGCCAATCACTGTCGCAAATATTCCAAATTGTGCCGCGGCGCCTAACAATAAAGTTTTGGGGTTTGCTAACAACGGACCAAAATCTGTCATGGCCCCAACACCCATGAAAATCAAAAGCGGGAAGATCCCAGTTTCAATACCCATATGATAGAACTGAGCCAAAACGCCATTACCGGTGGCTATATCAACCCCGGGGATGTTCGCTAAGATGCCACCAAAACCAATCGGCAACAAAAGTAAAGGTTCGAATTTTTTGCTGATTGCTAAATAAAGTAAAAGCAATCCAACCAATATCATCACGAACTGTTTCAGTTCGATCTGATAGATCCCAGTGGAATACCAAATTGTAAGTAATTGATCCATGTTACGTTCCTACTACTATCAAGGTATCACCAACAGAAACAGAATCACCTTCTGAGACATTTACTGCAGTGACGCTACCGCTCTCACTCGCTCGTATTTCTGTTTCCATTTTCATTGCTTCAAGCAATACCACTATGTCCCCTTCTTTGACTGTGTCGCCTACAGAAACAATCACTTTTTGGATGCTCCCGCCAAGCGGTGCGAGGATTGAAGACTCCTGACCACTAGCGACACTTCCACGCGATTGAGAGGCTTCTGTATCTGCATCTGTCCCAACTTCGACGAATTTTTCGACATCGCCGCCAGCATTTACTTTCACCACATAAGATTTCCCTTCTACGGCAACAGTAAACACATCAGCTTGCTTACTATCAGCTGTTTTCACATCGTCACCAGATGGCATTGGTTCGAACGCTGAAGGGTTGTCGCGATTTTGGAAAAACTTCAATGCAGGTTGAGGGAATAATGCATAGGTCAGCGTGTCATCGACATCATTCACAATCGTGAAACCTTTCGTCGATGCGATCGATTTTAACTCTTCACGTAATCTATCGAACTCAGGTTCTATTAAGTCCGCTGGGCGACAAGTAATTGCCTCTTCGCCCCTGAGTACTTTAGCCTGCAATTCTTTGTTCACTGGAGCAGGTGTTTTGCCATACTCACCTTTCAAGACACCTTCAGTTTCTTTACCAATAGATTTGTAGCGCTCACCCATCAATACGTTCATGACGGCCTGTGTTCCTACAATCTGCGAAGTCGGGGTGACTAATGGAATAAAGCCTAAGTTTTCACGAACGCGTGGGATCTCCAACAACACTTCATCCAGCCTGTCAGTAGCAGACTGCTCTCTTAGCTGATTCTCTAAATTCGTTAACATGCCTCCTGGCACCTGTGCGACCAAAATTCGAGAATCGATGCCTTTTAAGGCTCCTTCAAATTTGGCATATTTTTTCCGTACTTCACGGAAATAACTAGCAACTTCTTCGAGCAATTCGATATTCAGGCCTGTAGCACGATCAGTGCCCTCTAGCATTGCCACCATCGATTCCGTTGGCGTATGCCCGTAAGTCAGACTCATAGAAGAAATAGCCGTATCAAGGTTATCGATACCGGCTTCAGCGGCTTTCAAATAAGTACCAGTAGACATGCCCGTTGTAGCATGGCATTGCATGTGAATAGGGATTGAAACTGTGGCTTTAAGTTGGGTAATCAAATCATAAGCTACATAAGGTTTTAGCAGTCCAGCCATGTCTTTGATACAGAGTGAGTCTGCGCCCATCTCCTCAATCTGCTTAGCCATAGTCAACCAGCTGTCTATGGTGTGCACCGGGCTCACTGTATAGGAAAGCGTGCCTTGTGCATGCTTTTCCTGCTTTCTTACCGCTTGGATAGCTCGTTCAAGATTGCGAGGGTCATTCATCGCATCAAACACTCGAAACACATCTACCCCGTTAACGGCTGCTCGCTCAACGAAGCGATCAACAATATCATCCGCGTAATGACGATAGCCTAGAATATTTTGCCCACGAAATAGCATCTGTTGAGGAGTATTCGGCATGGCCGCTTTCAAACGACGGATACGCTCCCAAGGGTCTTCACCAAGGAAACGAATACAAGCATCGAACGTCGCCCCGCCCCAGGACTCAACTGACCAAAATCCAACCTTATCTAATTTTTCAGCAATAGGTAGCATGTCATCTGTACGTAAACGAGTAGCAAATAGCGATTGATGAGCGTCGCGTAGCACTACATCGGTAATACCTAAAGGTTTCTTAATTCCAGTCATGCTTTCTAGTCCTATTGTTGTCTTTGGGCTATATCGTAAACGTGTCTCTAGTTTTACAGGACACAAAACATCCTTACACTCGACGTCAATAGAGAGGTCGAATGGCGCGTCACTAACAGTGAATTATACCGTTTTCTTATATTCTTTGATGGCTGCTGCGAACACTAACTTTAACGCGGCATTATCTTGTGTACTTACGGCAACAGCAGCAGGTTGAGCCGTACGCGGTTTACGTTGTTGAGATGAACTAACAACATTTTGTTGGGCGTTCGCGTCATATAGAAAAAATGACATGAGCTTTGTTATTAGAATAAGGAGCACCAAAAATATAAATACGGCCCCCATTCCAAATAATGCCAAATTCAGTCCTTCACTTATCATTCCACTTGCACCTTTAATTAACTTATTTTTCAATGACTTAGATTAAAACGCCTGAACTTAAAAGAGTACAAGACTATTGCTCAATCTTTTGAAATCACAACACGAAACCCAATAAATGGCCTCCGTGCACCTGGGTCTGCAGCTCCACGAACCGACGTTCTAACATTGTTAGCCTCGTCACTATACGAGCCACCTCGCATCACCCACAGTGCATCGTCTGCTAAATTCATACGGTCATCACTTGGATCAAATGGATAGTCGTCATAGGGGCTTTTTGTCCACTCCCACACATTACCACTCATATCTGCGAGCCCTAAGTGACATTCGGAACAGTCAAAACTGCCCACAGGTCTTATACCAGAGCTAGAGTAATTCGCGTTATTTTCAACAAGTTGATTACCCCAAGGGTAAATAAGCCCTTCTGGCCCTTTGGCCGCTTTTTCCCACTGAGCTTCCGAAGCCAGGCTAACGCGTCCCCCTTCATTCATAAATCGCTTTAGCTCGCTAGGCGTGTTCTCACTAGTCCGCAACTGCTGGTCTAACCATCGGGCATAAGCCACTGCATCGGTCCAGGTCACATAGCTGACGGGAGCACTAGCATCACCTTCTAAGCTTTGTGGGTCTGCATTATAAGACGTTGACTCAACAAATGCCTTGAACTGTGCCACTGTGGACTCGAATCGTGAAATATAAAAAAGCGGGACATCAACGATGCCTTGACGCCTTGACGACGACCACCTTTCATTTTCAAACGCCATTGGGTCAATAAGTGGGTTACTTCCCATAGGAAAGCTGCCACTAGGTACCACAACGAAACCAAGCAATGTTTCATCCGGCAACCACCAGTTCATGGCGGAAAATCCAGGTTCTCCCGCGGATTGCTGTAGAGCATTTTGTGCGCTCAGTTGACTATTACCAAGCAACATCACTACAACGACAGCAAACAGACACTTAGAGTATTTCGAAAAAAGTCTCGTTAGTCCTATAGTGGGAATAGTACCCATCCAAAATTTCCTTCACATCTTGCTTAATTAACGAATAAACCCGGCATCTCTAGCGTGAGGCAATATTATCGCAAGCGTATTCCCAACCGTGCTCGCAAGCTCTCGTATACAGGTCCTCTTCAGGCATCTCCAACAAATTCTTTCCACCTTCGCGCAGAAGAAGACGCAAATCGAACGTACGTGGATCAGCTAAACTTATTTGCGATGGGTCTAAGTAATTGAAACACCCAGCTTGGAACCGTAACTCACACGCCTTAGCGAACAAACTAAGTGCACGATCAGTGTCTTTCGCCACATATTCACCAGAATAGTATTGAGCACCAATAGCATTACAAGCCCACCCAGAATTGTCATTACAATAAGTCGACTCTAGCAATAGAAGACGGTCACAGGCATTCACCCTCCCTTCCTCACATGCTTGAGCCCAAAACGGCAGGCTATCTCCAACGTGCCTAGAGTCGGTCTTCCCCAGAGCTGACATCGTTGCAAAAAATACTATCCATATCGCCATATGGTACAGATTAGCCTTCTTGCTAGGTATAACCCCTAATCCCCAGAGTGCTAGAAGCCTATTATCTCGAAACGGTACTACAAACCTATCAATCCATTGAACGCTTAGGTTCAATAAAGGCACACAAAGCAACTTATCGTAGAACGTTGGAGCACCGAACATATCCAATATAGTGTAGAGGACGAAAACCCCAATCCCGTATAACAATCCAAATATCAATCGGCCAGTAGGTGTCCTCGGAGACGTGGACGGATCTGTCACTAGAAGATGTAAACCTAGAAAAACTGCAGTAGGGATAGCCGAATCCAAGAAATAAGGAACACCAGTAAACGAGAAGTACAAAGCACTTAACGCAAACATAATCATTGCTGAGGATGCGGCGACCAGTGTGATAGAGAAGAAGTACATCACGACCAACCCACCAATAAACAAGTAGGTATAAATCCCTGGTGCCAAACTGAGCGTAGAGGCTATTTGAGGGCCCCACGTTAAATCCGTGGTACCGGTGGCAATCAATACTATCGAGAAAAGCCCGAGCGTAAATGCCGAAGGGTTAAAGATGTGTACTAAGCGACCATCTCGGTTCCACCGCACAAACTCTTTTCCCAAGAATCCGACGGCGATCATAATAAATTGCCAATAAAACCAGTCGTCACGGAACCAGAGAAACAGGTTCGTACTAAATATGATGGGGACTGGGCCAAACCCTAGCTGATAAGACTCACGTCGCGACCAAGAGAGCAGAATATCAAAAGAATAAGCGAAGAGAATTTGAGCAAACAAAAGCAGCGCATGATCTTGAACCGGCTGCCAATTCATTCCCCAATAGATATAGACCGAAAGATGCACCATTGCCTGAATATAGTGCTGGGGCTTCAACGAGATAATGAACGTCTTTTTACTAGCCGTTAAACTCCACTGCCTTAGCAACAAACCCTGCCATAACAATAAGCCTAGTCCAGCGGCCCAGAAAGAGTAAACCAGTACGTCATTGCTTTGAACTCTAGGGAAAAACGATAAGATCAGGAGCGCTATCGCAAAAACGCCAGGCACCTTTAACAAATGGACCCCGCTTATCGTGGGAGGAGTCCTAGTTACAGCACTTCCTTGACTACCGCCAGCCTTTTTACGACTAGAGCGTTTGTCGTTCACTTCGGTAGCGGATGCCATGAATCAAACTCTTATAGATAGGAAAATTAGAGCGAAAGATGATAAACCAGCGCCCCCTCCAATTCAATTTGAATCAGTAAAACACAGTGTTTCACGCACTTTAAATGGTTTCATTTTGACCCTATAAACGATTACACTGTTTGCCAGTCTTTTAAGACGTGTGATCTGAGCTAAGCTATACGGTTCAGGCACTACGCCCATATGGCGCCACCTATTAAACTTCCAGGGAGTGTAAAGAATGTTTAAGCGAATTGCCGGAATTGGTTTGTTAATTGCTAGTACAGCCGGTGTTTTTACCGTATCCGCACAACAACCAGAACCTACACCAGAACAACTCGCAGCTCAGGCGACCAACACTCGCCAAGCGCTATTTCAAGTCCTCTACTACAACTTGAACATGATTAGTGGAATGGCCCGTGGCAGCGTTGAGTTTGATGCAAGTGTTGCTGAACGTAATGCAGAGCGCATTGCCGCTATGGCATCCATGATTCCTGAGATGTTTGCCGCTAATGACACACGCTCTTTCAATGTTGAGACAGAAGCACTTCCAGTAATCTGGGATCAAATGGGCGATTTTTCAGAAAAAGCGATGAACCTTGAAAATGCAGCAAACACCTTTGCAGAAATTGCTCGTGGTGGCGATAGAAACGCTATTATCGGTGGAATTCGCGCATTTGGTGGTACTTGTGGCAACTGTCACGAAACTTTCAGAGTCGATTAATTCTCGTGTAGTGCGGGTTTCAGTATTGTTACCCGCACTATAACGCTTGTTTAAAGAACGCTGCGATCGCTTGTCTATCCTCATCCGTTAGCTTAGAAGTGTTGTGCTCTATAACCCCCTCCATCTCCCCACCAACAAACTCGCCGTCAGGTTTCATTCCTAAAAATAGGAAAAACGAAAAGTCCTCTTCACTCCACAAAGCCAAGGCTTCCCTATCAATGGCATCAGCATGACTCTCGCCCATTGTAGCGCCTTCAAACTCCCGACTATTTAAAGACATTCCGGCAAAATTACGTGGAGTATGGCATTCGCCACAGTGGCCTAGGTTACGAGCTAGGTATGCACCTCTTTGTATCTGCTCAGAGGAATCATTCTCAACGACTACCTTCCCTGGATAATCCGCTGCTTTATTCCAGATAGCCAACATCCAACGCTGTAACCAAAATGGCGTATCGTGAGACGGCACGACGTTCGCTACGGATGGTTGTGCCATCAAATAGGCACCCACATCCAATACGTCTTCATCTGTCATACCGGCGTAAGCACGATAAGGAAACGCTGGAAAATAGAAACTCCCAGTTGGACTTCGGCCATGTTTCATTGCTAGCAAAAAATCCTTAGCGCTCCACGCCCCAATTCCTGTGTCTACATCAGGTGTAATATTAGGGACGAAAAATGTCCCGAAATCCGACTCAAGTGCTAGCCCACCGCTCAAACCTTCAGTAACACTACCTTCGTGACAACTTATGCAACCGCCTGCGTTGACTAGATACTCACCATTTCTCAAATTCATATCTGAACTAGGGAAGGTATTTTCCTCGACCGGTGGAACTCCAAAAAGCCAATACAAACCAATAGATAGAAAAACTAAAAGGCCGATCAATAGATCACTGCGACGTGCCATATTCTGTCTCGCTTTCTTAATCACTGAGTAGTAAACATTAAACTAATTCTAACATCTGAGCTTCTAATACATAAATTTCAGGCATAAAAAAAGCCCCAAGTACGTTAGTACTTGGGGCTTTTAGGGTTTAAGAGCCTGACGATGACCTACT
>JBPOFS010000009.1:0-118832 GCA_051252515.1 Gammaproteobacteria bacterium
TCTTTAGGCTGTATTATGAGCTTACTCGTCATAATTATTTAAGTCTATGCGAGCAAACAAGCAATTTCAATCGGCTTTTTTTAATGCATGTAAGCCCATATAAACCAACTGACAACTCACATGTTGGTAAATATGTATGTGTCTAACGCCGCCCCTGACACAGCACCTTCTCAATCTTAATGCCCCCTTGATTCCTACAACGGCTATCTAAAAACAGCCTTGGTTTATTCTCAACAAGTGAGCTTAGCAGGACAGCACTCAAGGGAAAGGCCACGAACTCAATACAACGCCCACCCTCTTGCCATAATTATTGTTTTACGATAATTTATAAACCTAAAACAGTAATTAGGAGGCTCCGCAATGGACACCAACACGCAACTAAAGCTCGATAAGGCGCAGTCACTTGCTAAAAGTGCGTATTTTTTCGCTGTCATTGCCCTCGTGATTATTGGTCTCTCAGTGCTTACCAAAGCCGGCCTGCCTATAGTTCAATTGATATTAGAGCGTGACCTCCCGTGGGCTGAGCTTGTCAACGAGGCCGGCTTACTACTCGTGCAGATTCTGCCGGCTGCACTATTGTTTGCCTCCATCAATCAACTCAGATATGCATTAGAAAAATATAGCGAGGGGGAGTTCTTCAGTGACACGAGCTCCAAGCATGTTGCTGAGGCCGGGGACTATGCCGTTGAGGCTCTAGTCGCCGTCATACTCATCGTGCCAAACCTTACGCAGTGGATTCAGCATAATATCGGGTTTGAGTTACGCGTAGAGCCTGAGTATATCGGCATGCTCGCGTTTGCTATTTTTATCGCAGTGGTTGGTCGGATTCTCAGCGCGGCAGCCTATTTGGAACAAGAGAACGAATCTTTCGTATGAAAAAAATCACAGTCCGTCTTGACGTCATGCTTGCCTTACGCAAGATGAAAGCCAAGGATTTAGCGGAACAAATTGGCATCACTGAGGCCAATCTTTCCTTGCTGCGCACAGGGAAAGTGAAGGGAGTCCGATTTGAGACGCTAGCACGATTGTGCGAAGCCTTAGATTGCACACCAGGGGACTTACTAGACATCGAACCTAGTGGGAGCTCTTAAAATTAGCACAAAAAAAACGGTGCAAGCTTTCGCTTTACACCGTTTTTTGCAACCACCCTAATCGCTATGAACGATAGAGCAGTGTTGTATTGCCTGATTTAGCTTGTCCCTGGCCTTGGCCTGCGGACTGCGGTGAGCGCGCAGGACGGTTGCCTGAAGCCTGGCTGCGTGCGCCTTTATTGCCATTGGGCTGCGAATCACGTGAACGCGGTGCGCCTGCACCATTACTTCTAGGTGCGCCTGAGCGCTTAGGACGGTTTTGTTGACCACGTTTGGGAGCAACGACCGGCTTAGAGAAATCTTCAGTAGACTTAAACCCTTCCATCTCCACTCGGTCAATGTTGCGCTTAAGTAGACGCTCAATATCGCGCAACATTTTTTGCTCTTCAGCACAAACAAACGAGATCGCTTTCCCGCTAGAGCCAGCACGGCCAGTACGACCGATTCGATGCACGTAGTCCTCAGGAACTTGCGGTAAATCATAGTTAACAACCTGTGGCAGTAGGTCGATATCGATACCACGTGCCGCAATGTCAGTAGCCACTAGAATTTGCAGCTTTCCATCTTTAAAGCGCTCAAGAACTTTCGTGCGATGCGCTTGGCTTTTGTTGCCATGAATCGCCGCCGCATGAATTCCGGCATCTTCTAATTGCTTCACAATTTTATTAGCACCATGCTTAGTTCGGCTAAACACTAGCGCTTGATACCAGTTCTCCTTCAGGATCAATGCTTTCAACAATTCAGTTTTTCTTGTCTTGTCGACAATATAAAGCTGCTGCTCTACTAACTCTGTTGCCGTATTCAGCGGCGTAACGCTTACTTCCACAGGATTGTTCAATAAGCTTTTTGCAAGCTTTTGAATTTCAGGTGAAAAAGTAGCCGAGAACATTAAGTTCTGACGCTCTTTAGGCAGGCGAGCAAGAATTTTCTTAATATCGTTGATAAAGCCCATGTCTAACATGCGATCGGCTTCATCTAGAATGAGAGTATTGATCTCATCAAACTTGATAGCATTTTGCTGAAACAAATCAAGAAGACGCCCGGGGGTCGCTACCAATATTTCAACGCCGCCGCGCAGTTTTTGCATCTGCGGATTAATCTTTACGCCACCAAAAACAACCGTTGAACGCAACGAAAGATGGCGACCATAATTCTCTATGCTCGCATGCACCTGCGCGGCTAGCTCACGCGTCGGAGTCAACACAAGCGCGCGCGTGTGATTGCCTTTAGCGCGGGGTAGAAGTGCGAGCTTCTGTAATAGGGGAAGCGTAAAGCCGGCAGTTTTGCCCGTGCCTGTCTGAGCCGACGCCATTATGTCGTGGCCCAATAATATCGCCGGTATCGCCTGCTCCTGAATAGGCGTAGGCGTCGAGTAGTTTTGCTCGTCGAGCGCTTTTAATAGGGCTTGCGAAAGCCCAAGGTCTGAAAAATTCATAAAGTTTCCTGAAAATGCCTTATGGCACCTTAACCATATCAACAATTCCCATTGAGAAAGGGGATATTGAAAATTTGGCAGTTAATTGGGACAGCGGGAGCAGAGCCTACATTTGTAGTCTCGTTTCCAAAATATACGGGGGATTACCGCAATACAGCGTTGCCATTATTTGTGCGATACACACAGTGCGGCATGCAGTAATTGGCACTCTTAGAGGGGGTTGTGCGACGCGAAGTCACAGGGACCAGACAATTAACGATGACGCCTTTGATCCTTTGACCAAAGCTCGGGCGGCACTTTAACACAAATCGTTACAAACACCTAAGTAATTCACATTGCTTAAGATTTATCCTTGATTGAGCAATTCACGCAAGTCAATGATGGCCGCATTCGCGCGGGAGACGTAATTGGCCATCACAAGAGAGTGATTTGCGAAGAAACCAAACCCCCTACCATTGAGAATGATTGGGCTAAGCACTGTTCTTTGACTCGCCTCTAGCTCACGAATAATCTGCCGAACGCTGACCAGTGCGTTTTTATCACGCAGCACGGATTCGAAATCGACCTCTATCGCCCGCAGGAAATGCATCAATGCCCAAGTGGCACCACGCGCCTCATAGAACACATCATCAATCTGAGTATAGGGTGTCTTCACGAGTCTTTGGTTATCGGCCGTGGTCGACTGCTGCGCATTGCGATCGCCAGCGGTATCAACATTCACTTGAGTTTGCCCAATACTCGCGCTTAAGCGCTGCGACAAACTCCCTAAACGCGACTCAACGTTGGCTAGCCATCGAGAAAGATTATCTGCACGGGCATAGAATTGAGCTTCCTGATTCAGAGGGTCTGCAATTCGACTCAAGTACGAAGACATCGAATTTATAGCTCTGCGATACTCGGTTTCTGAGGCCGGAAAAATCCAGCTATCGTTAGGAAAGCTGAACCTAGGCTCCACAATCAGGAGGTCTGGGTCTTCTGTAGATTGGGATTGAGAACGACTGAAGTTTTGTCTAAACGCTAGCGCAAGATCGCGCACTTGGATGAGCACTCCGTATTCCCAATTGGGAATATTGTCGAGGTAAAGCCCAGGCGGGGCGATATCATTACTGAGAAAACCACCGGGCTTGTCTAGCATCGTTTCCGCCACACGCATCAGAGCGGCAGCCGTAGTCGAGCCCACTACTTGCTCCGAGTTTGGTAGCTTTTCTTGAGCATTAAGGGTGACATCAAACGAGTCGGGTTCAGCCGTCCAATAAAAACCAAGCGCAATGACAACAATAAAATATACAAGAATTAAGGCTGCTGCAGCTTTGCCTACCAGACCCATAGAATGCCATTTGATGGCCTGTGGAAATAACCCTGCAAAACGGCTGCCACTCATCTATAACCTCATGTCGCCTTTAAGCGTCATTATCATTCGGTAGAATTAGTCGAACGGTCGGGCTATCCCCTAGCTCAATATTGCCGCGCAATCGATGCCCTACGACTCCTGCTTGCATTTGCGTGTATATCCACCGTGCTAGCGTGTCATTAGGCGCCGTAATGAGGAAAAACGCCCCTGAGTCTCGTGCTTGTACGCCAATATTAGCCAACTCCTCTATGAGGTCAGCGGTACGATTTGCTAATGCACTAGCACTAATCGTATGCACAACATCCGACGAGTCCATCTCCGC
Organism: Gammaproteobacteria bacterium; assembly: GCA_051252515.1. Classification (GTDB taxonomy): domain Bacteria; phylum Pseudomonadota; class Gammaproteobacteria; order Pseudomonadales; family Pseudohongiellaceae; genus UBA5078. The sequence goes on from JBPOFS010000009.1 coordinate 4,200, forward strand.
CTCTAGCTTCACCCAAGCCTGAGCGATTCCCGCATGTGAGCGATCGACTTGCTCTGCGCGTCTTAAGTATTGCTGAGCATTGTCGAACTGCCCTTGCCGCCCCGCTTGCTCTGCCAATTGTAAGTACTGATTCACAATCTGCTGGATGCCATTAAGGGCGACGCTGTTATCCGGCTCAATCGACAGGACACGACTAAAATAGGAATGGGCACTGATATCAGGTGGAGTGAGAAGCCGGTTGGCCGTTAACGCTTTCATCCCTTCATATAATAAATCGGCAATAATGCGTTGGTAGCGCAGTTCCGTCTCAAACTGTTCGATAACGGCTGTTTCATCAAACGTAGTGTTCACTTCTTCGGTAAGCACCGGTTCGGGCACGACAACCACTCGCGTACTTTGAGTCGGTTGGCAGGCACCTAAGATGCATAAAAGAACATACACAAGGGGTTTGGTTTTTTGTAAGTAGGAAGCCTTTCCAAAACTGTTCACAACTCTGTCTCACATTGGCCACAAAGGCCTGTATTTAAAGGGCACTATACCTGTCCGACTATCTCACTTAATGGCAGAAACCTCAACAGATCACCCGCCTGCACGACAGTCTTTGGTGGAATAATGGCCAATCCATCGCTTGCACTAACCGAGGACAAAACTCCGGAGCTCTGATTGCCTGCCAATTGCAAAACAAGGCCTTTGCGTTCGTGCAGAACACAGCGAACACGCAAATACTCTTGCCGTATTCCTGACTCATTAAGCGCGAAGTCGGCTGCTAGCTTCCAGGGGATTTGTAGAGTCTCTGTGACCCCCATCAAACGCTCCAAACAAGGCCGCACAATAAGCACAAAGTTGACGAATGCCGAGACCGGGTTGCCCGGTAGACCAAAGAACGGCGTTCCATCTACTTGTCCGAATGCGAATGGCTTGCCCGGCTTAATCGCCAATTTCCAGAAACTTAACTCACCTGATCGCTCTAGTGCATTGCGAACATGGTCTTCTTCACCCACTGAAACGCCGCCGCTGCTGATAATACAATCCGCATCAACACTAGCCCTATGCAACGCTTCTTCTGTAGCCGATAAGGTGTCCTCTACTATTCCGCAATCGATCACCTCATGCCCTAAACTCTGCAGCAATGCGCTCACCGTATAGAAATTGGAGTTATAAATCTGACCTGCCTGTAATGCTTGTCCTGGCCGAACCAGCTCATTACCCGTTGTAAGCAATGCGACTCGTAAAGGTCTGCGCACTTGGATTTGCGCGATACCGACACTGGCAAGCATGCCTATATCAGGTCCACGCAAACGATGGCCCGCGGCAAACAGCAATGCCCCTTCCTGCACATCAGCACCCGCTTTGCGTACGTTCTCGCCGGCTTGAACTGCGCGCTCTACAAAAACACGATCACCCTCTAGACGACAGTTTTCCTGCATGACCACAGCATCAGCGCCTGGTGGCATTGGCGCACCCGTGAATATTCTTGCCAATGTTCCAGGCAATAGAGATCGCCCAACACTGCCGGCTGGAATCCTCTGAGACACGGCAAACTCGGTTTGCCCCGCAACAAGATCACGACTATTAACGGCATAACCGTCCATAGCACTATTGTCATAACCAGGCACAGCCAGAGGGGCCGTGACACTTTGGTAGAGCACGCGATTTAGTGCGGCAAGTAGAGGGACCTCCTCACTACCCGACACTGTTTGCATGCGACTTTTGAGGAATACTAGCGCCTCATCGATAGGGGTGAGAGTTCCATTGGGCGATGTCGCCATAATGCTCCCGTTCAGCGCTTAGGCTTGTTCAGTGGATTCAGTTGAAGGCGCTTTGAGAATACCTTTGATCAATGACTGCAAGCTGCCATGCCAAGAGCGTTGCTTGATCCCGAAAGTATCGAAGATTTTTTTTGTCGCCAGAGTAGTATTAGCAATCTCGGGCTTTTCGGCGCGCAAGAGGTTCAAGCTAAGGTGATCAAGAAGTTTGTACACATTCTCATCATGCTGAGCGGCCAGTTTTAACACGTGCTGGACAAATTCACTTTCGCGCTTCGTTTCTAGCCCACAATAATGATAAGTACCCCAGACTTCAGCATCACAGTTGACCTGTAGCGCAATCGCTAACAGTACTCTCGCCACATCTTCCACTGGCGTAGGACTAAACTTGCGACGCAAGACGGTCACCGCCCCTTCGGCCTCTTTCGCCTCTTGGATCCAGCGACGAATGCTTTCATCCTGCCCTTCTCCAAAGACCCAACCGGTGCGTAAGATGATGTGTTTCTCTAGGCCCGCAACAATGGCCTCTTCGCCACGCTGACTGCTAGCACCGTACACACCTGTAGGTTTAACGACATCCAACTCGTTATACCCGAGCTTTTTGTCACCACTAAACACATAGGCTGAAGAAAGGTGTAGTAAGGGGATATTCAAATGATCGCAGGCTTGGGCTAACACAAAAGGCTGCTCATGATTAATCAACTCACAGCCTTCTGGGTCTAGCTCTGCGGCATGAATCGCTAGCTGACTCCCCGCCTGGAATGAAGCCAAGTTCACTACTTGGTCCGGTGCACACTTCGTCAACACACGAGCCACTTTCAGTGAATCACTAGGGTCGAGTTCGCTAGATTTAGGCGTAACGAACTCTACACCACGCTGCTGCAGTAGCTTTATAAATTCCACGCCGATCGCACTGTCGGCGCCAACAATGAGTAGCTTCACTTTGCCGGTTTACCCTACATCAATAGTTCTGGTGATCAGAACGGGATGTCGTCATCAAAGTTATCGAAGTTAGAAGGTGCCGGAGCTGGAGCAGTAGGCTTAGGCTGTGCAGCAGCTTCACGCGGGCGATTGCCGTACTGTGAAGGGGCAGAGTCCTGACCATACTGATTGTCCTGTTGACCACCGCCGCCACCTTGACCGCGAGAATCAAGCATTTGCATTTCGTTGGCCACAATCTCAGTCGCATAGCGTTTCACACCGTCTTGTTCCCAAGAGCGTGTACGCAAACTACCTTCAATATAGAGCTTAGAGCCTTTTTTGACATACTCATTGACGATTTCCGCTAGGCGGTTAAAAAACACCACGCGATGCCATTCTGTCTTCTCTTGTGGCTGCCCAGTGTTCTTATCCTTCCAAGTTTCACTAGTCGCGAGTGTGACATTGCTCACGGCACCGCCACTAGGAAGGTATCTTGTTTCAGGGTCTCCCCCGCAATTACCTACCAATATCACCTTGTTTACGCCTCTACTCGCCACATTATCCTCCAGATATTCACTATTTTGCGCTGTGTGTTCCAGCCAGGTTCCATAAGCAGGCTAGTCTACCGCAAGGATAGCAGTAATTAACAGAATGACTTGTCAGGCTTTGCTCTTATCACTCGGATTGACGATAATGCTCTGTTTAATTTGCACGGCGCAACAAAGAGCGAGCAGTCAATGGACAAGATCATCGTCAGAGGGGCACGTACCCACAATCTGAAAAATATCAATGTCAGCATTCCCCGTGACAAACTCGTAGTAATTACTGGTCTCTCGGGTTCGGGGAAGTCATCTCTCGCATTCGACACGCTCTATGCCGAGGGGCAACGACGTTACGTTGAGTCCTTATCAACCTATGCACGACAATTCTTGTCTATGATGGATAAGCCGGATATCGACCATATCGAAGGTTTGTCTCCTGCAATTTCGATCGAACAGAAATCCACATCGCACAATCCCCGCTCTACCGTGGGAACTATTACAGAGATCTACGATTACTTGCGCCTCTTGTTTGCCCGCGTAGGCGACCCTTTCTGCCCGACACACCACCAGAAACTGCAAGCGCAAACCGTAAGCCAAATGGTCGACCAAGTCCTCGCCTTACCAGAAGGGACGCGAGTAATGGTCTTAGCCCCCTTAATACGCGACCGTAAGGGCGAGCATCTCCATGTATTCAATGAGCTCAAAACCAGCGGCTATATCCGTGCCCGAGTTAACGGCATCGTGACGGAGATTGACTATCCCCCGGAACTGGAGAAAAACAAAAAGCACAGCATCGATGTGGTAGTTGATCGCTTGAAGGTTCGCCCTGACATGCAGCAAAGACTCGCCGAGAGCTTTGAAGCCGCATTGCAGTTGACCGATGGACTCGCGAAAGTCGCGTTTATGGAAGACGATGGCAAACAATCAGAAAATGCCGACCTGCTGTTTTCCTCGCTCTTCGCCTGCCCTACATGTGGACACAGCATTAGTGAACTCGAACCCCGATTATTTTCGTTTAACAATCCAGCCGGTGCGTGCTCCGGCTGTGATGGACTAGGGGTCAAACAATTTTTCGATGAGACTCGGGTCATTACCGATCAGTCACTCAGCCTGGCCGAAGGAGCTATTCGGGGCTGGGATAGACGAAATTTCTATTACTTCCAAATGCTAAGCTCGTTGGCGAAGCACTATCAGTTTGAAGTAGAGACACCTCTTTGCGAACTTGACCCCAAGCATCGCCAAGCCGTTTTGCGAGGCAGTGGCGATGAAGTCATCGACTTTCACTTCCTCAATGATCGTGGTGACACAGTCACAAGGCGCCACACCTTCGAAGGCATTTTGCCTAATATGGAACGGCGTTACCGAGAAACTGAATCGAGCACTGTACGTGAAGACCTCTCTCGCTTTTTGAGCTCACAGTCATGCCCAGATTGCGATGGCACACGCCTGAAGCCTGAATCCCGTAATGTGTTTATCGAAGGAACAAACCTGCCAACCGTCTCGGCCATGACGATTACCAATGCCGCACAGTATTTCAACACACTGGCATTGGAAGGCAATCGCGCAGAAATTGCTGAAAAAATATTGAAAGAACTGCAGGACCGCCTGCGTTTCTTAGTCGATGTGGGGCTCAACTATCTCACCCTCAATCGCAGTGCCGATACTTTGTCTGGCGGTGAAGCTCAGCGCATTCGATTGGCTAGCCAGATAGGCGCAGGTCTTGTTGGCGTGATGTATATTCTCGATGAACCCTCTATTGGACTTCACCAACGAGACAATGACCGACTCCTAGCCACACTCTTCCATCTGCGCGACATCGGCAACACCGTGATAGTGGTTGAGCACGACGAAGACGCGATTCGTAATGCCGATCATATTATTGATATTGGCCCGCGCGCTGGCGTCCATGGAGGCGAAATTGTCGCCCAAGGAACGCTACAAGATATTCTTGATTCCGAAGATTCCCTAACCGGCAAGTATCTTTCGGGTCGACTGCGCATCGAAGTCCCGCAAGAGCGTATTAAAGCGGACCCAGAGAAGACGCTACAACTCAATGGTGTCACGGGCAACAATCTCCAAGATGTTAGCCTGAACATCCCTCTTGGCTTGTTCACGTGCATCACTGGCGTGTCCGGCTCTGGCAAGTCTACGCTGATCAATGGCACGCTCTACCCTCTGGCCGCCACACAGCTTAACGGCGCCACCACACTCCACGCGGCAACCCACAAAGAGATCATAGGCTTAGATAAATTAGACAAAGTGGTCGACATCGATCAAAGCCCAATCGGACGCACACCGCGCTCTAACCCCGCCACTTATACTGGAATCTTCACCCCTGTGCGGGACTTGTTTTCCGGCACTCAGGAAGCCCGAGCTCGCGGCTATAAAACCGGCCGCTTTAGCTTCAACGTCAAAGGCGGACGCTGTGAGGCGTGCCAAGGTGACGGCATGGTCAAGGTAGAAATGCATTTCCTACCCGACGTCTATGTGTCTTGCGAAGTGTGCCATGGCAAGCGTTATAACCGCGAAACCTTAGAAGTAAAATACAAAGGTAAGAACATAAGTGAAGTGTTAGACATGACCATCGAAGATGCGCGAGTATTTTTCGACGCGGTGCCAGCCATTGCACGTAAGTTGCAAACATTGGTAGAGGTGGGGCTATCCTATCTTTGCCTCGGACAAGCGGCGACCACCTTATCGGGTGGCGAGGCGCAACGAGTCAAATTGGCCCGAGAGCTGTCAAAGCGCGACACAGGGCAAACACTTTATATCTTGGATGAACCCACGACCGGTTTGCACTTTGAGGACATCAAACAATTGCTTGCAGTGCTGCACCGCCTGCGCGATCAAGGCAATACGATAGTGGTCATCGAACACAACTTAGATGTCATTAAGACCGCTGACTGGATCGTAGACCTTGGACCGGAGGGCGGCGATGGCGGTGGTCGCATCATTGCCGAAGGAACCCCGGAGGAGGTGTCAAAAAACCCTGCCTCCTACACGGGGAAATACTTGGGCCAATTGCTCGCCCGCTAGCCGTCACTCCCGGCAAGAAAAATTTGTCGCCAGCCAGTTATCGGGATTATTCTCGCCACCTAGGGGCCCTGTATAGATGGGCTCCTGAGGATGTGGGCACAAAAGCCGCTCATTATCCACGACCCCATTTGACCTGTGCGTTGCAGTAATGCTATCTGGCGCCTTTTCGTTCTCGACCCAGTCCACTAAGGCCGATAATTTATCCCAAGTGTTGGGCCCCACACTCCCACCACAATGTCCCATTCCTGGCGCGAAAAATAAACGCGTACTCGCCATTGCTGCCTCAAGATCATTAGAGAAAGTTGTCTCTACCATATCCTCAAAATACCCCAAGGTTGCCCCGGGCGATGACAAGGCATCATTCCAGCCATGGTAAAGCAGTAGCTTGCCATTATTGTCCTTCAGGAACCGGCTTAGGTCTGTGTCGGTAGCATCCATGATGGACTGCATTAAGCTCGCTTTTCCAGCGCTCAAATCATTGATATCGAACTCCATCCACGAGAACTCTGGCAATGCAGCATTGCGGCCCGGCACATGCAGCGGTCGCCTCATATCCGGTATCACAACCCCCGGATCATTCTCATAAAACAGGTAATTCACATGATCCCCTGCTGGGCCTAACAGCATGCCGGGACCATTAGCGTTGCCTGCATGAGGAATATATAAGTTCCTCCAATCGAGCTCTGATCCTAGCGCTTTGCCTGGATACAGAACATTGCCAGCACTATCACTAGGGCCATCATAAAAATCTTGTACGGTTTGCAGTTGCGCAGAGGTAAAACACTGATCCGTTGCGGGGCCTGCGCCACACATCAAATCGGCAAGATCTCGTTCGGGTTCAAATTCGCACTGCAGAGGGTTCGTCAATACGCCATCGCTTATCCCGTCTATCGCGTCACACTTGGACAGGACTCGTGAATGTAAGGTCGACAGTAATTCCAAGCTATCGAAACTGCCATCGCCATCGGTGTCCACGGCAATATTGCCTGCAAAATTATCTTTAAAGAGACGCTGCAACCACCAGACACCAGCCGCATTCATGGCTTGATAATAGTTCACTGGTGCGCCAGCGACGATGCCATCAAAATCATTAGGGAAACGCTGGGCCTCCATCAAGCCTTGTCGCCCGCCTGTCGAACACCCTTCAAAATACGAATAACTTGGCGCTATTCGATAATACTGTTGTGCCAGCGCTTTGCCGGCCATCACTGTTAGGTGCACAGCGCGATAACCGAAATCGATTTCTGCTTGTCGGTTATTAAATCCAAATTGAGAGCCAGGTTCGACGGCATTGTCGTGGCCCGTATTGCTATTGGCCACGGCATACCCTTGCGCAAGGCGTTGATCCGCAAAATCAAGATCACCATCCTTGCCCCCGTCACCCCACTGCAGAAATCGTGCATTCCAATTGCTCGGCAATGGCAGTTGCACGTGGTAGTGCGTAGCTGGCGCGATGAGTCCACGCACGTAACAGTAGCTAGGAATGTCACCCTGTGCCGGCTTTATGGCGGCAGAGAGTATCGTGAGAGAAGGGATTTGCGCCAACGCCGCACACGCCTCAGTGTCCGCAGCTGACTGGGCATGCGTTGGGCTAAGCGCGAACGCTGAAGCACTTATCGTCAAGGCATAACAGGACAGTGTTTTTCTCATTTTTAGCGCCTCTTAAGCTTTCTCCATCAACACCAAAGTTCACGGATATTTAGTGCAGATGATGGCCTATTCATGATGCAAGGACAAGCCAGCAAAAAAAGCGCCCCTACTCTATATTGCTTTACGCTATAGAACAGGGCCGCTGCAAAGTTTCGCTAACCAAATGAGGTTTTGCAAAGCTTAGGCCAACTTTTTATTGGCTTATTTTTCATGTGGTTAGATAGAGAGTGATAATCAGAGCAGGCGAAAACCTCGCAAACAATTGCGAAATTCGCCAAGTGAATACCTAACTCATCAAGGAAGATAACAAGAAGACCTGCAGCCAAAGATCAGCTGCAGGTCTTTTGTGTTTAGCGCGGCACTGCCTCGGCTCTCTGCAATAGATAAGCACGAATATTTTCTACTTCCGTAGCCCCTAGGTCTTCGGAAAAGCTTGCCATACCACGAGATTCAAATAAGCCATCTAAGACGATGCTCATGAATGCATCTTGATTAAGAATACTCGATGAGAATCTTAAGTCAGGAATGGATCCCACACTAAGTGCCACGGGCCCATGACACACAGAACAGAAACTTCCATAGGCCAGCGCACCCTCGATAGTATTACCACGAGTTGTCGTCACGCTTGTATCTAGTGGCGGCAAAGGATTAGGAACCGCCATGCTCAGCTCGGCATCAGCGCCCAATTTGAACGCCATCAATCGACCGTTCATATAACGCGGCCCATTTCCTGACAACAGGCCCATGGTTAATGGGATTGCGCCACCTTGACCGGCTAAGGCCAAGACATACTGCTCACCATCAAGTTCATAAGTCACGGGACCGCCCAAGATGGCATCCCCTACTTCCTGTGACCAATACTCCGTGCCATCGTTAGTGCCATAGGCATGGAAGACACCGTCGGCGGATCCTTGAAACACCAAGCCACCAGCAGTGGCTAAGGTGCCGCTATTGCCATAAACCGGATAATCAACTCGCCACGCTGGGCTTTGCGTACTCGGGTTCCAAGCAATCAAACTAGAAGGTGTCAGTGCCGCAGATCGTGCAGCGTCTTGAGGATTTCTCGGCTCGCTAGGAACTGGGTCTAATCCAAGATTCCAACCCGCTTCCTGCTTCTCCATCTCACCAGGGTTGGCATATTGATAAGAAGTATTCTGTGTCGGCAAGAATACATATCCCGTTGCCGGATCGCGAGACATCGGATACCAGTTATGCCCACCAAGCGGGCCTGGCATCATGACCACCGGCTGATCTTTGTAGCGAATACCTTCAGCTTCGATAGGACGGCCAGAAACCGGGTCTAAACCACTCGCCCAATTAATCTCGACATAGTTCTCGCCCGAAATGAACTCACCGTTAGTGCGATCGATCACGTAGAAAAAACCATTCTTAGGCGCCTGCATAAGTACTTTGCGCTGCTGCCCTTCTACTTCTATATCTGCGAGCATGATGTGCTGTGTCGCCGTGTAGTCCCAAGATTCCGCAGGCGTGGTCTGGAAATGCCAAACGTACTCTCCAGTGGCCGGACGAAGCGCAACAATTGAGGAGAGGAATAAGTTATCTCCCTCGCCATTGGAGCGTATCTCATGATTCCACGGACTGCCGTTGCCGACGCCGATATAGAGTAAATCCAATTCTGGATCATAGGCCATGGAATCCCATACGGTTCCTCCGCCCCCTAATGCCCACCACTCGCCAGCCCAAGTTTCGGCAGCCATTTCCATGGCCTCACTTTCAAAGCCATCTGCCGGGTTGCCAGGCACAGTATAAAAGCGCCATAACATCTCGCCAGTCTCCGCATCATAAGCTGAGATGTATCCGCGAACACCGAGTTCCGCACCGCCATTGCCTATAATGACTCGACCATCGATCACTCGTGGAGCTCCGGTAATGGTGTAGCGCAGTTCAGGATCGGCAGTCTCCGCCGACCATGCAACAGAACCAGTTTCCCGATTCAGTGCGATCAAACGGCCATCGATTGTGCCCAAATACACTTTATCGCCCCAAGCGGCCATACCGCGATTGACGACGTCGCAACAGGCATTCACTCCGTAACGACCAGGAACTCGCGGGTCGTATCGCCATTTCTCTGCACCGGTGCGTGCATCCAAAGCAAACGCTTTGCTCCATGCAGAGGTAAAGTAGATTGTCCCATCGATGACTAGGGGCGTTGCCTCTTGGCCTCGATTGGTATCGAGTTCAAACGACCATGCCACGCCAAGCTGATCGACAGACTCTCTATTAATTTGCGTTAAAGGACTAAAGCGCTCTTCAGAGTAGGTGCGCCCGTACGTTAACCATTCTGAATTATTGTTAGCCGCATCGAGCAAGTCTGGACCGGCGATCATCTCATTTGAGACCACAGCGGGCGCGGCTTGCTCTTCGGGCATAACACTTGAAGTCGAACTGGTCTGCTCACCACTACACGAGGCCAACAACGCCAAAGCCAATAGATGAAATGCGCCACGTTTACTAATCATATTCCCAACCCCTTTTCGATTAAGAGTCGAGGATAAACAGGACGAGACTGGCGCGCAAGGAACCCCCTCGTAAATTTAGCGAAATCCCCCAACAATTGTCATTTTCGCTAAACACTGGCGCGCACATCCACAGCTCAAACCAAAAAACAACCCAAGCATTTGTTTTAATTGACTTTTCCTCATTGGCACAGCGATTGCTAGTTCCAAGCAATGATTAAGCAGAACTTTCACAAACGCAAAAAGCCTGACGACGGCATTAATACCGCACATAGATCTAGGTATTAAGTGTTACATGGCCCCTTGGAGCAAAAAATGATTATTAGAACAGAGCAGCTCACCAAACTATTTCGTACCGATGAGGTGGAAACTACCGCGTTAGGCGGGGTTAGCATTGAAATTGACGAGAAGGAGTTCGTCTCTATTATGGGGCCTTCAGGTTGCGGCAAATCCACACTTCTTAACATCATTGGCCTTATCGATAATCCAGATGGCGGGCAGTTCTATTTCTTAGACGAAGACATATCCCGAATCAGTGAGCGTGAACGTGCAACTCTGCGTAAAGAAAATCTAGGATTCATTTTCCAAAGCTTTAACTTGATTGATGAGCTCAGTGTTTTCGAGAACGTCGAACTTCCATTGATATACACCAAGGTCCCCGCTCAAGAGCGTAAGCAACGTGTGGAAGCAGTCATCGAAAAAATGAATATGAGCCATCGCATGCGGCATTTCCCGCAACAGCTTTCCGGTGGACAACAACAAAGAGTCGCGGTGGCGCGAGCACTGGTCAACGAACCCAAACTCATTCTTGCGGATGAGCCCACCGGCAATCTGGACAGCGAACATGGCATAGAGGTCATGAAGCTATTACAACAATTAAATCACGAGGGCACCACGATCGTGATGGTGACACACTCACCCGAACACGCGAAGTTTGGCACTCGGACTATTCGCATGCTCGATGGACAAGTCGTCACTACGGCTCACGCCTAAGAGGTATTCCCATGTCTGCACATATACTCGTTGGCAGTTACATCCGCATTGCCTTGCGCAAACTCATCAAAGAGCGCAGTTATAGCGCCATCAATATTGCTGGGCTCTCAATAGGGATCGCTTGCTGTCTCGTGCTCGGGCTTTATCTTTTCAATGCACTGAACTACGACCAGCATCATATCCAGAAAGATCGGGTCTATCGTGTCATCAACGAGTTCGCTATTAACGGTGATACGACCTACGCTGCCGTAACATCTACGCAACTCGCGCCAATGTTGGCGGAGCAATACCCTGAAATCGAGCAAGCCACACGGTTTCGCAATGTGCCCGACGCGCAAGCATTAATGCGAGCAAGTGACAATCAAGCGTTCTACTGGCAAGACGTCTACCTCACTGACAATGCCACGTTCAAAATCTTTACCCATGATGTGTTATACGGAAATCCCGACACGGCATTGTTAGACCCTAATAGCATTGCCGTGAGTGACACATTTGCGAAACGCTATTTTGGAGAGGGAAACCCCATTGGCGAGACCATATCGACCGATGCTTACACCTATCGCATTGACCTTGTTTTTGCCGACCTGCCGGATAACTCTCATCTAAAATACGATGTCCTTATCTCTTATAACCAAGTACCCGCACTCGACTCAGCAGAACGTCGCGGAGAGTTATGGAGCATTAATGCCTACACATATATTTTACTACCCGAAGATTATCGCGTTGAAAACTTCAAAAGCCTCACAGAGGATTTTTACGAAAGAAATATGCTGCCAATTGCCCAGCAGCTCAATATCAATGCAAGCGCTTTGTTTTTCTTGGAACCACTTCCTAGTATCCATTTAAATTCAACTGCGAACTTCGACCTCCCACGCGGCAATATATTTTACATTTATGCTTTCTCCGTCATTGCGCTATTTGTACTCGTCGTGGCCTGCATCAATTACATTAACTTGGCCACCGCTCGCTCAATTGGCAGGGCTAAAGAAGTAGGAATGCGAAAAGTGCTTGGCGCAACACGCGGACAACTTCTCGCACAGTTCATTGGTGAATCGCTTATCTATGTGCTTGCGGCATTGATCATTGCCTTAGTGTTGGCATGGACTACCATTAGTTTCACCCCTATCACTACATTACTAGACTCACCTTTACCGCTAAGCCTTCTGTTCTCTCCAAGTGTATTACTAATGCTCACCCTCTGCTGCGTGATTCTTGGCATTCTTTCGGGCTTATACCCCGCCATATACCTTTCCGCGATCCCCCCCATAGCGGCATTTCGAGGCGCGCAAGGCAATGGCCGCCAAGGCACCAACACTCGCCAAGCGCTAGTACTCATGCAGTTCGTAATCTCTATCGCTGTCATCGCTAGCACTTTACTAATGCTCACCCAAATGCAATTTGTACAAAGTAAACCTTTGGGCTACGAACCAGAGAATCGCTTAATACTGCGCATTTCAGGAGCAGACCAAGTTGAGCGTTTGCCCGCATTCCTCAGTGAACTTAGGAAAACCCCAGGTGTCATTTCAGTAGCAATCACAGAAGATTTGCCTGGCGAGCAACCAAGCATTAATGCGCTAAAAGTCGAGAATAACGACGGCGCGTTTGAGCAGATGAGTGTCAATACAATGGACCTAGGTCCTGAGGTTATCGACGCATTAGGTATGCAGCTGGTCAGCGGCAGAGACTTCGACATCAATCGTAGCAACGACGCAAGAAGAACCGCTATCGTCAACGAAACCTTAGTGCGTTTAATGGGCTGGACAAATCCACTAGGCAAACATATAGAGCAATTTGATCCAGAAAGTGAGGTACCACGAATCGAGGTCATTGGCGTTGTTCAAGATTTCCATATGCTTGGACTACAGCAAGCCATAACCCCGTTAATCATCTTTTATGGTCCGCCTGACTTCACAGACGATACCGAGGCGGAACGTCAATCTTACTGGGAACAATTGATTATTAATATTGACCCCAGCAATACAGAGCAAGTGCTTAATTCATTACAAGATCAGTGGTCGCAGTTTGACCCTAGCCACCCGCTATCTTTCACCTTTCTAGAAGACGATTTGCAATCACTCTACGGCTCTGAAAACCGATTAATGGGATTGGTAGGCAGTTTCGCAGCGCTGTGTATTTTTATCTCTTGTCTGGGCTTATTTGGCTTGTCCGCGTTCAACACTGCACAAAGGACAAAAGAGATTGGCATTCGCAAGGTGCTAGGAGCCTCGACAATGAGCATCATTACTCTATTGTTTCAGAACATTCTCTCGCTCTTGTTGATCGCAGCCTTGTTAGCCTCAACGTTGTCATTCTGGGTCATAAACAAATGGCTTGAAGGCTTCTTTTATCGCATTGATATCCTTGGGCCCAATCTTTTGCTCTTCGGACTTGCGGCATTGATCGCAGTCGTCGTTGCCTTCACAACGATGACCATTCAATCACTTCGAACAATCCAGGCTAGCCCAAACCTAGCATTACGATATGAATAAAATAGGATGACCATGGACCGAGTAATTGAGAAAAAACCTAGGCCCCTTTGGCATTGGATGTTAGCCCTTATGGTGCTAGTGTCCAGCGCGGCGTGGCTATACAACATGCTAGGGGAAGCATCGATACGCACGATGCGACTCCCTGAGCAACAAACCACAATCGCCAGTGTAAGTTATGGAGCATTTGAAGACATCACGCCCATACGCGGAACCATTCAACCCCTCAATAGTGTCTATCTAGACGCTGTTGATGGCGGTGTAGTCGAACAGGTCTTAGTGGAGGAAGGAAGCTTTGTGGAGGCAGGACAACCATTAATACAGCTCAGCAATACTGATCTACGTCTGAATGTTGCGCGCAATGACACATCCATCACAGAACAACTCAACAATCTCTCCAATATTTCTAATGGATTAGAAACCACAAAGTTGAGCACGGATCGTCAACTCATCGAGATCGAATATCGTTTGATTGTTCTAGAGCGACAAGAGCAGCGCCTAAAACAACTTGCCACAGATAGTCTTGTGTCTAAAGAGCAATACGAATCTATCGTCGACGAACTTAACTACCAACGCAAGCTAAGAGCCAACACCCGCGCCCGTCAATCTCTTGAGGATAGAATTCGCAACGACCGTATGGCGCAGATTGCTTTACAGGTAAACAAACTAGAAGAAAACTTAGAGCTTTCGCAAAGTAGCTTTGAGAACTTACTTGTCCGCGCTCCAATCTCCGGCCAATTGACCTCCTTGCCCGTTGAGATCGGCGAGAACAAAATTAGAGGACAACGCTTAGGGCAGATCGATGTGATCGAGCAGTTCAAAATAGTCGCACAAGTAGACGAGTACTATGTGACTCGCGTGAACACTGATCAGTCTGCCCCTTTCACTCTGGCTGGACAACAATTTCAAGCACGAGTTATTAAGATCTACCCTGAAATAACGGATGGTACTTTTACCATAGACTTGGTGTTTGACGGGAACATTCCCGATAATATTCGTCGCGGGCAAACTTTGCAGTTAGATTTGACCCTTGGCAGCGCTGTAGAGTCACTATTAATTCCACTGGGTAGCTATATCCAGGAAACAGGAGGGACTTGGGTGTTCATGGTAGATAATAACGGAGAATACGCGAGTCGTCGCACTATACGCACGGGGCGACGCAATAATCGCTTCATTGAAGTCATCGATGGCTTATCAACAGGGGACAGGATTATCACTTCAAGTTATAACCAACTATTAGAAATGGATCGCATCCAACTTAGTCTCTAAAATTTTCAATATTTTTTACTTTTATTGGAAAACTTCCTACAGACGTCAGCATAAATAGTGCGTTATGCTTGAGCATTACAATAATAAAAATCACTGTATTTTATGCTCCAGAATTTTAGTCATATATGACACGCACTAGAACTTTACAGCTCACTGTAGCGTTAGCCGCTCTATCAGCAATTGCGCCTATTTTCGCAGCCGTTTACCTTGCTTACCAACAAGGGTTGCGGATGGAAACCGAACAAGTCATGCGTTATGTGAACGATGTTATTCATCGTTCTGATCGAACAGTTTTTCAAGTTAACGAATCAAAAAGTTTGATTCACGCCGAATTTGCTAATGCCACTTGTTCAGAGCGAATGATCGAACGCATGCGTACTGTGGCACTAGAGAGGGAGTTTGTAGAGCTTGTTGGCCATATCAATGGCAATCTTATGGACTGCTCCTCTTTAGGGTGGCATGACACTCCCATTGATTTGGGCCCTCCTGATCAAACGACTAGAGTTGGCAACTCTCTACGGGCCAACTTGCAGTTTCCTCTCGCTCCCACTACTCCCATGGTCAGTCTCGATCGTGACGGCTTTGTCGCCATTGCCAACCGGAGTTTATCCATCGATTTATCCGATGAGAACGTGGGGGTTAGGTTTGCGACATTCACCCCGACAACTGGCGAGATACGATCAGGAAAAGGAGTGATAAACCCCGACTGGATAAACCGCCTAGGGCAAGAGCGTCAAACCACCTTTATTGCGGATGGGTTTATTGTAGGGGCAGGACGTTCAGACGATATTGCGTTGACAGCGGCCATCGCCGCGATCCCACTACAAGTTCTTAACCAACGTATCAATGCGTTCATCTGGCTCATGGGCCCTATCGGACTATTTACGGGACTCCTACTAGCGGCGCTCGTGGTGTTTCTAGCGCGACAACGACTGTCGTTTTCGGCTGAAATAAAACTGGCGTTAAAACGCAATGAATTCTTCTTGGTCTATCAACCGATTGTGCGCCTGCATGATGAGAAAATCATTGGAGCAGAAGCGCTTGTGCGTTGGCAACGCCGTGATGGGTCCGTGACGATGCCTGATGTGTTTATTGGCCAGGCAGAGACAGCCGGCTTAATCACAGAGATCACTAAGCAGGTCATCGCTCTCGCGCAGAAGGACGTTCGCACCTATTTCGATGCTTATCCGCAGTTTAAGGTTGCCATCAATATTTCGGCAGCAGATTTAGAGTCTGTCGAGATTAACCCTCTGCTCGAACGCCTTGCATCAAACATCAAAGGGGAATGCTGCTTTGAGATAACCGAGCGCGTTTTACTAGATGCTAAGCATTCAGCACAGCGAATAGAGGCCCTACGTAAAGCCAATATTTCTGTTGCATTAGATGATTTTGGTACTGGGTACAGTAGTTTGTCTTACTTACAAACCTTGCAGTTTGATTACCTCAAGATCGACAAAATCTTCATCGACGCAATCAATACTGAAGCCGCAACCAATCATGTTGTGCTGCATATTATAGAGATGGCAAAAACACTTGGATTGGCACTGCAGGCCGAAGGCGTTGAAACAGTTGAGCAAGCGCGCTTCCTAAGCGAACGTAATGTGGAGTTCGCGCAAGGATGGTTGTTTGGAAAACCTGTACGCGCTAGTGAATTTTCTGGAAAATTCTCCTCGGCGATTCTAGTAAGCGATAACTTACACGAAAACGCCGAGCGCTAGCTTACTTGGCAACGGCTTGAATGCTGACAGTAAGCGATACTTCCGACTCTCCAGCTTCAGCCACTGGGCTCGCCTTCTCGGTAGCAGAATCCGAGGCCAATCCTCGTGCCATCATCATTGGTTGGGCATACCCTAATGATTGATCAATAGAGATTGTGGCGATATCAACATTCGTTTTCCCCATCGCTCGTCCTGCTCGCTCAGCGTTTGCTTGGGCGCGGGCAATAGCACTTTCCATCAAACCATCTCGAACCTCATCGGCACGCTGCGGACTAAGACTGTAACGTAAGTTATTCATGACGAAGCCCATCTCTTGAATCTCTCCAGCTAACTCCAACAAGCTTTGCGCATCGGTGCTTTCCAAAGTAATTGACTGTGCTCCTCGCCAAAAATTATCGACTCGCCCACCTTGCGGGGCGTTATTGTATTGATACACTGAGTAGTACCCCGTGGACACATCAACCGAATCAATGCCCTCGCTTTGCGCTAACGCTTGCGTCATTGCCGTATTGATCTCGCGCTGCAAGGTTTGTGCATCACGATGCTCCCGCTCAAATCGTAGGACAGCCGTCAACGTGTCTTGCTCTACACTGACCTTCTCAGTGACCGATAAACTTATCAGTGTTTGTCCCTCAGGCAATAATTGAATGTCTTGTGCGCTCACGCTCAAGGCGCTTAGCCCCAACCATCCCGTCATCATCGCCATCGCTATTGTCTTCATTTACTGCTCCTTGTCCTAAAAACTTAAAATGGGGTATCTAAAAATCCATCAAATTCGCGTGTATGCCTGTTAGACGCCGTTATTATACGGATAGTTTGTATTAACCAATGCTGAACACATCAGGGGTGTCCTTTTTAAGCCTTTGCCATTACACACGGAACTGCTATAAATTAGCCCTATGAGTATCGAAAAAGTCGGTCAACCACAAGATGTCCGTGTCTCTTATATTGGTGAGGACGCAATACTATTCATCTTCACCCCTGCCACCTCCCTATTCGCCCCATTGGCAACTCAACAGCGCATTTGGCAGCTCTTCTCATGGTTGGACGCTCAACGCGAATCTCTAGATTTGCAAGAGATAGTCCCAGGAATGGGCAATCTCTTACTGCGCACTTCCCACAAGACACTCCTTAACAAGCTCCAGGACCTAGTCTTGACGCGCTGGCCGCAATTGGACGGCAAAGACGACCATGGGCGAGTCATTGAGATCCCGGTCCATTATGGCGCCTCTGAGGGGCCAGACATAGAACTCGTTGCCGAACACTGCGAACTGAATGTCGCCCAAGTCATAGAGCGCCATTGTCAGAGCACCTATCGGGTATATTGCCTTGGATTTCAACCCGGTTTCGCTTACCTAGGAGGCCTAGACGAAAGTTTGTACATCCCTCGCAGAGAGACACCTCGCCTTGCCATTCCTGCAGGCTCCGTCGCCTTAGCAGGTAGCCAAACGGCCATCTACCCTAGTGCATCCCCTGGTGGGTGGCATATCATCGGACGCACTGAAGTGCCACTTTTCACCCCCTCACAATCGCCAATCACATTATTGCAGATAGGCGATACCGTGCGCTTTGTTCCAATAGGGAGCGCATCATGATCGAAGTATTACGTACTGGGGCGATGAACTCTGTGCAAGACTTAGGGCGCTTTGGTCTTCGGCACTTAGGTATCGGACAATCTGGGGCACTTGACCCAGTAGCGATGCGCCAAAGCAATCTCATCCTTGGCAACGCCGAGAATGATGCTGTTCTAGAAGTAGGAATCGGGCCAATTCACTTACTCTTTCACGCCCCATGCAATGCGGTTCTCACTGGTGTGGACTTTGCTGCAACTCTCAGGTCCGAGTCAGACGCAAACGCCGAACCCCTTCAACAAGTGCTCCCTGGTTATCCTGTGCATATAGCTGCAGGAAGCACACTGTCACTCCTGCGTCCTGCCCGTGCGGGAGCTAAAGCGTATCTTGCCGTTGCAGGAGGAATCGATGTTCCGATTGTTCTAGGATCGCGCAGTACCGACCTCAACAATCACTTTGGCGGATTACTTGGTCGCGCGTTACAAACCGGTGACTACATTCCTATTAGCAAAAATGCACTTTCAAATATCACTCTAAATGCCAGCGTACGATCTCTTGCGCCAAGCCATGTGTTAAGAGCCCTGCCAGGCCCCGACTACGATTTATTTAGTACCGAATCACATGCACAGTTTTGGATGCAACCTTGGCGAATCAGTCATCAAAGCAATCGAATGGGGATGCGCCTTAAAGGCAAGCAGTTACAACTGCGCGAAGCCGCGAACTTGCTTTCAGCAGGGGTATTGCCAGGGGATGTGCAAGTGCCTGCGGACGGCTTACCTATTGTGCTAGCCAATGATGCGCAGACAATCGGTGGCTATCCTAGAATCGCGAGTGTTATTCAGGCTGACTTGTGGCAGCTCGCCCACCTGTCACCCAACACTTCTGTGTACTTCCAACCCGTCAGCCACACGATTGCAGTACAAGCTAAAGCGCGACAAACACACTACTTTGAACGCCTCGCTGACTTACTACAACAAGACAGACGCTCCCACTAACGTTGCGTAAACGTTAAGGTCACCTCGTACTCACTTTCTTTACTGCTACCAGGAAAATTGCTTGAGCGCGACACTGTTGCCGACAGCACCAATGTGGACGCCGTCTCTGATACAACGCTTACAGATACTGAATCAATAATGGGCAAAATATCCGATAAACTACTGCTCACTATAGCCTGCAATGCACTGTTATCACTGCTATCGGGTTTGCTAACAGCATACTTTTTAATATCAACAGAGGGGCGAATGATCGTCTCCGCATTAACAATAATTTCACCACGACCAGTAACGCGCAGGTCATAAATGGGCACCACTGGAGTAGGCACGACAGGTGTATTGTCCGCGACGATTTGCGCCGTGAGCGCTGCCACGTCACCGACATAAACATAGGGTGTTCCAAAGGGGCCACCACGCACAAAAACGGCTTGTCCATCGACCTTCATACCCATGCCTGTCGCTTGATAAAAACGTATCAGGGTATTCCCCTGCAGCTGATCCACTGACAACGTACTCTTGGGAAAATACTGCGGAAAATATTGCTCTGCCAGATTAAACAACGTTTGTGACTCAGCAATATTGATCACCTGACTGTCAGTGCCACACGCCGTTTCAAAACTAGTTCGATCACCGGCTAGGCTAGCAACAGTACTTGTTCCTGCGAACGCCGACACCGTTAAGCTAATAGCATCAGTAAGCACTGTGCTCGTGTCCATCGTAAGCTTTAACCCTAGATCTGCGTTTCCCCAGAATGTTGAATTCGGATTTGATTTCAAAGTAGTAGGCAGGCCAAGCGACACCCCATCGAAACACATAGCTCCGACCGTATCTAACACCACGGTAGCCGTATCCCCATCGTTGAATGCACGAATAGCCGATGTACCAGAAAACTCTACTGAATAGGTGCCCGCTTTAGAGCGAGGAATATTATGATTAGTCGGCACGTTGGAGATCTGTGCAGTCAACGCAGTGATTGACCCCATCGCTACGGGATTAGTATTGTTTCCAAATTCACCACCGTTAACGTACACAACGCTGTCTTTAATCCCCACAAATACTTGTGAATCGAAATAGTAGCGATAAGTGAAACCGTCTTGCGTCTGATTAAACGTTTGCGGCCCACTAGGGAACACGTTTGGATATTCGGCTTCAATCAATGAGAAGAAGGCATTCTTCGCACTTAACTCCGAATCAGTTCCTTGCGCCCCACTACATTCTTTAGACAAAGAGGTTTGATCTCCAGCGAGCAAACCAAAGGCATTACCGCTACTGGACTGAAAAGAAAATTCACCCACGCCGAAATTCTCGGAGTCTGACGATCGACTAAGGTCTAGCACGTAGCGAATATTTGAGTATTTATCTGTCCAAGTCGCATTGGTGCCAGTAATTGACGGAAACGCCAACACTTTCTCTCCAACACATAGTAAGCCGCCGTCGCCAACGACCAAATTAAGCACTGTTCCGTCGGCTATAGGCGACACGGCAAGAGCTTCTGTCATCTCGAGTAAATACGTTCCCGCGAAGAAGGACAAACGGCTATCGCTAGAAGGAACACGTAAATTGCTCGGTGTACTCAGCAAGTCATCCACATATCCCACCACCACATATTCAACACCAAAATCTCCACCACGGGCCAAAACAGTATTGCCCTTAACGGCGAGGTACACTTTGGTGGAAGGGTAATATCGGTAGAGGTCGAACCCATCACCTATCTGATTCACACTCAAGGCGCTGGGCGGAAAGTTGGCCGGAGACGTTTTCTCGGCGCCGGTAATCACGACCAATGCAACCCGACTATCGAATGAAGATGACTTACAGGTCCCCGTATCAGCGCCTTGTCGAGTGCCCGTTAATCGACCATAGGCAGTACCGCTGAGCGACGCCACATCAATGCCGGCAAAACTTGATTGCGCAATATCCAATGTAAAGCGCATTGCTAAGCTTTCAATATCCCAACTTACTTTGCTAAACAAGCCATACTGCAATTTTGGTTGACTGGACAGTATTTCAACATTGCCTGAACTCGGATTCTTCAGGCATATTTCGCCTATCGGACTCAAATAGAAATGTAGGTCGTCGGTACCAAGCTGTGTATCGGTATTCTGCAATGGAGAGGAAGGAGTCGCGCCAGTCACGTCTAGCGTATAGTAACCTTGTAACGCCTCAGGAATACTCACCACAGAGAGCGATTGCGCTAATGCCGGTAGAGTCCCCATGCACAACACGGCTGCAGTGGCACTCAATAGCAATTTCGATAGGACCTTCACTGATTTAACTCCTTGCAATAGTGGCTTGGGCAAGCTCATTTGGCGCTATTAGACATTGTAAAACCGACAATGGCTAGCCCCCATCTTGTTGTTTTTCGTGAAAAAAGCCCTATATTCACCTATCTTAGGGGGCAAACTTACCCTATCCTCGCTTTTTAAAATTATCGGAGTGGCCCATGCACATTGATCTTAATGCAGACCTCGGCGAAGGTGGCGCGTTTGATCACGAACTTCTTGCATTAGTGAGCTCCGCAAACATTAGCTGCGGTGCCCATGCTGGGGATACCGACACAATCAATAACGCGATTCGCCTAGCTGTCACTCACAATGTCCGTATCGGAGCCCATCCTTCTTATCCCGACCGCGCGAACTTTGGCCGCCGACCAATGCAACTATCGTTCTCAAGTTTGCGTCAACACGTACTCTCACAGCTAGAGTCATTACGAGAGCTTGTCGGCAAGCAACACGGGGAACTTTCCCATATCAAACCTCATGGTGCCTTATATAACCAACTCGCAATAGACGAAGCCCTGGCGCAAAATTTTACAGACATTGTGAAAGAGTTTGATTCGGCACTGCCTGTGGTGGGATTAGCTGGCGGGGTATTTCTAAGAATTTCCAAAGAGGCAGGCCTGCAAACTTACAGTGAAGCCTTTGCGGATCGCCGCTATCAGCACAACGGCGAACTAGTTCCCAGAAGCGACTCACAAGCACTCATTCATGATGTCGATATAGCTGTGGCGCAATCATTAGCCATCATAAGAAAAGGGCAAGTTAAGGCTATAACCGGGGAAGCTATACCGATAATTGCCGACACACTATGCATCCATGGCGATTCAGTTATCGCATTACAGTTTGCGAAGAAATTACGCCACCGCCTTGCACAAGAAGGCGTTCGTATTACGGCGTTCACTACAGACCACTAGCCATCCATTCTAGCCATTGCATTAATGCGCCGGGGACAATACCCAGCACTAGCAACGCCAACAATAAAAATAATAGGACGCAATGAGGCACTAATTCTTTTAGCCCCGCCACCGGTAAATCTAACGGCTCTTTCAATGGCGTCAACATACCGTACACAATTCGCAAATAGTAAAAAAGACCAATGCCACTGCCAATGACCATTGTAATGAGCAAGCCCCAATGTTCGGCCTGCACACCTGCTGCAAAGATATAAAATTTTCCGATAAAACCAATTGTCAGCGGAATACCTGCGAGAGAAAAGAGCATGGCAGTCATCACAAGGGCTAACCATGGGTTACGCCAGAAAAGCCCTTGATAGTGACCAATGTGGTCGCGCTCTTGCGCGCTATCGGACACTACCAACATAACTCCAAACGCCCCTAACGACATAATGGCATACGCTAACAAATAGAAACTAACGGCTTCGACTCCCAAAGACCCAACCCCACTACTAAGCGAGATCAAGGCGATCACCAAATACCCCATGTGCGCAATTGATGAATAGGAAAGCAAACGCTTCAAATTACTCTGCAATAGGGCTAGCAAATTGCCAAATAGTATCGATGCCGCCGCAATCAACCCCAGCACAAAGACAATTGCATCGCTACTTAGGACCTCGCTCACACTCATGAAACGCAAAAGCAAAGCCGCCATTGCAATTTTACCCACTGTCGCTAGAAATGTCGTAGCAGGTAACGGCGCTCCTTCGTAGACATCCGGAGTCCATAAATGAAAGGGCACCAACGAAAGTTTGAAGGCGAAACCGGAGATGATCATCAGTGTACACAACACAAAGTAGATGGGTGGCACAGCATCGATGCCAATAGCCAAAGCAATGCTTAAGTCAGAGAACTGCAAGGTACCCGTTTGCGCATAAAGCAATGCAACCCCAAACAAGACAAAACCAGAGGAAAGTGCCGATAGAACAAGATATTTAATGCTCGCCTCCATTGGATGCTGCGCGGCGACACTTCGATGTAAGGGATATGCCACCATACCGTAAAGGCAAACACTGAGAGTCTCCATTCCCAAGAAGGTAGTAATAAAGTGACTATTACTCACCATCACTAAGGCTCCAAGAACCGCTACAGACAGGAGTATGTAAAACTCATCTTGATGGTCTTCTAGGTTGGCAAAATAAGGATAGCTGAAACAGGCCACAATGATTGCGCATAGCAAAATCAAGCCGGAGAAAAATATTGAGAACCCATCTATCTGAATCAATGGGGTGACCTGCGAACTTGTAATGGGCATAGAGAAATAGAGACTCGCCAATGCAAGCGATAGCCCTATCACTGTTACCGTGCAGCTAGTCCCGTGTCGACGCTTAATCGCCACCATCAACATAGTGGCTACCGCTGTCGCTGTGACCAGTATGATTGGGAGAAGCATGACCAACATTGCGCTTGTCATCACTGCACGCCTCCGCCAAGTAAATCTATTGTCTGCATCAAATAACTGAGGCTAGGTTGCGAGATCGCAAGAAAACTCTGCGGATATAACCCCATCCATAGAAGCCCTAAAGCCATGAACGTATAACAACATAACTCCAATGGACTCAGATCATTCGCTAATGCGTGCTCCGGTGGCAGTTGTAAAGCCCCATGAAATACTCGTTGAATTAGCCAGAGCGAGTACACCGCCGCCAAGATGAGCCCTAACGCCGCAAACACTGTGGCCGGTGGGTTGGTCTGAAACCCGCCAAGCAAAGAGAGAAACTCTCCGACGAAATTGCCCAAACCTGGCATGCCTACCGCTGCAACAGAGAAAAATAACGCCATAGCCGAGAGCATCGGCAAGCGCGACCATAGCCCGTTAAGCACAGACATGTCTCGGGTATGGAAACGCAGTTGCAAACCACCCGCCAGCATAAACAATGCAGCGGAACTCAAGCCATGTGCGAGCATGGTCATAACGGCCCCTTGCAAGCCGTAGATATTCCACGCGTAGATGCCGAGCAGAACAAAGCCCATATGGCTCACACTCGTATAGGCAATAAGCCGCTTGATATCAGCTTGGGCGAAAGCCACCTTCGCACAATACAAAATACCTAAAGCGGCAATCGCCATCGCTGTTGGTGCGAAGCTTAACGATGCCTCAGGAAAAAGTGGCAGCGTGAATCGAATTAACCCATAAGCCCCCGTCTTCAATAACACCCCCGCCAGCAAAACACTGCCCGCTGTTGGCGCTTGACTATGGGCATCTGGCAACCAAGAGTGCAAACCAAAAATTGGCAACTTAGTGGCAAAACCAATGAAGAATCCCAGCATAACCCATGTTTGTACCGGCCCGGCTAAAGCAACTCTTTGCAGGTCGAAATAGTCAAAACTGAAGTTTCCGAACTGCACATAGTGAAAATAGCTTAAGGCCAGTATGGCAATCAGTAACAGCAATCCCGATACTTGTGTGAACAGGAAGAACTTCATTGCCGCATAAGCTCTGTTCTCATGCCCCCATATCGCAATAATGAGATACATCGGGATAAGCATTACTTCCCAGAAAAAGAAGAACAAGAATAGGTCGAGCGCTGTGAACACCCCGACCACGCCGGCAATGGTCCAGAGCAAATTGAAATAGAAGAATCCCACTCGCTCTTTAATCTCCCCCCACGCCGCTCCTAAAGCGATCAAACCAAGGAAAAGGGTTAGCACTAACATGAGCAAAGAAAGACCATCGACTCCTACTAGAAGCGCGATACCAAAACGTGGAATCCAAGACCAACTCGCGAGCACCCACCACTGCCCGCCGGGAGAGTTTTGATCCGGGCCAACGCTTAAGCAGAGGCTTACAACGAGCAAGGAGCCTATAAGCAGGCTAATTAACGCCACAATCCGCGGCAAGCGTGCATCAAGGCCTTCGCTGGCCCAAGCGAGCGAGCCTCCGAAAAACAACGTCGCCATTAAGCTTAGGAGAATCATCGCCACACCCCCAATGCCACAACGAGCACAATTCCACCGACCACGCTAATCGCATACCAACGCATATGACCGGTTTGCGTGAGCACTAGGGCACTGTTTCCAAAACGCACGGCTAATGCCACACCATTGAACATGATGTCGACAACATCTTTGCGATTGATATGGGCCAATGCTAAAAACGGTCGCACTAAAAGCAAGTCATAAAGCTTGTCCATTCCCCAACCACTGAACCAAAAACGATTGAGCCACCCACCAACGGACGAGTTTAGTAATTGTTTGCGCAAATGCTGCCCAGCTTTCTCATAGGCTCGACTTCCGTATAAGAACCAACTGATGATGACCCCCAACATGGGGATAAGAATCATCAAGGTGTGTAAGAGCTGACTAGCATGCCCCTCCTCGTGAATAAGCCCATGAGCAAACACTTGCTCAACAGGCACCGAGATGAGCCCACCGAATAAAGACAACGCTCCTAGTATCAACAGAGGGAAAAACATAGAAGGGCTTGTGATTTCTACGATCGCGCCTTGTCCTGTGTCATGAGCATGTACAGTGCCTTCGTGATGATTGCCGCCAAAGAAAACGACGAACACTAGTCGGAAGCTGTAAAGCGCCGTCAAAAACGCGCCTAACACTCCCCCTGACCAGAGCAGCATTCCATATTCTGGATGCGCGAGCGCAGCCAGTAAGATCGCATCTTTGCTGTAGAAGCCTGAGGTGAATGGCAGCGCAGTCAGGGCGGCACTGCCCACGACAAATGACCAGAAAGCCACTGGCAAACGACGGCGCATTGCGCCCATCTTGAATATATTGTGTTCGTGATGAAGACTTAATATCACTGTGCCAGCGGCAAGGAAGAGCAGCGCTTTGAAAAAGGCATGAGTCATGAGGTGGAACACGGCGGAGGACCATGCGCCGACACCGAGTGCTAGAAACATATAGCCAATTTGACTAATCGTAGAGTAAGCAAGAATGCGTTTTATGTCGTGTTGCATTAATGCCGTGAACCCTGCCATTAACAAAGTGGCCAACCCGACAAATGCAACCAACTGTTGTACCGATGGCGCCAGCTCAAACAAAATATGCGTGCGCGCAATGAGATAGACGCCCGCCGTGACCATCGTGGCAGCGTGAATTAAAGCACTTATAGGCGTCGGCCCTGCCATCGCATCGGGCAGCCACGTTTGCAACGGCAGTTGCGCAGACTTACCGACAGCCCCTCCCAACAATAGCGCACTGGCAGCGACCGCGACCCCCGAACCCGTGCTCCACTGCTGAGGCGCTAGCAACAGGATCTCTTGAATATTGAGAGTACCTAGTTGGCTAAAGAGTAAAAACAACCCAATTGCCATTGATGTGTCACCCACACGAGTGACTACAAATGCCTTACGGGCGGCATAACCATTCGCGGGATTTTTATACCAAAACCCAATCAATAGATAACTGCAAAGCCCTACCCCTTCCCAGCCCAAATACAGCAGCACTAGGTTATCGGCTAACACTAGCACCAGCATGGAGGCCACAAACAAGTTCATATAAGAGAAAAAACGAGCGAAGTCGGGGTCATCGGCCATAAAGCCGGTGGAGTACAGATGAATCAGAAAGCCCACACCACTGATGATAAGAATCATCACCAGGCTCAAGCCATCTAGATAAAACGTAAAACCTGCATCTAAACCACCGACCTGCATCCATCCCCACAAAATTTTAGTGAACGGCGTGGCTCCAGTATTAAGAAACTCGATGGCAATCGCTACCGCCAACAAAAAAGATAAGCCCACACTCCCAGCACCAATGATGCCAGCAAGGGTTTTGGACATCAGCCCACGACTCAACACCAACACAAGAAAGCCTGCGAGTGGAAATACCGGTAAAAGTCCAATCCAATTGTGCATCGGTTTAGCCCTTCATCTCGTTAAGTACGCTGATATCAACGGTATGGAACCGCCTGTACATTTGAATAATGAGCCCTAGTCCCACCGCCACTTCGGCAGCGGCTAACGTCAGAATCATCAGAAACATCACTTGTCCATCTGCGTGTTGCCAGCGCGCGGAGGCAACAACAAAAGCAAGTCCACAAGCATTGAGCATGATTTCCAAGGACATAAGTACGAACACAATATTGCGGCGTGTTAATACACCCACTAGTCCACACACGAATAATATCGCTGCGAGAATTAATCCATGTTCGTAAGGAATTGATTCCATTGTTTCATCTCATTGATGATTTATTTCTTCGCCAAATGATAGGCTGCCACTAGCCCCGCTAGGAGCAACATTGACGCAAGCTCCACTGCCAACAACCAGGGTCCAAAAAGCAACAAACTAACATCCAACACCCCAACTTTAACCGGCGTTAGCGCGATGTCTTGCGTTAACAAAACACTCGTAATTTGTATCAATAACAACGCCACCAATACTCCAGGCCCTATCCACGATCGTGGCTGCATCCACGTTTTCTCTTCGTCTGCTGTCGCCTGACCAAGGTTGAGCATCATCATGACAAACAGGAACAACACCATAATGGCCCCGGCATATACAATCGCTTCTAGCATGGCGGCAAAAGGGGCCCCTAACGCAAAAAATATGACAGCCACAGACAATAAGGAAATAATGAGATACACCAAGGCGTGTACAACATTCGTGCTGACTATCACGGCCACTGTCGCAATCAACGCAATGGTGGCCGCTGTGTAAAATAGAAAAATCATGGCAGTAGACTCCTCACGTCGACAGGGGTTTCCTCGTTACGCGCTTCGCCTTTATCTTTGCCCCCGATTTTTTTCCCGGCAATACGATAAAAATTGTAATCGTGATACTTCCCAGTGCCGTCGATCAATAGATCTTCTTTCTCCCACACCATGTCTTGTCGCACGTACTCCGCCATTTCAAAATCTGGCGTGAGCTGAATCGCGTTAGTCGGACATGCCTCTTCACAGAAACCACACATGATGCAGCGAGAAAAATTGATACGGAAAAACTCCGGATACCAACGCCCTTCATCGTCTTCGGCTTTTTGCAGCGCGATACAGTCCACGGGGCAAGCCACAGCACATAGATTACAAGCCACGCAGCGCTCTTCTCCGTCAGGGTCGCGACTCAGAATGATTCGTCCTCGCCAACGGGGAAACATCTCGGGTTGCACATCTGGATATTCCACAGTGTCAGTTTTAGCAAAGGCGTGAACAAATACTCGCCAGAGCGTCACCCATTGACTGATTAGCGTGTCTTTGATTAATCGCAGCATCACATCCCCTCCTGCCACAGGATATAAGCCCCGGTCAGCAGTAAATTAAGCAATGAGAGTGGAAGTAAAAACAACCAACCGTAGTTCATCAATTGATCATAACGAGGTCGTGGAATGGCGGCTCGCAGGAGGATGAAGAAGGCAATAAAAAACCCTGTCTTCAGTGCGAACCACACAATAGGAGGTAGGAATGCCGGCCCTAGCCAACCACCAAAGAACAACACCACCAACAATGACGAGATCAGCAGCACTCCCAAGTACTCGCCTACGAAAAACATGCCGAACTTCATGCCTGAGTATTCCGTGTGATAACCCGCAACAATCTCTTGTTCGGCCTCTGGAATATCAAACGGTAGACGATGACTCTCAGCAATCCCTGCTATAAGAAAAATCACGAAACCAACAAACTGGGGGACAATGTACCAACCATCGCTTTGAGCAAGCACGATCTCCCTAAGATTGAATGAGCCCGTTAGTGCCACCACTCCCAATAAAGAAATGCCCATGAACACTTCATAGCTGACCATTTGTGCAGCGGCCCGCAAACTACCGAGCAAAGCGTATTTATTATTGGAAGAAAGCCCACCGAGCATGACGCTATAGGCACCTAGAGAAGCCATCGCCAAGACAAACAGAACGCCCACATCAGAGTCAATTACACCCACCCCAGGCGCAAAGGGGATGACCGAAAAACTCAACAAAATGACAATCATGATAATGGGCGGTGCGAGGATAAAACTAAACTTGTCGGCAAAGGGCGGAACCCAATCTTCTTTAGTGAAGATTTTGATCATATCTGCCACTACTTGCAGCAAGCCGAATGGCCCAACGCGGTTAGGCCCTAGACGTTCTTGCCATAAGCCAAGCAAACGGCGTTCGACCCAAATTAACATCGCCGCGACAATGATCACGGTAAAAAGGATGACACCGATACTTAATAGGGATCCGACTTCGAAACGCATACGCTACGCCCCCTCTTTCAATGCATCACTGATATGCAGTTGATCGAACATGGCTCGACTACTAGCAACGATACTATCGTCTTCAGGCACGACCGTTATGGAGATCTCGCCTTGCAGAGCGTGCTGATCTAGCTCATTCGCTGTATAGAAGCCAATGCTATTGGCTGCAATATTCTTACGAATAAGCACCGGCATTTGGACGCTTAGCGTTTGCCCCTCAATACTGATCAATCCGTGTTGCCGAACCCCTAGAGTCTTGGCCGTGTCTTCTCCAATACAGGCGTAGGGCCCTACCGAACGTGCTTGAATAGCGGGAGCAAAAGCCGTGATTTCATCGCCCCCAAACAAATGAGCAATTTTATAACTAGCCAGCTGCCTAGGGGGCGCATAGTCCACAGGCTCGTAACCTGTTTCGCTACGCTCAGGTGTTATTAATTGCACGCCTTTCTCACCTTGTTTCAGTTCGCCATTGATCTCCTCTTGAAACTTGCTAATCGCCTGGTTCGAATTCCAAGCCGGTGCCCATGCCGACGCCATTAAACTACTGTCTTTTTGCAGCATGACGCCTTCCATCGAAAACGCCAATGCCGATTGCCGGTCTTGCGCCTGTTGCAGTTCGTGCACCTGTTCCTGTGCATGCATGGCCGTACGCCCGCTATAACGATGTGGTTGTCGCGGGCTTTTCATAATGGCGCTAATCCCCACGCGAACGGGTAGCAACTGCACTAAAGCGTTAAACGCCGCATGTGTTCGGGCAAATTCTTGCAGAATGAGAGGGCTCGACACGGCACACGTCTGCACGGGGTCTGACACGCTCAAACGCTCATAGGCTGCTAAAATATTCTCAGCAGGCTGAAACACTTGATAGCTCGTTTGTGCTCTTCCTTCATAGTTCACCCAGGTGCTCTGCTGCTCGAACACACTAGCGCTTGGCAATAGTAGTTGTGCTCGAGCGTTGAAAGTATTGTGCAATTGATCCAACACGATAAGGGGGGTATTGCGGACGAAGGCCGCATCAATTTTTGAGGAAGTTGTTCGCAGATTGAGGTCGTTCTCAAGCACAATCACTGCGTCGGCGCCTTCGTCACAAAGTCGCTGCAATGCAGTTTCTAAGCGGCCGCCCCCACTTTCCATTAACAGCGCTAGACCGAGACTGTTTGCCTCAGGCATAGCAAAGGATAACGAGACAAGTCTTGTGTGTGCCGCAATGTCTCGCCTATGCGCACGTAACGCTTTAGCCAAATTGGTACACGCTTTCACTAAAGCCGGAGAGTCCGCACTGATTCCTGAAACAATACTCGGGGATTCTGCTTTGCATAATTGTTCAGCAATTTGGGTTGCGACAGAACTATCCGTCGATGCCCTGGAGACTGAATAATTTGCATCAATCGCATGAGTGACTGCTTCGAGCAATTGCACCTGCGCATCTATACTTAGTAAATGAATTTCACTCGCCACATCATCTAGTCTCGTCCCTTGCGGGCTCAGAATAATAATAGGGCTACGATTATGTTGAGCCAGCTCTCGCACGGCTGCATCTTGCCAAAGAGGTATCCGGGCCGCCTTAGCCAACTGCGACGCCTCATTACGACTAGCTTGGCGCACCGCTAAGGCTAAACGCGCCGACGTGTTAGTAATGTCTTCGTTTACTAAGAGCACGCAATCAGATTGTTCAAGCTCGCGAACATCGCAATGGGCAATCCCCGGCTCGCGTAAACTTTTGATCACCTCTTGCAGGCATTCGAATTGCGCATCACTGCAGCCACTGTAGAAGTTCTCGACACCGACTCGCTCACGTAATGCAATATTGTTTTCTAAAGAAGCGCGAGGAGAGCCAATCCCAATAACATTTCCTCCGGTCATTGCCGCGAACTGGCGTTTCGCCTCTAATGGCGACAAGGCTTTGACCGCCCCTTCCTGCTGAGCGTGTCTAAACAATGCGGTATCCACCCGCTGATCGCTATTATTGGCGTCGTAACCAAAGCGCCCCCTGTCGCAGAGGAAATATCCATTTAAATCATGATGGTAGCGATTTACCACTCGACGCAGAGAGCCATAGCGCTCCCCTGGCGCCGTGTTACACCCCACACCACAACCGGCACAGACTGATGGTGCCGTTTGCAGATCCCATTTACGGGTGTAATGAGCACTGAAAGTCTTATCGGTGAAGACACCGGTAGGACACACTTCCACTAGGTTGCCACTAAACTCGCTCTCTAAAACTCCCTCTTCGTGTCGCCCGAAATACACGTGATGATGGGAGCCTAGCGCCGCTAGATCGTCACCACCGGCGTAATCATTGTAAAAGCGTACGCAGCGATAACAACTAATGCAGCGATTCATCTCATGATTGATAAACGGCCCCAAATATTGATTGCGATGAGTTACCTTTTTGAAATCGTAACGACGATAATTATGTCCCGACATTTGCGTCATATCTTGAAGGTGACATTCGCCCCCTTCTTCACAAACAGGGCAGTCATGAGGGTGACTGATCATTAAACTTTCAATCACGTGACTTCTAAAGTCCGTCGCTTGCTGATCCTTAATTGAGATGATGCTGCCATCGTTGGCAGGTGTCATACACGCCATTACAATCGTGCCAGTTTCATCCTCTGCATTGCGATATTGTTTTACCGCGCACTGACGACAAGCCCCAACCGAGCCCATGCAGGGATGCCAACAGAAATACGGTAAATCTAACCCCTGTGACAAACATTCCTGCAAAAGATTATTGGCAGAATTGACTTCGTATTCGATGCCATCAACATTTATTTTGGCCACGGACAGGCTCCCGTATTGATATGAGCTTCGAAGTCGTCTCGAAAATGCTTTAACGCACTTCCTAGAGGAGCCATTGCACCAGGGGCTAGCGCACAAAATGTACGCCCTGGCCCTAAATATTCAAGGTGATCCGTTAATACATCTAGATCACTATGGAGTCCGCCCCCTGCTTCCAAACGTCTAAAAATACTATCCACCCACGGCAGTCCATCGCGACACGGGGTACACCAACCGCAGGATTCATGACTAAAGAAACGCATCAAGTTCCCCACCATTCCAACTGGGCACGTGTGGTCATCAAGAACGATCATGGTCCCCGTCGCTAGCCGGCTTCCCGCTTTGCCAATTACATCGTAATCTAGAGTTAAATCGAGATGCTCCGGTAATAGAAAGTCCGTTGAGCCGCCGCCAGGAAGGAACGCCCGTAGCTGATAACCATCAGACATCCCACCAGCTCGCTCATCTAGAAGTTCTCTAATGGGCGTCCCCAAGGGTAGCTCCCAACAACCTGGGTTCTTAACTCGCCCGCTCACTCCAAAAAGCTTCGTGCCTGCATCAGCGCCTTTACCTAGCCCTTGATACCACTCGATACCGTATTGGAGGATGCCTGGCAGGTTGCAGATGGTTTCGACATTATTGACGATAGTGGGCTTCCCCCAAAGGCCACTGACTTGTGGAAACGGGGGTTTAGCACGGGGATTAGCACGTTTGCCTTCCAAGGCATTCAATAAAGCAGTTTCTTCACCGCAAATATAACGGCCCGCACTGGTGTGCAAAATGATCTCAAGGTCGAAACCCGAACCTTGTATATTCTTGCCTAATAACCCTTGCTCATGGGCCTGCGCAATGGCTTGGCGCAGCAGTGCTTCGGCCCGCAAATATTCACCACGTAAAAAGATATAAGCGGTTGTAGCCTGAATCGTGTAGGCCGCTATCACCATCCCTTCTATCAGCAAATGCGGATCACCCTCCAGAAGCAACCGATCTTTAAATGTGCCAGGCTCCATTTCATCGGCATTGACCACTAAGTATTTAGTTTTTGGCGCATCATCACCACTGGGCACAAAACTCCACTTCAAACCCGTTGGAAACCCTGCGCCGCCACGACCTTTGAGACCAGAATTTTTCACCGTTTCTAGAACATCAGCAGGAGCCATTTCTTTGAACATGCGCAACACACCGACATAGCCTCCCGCATGGCGGTACTGCGCCAAGTCGAGAGGCTCCCGGCTCATGTCTATATTTTTCGTCAATGGCATGTCGGTCATTGCTATGCTCTCTATGTATTGTTATTACTCGCTAACAAAGCATCTATTTTTTCAATGCTCAGGTTCCGCTGTTGCACCCCATCCATCAACATAACGGGAGCGCGGTCACAATCCCCCAGGCAAGGCACTGGCAAAAGGGTGTACTCACCGTCTGCGGTTGTTTCGCCATAGTCGATTCCTAAACGCTCAGAGATATGAGCCTTGATTCGCTCACAACCCATGATGTAACAACTGACGCTATCGCAAAACAACATTACCTTTCGCCCTACGGCTTGTCTAAAGATAAGATTAAAAAAAGTCGCCACTCCGTCCAGTTCATGCGCCGACATATCCAAATAATTTGCCACCGCTAAGAGACTTTCATCAGACACCCAGCCTTGATGCTTCTGAACAATCTTCAGAGCCTCCAAGCCAACGGCTCTCTTGTCAGGATAAAGAGTGAGCTCGTGCTCAATCTCACGAATTTCTTCCTCCGAAAGCTCACGAGCTACGCTCTTCTTGCCTGTACTTGCAATGAGCTGGCTAGCCATCATTGCCTCCCCCCTCGTCCTGATTGTAGGCACAGCCGTAATTTGTTCATCGGTCCACGTCCGCCATTACAAAGTCGATGCTCGCTATAATTGCGATAAGGTCGGCCACCATAAACCCCCGACTAATCTCAGGAATCATTTGTAAATGCGCAAATGACGGGGTTCGTATCCGGGTTCTGTATGAGCCGGTATTGCCGTCACTTATCAAGTAATAGCTATTCAAACCCTTTGTCCCCTCTATCGTCATGGTGACTTCGTTTGCAGGGATCACCGGCCCCCAACTCACACTCAAAAAATGGTTGATGAGTGTTTCGATATCGAGTTTGGTTTTTTCCTTGAGAGGAGGCGTAGTGGCGGCGTGAGAGGCCTTGTAAGGACCTTCTGGCATATTGTCGACACACTGTCGAATGATGCGCAGGCTTTGACGTATTTCCTCTACACGAACTGCGCAGCGGTCATAGCTGTCACCATTAGCGGCTATTGGTATTTCAAACTCGAAATTTTCGTAGCCACTGTAAGGGCGCGCCTTACGAAGATCGTATTCAAACCCTGTTGCACGCAGCCCTGCACCAGTGATACCCCAGTCGAGCGCTTCTTTAGTGGAATAAGCCCCCACACCTTTAGTACGGCGCTTGAGGATGCCGTTGTTCATTACCATGCTGTCGTAATCTTTTAGGCGGGCAGGCATATAATCGAGCAATTCGCGAATACGCTTCTCCCAACCTTTGGGTAAGTCCTGCGCCACACCGCCTATTCGAAACCATCCTGGGTGCATTCGCGCACCACAGATGGATTCAATAATGCCGAAGACTCGCTCTCTATCAACGAACATATAAAAAACAGGCGATAACTGCCCAACGTCTTGAGCAAATGTGCCATAGAAAAGTAAGTGACTAGCAATTCGAAAGAGCTCGCAGAGCATGACGCGAATCACTTGCACACGCTCAGGGACTTTAATGCCCGCCATTTTCTCTACGGCCATAACATAAGGCAGGTTATTCATCACCCCGCCCAAATAATCAATACGATCGGTATAGGGGATATAGGTATGCCAGGTTTGACGTTCCCCCATTTTTTCAGCGCCGCGATGGTGATAACCAATATCCGGTACCGCATCCACGAGAATCTCACCATCTAATTGCAGGGCGATTCTGAATACCCCGTGCACGCTAGGGTGATTAGGCCCAAGGTTCAGGAACATAAACTCGGATTGTTTCGACTCTCGCTTCATGCCCCATTCTTCAGGATTGAATCGCAGCGCTTCTTGTTCGACCACTTGGCGTTCCTGCGACAAGGAGTACGGTTCCATCTCTGTCGCGCGGGCGGGATGATCCTTTCGCAATGGATGCCCTTCCCATGTGGGAGGCAACATGATTCGCGTGAGATTCGGGTGCCCAATAAATCGCACACCAAACATGTCCCAGCACTCTCGCTCGTACCAATTGGCGTTAGGCCAAATATCGGTAATGCTCTGAATGTTGAGATCATTAAGAGACAAGGCGACTTTCAGTCGGATATCGCAGTGATTACTGAAGGACATCAAATGATAGGTGACGGTAAAATCACTAGGGGGTTGGTTCTGGCGATTGACACGGGTGCGCTCGTCTATTGCGGTAATGTCGAATAGCATTTCAAAATGGACGGAAGCACTGCTACGCAAATAATGCAGCACAGCTTTAAGACCATCACGCTGCAACCACACTACAGGGATACCATCACAGTAAGCTTGCACAGCCACTATTTCATCATCAAAACGCAGACTCAATTCATCCACCAAATTAGCGGATATAGAATCAACGTCTAATGTCATGTCGGCGACTTCCATTGTACCTATTCACCATTTCCTAGAGGCTATTAATCACAACGCCTCTTCATTTTTATTATTAGACTTTCTCTACAGCAGGCTCTTGTTATAACTCGTCGGGAGAGCGCAACTGTGTTGCCGCTATTCTCTGATCATGCCGGCGCTCTCTTTGTACCGGGTCTTGTTCCTTTCGATAGACTTTCTGGTCATCGATGACCCAACTTAACGGCCGTTGTTCCCGCCCAATAGATTCCTGTAGGAGAATCAGACCTTGCAACAACGCCTCTGGTCTTGGTGGACATCCCGAGACATACACATCTACAGGCAAAAATTTGTCGACTCCCTGCACAACCGAATAGATATCGTACATACCACCAGAATTGGCACAGGAGCCCATAGAAATCACCCAACGTGGTTCTAACAATTGCTCATATAGCAACTCTACGACAGGCGCCATTTTTCGAAACACAGTTCCCGCGATCACCATCAAATCCGCTTGCCGAGGCGTGCCTCGTATCACCTCGGAACCGAATCGAGCCAAGTCATGCCGACTTGTAAACGCTGTGGCCATTTCCACATAACAACAGGAAAGGCCGAAATTGAATGGCCACAGGGAGTTTTTCCGCCCCCAGGAAGCCATATCCTCCAACCGGCCCATCATGACGTTTCGACGGATATACTCATCGAAAGAACTCTCACCTCGGCCTGGTGATTTCGCATCGTCTGCGCGCTCCAATTCCCAGGTCATTAGATCTCCCCTTGAGTTTTTTGAATGTTAGTGACCCCACCGGGCCCTTGTACTGCACGTAGTTGTCGTTTTTGAATCTGCGTGCGCCAGTCCAGTGCGCCTATGCGCCATAGATAAAAAAGAGCCACTGAAAGGATGCCAATAAACACGAGGATCTCGATAAAACCCGCCCATCCGTTTTCACGTACGGCCACAGCCCACGCAAATAGAAAGACGACTTCTAAGTCGAATATGATGAAGAGAATCGCGGTGATGTAGAAATGTACGGAGATCCGGAAATGGGCACTGCCGACAGAAACAATGCCGGACTCATAAGGATAATTTTTAGCGGGACGTGAGGCACGTTGCCCCAAAAAATAGGAAATACCCAGCATGGCAATGACTACAAGCATCACCAATACGAAATAAATGAGAAATGGACGCAGTGCGTCCAGCATTTGCGTAGCGCTATCCAATCCTATGCTCCCACGTCTATTGGGAGTGCTGGATCGACTGGCTTCGATTTTATATAACGGAACAGTCTTGCTCGAAGTCAAGCCATTCTAATACAAGTGAACTACTATACTTCGCACCTAATGCAGAACCTAAATCAACACTCCATCACTTTTCTATGATTGTCGTTAGTTTCAGAAAAAACACCCTAATACGCACAGCGAAGTAAGAACAACGCGGTGCAAGAAAAAGTACTGACTACTCAAACCAAAGGCATTCGACTGCAGAAAAATAGAGCAAGGGAAGGAAAGGCTACTAGACAATAAATAACGGCCTATTCGTTCTTGTTCTTATTAAGACTGTCGGCCCAGAGGTTGTTTTGAATCTACACGCATCCAAAATTGATGGCAAGCGCTTTTCAAATCAAACGTTGCTTCAACAAACTAACGCAATGCGCCATCATGTTGCACTTTCCAGTTCTCATAATATTCGAGACTGACCATTTCGTTTAGATCTTTATATTCTTCGGCCCTTTGCTGCAAGTTAGCACGCATAACATCGCCGACAGAGAGGATACCAACATACTCGCCATCCTCTTCGATCAATAAATGTCGAATGCGGCGTCCTAGAAATTTGTCGTAAAGTTGAAAGGCTTGATCATCGACGTGAGCGGAAATGAGGGTTTTCGTCATGCTAGTGCTTATGAGTTCTGTCTTTGGATTGAAATCTTCTGCAAGCACGCGGTACATGAGGTCACGCTCTGTCCAGATGCCCACGATACGCCCCTCGTCAACGATCACGATTGAACCGACTCGGTTCTGGGTCATAATTTTCACGGCTTGATAAACAGTTGCCTCCATGCTGACTGTCACCATGTGGCCCCCTTTCTCTTGCAGTATGTCTTTGGCGGTTCTTATCATTATTATGCTCCTTCCAGTACAAAACCTCTGACTGAGAGGTTCAAATTACCCCGAAAGTTCACACTTGGCAAGCCTCCTTATCCGCTAACGAATCCGGTCACTTACTTGATTCTCGCCCTATGAGATCAACACCCCTTGCGGGGTAAAGCGAAGCACCTGATTCACACAACTGGGAATCTCTCCTGCCGTATGACTCACAAAAATAATATGAGTGTTGCCGCTACCCGCTATTAGATCTGTTAAGGCGAGTATTAAATTCCGAAATTCGTCATCAAGCCCCACGCACGCTTCGTCCAGTATAAGAATGCTAGGTTGTTTAACCATCGCCCTTGCCAGCAGCACTAGTCGTTGTTGTCCGAACGACAAGGCGTGGTAATACTCTTTGCTTAAAGATTCAATGCCTACTGTTTGCAACCAAGCCAAGGCCGTGCGGTGCTGACTTGCTCCACTGTCATCATATAGACCAATCGAATCAAAGAAACCCGATACGACCACATCAAGCACTCGCCACCCCTTCACGTAGCGATTATGGATTTCATTAGACACCACCCCGAATCGAGCCTTAACCTCCCACACTGTTTCTCCTGTGCCGCGCCGCCTACCGAAGATGAAGACCTGCTGACCATAGGCCATGTGATTCTCACCATCAATAAGGCTTAGGAGTGTAGATTTTCCGCAACCATTAGGCCCTTCGATCAAGGTATGCTGACCTTGCTGCATCGTCCAAGAAAAATTCTCTAATACTAGCTTGCCATGATAGCCGGCGTTGACTTGGTGCAATTCGATCAATGGAACATCAGGATCTAGCGGAAGCTTTTTCGTTGTAATATCAGCAAGGGGAAGTGACGAGGGAACAGGCGCTCGACGATCTCTTATGCGCGTGTACTCGGCGTCCATTTTCATGAGGTCGATTGGGCCTTGCTGCACGATCCGCAGATCATCCATCACGGCGAGGTGAGTAATACCTGGAAGAACGTCCTGTGCTCGCCTACAAAGTAATAGCGTACACGTCTGCGGCCCCATCCACCGCTGAAGCGCTTGGATAAGCTGCCCTTGTGTCGCAAGATCAACACTCTCCAGCGGCTCATCAAGCACAAGGAGCTGCGGTCGCTGAAACAAGGCTCGAGCCAGCATCGCTTTTCGGCATTGCCCTGACGAGAGGTAGCGTATTCCTCGCCCCTCAAGAGCCTCTAAGCCTAAGTGCTGGATGATTTCACTATAGCGCTCAGTGGTTTGACGCCCCCCAAGAATCAACTGCTTAACGCTTGTCCCTTGATCTTGCGCGTCATCGCTAAACTCACTGATATCATGTCGATTATCCAATGCCCACAGCTTTTGCTGCTCTTCGAAGGACACCACGATGATGTCCTTACTCGGGGAAAAATCAGAGCGATAATGGACATGCGCTGCCCCTAGAACGAGCTGCGCTTGTAGAAGCGACGACAGTAAAGATTTGCCGGCACCATTGCCGCCAAAGACGCACCAGTGCTGGCCTTTACTCAAAGAAAATTCGGGCACCTCCAACACTTTATTAGGTGCCACAGGGCAGCAAGCGTTTTCTATACGAATGAGTGGCGTCGTCATCGTTTAAGGTCGATTGCCTAATTCACGCTGCATAACTTCAAACTGCGTTGTCATCATATGACCAATTGATCGACGCCAGTACTCTGAATTATGTTTGCCACGAGACTGCATGAAGTCAAAGGGCACGTCATTCATTAGTAATAGCCCCATGAACTCTCTTGCTGTAGAAACCAGCCCGTCTTCAGTCCCTGCATCGATATAGAAATGTGGCAATCGGCTTTTCGTGACATTAAAAATGATTTGGAACGGATCATAAGATGTCGCTTGCTCTTGGGTGAGAAACTCCATCCCCTGTGGCGTTCTTTCATCTTGCTTACTAAAACCCGGGATATCGATAATGTCTGATATAAACTCATCGGCACGATCTATTGCACGTTGCTGCTCAGCCGAGCGTGCACGAGGGGCCAAATTCTCACCAGCCGCAATGGCCGTGGCTCTATCACGCGCATAGCTCAATGAACCGCTCGTGCTGCCGAGGGAGATGAACATTTCTGGATGTCGCAAACCCAGAGAAAAGGCACCGAAACCGCCCATAGACAAGCCGGCGATGGAACGCCCTTCTCTACGATTAATAGTGCGGAAATTGGCATCGACGTGTCCGATGACATCTTCAATAAGATAATCTTCCCACTGGTCTTTTCCGCTCTCGCTTTCGGCGTAGTTCACAAACCATGTATTGCCTGCGTCTGGCATCACCAAGATCAATTCATCTAATGATCGCGCATAAAATGCCGCGCCAAGATTACGACCCCAGACAGTGTAATTCTGCATATAGCCATGTAATAAATAAAGCACAGGATAACGGGTATCCCCCTGCTCATATCCTGATGGCAACACAATGTCATACTTCATGGTTCTATCAACAGCAGGGCTATAGAACTCTACTATCTCCAACCCCTCTGGCAGTGGAGGGACAGATGGGGTGCCCGTTTGCCCAAACACACTGCTTGCGAACCCTAAGATGCTTAAGATGACAACCCATTGCCTAATGCCTGTAAAATAACGTTTCATACCCCTTCCTTTTATTGCCAAGCCGTCTTTAATGGGCACATCATAAAGGCAATTCGAGCTCACTTGAAACCTTTCTACTTCTAACTTTCTAGTCGCCCTGAATCTTAGCTTTGATGATTTTCACCTCATGTGGCACACGCAAAGGCAGGCGCTTGATTACGCGACACAATAGGTTCAGGATAGTCCGCGCTGCATTGCGACTCCCAAGTGAGCCCAATCCGCAATTAACTACATAATTATAAAGGCGAGCCCTTCCTGGCGTATCGCAAGATCTCGACAGAAACGGTAACGCTACAACTCATCCAAAGGGAGAGATTGCGTGAAGTATTCATTAAATAAGCTACTTGCAGGAATGTTGGTCTCTGGCGCTTTAGCGGCTTCGGCGCAAGCGGCGGAATTCGTTCGCTATGAACAAAACGGCATGGTGTCTTGGGGAGAGCTACAAGGGACCACTATCCACCAGTTAACAGATGCACCGTATTTAGGCGGAACTCATACTGGCCAAACAGTCGCTCAGTCGGCTGTTCAGCTAAAAGCCCCCGTTGACCCCGACCTTGTTGTTATGACCGCGTTAAACTTCCGCAGCCACCTCACAGGTGAACCTGCAGCCTATCCCGGCTTATTCGTTGTTCCGGCTAACTCGATCATTGGCCCTGATGAGCCGATGGTAATTCCCGCCGACAGCGTTAACTTTCACTATGAAGCCGAAGCCATTGTCGTTATAGGCAAACATGCAGACAACGTCCCGTTAGAGGATGCTCGGGACTATATCTTTGGCGTGACAGCCGGCAATGACGGCAGTGCTCGAGATTGGCAAGGCGCTGACCTGCAATGGACTAGAGCCAAAGGCAGTAAGACATTCAATTCCGTTGGTCCAAAAATTGTTACGGACCTGAACCCTAACGAACTGCAAATCGAAGGTCGTCTCAATGGTGAACGCCGCCAAGGCGAAAACACATCAGACATGCTATATAACTTTGATTACATGGTTAGTTACATCTCACGGTACTTCGTTTTAGAGCCAGGCGACCTAGTTTGGTCTGGCACAATGGGTCGCACACAGCAGATGGTAGGCGGTGATGTATACGAGGTAGAAGTCGAAGGGGTAGGTATTTTACGTAACCCAATCGAACAGGCTAAATAAGGTTTGAAGCTGAACGTTAAACGATAAGTTTCAACGCCAGAAAAGGAAAAGGGAAAGAAGCTTCCAGCCTCTTTCCCTTTTTTTGTGCGTCCGTTCCCCCCCTAACTCCCTACTTAGCGATCACCGCGCACTGGCGCTAGTGAATACATCCTGATCGACAAACTTCCAATACACTTGTCCGAAAAACATTTCATCCCAACTTTGATCTCCCCAAGGAACAGACCTTGCGGCATCAGGATTAGACTTGTTCTGAGTTGAGTTATCGTAAGCTCCCGTTGCAACCACTTTTGTGCCCGCAGGGACAAAGACAGGCTCTTCGAGCTTGTACTCGATTTGCCAGTTATAATTATAGTTCGCAATATTGATCAACTCTTGCACAGAGCCGTCTGGCCGATGCGCTGCGAAACTCATGCTCTTGCCACGAAAATGCATATGAGGAATAAAACTTGTTAGATAGGCATCCGCATCAATTGTAATGGCTTGTTGTTGCACAAAATTAGGATCGTAAGCCGGTATATTTGTCCATGTTTGCGGAAAAATACAAGCGCACTCACTTGAGCGTCGCTCTTGCGGAATCTGGTCGTCCGGATAAAACCAAATTCCAATCTCACTTGCGTCTACGGTTTCTTTACCCATCGTAGTGTAGTGAAGTTGCAACGCTAACTGTGACCCAGGCTTTAACAAACCGCCAGTATTCGCAGGCTCTACGTGAGGCTCTGCCCCTGGAATATAAGGGGTAATATAGGCCAAATTAGGATCGACCTCTCCTAAGAATCCACGCGGCCTCGTTTCTCCAGGCTGCATGACCGCATTCAACGTGTGATGTAATACCGTGCGATCACCAGCTAAATATTGACTCGCCCGCACCCAACGCTCGCGGTCCAAGCCCGCAAATGGCACCACTACCGTAATGTAATCAAGCACTCCGGTCGCAGGAATCGTCTGCGCAGGCACCTTAACAATAAGGTCCGGCTCACCGAACTCCCATTTTGATTCAGGCCAAACGAGCTCCGCTAGAGGATCATTCATACCGTCTTTTACTGAGCCTGCGTCAATCCAGTGGATAATCTTTTGCTGGTCTTCCACTGCTACGTTGTAATCGTTTGAAAAATTCCCCACGTGCGGATCAAGTTGACCCGGCGGCATACGCTTGGTCATCAATACTTCCCGGATCATTGGAGACCAACCTTGCAACATCGCATGACTGTCCATAGCGAAAGGCGCTATTCCGCCATCGCGGTGGCAACTGGCACAATTCTCAACAATGATGGGGGCTATGTCTTCGCTATAAGAAACTCCAGAGGCTTGATGACGCTGAGTGCTAGGATAGGACACGTCAGCCCCATTCATAGCAATGAATGGAGCACTGATCGCTTTCCCTCCACTCAATTCAGTCAATGCTTGTTCAAGCCCTGCGACAGTGCCGCGATAAATCACCTCGAAACTTCGCGGGTCGAACAAGAATGCTTCCCCACTTTTATCAACACCCATCGCTTCTGCGACGATTTGCGTCTCGTCGATTAACACTGGC
The DNA here is from genome assembly GCA_051252515.1 of Gammaproteobacteria bacterium. Lineage (GTDB taxonomy): Bacteria > Pseudomonadota > Gammaproteobacteria > Pseudomonadales > Pseudohongiellaceae > UBA5078. Next base: position 47,737 of record JBPOFS010000009.1, read on the forward strand.
AGCGTGATACCTAACGCTAGAGCCTCCTCGAGCACCGAAGCCCGTGATTGCCCTACGGGGTTTAATAGCATGAACTCAATGCCTTGTTCATCGTACTGCGCCTGTAAGCGCTGGTAATCACTCACAGCAGCGCGAGTTTGCTCACTACCATTAACCTGAACCAATAAAGCCACGGCCTTATGATCGTCATACCATGCGATATGATGGAATTTCCCGGTTTGATCCAGAAGAGAGAAATCGCCTACGCGCTCTGCCGCATTGAGGGAACTCATCACAAAACAACATAGGAGAGCCGTAACGCCGATCCTAATGCGCTGCCCCGTCTTGCCTTTCTTTGCATTGAACATGCTTGCCTCCGACCAGGTGACCAATCAGTCAATTAATCTTGTTTTATGGGAGTCTGCTTTGAAGAGGGCAGATTAAGCATGATCCTAGCACTGCCTTATTCCAAAGCAAATGAGATCACGGCGGAGACGGTATTTATCCATCCCCACTTTCTTACATTGCAGAAATCGATAAGGAAAACTTTAGGGAGTTGTATCGATCAAAGAGTCGCTAAGCAATAACTCCAACGCGTGACGCAGGTTTTTGACGAATTCTTCTTCGCTAAAAAACTCACACAAAAAACCTTGTAGCAAATGGTAAAACAAGCCAAAAATACTTGTCACTGCGGTCCCTATGTAGAGCTCCGGCAACACCTTTCCCTCTTGAATTGCGCGTTTAAGCAGCTGCGCCAACTTATCGTAGGCGGTATCAAAAATGACTTCAATATCATGCCTGCGCTTTGTGTTAACGGGGAAAGACAGCTCTTTGAGAACCGTTCGCGACAACAAAGGATCCTCTTTGTGATAATCGATATGCACTTGGAAAAAGTGCATTAATTGATCAATAACAGGCTCACTGGAATCTATACCGTCATAGGCTGACTCCGTCATTTGCAACAGCGTCTCGCGAAACACAAGCACTAAAAGGTCTTCTTTTCCTTTAGCGTACAAATATAGCGTCCCAAGCCCAATACCAGCCTCATCCGCAATATCCTGAATAGTCGTGTTTTGAAAGCCTTTACTTACGAACAAATTACGGGACACGGTTATAATACGCTGTAATCGCAAACGCTTTTTACGTTCTCGCAGCCCGGGTTTTGCAACAATTGGCTCTTCGACTTCGCACTGCGCTTCTGACAAGTTCTGTTGATCCATAATTTGACGCTCTTGCATTAAAACAAGTAGAGCTTCCTCAATTTAAAATTTAGTTTTGTATGGGGCTCCGCCACACTTATATAGAACACGCTGCAGTTTAAATGAACCCACTACAGGAGTGGCAGGAAATTAACTTTTTGCTGTGCAACAATACAATGTTTTTCGACAAAGGGACTCTGATATGAGTGAAAACCATGCAAGCACCACCAACTCCCCTCTCAATGGGCGGGTATTCATTGACCAAAGCGTTGCGAGCAGCACAGATCCGGTCGTACTTTTCTCCCTAAGTTGGTGCTCTTTCTGCCGAGCAGCAAAGCAATTGCTAGGGCAAATTGATGTGAAGTATCGGGTAATCGAGCTCGATCAAGGAGAATTTCTAGAGCCTACGATGCAAAGAGAGGTTCGAACACGCTTACAGGAACTCTCGCATTCTAACACTTTGCCACAGCTTATTATTGCAGGTGAGGTTATTGGCGGCTATACGGACATCGCAGCAGCCTATAAGAATGGCTCACTCGCACAAGTCTTAGAACGCCACCAAATTAGCTCTAAGTTAACGCCATCAACTTAAGAACAGGTAATCCTGAATGGATATTCTCATTCGCTATTTGCATCTCTTCGCGGTATTCACCCTTGTCGGGAGCGTTATCATTGAGAATATCGCCATTTCCAAAACTTTAAACCAAGAGGACATTCGGCAGCTTATAAAAGTAGATGCGGCCTACGGTCTTAGTGCCGGCGCGGTCTTATTATTCGGACTCGCGCTCTGGTTGTGGGTAGGGAAACCGAGTGAGTTCTACACCGCCAACTCGATATTCCACGCAAAAATCGCTCTATTCCTGCTGGTAGGCCTACTATCCATCTACCCTACTGTCTTTTTCCTGCGCCACCGTAAATTCAAAGGCGATAGTATTAGCGTCCCTTCGAGCGTAATACGAGTGTTACGAATCGAGTTAATCCTACTTGCCATCATTCCCTTGCTCGCGTTTTTAATGGCACGCGGAATTGGGCTTTAGTTCGCTCATCAGGCACATAAACGCGCTTGAATCCAGGAAGAAATCTCTTGAATTTCCTCCATGCAGACTGAATGTTCCATAGGGTAATGTCGATACTGGGTTGCATATCCCATACGCCTCAAATCCTCTTCGGCCTTCTGCCCCAGTGACTCATCAACGACAGGGTCACGCGTGCCATGGCAAACCAAAATAGGGAGATTTGCATTCTCAGGATTAGGCTTAATAGTATCGACTGTAGGGAAGTAACTTGAAAGTGACATGGCCCCTGCCAACGGCTTCGAACAACTAAGCGCGGCTTGCAGTATTACAGCCCCTCCCTGAGAGAACCCAGCCAAGATAATTCTCTCACTTGGCACCCCTCGGCTGATCTCCCGCTCAATGAGAGCGTGAACAGCCTCGGCAGACGCCACTAACTGCTCCGTATCGACTTTCCGGCCAACATCCATCTCTACGATGTCATACCATGCCGGCATTACATAGCCAGCATTTACAGTGATGGGGATCGAAGGGGCGTGGGGGAACACAAAACGCAATTTCAGCTCAGGTGGCAAGCGCAGCTCGGGGACAATACCCGCAAAATCATTGCCATCAGAGCCTAGCCCATGCAACCAAATTATAGCAGCGTCAGGCTTGGAACCTTCCGGTAAAACACTCTCTACGGCGGGGAGATAAGTCATCATCAACACTTCCATCGTTGTAAAATGATGGCATTGTCTCAAATCCAGCCTATCATGCCAGTGGAAAACCTTCGGTTTTGGAGATTGTTGCTGTGAAAACAACATTGTTTCTCATATTACTTTTAATAAACGCCCCTAGCTTTGGCGCTCAAGCCGATCACGACCTCAACAAAGAAGCCTTGCAGCAAGCACTGCTTGCTCCTGAACGAGACGTTGCAGAGCGCATCCGAGATTCTGCCCGCCAACCTATAGCAGTACTCGAGTTCCTTAAGCTCAGACAAGGCATGCAAGTCCTCGACCTCTATGCTGCCAACGGCTATTACACCTATATCCTCGCTAAAGCCATTGGATCTGAAGGCATTGTCTTTGCACAAAATGCGCCCCAAGCGGCTAGTTTCGAAGACAATATCGGTGAGAGATCACAAAGCCAAGCACTAGCCTCCATGCTAAATTCGACTGGCATAGAAAACGTACGCCCTCTTTTAAAACCCAGCACAGCACTAGGCCTAGAAGCCGATTCGATTGATTTTGTGTTGGTGTCGCAAATTCTCCACGATTATTTCAATGCCGACACACGCCGAGCACAGCAATTACTGCAATCCCTATATGAGGTTGTGACACCCGGGGGCATTGTCGGTTTAATTGATCACGTGGGTTTGGAAGGGCTCGACAATTCTAGAATGCATCGTATGACAATAGAGTCAGCAAGAGCGCTTATTTTAGAGTCCGGCTTCATTCTCGAAGAAGAAAGCCTCTTGCTACAAAACCTGCGAGACACACATCGACGCTCAATTTTTGATCCCATGCTTTATCGACAAAGTGATCAATTCCTGTTTCGACTGCGCAAGCCTTTAAACCCCTAAATCGAATAAAAAAGTAAACACTTGATCTAGCAAATACAGTGGTAAACTACGCACTTGCATGCCCGCCTTTGCGATCGCCCACCCAGTGGACACAGCACGACAGGAGTAATAACACCAAGATGGACGATATTATTGATTTATTGCGTGAGGCTAACGAACCAGTCCCTGTGCCGCTGGAGTTGCCCGATGACGACTTGCTGATTGAGATTGAAGAGGCCTTGTATATCGCTCTTCCGGACGATTTGCGCCTCTTTATGCTAACCGTCAGTGATGTCGTGTATGGCCACTTAGAGCCCGCCACCGTCGCAGACCCCAACTCCCATACTTTCCTCCCGGAGATGGCCGCTGTGGCTTGGAGCATGGGGCTACCCCATAAACACCTGCCGATTTGCGAAGCCAAAGGGGGGTATTATTACATTCGACATGATGGAGCAATTGGGTTCTGGGACGAAGAGAATAGCGAAGAGGAGTGGGATACTATATGGCATTGGGCAAAAGAGGTCTGGCTCGAAGGCTAGCGCCAGTGCCCTTCATTATTCAGTAAATCAGGAATCACGATATGTCCCAAGAAATCTACGTTACTTGCCCTCATTGCCATCGCAAAAACCGTATGCCTGAGGAGAAGCTATCTGCAGATGGACACTGTGGAGCCTGCAAAAAGCAGCTATTTGTGGGCAAACCTGTAACCCTTAGCCAAGCGAACTTTAGCCTCCACTTAGGAGGAGACGTGCCCCTCGTTGTTGATTTTTGGGCACCTTGGTGTGGTCCTTGCCGTCAATTTGCCCCGACATTTGCGGCGGCCAGTACAGCACTCGAACCTAAAGCACGACTCGCAAAGGTAAACACCGAGGCCGAGACGGCCCTAGCGCAACGCTTTAGTATACGCAGCATTCCCACCTTAATGATGTTCAAAAAAGGCAAAGAAGTCGCTCGAGTTTCTGGGGCAATGTCCGCGCCTGAGTTCGAGCGCTGGGTAAAGAAGCAATTGTAATTATGCTGGCGGCGTCACTGCCACCGCCTACTCAACTGAACGTACCGCTAAATTACAACACGTAGTACACTGCCCCCTTGCTCTGCCGCTACTTAAGTAGCGAGACTCTAACAACAAGAGGTTTCTCTCATGACATTGGCCAAAATGCTGGCGCTTTTTAGCGCATGCAGTTTTATTGCTGCCTGTGGCACTAATAATCACCTACCCCACCCTCGCGCGACCATGTTCCCCAGCGCCCAGCAACAAAGCCTTCAATCGGCTAGTCACTGGCAACTACTCGCTGAAAACGAATCGGTCGAAATTGCCCGCAGTCTTGGCAATGGTGGAGGCGTCATAAGCCCTTCGATCTACCTCGGAACGGCATCAAACTCAGCTGGCGACTTCCAAAGCGCCTACCACAATATGTTACTGAGTGCGTTGGTTGACCAGGATGTCGATGTGATGCTTAGCCGTGAGAATGCACTTTTCACACTGGATTATGATGTGCAAGTTGTAGAGCACGACAGGCGCGCCCTGCTACCTCCTCGCCCTGGCTCATTCTCTACATTTCTATTAGCCGGCGTTGGCATACACGATGCGCAGTACTGGGGCGATAGCGCTTTGATTCTTATCCCCGCAGCTCTGGCAGGGGATCTTTGGAGCAAGTTCAATAGCGACATGGCCGCCAGTGTCACTGAAGTAATCATTACGACACGCGTATTGGACAGCCAGCAAATCGTGCACTCAAGCAATCACGTCTACTATTTTGACCAAGACGATATCGCTCAATACAAAGGGAAAGGCAGAGTCTTTAATGTCGTTAGCGACAGGGGTGGGCAGTAATGCATATAAAACTACGTTGGGCTTGTTTTATGGTGATTGGCACGTTGCTAAGTGCCTGCATGAGTGATCCCTATGACACGGGAATCGACGCCATCATTAGCACCAATCGTGCAGCGGCCAACAATCTTATTCGTATGGCTGGGCCTGAGATCAGCCCAAGCAATAACATCATTGCCGCCAGCTTTGCCTCCATTGACGATCTCAGTCAGTCATCAACATTTGGACGCGTAGCGTCACAACAGTTAACGTCGCAATTCACAGCCGCTGGATACTCGGTAGTGGAAATGCTGCTTCGAAACAGTGTTTATATTAGCGAAAGCCAGGGTGAGTTTCTGCTTTCTCGCGCAGTGAATGACATCAGTGCTCAGCATAACGCCCACCTCGTTTTAGTCGGGACTTACGCTGTTGGCGAAAATAATGTGTTCGTCACCGCTAAACTAATTCGCACGGCTGATAGCGTCGTCATTGCCGCCCACGATTACGCACTCCCCTACACGCGAGACATGCGCATCCTGTTACGACAGTGGCAGTAACCGCTACTGAGCGACCGGCTCCAGCACACGAATAAAGTGGCTGAAGATTTCATCGTACGTCGTCAACCCTACCGCAACGTCAGTCTCTGGATCGACGTTTTGCGGATTAGAGGCCGAATTATCATACACTGTGTCTGAGATAAGCTTTGAGCCCGCAGGCAAGTGTAAGCGTTCACTCATCTTGTAGTTCATCTGCCAATTGAAATTATAATTGGCGACGTTAATCAAACGCTCAACACTTCCGTCAGGAAACTGTGCGGAAATGGTCATGCTCTTTCCACGAGTATGGGTTTGTGGAGCGAAGCTCTCTACCCACACATCGTTTTCGAACACAGCCGTTTCTGCATGCTCCACTTGCTTTACTACCCCAGCGGCAACAGTGAAATCCGGATTGAGTGTAATAACATTGCGCACCGCATACTCGGGTGGGCTATCTCGGAAGTACAAGCCAATGCGGGTAGCATCTATCGTGTCGCGACCGCCCGTCACATAGCGAATTTTAAAAGAGAGGTCTCTGTCTTGGCGCAACAAAAAGGCGGAGTCTTCAGCAAACGACTCTTCCGTTCTTGGCGGCACATAGAGGCTAATAAACTCGGCGTTTTGCGGGTCTATCAATCCTGCTTGATCCTTCTCTACAATGTTTGGGTCTACCGCGAACACTAACAGGCTGTGCAATACGGAGCGGTCTCCCACATTATAAGCCACCGCACTTACCCATTGGTCTTGCGTCAAATTAAGATCAGAGCGCTCAATGATAAAGTCGACCATTCCTGTTGCGGGGACTTCGTTCTCGGGAACATTCACAACGAGGTCCGGCTCGCCTAGCGCCCAGCCCTCAAATAGCTCCTCTTGTTCAGTCAACGGATCTGCGTCATCGGCATTGCGAGCCCCAGAGTCAATCCAATGTACCAGTGTGATCAGCTCTTCATCGGTAATTTCATGGATGTTATCCCACTCACCCTCTTGCACATCAATTTGGCCGGGAGGCATACGGTGTGTAATTAACACCTCACGAATCATGGGGCTCCAACCTTGAATCATTCGATGATTGATCATTGCCCAAGGTGCCAGTCCGTCCTCAATATGACAGGTAGTGCAACGTCGCTTGAGAATCGGAGCAATTTCATTCTGATAAGAGATTTGGCGGTCACCAAAAAGTTCTTTATAGAGGTACTCCACGGGAGTGCCCTCAACTGCCGGCAACTCAGCCTCAGGAAGCTCGTCACCATCTAAAAGCGCCACCAATGCCTGTTCGAGATAAGGGGTTTGCGTTGCGGTAGCGCTGACACCGATACCACTGTGCAGTGGGCCTCGGTAAAGGACATCGTGGGAAACCGGGTCTAGAATAAGCGCTTCATTGGTGGTGACCACCTTTAGGGAGCGTGCGACGAGTTGCGCGCTATCTTGCAACACCGGAAGGTCAACGCCTAGTTGCGCCATTTCTTCGATGATTTGATCTCTGCTTTGCGCAGGATCGGGATTAAGCAGTAAAACCACCACGCCCTGCTCAGTGAAGCGAGTGCTGAGGTCGTCTAAAAGAGGAATAGCTTGCTGCGAAGCGGATTCGCCGTTGCCCTGCACAAAGAGCACCACCAATTCAGACTCGCCATACCGACTCAATTGGTGAAACGTGCCATGCTGATCTAGTAGCGCAAAATCAGTGCTTCTCTGTGCCATTGCTGACGCAGACAATAATGCGGCCAAAAACAACCCAAAACACTTCAGGGTACCGATAGTAATTTTTCGTATTCTCATAGTCTGCAATAGCTCATTTACGACATTGATGACGCATTTAAACATAGTGCAGACTACGAAGGCTCCCTTGATTCTTACTAAATACTGACGAATTCTGAAAGCAGTATATGAATACTGAAATTCGCCACATTAGACAATAAAGTTTACAAGCTTGCCAGGTACGAATATGACTTTCTTGATATTCACCCCTGCTAGCTTATCCGCCACACCGTCTGCATTTCGAGCAATTTCTTCGATCTGAGCCTTTTCTAAGGTTCTATCAAGCGTTAGCTCTGCACGGCGCTTACCATTGATATGCACTGTCATCGTAACGGTATCGGCAACAAGCCAGTTTTCATCCGCTACAGGCCATGGGTAGTAGGCTAAGGTATCGGTATGCCCTAAGCGCTGCCAAAGCTCTTCCGCAATATGAGGAGCAAACGGCGCGAGTACCAAGACAAACTTCTCCGCTATCTCCTTTGGAATGCTTTTTTGTTTTTTCGCTAAGTTCACGAACTCCATCATTTTGGCGATAGACGTGTTGAAGCGCATATTCTCAATGTCACTAGTCACTTTATGGACCGTGATATTAATTTCACGGCGCAATTCGTCGCTCGCGCTAGATTCAGGCTCGTCAGTAACCACGCTAGATAGCTGTTCTGTCTCCAAATCAATCAATAGAGACCAAGCGCGATCGAGGAAGCCAAAGACGCCCTTCACCCCATTCGTTTGCCAAGGTTTCACAGCCTCGAGAGGCCCCATAAACATTTCGTACAAACGCAATGAGTCAGCACCATATTCAGCGACAACATCATCGGGATTGACCACATTAAGGCGAGACTTGGACATCTTCTCTTCGCGCGCACTCAACAGCGTGTCGCTGTCTTTCGCATAAGGCTTGCCGTCTCTGTATTCCACTTCGTTAGGGCCATAGAAACGACCGGCTTCATCACGGTGACTGATGCCTAAAATCATGCCTTGATTGAAGAGCTTCTTGAAGGGCTCACGGGTATGCACAAGACCGCAATCGAACAATACTTTATGCCAAAAACGGGCGTATAACAGATGCAACACGGCATGCTCTACACCGCCAACATAAAGGTCCACCGGGCCCCAGTATTTTTCGGCTTCGGGATCAAATGGCATTTTGTCATTATGTGGATCCATATAGCGCAAGTGATACCAGCAAGATCCCGCCCATTGCGGCATCGTGTTTGTCTCTCGCAACAAAGACTCGCCGTCCAATTCGACTCGCATCCAATCCTCTGCTCGCGCCAATGGCGGCTGACCATCAGTGGTAGGCTTATACTCGTCCAACTCTGGCAATGTGATCGGCAAGTCGCCAGCGGGAACCGTATGAATCGCGCCAGTTTCAGGATTATGCATGATCGGAAACGGCTCGCCCCAATAGCGCTGGCGAGAGAACAGCCAGTCGCGCAATTTGTAGGTCGTCTCGCCTTTTCCTAGGCCTTTTTCTTCTAGCCAAGCGATCATCTTCGCTTTGGCTTCAATCGTGTTAAGCCCGTCGAGGAACTGTGAATTAGTCGCTGCGCCTTCCGCTACATGCGCCGCCTCTTCAATATTGCCACCAGCAACCACTTCAATAATGGCTAGCCCAAACTTTTTCGCAAATTCGTAATCACGCTCATCATGGGCAGGCACGGCCATAATGGCACCCGAACCATAATCGGCCTTAACATAATCGGCTATCCAAATAGGCACAGGCAGACCATTCGCGGGATTGATGGCATAAGCACCAGTGAACACGCCTGTCTTATCTTTAGCGGCCGCGGTTTCACGGTCCAGATCGCTAACGTTTTTAACTGTGGCAATGTAGGCGTTAACTGCCTCGATTTGTGCAGCGCTGCTTATCTGAGCCACCAGAGGATGTTCAGGTGCTAACACGCAAAATGTTGATCCAAATAGTGTGTCGGGCCGAGTTGTAAACACTTCGAAACTAGCATCGTGATCTTGTACAGCGAAGCGCACTTGCGCCCCAACTGATTTACCGATCCACTGACGCTGCATTTCAATAATGCCCGCAGGCCAATCCAGGCCATCGAGATCACTCAGCAAACGCTCTGCATACGCGGTGATTTTCAACATCCACTGTCGCATCATGCGACGCTCAACTAAATCGCCCGTTTCTACGTAGCGACCGTCTTGTACTTCTTCGTTCGACAACACCGTACCCTGGGCTGGACACCAGTTCACTGGCACTTCTGCGAGATACGCGAGGTCTTTTTCATACAGCTTTAAGAATATCCATTGTGTCCAACGGTAATAATCCACTTTGCTGGTGTCGATCTCTCTTTTCCAGTCATAGGACAAGCCAAGGCGTTTGATTTGCCCTCGAAAGTTGCTGATATTCTCTTGCGTAATAACAGCCGGGTGACGCCCTTCGCGAATAGCCGCTCGCTCCGCAGGCAGTCCAAATGCGTCCCATCCCATTGGATGCAATACATTAAAGCCATTCATGCGCTTGAATCGCGCAATGATGTCGGTAGCGGTATAGCCCTCTGGGTGACCTACATGGAGCCCTGATCCAGACGGATAAGGAAACATATCCAGTACATAGTACTTGGGCTTGCTAAAGTCGTCATTGCCGACGCTGAAGGTGCTGTTCTGGTCCCAGAACTGCTGCCATTTCGGTTCGATATCCGAGGGGCTGTATTTCTTACTCATGCTATTGGCCGTCATTCGCGAGGGTGCGATAAATGGGAATAATCCCTTGATTGTGATAAAAATTTGGGAGAAAGAGGATAAACCACCTCCACCCTCATTACAATTTACGATGCCTTAATGCCACGCTATTTCTAGCGTCTTTAATGAACAAAGTCACGCTTAGGCTTTGACTTGTTAAAAACTAAGCATAGAATCGGCTACAGGGCTTTCACTGTGATCTGCCCAGTTCCTATTGGACTTTAGATTGAGCACTACCGTGTTACGAGCATTACTCCTCTTCACTTCGCTGCTTTTTAGTCTCTATGTAAGCGCCGCAGAGTCTCCAAGCTCGCACGCTGTGACGACCAATGGCATCAGCCAATCTGCATTGCTCATCGAAGCGCCTTGCATCACTCCAGATCAAGTCGAAAAATTTTTCTTACCCTCCCCAGAACTTGCGCCGCTCGCACTGACGGCTAGTATAGTAGCGCTATACCAGCACAGACCTTCGCATTTTGTTCAACTTACCACCCTACACAATCGCAGCCCTCCAGTTTAGTCACTTTAAACTTCAGCTCCATGCACCCCTTTATGGTTATGGCATCGAGCACTATTTTTTTCGTGACAAAAATTCTTAATTAACTGGAGTTAAATAGATGCGCTCACTCAACTTATCGCCCGTAAGCAGTATTGCTCACTTGGTTTACCCCGATGAATTCCATGAATTGAACCTCAATTCACCTGCTATGGAGTTCTTCACAGATTTCAAACGACACATCCCCATCACTATTGAGGGCACTACCCCCGCGGAAAATGTGGAAACCCTCATGCGCAAAGCTCACGTCAAACTTAAATTGGTAGTTGATACGCGAGGCGAGTTCATTGGCACTCTTAGTTTAGAGGACTTAGATGAACCTCACTTCATGCGCCAAGTGGCAGAGGGATTTTCTCGAAATGAAATCATGGTAGAGGACTTAATGAGGTCGAAATCACAAATTTTGGCGCTTCGTCTTTCAGACCTTGAAGAGTCCACAATCAACGATGTCATTAAGGCGCTACAAAAAAAGGGCCAACAACACTGTCTTGTGGTGGATTACAGCGGCACTCAGATTCGCGGGATTATTTCAGCTAGCGATGTAGCCAGACGCCTGCAAATCCCCATTAGAATAGAAAGAGTCCCTACTTTTATAGACATATTCAGCTCAGTTAAAAGGCCTGCAGCTTAGCGTCACGGCGTCACTGAACTTTGCTGGGAGTCATTAGTTTTGACTCCCAGCCTTTTTAATTCACATCCGTTACCAATGATAAGTAGTACGAACAGATCGTTGGAAGATCAGCGACCCGATCAAACTCTCGGCGCTCAATGCCTGTTGATGAAGCATTCTGTCCGCTGAGAAACATCACTCGGGTTCTCAACTCAATGTCTCCGGAACCCCAATCTTGCCCCGATGGGGTGACTTCATTACCGTATAAACCAAAAAAACGCACAGGATCCCATTGCACAGAGCCTTCGTCGCCGACATGTCCCGTCGCTAGATACACATTAAGATCTGGCAATATTCGACATTGAAAAATATTGGCATTTGCATCGACGTTCACATAAGTGAAATTACGTAAAAATTTCCAGTTACCTACCAAGCCCTCTTCCAATGCTTGCGCTGAGCTCGTCACCGCCAAGACCCCTAAGCATAACCCCGATATCGCAATTCTTGCCTTCATAGCACTGCCTCCTTTTTATCTGCCTTTATCAAGCAAGCCCCTTGTGCAATTAGACTTGTTTGTTCACTTCCGCTAATCTTTTAATCGCTTGCGGCGTCTTCACTGGCCCGTGCCGGTTTGAACAATTTCAACTACCCCGCCAGAGGGCATTATCCCCGATGAAACGCACTATTTTTACAATCACTAAACCCCGTGTTGCGTTGCGGTATTGTAGCGCATTATTACTGAGCCCTTTTTTCTATCTTCCACTCGCAAACGCTCAAGATGTAATTTCGGACCCTCTATTCGGAACAGAGAGTATCGAAGGAGGATTTGTAGCAGACCCCTTTAAAGTCAATATTATTGCTGGGGGGCCATTTGACGCGAGCACAGGCGACTCCAATTGTTCCGGCTATATCGCCGCAGACCAACCCGATTTCAGGATTCATTACACCCCAAGCAATTATCCCCTGGGTATCTTCGTCAACTCTCTTATCGACACCACTCTAATTGTGAACACTCCCGATGGGAGCTGGGAGTGTAATGATGATTTCTCTGAGCTTGAGAACAACAACTCGGGAATCCTGCTAACCACACCTTTAACAGGGCAGTATGACATTTGGGTTGGGACTTATGACCAGTCCGATGCTGGGGCCGATGCCCAGCTCATTATTACCGAACACACTCAGGATCAATGGCTAAGCCTTAGCAACGATTCAGACGCTGTTGGCGGCGATACAAACTCTTTCGATCGCACCACCATTTTGGCCAACAGCGCAGAGCTTGGGACCCTCGCCGCTGGCGATGACACCTTGCAGAATTACGGTTATGCAGACAGCTACGTTTTTGCAGCGACCACTGGACAAAGTGCAATTATCGACCTTAGCTCCAGTGAGTTTGATACTTATTTATTGGTCCGCACGCCCAGTGGTAAAGAGCTGAGTAACGATGACTTTGAGGGACGTACAGATCGCTCACTACTAAGCATCGAGGTTCCGGAAACCGGAGAATATGAGATCGTCGTGTCCAGCTTCATGAGCAGCGAGTCAGGGGACTATTCTTTGTCCTTTACCCTCGATGACAATAGTGACACACCAGGTGAGCGAGCCGAATCTGGCACTCTGTCGAGTTCAGACGCCCAATTGGAGAGTGGCGAATACATTGATATCTATGAGCTCAATGGAAGGCCAGGCCAACGCTTACAGGCCGACTTGCGCTCAGAAGACTTCGATACCTTCCTTATTCTCATTACCCCCTCTGGAGAACAATTCGAAAACGATGATATGGACTCTACTAACCGTAGCTTTCTTGATATGACACTTGCAGAAGCAGGGGATTATCGTGTTGTCGTGACATCCTATGGAGTGGGCGCCGTAGGAGACTACACGCTCCAGCTCGATCAAGATGCCACAAGCTCTAACCAAACGAATGATTCAGAAATGCGCAGCCTTACAGTGGGGCAAGCCATAGAAGGGGAGTTAAGAGAAGGTGCAAGCGCACGCGTTAATGATAAATGGGAAGACACCTATTGGTTCACCGGCGAGACTGACGAGACATTACGCATTGATCTCAATTCAAGTGACTTCGACACCTATTTGCGCCTAGTCACCCCTAACGGAGAACTAATTGAGAATGACGACTTTGAAGGTAGCATTAGCACCTCCTCGGTCTCACTTACATTACGTGAGAATGGCCGTTATCGTGTAGTGGTCACTAGTTACGGGGCAAATGATGCCGGCCCATACGAACTGAGCTTGCTAGAACAGAGCGAGCGCATCATCACTCCCAATATTAGTGGGGGCGAAATATATGGCATTTTTGTAGGCATCAGCGACTACCCTGGTACTGATGCAGATTTAAACTACACCGACCAAGACGCCACTCGCGCGCGTGATGCTCTCATTAACGGCGCTGGCATGCGCCCAGAAAACAGCATCACTCTGCTCAATAGCGACGCCACCACCGCTAACTTCCATGCCGCCATTGAGCGTACGGCCATGCGAGCGACACCCCAAGACACCTTTGTCCTATTTTACTCAGGCCATGGTGACCGCGTTATTCGCCTCGATGGCCCAGATAGTGCTGACCCTGACGGTTTAGACGAAACTATTGAACTGTACGACGGTGCAATGATCGATGATGAATTAGCGCTCTTATTTGACACAGTGTCCGCAGGCACGACTCTGCTAGTGCTCGACTCATGTTTCAGTGGTGGTTTTGCCAAAGATCTCGTCTCTAAACCCGGTCGAATGGGACTGTTTTCATCTGAAGAAGATGTCACTTCGCAGGTAGCCTCCAAGTTTCGCGCTGGCGGCTATCTCTCTGTTTTCTTTGAAGAAGCATTAGCCGGCTACGCAGATTTCGATGAAAATGGCGAGCTAACAGCAATAGAACTGAGCGAATATTTGCACGATCGGTTTCGAAATGACGTAAAGTCTACAAGTCCCGATCATTATGTTCGCACTAGTGGCCCTCAATCGGGCTACCAACACTTAGTAGTCGACCGAGGAGGTGTAGGACCTTACAATATTCTTTTTAATCATCAATGAGCAATATGAACGAACCCTATAAAAACTTCATTGACTTCATGGACCTCCTGCTAGACGCGATTTGTGTCGTCAATCCACAGGGGCGGTTTTTGTTCGTCAGTGCAGCATGCGAGCGAATATTTGGCTATACACCAAAAGAGATGCTCGGGCTTAAAGTATTAGACTTGGTCCATCCCGATGATAAGGACATAACAGCGTCAGTAGCAGAGAGCATCAATGCTGGCGCAGAGTCTCATGCGTTTGAGAATCGATATATTCATAAAGACGGGCATGTTGTGCATATCCGCTGGTCGGCTCGATGGTCCGAACAAGATCAAGTACGAATCGCGGTCGCCCACGACATTACCGAACGTAAACGCGCAGAAGCTATGCAGCAGGCACTTTATGCGATCTCTGAAGCCGCGCACTCTGTAGAGGACTTAACAAGTCTATTCCCGCGCATTCATCACATCATTAACAATTTGCTTCCAGCCTCTAACTTTTTCGTCACTTTGTATGACAGACAAACCGATGAATTACGTTTTCCTTACTTTGTCGATGAGTACGACGATGTCCCAGAGCCGCGCCCCCTAGAGAGTGGCACACTGAGCGCGGAGGTTATTCGTTCGGGTGAACCGCTTCTAATCAGGGTCGAATCCGACGCAGAATTAAACAAACGCTTTCCGGAGATTGTTGGGACTTCATCCCTTGATTGGCTAGGAGTGCCTTTAAAAGCAGGCAAGGTCTGCCTGGGAGCTCTAGTCGTCCAAACTTACACAGGGGATGTACGGTATACAGAGCAGGATAGGGAATTATTTCAATTTATATCCAATCAAGTCGCCTCTGCGATCTCTCGAACACAAATGCACGAACGACTTATTCATGCCGCAGGGCATGATCCGCTAACGGCACTTGCTAATCGGGGCCTATTTGAAGACCGCCTGCAACGAGTACTAGCAAGAGTGCGACGCAACCCGGCTCGTTTTGCAATCCTTTACATCGACCTCGACAAATTTAAAGAGGTGAACGATTTACACGGCCATTTCACTGGCGACCGAGTGCTCAAAGAAGTCGCAACGCGCTTAAAGAGTTGTGTCAGAGAGTCCGATACTGTTGCGCGGATTGGTGGGGATGAATTTGTGCTTTTGTTAAATCAAATCATTAAATCGAGTGATGCGCAAAACGTGGCTGAAAAAATTCGCGTCGCTCTAGATTACCCCATCAAGCACAACGGCCAGCACCTACTTATAAGCCCAAGCATTGGTATAGCCATTTACCCGGACCATGGCGATAACATCGAAGCGTTATTAAACTATGCTGACAAAGCCATGTACTCCGGAAAAAGAAATACACTTTAGGGCTCTGGCTGCTTTGCCAAATAAACCTCAAGCAAATCACATTGAAGCGGAGAAAACTGCAAACCTAGTTTGCTGCGGCGCCAGAGAATGTCTTCGCTTGTGCGTGCCCATTCGTGTTGCAATAGGTAATCGACCTCACGCTGATAAAGCCCTGCCCCAAAGTGCTCCCCAAGGCTATCTGGCCCACTGACGTTCTCTAGAAGCCGATACGTTAACGTGCCATAACTAGCGCACCATCGATCTAACAGGGATTCTTCCAGCCAAGGATACTCTTGCTGTAGTTTTTGCCTTAACAAACTCTGGGTGTCGAAATCGCCCCCTGGAAGTGCAGCGGTTTCAGTCCAAGCACTGCCCATAGCAGGAAACACCTCGCGCAGGATCTCTAAGGCATTCTCTGCCAATCGGCGATAAGTAGTAATCTTTCCGCCATAGATAGACAGTAATGGCACCCCTTTAGTATCGAGCTTTAACGTGTAATCACGAGAGGCTTCTGACGCGCTTTCATCTTTACCAGACAGCAGAGGCCTAACCCCCGAAAACACATGCACAACATCTTCTTTGCTAATCTGTTTCTTGAAATATTCGTTTGTCACCTTAACTAAGTAATCTATCTCCCATGCCGAGATAGAGGCGCTAGCTGGGTCTCCCTGCAAATCTTCTTCGGTAGTCCCAATTAAGGTGAAATCCTTTTCATAGGGGATGACGAACACTACTCTATTATCGCTGTTCTGCAGCAAGAAGGCCTGCGCCCCTGCAAACAAGCGAGGCACCACAATATGACACCCCTTCACTAAACGTACTTCTTCGTGAGGTTTGTTCGGCAAGACAGATGTCGCGACAATATCAACCCAAGGCCCTGCAGCATTTACCAACGCACGAGATTGGATAAACTCCAATTCACCAGTAACGGTATCCTTCAATGTCGTATGCCAAACACCGCTTCGTTCTTCTGCTTTAACACATCGTTTTCGCACTTTTATTTGAGCGCCATTTTGCTGAGCTTGCATCGCCACTAACACTACGAGACGGGCATCATTAACCCACGCATCAGAATATTCGAAACCATTTTTCAATTGATTATTAAGTGGACTGTCTGGGCCAAAACTCACACTTTTCGATGGTGCAAGGGTGATTCTTTTACTGAGAAAGTCATAAAGATAAAGCCCTGCACGAATCATCCAGCGCGGCCTCAGGTGTGGCATATGAGGCAGCTGAAAACGCATAGGTGAGATGATATGGGGAGCATTTCGCAGTAATACTTCGCGTTCGGCAAGGGCCTCACGTACCAATCGAAACTCGTAATGTTCGAGGTAACGCAATCCTCCGTGAATCAACTTAGTACTAGCCGATGATGTCGCTGATGCGAGGTCATTGGTCTCGCATAAAACCACATCAAGACCACGACCCGCAGCATCCGCCGCGATTCCAGCACCATTGATCCCGCCACCGATAATTAGAATGTCATGAATTGTAGAATTTTGAGTCATAGAGGTTACTATAGCCTTGCTGCGTTAAGCCGTCACGCTTACGGTATGAAAGTGTGACTCGAATTATTAGCACTATACGAGCTTGCCTATCTGAAGGCTCACAAGTTTTTGGAAATTTGCGATGACAAACTATATTTTGGCGTTCGACCAAGGCACTACGAGCAGTCGAGCTATTGTCTTTGATGCGCAAGGCCGCCGAGTGGGACTTGGGCAAGAGGAGTTCACTCAACATTTCCCTCAAGACGCATGGGTTGAACACGACCCCGACGATCTATGGAATAGCTCCTTACGTAGCGCCAAGCAAGCATTAAAAGATGCTAACTTGGGAGCCGATGCCATTAGCGCTATTGGCATCACCAATCAAAGGGAGACGACGCTTGTTTGGAATCGCGAGACTGGCAAACCTCTTTACCGCGCGATAGTGTGGCAGGACCGTCGCACTAGTGCTTACTGTAAGTCTTTAGGTAAGACCCTCGATGAAAATGGGCGCAGCAATCTCATTGCCTCTCGCACAGGCTTGCTACTAGATCCCTATTTTTCAGCCAGCAAAATTCGCTGGATTCTTGACCATGTCGATGGAGCCCAACAAGCGGCCGAACGTGGCGAACTAGCCTTTGGGACAGTAGATACCTATTTACTCTGGCAATTAACCGGTGGCAGAAGTCACTACACAGACGCTACCAACGCCTCTCGGACTTTATTGTTCAATATCCACAAACAGTGCTGGGACGAAGAGTTATTAACGCTGTTTAATATCCCTTCGGCATTGTTACCCGAGGTAAAAGATAGCGCTGCTGAATTTGGCACTATCGACGCGCATTTGTTGGGCGCCGAAATACCCGTACTAGCGATGGCCGGTGATCAACAAGCCGCCGCATTTGGCCAATGCTGTTTCAAACCAGGAATGGCAAAAAGTACCTACGGCACGGGATGCTTCCTACTACTCAATACTGGCGATAAAGCCCTGCAATCCGAACATCGATTATTAACGACCGTAGCCTATCGACTTAATGGAAAAGTCACCTATGCATTAGAGGGCAGCATTTTTATGGCCGGAGCTACGATGCAGTGGTTACGCGATGGATTAAAGCTTTTTAAAGACGCATCCGAGATTGAGGATCTGGCAAAGCAAGCTGATAAAAATATGCACGTCTTATTTGTCCCTGCATTTACAGGACTTGGCGCGCCCTATTGGGATGCCGATGCTCGCGGTGCTATCTTTGGCCTTACTCGAGACACTGGCATCAAAGAGTTAGTCACAGCCGCCCTGCTGTCTGTTTGCTATCAAACTCGTGATTTACAAAAGGCGATGGAAGCCGACGGCGAACGACCCGACACATTACGTGTGGACGGGGGCATGTCCCGCAATGACTTTGTCTTGCAAAACCTCGCTGACCTTCTAGGGTCTAAAATCGACAGGCCCGAAGTAACCGAAACTACTGCCTTGGGTGTTGCTTGGCTAGCCGGTCTGCAATGCGGTCTTTATGAGTCCCTCGAACACATCGCATCACACTGGAGGCTAGAGAAATCGTTCTTACCCAGCAAAGATAAAGCATGGCGAGACTCACGGTATGCATTGTGGCAAGACGCTGTCAGCCGCACTCGAAGCAAACCGCCAATTTAATCACGCAAGATGGAAATCAATAATACATGAGAGTTCATTTAATTAGACATGGTGAAACTAACTGGAACAAGGAGAAACGAGTACAAGGTCACAGTGAGTCCACACTAACCCCTCAAGGCCAGCAACAGGCCAGAGACCTTGCGCCGACACTGCGACAGCACCCAATTACAAAGGTCTATTGCAGCAGCAGTATAAGAACCCGACAAACCTGCGAACTGCTGTTCTCGAACAATCCTATTGAGACTCTCTACAACGACGAATTACGGGAAATTTACCTTGGCCCATGGGAGGGGAAGCTACAATCTGAAATACGCAGCCTTTATCCCGAACAGTTTGAGAACTTTTTCCACGCACCTGAACAATTTGCACAACTAGAGGCGGAAACCTTTGAAGAGGTGCAACAACGTGGCCTTAAGATGCTGAAGCAGATATTATCCGACGATAGCGCTCAAGAAGTGGCTATTGTTAGTCACGGCGTGCTGATTAAGTCTCTATTATGCTATTTGGAAAACCGCCCTTTAGCACAACTTTGGGAACCGCCAATCATGCATAATTGTGCCCACAGTATTATCGCAACAGAGCCCAATAGCTCAGCACCACGCATACTCCAGTTTGCAGGGTTAGCGCAATAATGCGCAGCGCTTTCTGGTCTTAAGCTTGATTACCGAGAACACTCACAATAAGGAATAAAAAATGAACACCTCAACTGAAATCGCCCCAAACCCTCTTGGGCGCAAAATCGTCACAGCCGTCGCCATACTCTCCCTTATCGGTGGTATTGCACTAGGCGCTTACGCACTCTTTGCGGCCTTGGGTGTTTGGTTAGGCATGTGGGATTTCCGTACAGGGTTTAATATGTTGCGCACAGTAAACACTAGTGCCGACTGGACAGCATGGATTGCTTTGGCCATCACCATTGGGGTGTTTTTCTCGGCCCGTAAAATGGCTCTAGCCAATGCGACGCGCCTAACAGCCTTTGCGGCTGTGGGCGCGATTGTTGCCGCACTCGCCTACATCGTCCCAGAGACATACCGCCCTGCGGAAGGCACACCCCCTATTCACGACATCACCACAGATACAATGAATCCACCGCAGTTTATTGCGGTAGCGCCACTACGAGCGGATGCACCGAACAATATGATCTATGGCGACCAGCCCAACTGGGATCAACCACGAATGGCGGCAGCACAACAAGAAGCCTACCCGGACATCATTCCCCAAGAGTTTAGCGAAAGCAAAGAGGTCGTATTCGAACGTGCCTTGAGCGCTGTGCAAGCCATGGGTTGGGAAGTAGTCGACCAAAACGCGAGCACTGGGCGCATCGAAGCGACAGACACAACTTTCTGGTTCCGCTTCAAAGACGATGTCGTGATTGTTGTAAGTGAAACTGCTCAGGGCTCAGTACTCAACGCACGCTCACTATCTCGTGTTGGTACAAGTGACGTCGGCAAAAACGCTGCTCGTCTGCGCGAGTTTTTCGCACGCTTGCACTAACCCCTAAAGACTAGACTTCAACGAATACTCCGCCGGTGCTTGATAAGCCAAAGGCGGGATATTCGTTGCGAGTTATTCAAACTCTAGATAGCACCAAGCAAAACCCAAAACAGGTAAGTAAAGTCGTGCAACGCAGTCAAAGAATGTTTCTATTTAGCGCCATAGCCCTCATCGTCTTATCGATCTCACAGTTAGGCAGCTACCTCGTCAACACGCTTATCCCCATTGGCACTACAGTTGAGTGGACAGGGGTTATCCATCTCACTCATATACGCAATATGGGTGGGGTCTTTGGAATGTTTCAGGGACAAGGCTGGGTATTTGCTTTGTTTAGCGTAGCGTTAGTGATCGCTCTAGTGGTGTATCTCATACGTGGCCAACAGGTGCAGTTCTATGAATACCTGTGCTTTGGCTTTATCGCTGGTGGGGGCGCCAGCAATATTTTAGATCGTCAAATTTATGGCAGTGTAATAGATTTCATCAACGTCCAAGGTATTCCCTACTGGCATTACATTTTTAACACCGCAGACGTCATGGTACATGTTGGCTTATGGCCAATGCTCTATTTCAGCGTGTTCTCCCCCACCGCACAATCCAAGCCTTAGCCCTGCGTATACACTTGTTGAGCAGCGGCTACCGCACGTGCAGATGACACCTGGGCCCCCTGCTCCACTAAGACAGATTCTAAAGCAGCCAAACAATGCAGCACATTCGACTGAGAACTTGCATACCCCATCAAGCCCACACGCCAAATTTTACCTGCTAGCGCTCCCAGCCCCACTCCTATTTCCAGATTGAAACGTTCTAATAACGCAACTCTGACCGCCGCTTCGTCGACACCTGCCGGAACAGTCACAGCATTGAGCTGAGGCAAACGAGACGCCGTGTCTACCAAAATAGAGAGTCCCATCGCTTCAATACCGGCGACAAAGGCTCTGTGATGCAGCTCATGACGTTTCCAAGCACTAGCCAAGCCTTCTTCACGTAGACACAGCAAAGCCTCGTGTAGCGCATACAGGGGATTTATAGGCGCAGTGTGATGATAGCTACGCCGCGTGCTTTCTCCCCAATATCCCATAATGAGATTCATATCGAGAAACCAACTCTGTACTTTGGTCTTACGATTTTTAATCACTTCGACAGCCCTCGCGCTAAAGCTGACAGGGGAAAGCCCTGGTATACAGGACAGGCATTTTTGGGAACCAGAATAGATCGCATCGATACCCCAGGCATCGACCTCAAGCTCAATACCCCCAAGAGAGGTCACGGCATCCACAACGACGAGACAGTCGTATTGTTTGCCTAATGCGGCAAGTGCTTTCGCATCATTACACACCCCTGTAGAGGTTTCGGCGTGTACGAAGGCAAGTAATTTAGCATCGGGATGCTGCTTTAACGCTAACTCCACTTTTTCTAAAGTAACCGCAGTCCCCCAGTCGTCATGCACCATAATCGCCGTACAACCAGCGCGCTCAACATTCTCCTGCATCCGACCACCGAAAGCCCCATTACTGCAAACGATGGCTTTCTCGCCACGCTCAAGCAGATTCACGAATACAGCTTCCATACCCGCCGACCCGGGCGCAGAAATAGGCAATGTAAGTTCGTTAGTCGTTTTAAACGCATATTGCAGCAAGCCTTTGATCTCATCCATCAACCGAATAAATTCAGGATCGAGATGACCAATCGTTGGTCGCGAAAGGGCCTCTAAAACGCGTGGGTTCACATCCGATGGACCTGGCCCCAGCAATGTTCTTACAGGTGGATGAAACGAAGTGCTCATATGTATCTCCCAGAAACGAAAAAGCCGAGTCAGACTCGGCTTTTTATATCGATATTAAAAACGCTAGAAATTACTCCGCGTCTTCAAGTCCTGAATTAGGACGATCGACAAACTCGACATATGCCATAGGGGCATTGTCACCAGCACGCATACCGCACTTAAGAATACGGATATAACCACCTGGACGCTCGTTGTAGCGTGGACCAAGGTCAGTAAAAAGCTTAGCAACCGCGGCTTTATCGCGCATACGACTGAACGCAAGACGGCGATTAGCAACGCTATCGATCTTACCTAGAGTCACCATAGGCTCAGCAACCATACGCAGTTCTTTTGCCTTGATTAGAGTAGTCTTGATAATCTCGTGCTCAACTAGCGAGACAGTCATACTGCGCAGCATTGCCTTGCGGTGTGAGCTATTACGGCTTAGTTGACGTCCACTTTTACGATGACGCATATCTTCTAATTCCTATACTTACCTAGCGCCTGATGGCACGTGGTCACTCTATGTTAAAATTCTATTGGGCTCATCAGTAGAGCCACAAACCAATCATTCGATCGCGTTTAGCTACGCTCGTCTGTACGAAGACTAGACGGAGGCCAGTTTTCTAAACGAAGCCCTAAAGACAAGCCGCGAGTAGCAAGCACGTCTTTGATCTCTGTTAGCGATTTTTTACCCAAGTTTGGCGTCTTAAGGAGTTCCACCTCAGTACGTTGAATCAGGTCGCCAATGTAGTAAATGTCTTCAGCTTTTAGACAGTTCGCAGAACGAACAGTCAGCTCTAGGTCATCCACTGGACGCAATAGAATAGGATCTATTTCATCTTCAGGCTCTTCTGGCTCACTTGCCACCTGGCTTTGTAAATCAACAAATACAGCCAACTGATGTTGAAGAATTGTCGCTGCGCGACGAATAGCTTCTTCAGGATCGATTGTGCCGTTAGTGCGCAGATCAATAATCAGTTTGTCCAAATCTGTGCGCTGCTCTACTCGTGTGCTTTCAACTGAATAAGAAACAGTTGTTACAGGAGTATAAGACGCGTCTAGGAACAAACGACCGACTGCACGAGTCTCGTCATCGTTAGATACACGAGTGTCAGCAGGAGAATATCCACGACCCTTACGAACAGTAAGGCGCATGTTCAATTCACCAGAATCGTTCAAGCTAGCAATAACATGCTCAGGGTTAACGATTTCAACATCGTGTCCAACAGTGATATCGCCGGCAGTAACAACCCCTTTTCCTTTCGAATTAAGAGTAAGTACTGCTTCGTCCTGACCGTTCAATAAGATCGCAACCCCTTTAAGGTTAAGCAAGATCTCAATAACGTCTTCCTGCACGCCTTCGATAGTACTGTATTCATGCACTACGCCATCGATCTCTACTTCTTCGATCGCTGCGCCAGGCATAGAAGAAAGTAATATTCTTCTTAGCGCATTTCCTAAAGTATGACCGAACCCTCTCTCTAGTGGCTCAAGAACCACCTTTGAATGGCACTTGTCATACTCTTCAACTTTAATCAGCTGCGGTGTCAAAAAATCCGACAATGAAATCTGCATGGAATCACCCTTCACACTTAGTCAGTTTACTACTTGGAGTAAAGCTCAACTATCAAGTTTTCGTTAATGTCAGGAGATAAGTCGATACGATCAGGCTTACGGCTGAACGAACCTTCTAATTTCTCGCTGTTTACGCTGATCCACTCTACAGGGCTACGCTGTGCTGCCAAATCGAGGGCAGATTTAATACGTAGTTGCTCTTTAGCTTTAGAGCGTACAGACACTACATCACCGGGTGATACTTGATACGAAGGGACGTTAACAACGTCTCCATTAACAAGAATTGACTTGTGAGTAACGAGCTGTCGTGATTCGGCGCGCGTTGACCCGAAGCCTATGCGGTAAACCACGTTATCAAGACGCGACTCAAGCAATTGCAAAAGGTTCTCACCAGTTGCGCCTTTAAGGCGAGCAGCTTCTTTGTAGTAGCCACTGAATTGCTTTTCAAGTACGCCGTACATTCTGCGAACTTTTTGCTTCTCGCGCAGCTGTACACCGTAATCAGACAAACGACCGCGACGCTGACCATGTTGTCCAGGCGCGTTCTCAGCTTTACACTTACTGTCTAAAGGGCGAACGCCGCTCTTAAGGAACAGATCCGTACCTTCACGTCGTGCAAGTTTACATTTCGGGCCTAAATAACGGGCCATATACTGTCTCCTATGTTCTTATCTATTGGAGATAAGCCACTAAATTTCATGAGTCCTAACAAAGTGATACGAAGCAACAGTGCTTATACACGACGCTTCTTCGGTGGACGACAGCCGTTATGGGGCATAGGCGTTACGTCAGTAATATTGCTAACTTTCAGACCACAACCGTTCAAAGCTCGGACTGCAGATTCGCGGCCTGGCCCTGGACCATTTACTTTCACGTCCAAATTCTTAAGACCGTACAACTCAATGGCCGACTTACCAGCGCGTTCTGCAGCAACCTGCGCCGCAAATGGCGTGCTCTTACGTGAACCACGGAAACCAGAGCCACCGGAAGTCGCCCAACTCAGCGCATTGCCCTGACGATCCGTAATCGTAATGATTGTGTTGTTAAACGAAGCGTGAATGAACGCGATGCCGTCCACGACGGCCTTGCGAGCCTTCTTCTTCGTTGTTTTGCCTGCTGCTGGCTTTGCCATAAATTATTCCTGATTCAAATTGACTGCGTCTTGAGCTTTACACTAAACCCGACCACCTTCATAAAGGGGTCCTAAAGGCCAAGGCCTAAAGTTATACCAATATTACTTGCGAATTGGCTTACGAGGACCTTTACGCGTACGCGCATTAGTCTTAGTACGCTGGCCACGCACTGGAAGCGAACGACGATGACGAATGCCGCGGAAGCAGCCAAGGTCCATCAGACGTTTGATAGCCATAGACAATTGACGACGAAGATCGCCTTCAACTGTAAATTTGCCGACTTCAGTTCGGACCGCATCTAGCTCTTCATTGCTCAGAGCGCTAGTTTTCGTATGGGGAGCAATACCAGTATTCGCGCATATCGCCTTAGCCCTAGTTGCACCGATTCCAAAGACGTATTCTAAGGAAATTACGATATGCTTGTGATCCGGTATGTTGACACCTGCAATACGTGCCATATTTTAACTCCACTTTAAATATTACGTACGGACTCAGAAAGACCTGAGCCAAATTACGGGGGGCAAAGGATATACTCTGACCTCTAAAAAATCAACAAGGTTGATTAACCTTGGCGTTGCTTATGTCTTGGCTCAGCGTCACAAATCACTCTGACGACGCCGTTGCGCTTGATCACTTTGCACTTACGACAGACTTTCTTAACTGATGCTCTAACTTTCACTTTCTCTCTCCCAACATTCGCAAGGTCTAGATTGTGCCAGGGTCGCTTCCCCCTTAGGCAGTTCTAAATTACAGGCCGCTTCGACCAAAACTACCCAGGTTCGATTTCTTCATAAGAGAGTCATACTGATGAGACATCAAATGAGATTGCACCTGAGACATAAAATCCATGCTTACCACTACAACGATCAAAAGCGCTGTTCCACCCAAATTAAACGGCACGTTCGCCATCATCTGGAAGAAGTTTGGCAGCAGACACACTAAAGTGATGTATACCGCACCAAACATCGTCAATCGCGTTAACACGAGATCTATATACTTAGCAGTTTGCTCACCAGGACGAATCCCAGGGATAAAGGCACCGGAGCGCTTTAAGTTTTCTGCCACATCTTTCGGGTTAAACACCAAGGCCGTGTAGAAGAAACAGAAAAACACGATCATGGCGCTAAAAATTATTATGTACAAAGGCTGACCCGGTCCGATCATCAATGCTAAGTCTTGCAACCATTCAGCACCGTCAGACTGCCCAAACCACTGCCCTAATGACGCAGGGAACAACAATATGCTACTGGCAAAGATCGCAGGGATAACACCAGCCATATTAACCTTCAAAGGCAAATGGCTAGATTGCGCCGCAAACATCTTGCGCCCTTGCTGCCGCTTAGCGTAATTGACTGTAATACGTCGTTGCCCGCGCTCTATGAAGACAATCGCCGCAATTACGACTACTGCGCTGATAGCGACTACAAACAAGAGTAAACCGCTGATTTGACCTTCATACGCTTGCGTAAGAGAGTTGCCGATTGCACCTGGAAGGCCTGCAACAATACCCGCAAAAATCAACATCGAAATACCGTTGCCTACACCGCGTTCAGTGATCTGTTCACCAAGCCACATCATAAACATCGCGCCAGTCACGAGCGAAATAACCGCAGTCGTGGTAAACGCTATACCGGGGTTGTAAGCCATTGGCGCAAGTAGACCGACAGTCATACCTGTGCCTTGAACTGTCGCCAACACCAACGCACCATAGCGCGTGTACTGTGTGATCTTGCGACGGCCAGACTCACCTTCTTTCTTAAGCTGCTCTAACTGAGGACTAACCGCAGATAGTAGCTGCATAATAATAGAAGACGAAATATACGGCATGATGCCCAGGGCAACGATACTCATACGCTCAAGGGCACCGCCCGAGAACATATTGAATAAACCTAAAAACGTGCCTTCGTTCTGTTGAAACAGATTCGTCAACTGATTAGGGTCGATGCCGGGAACCGGAATATGCGTCCCTATGCGATATACAACAAGTGCCAATAATAAGAACAACAGGCGAGCTTTAAGCTCGCCTAGACCGGCACCGATCTTCTCGGGATTAATATTTGGTTTAGTCGCCATCGCGGTCTAATTAGTCCTTTTTAGCAGCAAGCTTAGGGAGTTTCTTACCGTTCTTGCCAACGTTATGAACGATTTCTACGTCAATTACTTTGCCGCCAGCTGCTTCGATCGCCGCACGAGCACCACTGCTCACACGAAGACCTTTAACAGTCAAAGGCTTAGTAACATCACCAGAAAGCATAACTTTAACTCGGCGAATCACGCTAGTGACCAAACCGGCTTCACGCAATGCAGCCAAATCGATGACTTCAGCACTCATTGCTACTAGCTCGCTAGTGCGAATCTCAGCAGTAATACGGCCTACACGTGAAGAGAAACCAAACTTAGGCAGACGACGCTGTAAAGGCATCTGACCGCCTTCAAAACCAGGACGTACTGTGCCGCCACTACGTGATTTCTGACCTTTATGACCAGTACCACAAGTTTTTCCCAAACCACTACCAATACCACGGCCTACTCGACGACGCGGCTTAGTGCTGCCTGGTGCTGGGCTCAATGTATTCAAATGCATGATTTACTCCTCGCCTTCAACAGACAACATATAGCGAAT
This sequence comes from Gammaproteobacteria bacterium, assembly GCA_051252515.1. Taxonomy (GTDB): domain Bacteria; phylum Pseudomonadota; class Gammaproteobacteria; order Pseudomonadales; family Pseudohongiellaceae; genus UBA5078. The sequence goes on from JBPOFS010000009.1 coordinate 75,521, forward strand.
CTTAGTGATGAGACCACGGTTAGCCGGGGTATCTAACACCTCAACGCTCTGATGCATACGACGCAGACCAAGACCTAATAGGCACTGACGATGTCTTTCCATCGTTCCAATCGGGCTGCGAACCAGAGTGATCTTTACTTGTTTTGTAGCCATATCTGCTAACCCAATATTTCTTCGAGAGTTTTTCCACGCTTCGCTGCAATACTTTCCGGCGCGCGCATATTTTGTAGCCCTTTAAACGTAGCATGTACGACATTCACAGGGTTTGTAGAGCCATAGCACTTTGCTAGTACGTTTTGTACACCAGCAAGTTCCATGATAGCGCGCATTGCGCCACCAGCAATCACACCAGTACCTTCAGAGGCTGGCTGCATATAGATCTTAGAAGCGCCGTGACGTGCCTTGATTGCGTACTCGAGAGTATGGCCATCAAGAGACACAGAAATCATATTGCGACGTGCCGCTTCCATAGCCTTCTGGATAGCCAGAGGCACTTCGCGAGCTTTGCCACGACCGAAACCAACACGGCCATTGCCATCGCCTACAGCTGTTAGCGCTGTAAAACTGAAGATGCGTCCACCCTTCACAACCTTGGCAACGCGGTTTACCTGGATCAACTTCTCCTGCAAACCTTCTTCGTTCTTTTTAGCGTCATCTTTATATGCCATAACTCACTCAACCCTTAAAATTCCAAACCGCCTTCACGTGCGGCATCGGCCAAAGCTTTAACTCGGCCATGGTAGTTATATCCAGCGCGATCGAATGCGACGGAGCTGATACCAGCCGTTTTCGCACGTTCCGCGATCATGGCACCAATTTTGGTAGCCGCTGCAACATTACCTGTAACCGTCCCACGTAGAGACTTATCCAGTGTTGAAGCGCTTGCCAATATTTCAGCACCACTTGGAGAAATAATTTGCGCATAAATGTGACGCGGCGTGCGGTAAACACACAAACGGTTCACTTTTAGCTGACTGATCTTTGCTCTAGTTCTTCGCGCGCGACGAAGGCGCGCTTGTTTCTTAACGTTCATAGTCTCAAGCCTTATTTCTTCTTAGCTTCTTTCCTGTAAACATGCTCATCGAGATAACGAATGCCTTTGCCTTTATATGGCTCAGGTGGTCGGAACTCGCGTATTTTGGCGGCAACTTCGCCTACTAACTGCTTATCTGCACCGGAAATCACGATCTCTGTAGGAGTCGGAGTCTCAGCGGTAACGCCTTTAGGTACTACGAAATCGATTGGATGCGAATATCCAACCAATATATTCAGTATATTGCCCTGTGCCTTAGCGCGGTAACCAACGCCTTGGAGTTGCAATTTTTTCTGAAAACCTTCGCTGACACCAGCCACCATATTATTGATGAGTGCGCGGAATGTTCCTGACAGAGCAACAGCTTGTCTAGAACTATTCTTGGCAGAAACGCGCAAGGTATCACCCTCTTTGCTAACTTCAACGGCTTCGTGCAACGCCATTTCAAGATTGCCTTTGCTGCCTTTAACAGAGATCTCAGTCGCCGAAAACTTGGCTTCTACTCCCTTCGGCAATTGGACCGGGTTGTTTGCTACTCTGGACATATTCGTGCTCTATTAACTGAATGACAGACTATTTTAGAATACCGTACACAAAATCTCGCCACCAAGACCAGCAGCACGTGCCTGCTTATCGGTCATTAGGCCTTTGTGTGTCGATATGATCGCAATTCCTAAACCACCGCGGTTAGTCGGTAGCTCATCCTTGCCACGATAAATACGTAGGCTAGGCTTGCTCTCGCGCTTAATCTCTTCGATTACGGCACGATCATCAAAGTACTTTAGGTCAACCGTTAGCGTTGGCTTTTTATCAGCCTCTGTAACAGCAAAACCACTAATATAACCTTCGTCTTGAAGGACTTGGCAGATTGCCACCTTACTTTTCGAAGATGGGCACGCCACAGTAGGCAATTTTGCCATTTGTGCGTTTCTGATGCGAGTCAGTAAATCTGCAATAGGATCGGACATACTCATAATTTATTACTCCAGCTTACCAGCTTGCCTTTGTCAGTCCTGGCACGTCACCGCGCATTGCTGCTTCGCGCAGTTTATGTCGACACATACCGAATTTGCGGTATACACCATGAGGACGTCCAGTGATCTGGCAACGGTTCTGTTGGCGAACAGGGCTGGCATCACGCGGCATTTTCTGCAGCTTAACTTGTGCTTCCCACTTTTCATCGTCAGACGCGTTTACGTCATTCAATATCGCTTTAATGGCCGCACGCTTCACCGCGAATTTCGCTACTGTATCTGTGCGCTTCTTTTCACGAGCTATCATTGATCGCTTCGCCATCTTAAGACTCCTTCGTCTCTGCTTTAGCAACAGTGCCTTTGAAAGGGAAGCGTAACGCTGTCAAAAGCGCGCGTCCTTCATCGTCTGTCTTAGCAGTAGTCGTAATTGTGATATCCATCCCGCGAATACTGTCGATCTTGTCGTAGTCGATCTCAGGGAAGATGATCTGTTCAGTAACGCCCATGGCATAGTTGCCACGTCCGTCAAATGCCTTAGGGCTCAAACCTCGGAAGTCACGAATGCGCGGAATAGCCACACCGACAAGACGTTCCAAAAATTCATACATGCGCTCACCACGCAAAGTGACCTTACAACCGATCGGCCAACCTGCACGAATCTTAAAGCCGGCAATTGACTTGCGCGCCTTTGTGATTACGACTTTTTGACCAGAGATCATTTCCAATTCGCCAACAGCGTTATCGAGAATTTTCTTGTCGTTAACCGCTTCGCCTACGCCCATATTCAAAACCACTTTCGTGATTTTTGGAACGCGCATTGGATTGTCATACCCGAACTCTTTAGTCAGGGCTGGTATCACTTCTTTCTTGTAAAACTCTCTCAACTGAGCCATTTGGGCAACCTGAATATACGTTAATCTATTGCTTTATTTGTGGATTTGAAAATCCGCGTCTTCTTTCCGTCTTCTACCTGGATCCCAACTCGGTCAGCTTTACTGCTTTCCGGATTGAAAATGGCGATGTTCGAAATATCAATCGCTGCTTCTTTTTCGATAATCCCGCCAGCCTGACCCGCATTTGGATTAGGCTTTGTGTGACGTTTAACAATATTGACGCCACCTATAATTACTTTGTTCGTTCCGACTAGACGAGAAACAGTACCGCGTTTTCCCTTGTCTTTACCGGTGATAACAATCACTTCGTCATTGCACTTAATCTTACGCATAATCCGCGGCCTCAAACTTTGTCTTATAGAACTTCGGGTGCCAGTGAAATAATTCGCATAAACTTTTCTGAACGCAGTTCACGCGTTACTGGCCCAAACACACGAGTGCCGATTGGAGCCTGCTGGTTATTCAGAAGAATCGCCGCGTTATCATCGAACTTGATTAGCGAACCATCGCCTCGACGAACCCCTTTCTTAGTACGAACAACTAATGCTGTTAGCACCTGGCCTTTTTTGACCTTACCTCGTGGAATCGCTTCCTTTACTGTCACTTTGATGACATCACCAATGCGAGCGTAACGACGGTGCGATCCGCCTAGAACCTTGATGCACATTACTCGTTTTGCACCACTGTTATCTGCCACGTCAAGGTATGACTGTACTTGAATCATCGATTCTCTCCGAACCTTTATCTGGTTATCGCATCAGCGATTCTGAACCCGAAGGTCCAACAAACTCTGTATTTAAATTCTGTTTTAAACGTCTATAGCTACGTCATCAATCGACACTAACGTCCAAGTCTTAGTCTTGGAAATGGGACGCACTTCCTTGATCGTGACTTTATCGCCTTCGTTACATTCGTTGCTCGCATCGTGTGCGTGCACTTTTGAAGAACGAGTAATGTACTTACCGTACACTGGATGCTTTACGCGACGCTCTATCAGCACAACGATAGACTTATCCATCTTGTTACTAACGACTCTGCCGGACACTATGCGTCCACTCTTTTCTACTGCAGTTTCACTAAGCGACATATTTATGACCCAACTTTCTGTTTTTCCGTAATGATCGTCTTAACCCGGGCGATATCTCTTCTGATGTTGCCTGTAAGATGTGTCTGGGCTAGCTGTCCGGTACTTTTCTGCATTCTGACATTGAACTGATCACGATACAGTGTATTCAGTTGTTCGTTCAGATCCGCAACGCTTTTTTCACGCAATTCACTGGCTTTCATTACATCACCGTCCGTTTAACGAATGTGGTATCGAATGGCAGCTTTGCGGAGGCTAGGGCAAAAGCTTCTCTAGCAAGCGTTTCGTCAACACCTTCAATTTCAAACATAATTCGACCTGGCTGGATAAGAGCTACCCAGTATTCCACGTTACCCTTACCTTTACCCTGACGCACTTCAAGAGGCTTCTGAGTAATCGGCTTATCAGGAAACACACGAATCCAGATTTTTCCGCCACGTTTTACGTGACGAGTCATTGCACGTCGAGCAGCTTCGATCTGGCGCGCAGTCAGACGGCCACGAGAGACAGCCTTAAGACCAAAATCACCAAAATCCACGTTGCTACCGCGATGAGAGAGTCCGCGATTACGGCCCTTCATCATCTTGCGAAATTTTGTACGCTTAGGTTGTAACATCGAGCCTACCTCTACTTAGTCGCTTTCTGTGGCGCCGGAACAGCTTCGTGAAGATTCAATACTTCACCTTTGAAGATCCACACTTTGACGCCAATCAAGCCATAAGTGGTGTGTGCTTCGGCAGTTGCGTAATCAATATCAGCACGAAGTGTGTGCAAAGGAACTCGTCCTTCACGGTACCACTCGGAACGTGCAATCTCTGCACCGCCCAAACGACCACCTACCTGTACTTTGATACCTTCCGCACCTTGACGCATAGCATTCTGTACAACCCGCTTCATCGCACGACGAAACATTACGCGACGCTCTAGTTGCTGCGCCACACTGTCTGCCACTAACTGCGCATCCAGGTCGGGTTTACGAATCTCTTCGATATTGATGTGCACTGGCACACCCATTTTTTTGGTTAGAATTGAGCGCAATGCTTCAACGTCTTCACCCTTCTTTCCGATAACGATGCCAGGACGCGCGGTGTGAATCGTAATTCTTGCCGTTTGCGCTGGACGCTCAATATCGATGCGAGAAACTGATGCTGCTGACAGACGCTTTCTTAAGAAGGCGCGTACCTGCAAGTCTACCAACAGATTCTCTGCGTAACTTTTTCCTTCAGCAAACCACACTGAGGTATGTTTTTTGACGATACCAAGCCGAATTCCGGTTGGATGTACTTTCTGACCCATCCTAATCTCCTACTTATCGGCTACTTTGAGGGTAATGTGACACGAGCGTTTGAAAATGCGATCCGCTTTTCCTTTAGCACGTGGACTTATCCGTTTCATTGTTAACCCTTCGTCGACAAAGATCGTTGAAACTTTCAACTCATCCACATCGGCACCTTCGTTGTGCTCAGCATTGGCAATTGCCGAATCGAGCACTTTCTTAATTAGTTCAGCACCTTTCTTAGGGCTGTAAGTCAGAATCAGCAAGGCTTCTTCTACGCCTTTGCCCCGAATCTGATCAGCAACTAGTCTCGCCTTTTGTGCGGAGAGCCGAGCGCCTTTTAATTTAGCTACCACTTCCATCTCTTTATCCCCGTTTATTAGCGCTTGGCTTTCTTATCAGCCACGTGACCGCGATAGGTACGAGTCAGCGAAAATTCACCTAGCTTGTGGCCGACCATATCTTCGGAAACAAATACAGGTACATGCTGACGACCGTTATGAACCGCAATGGTCAAACCAATCATGTCAGGAGAAACCATAGAGCGACGCGACCAAGTCTTGATAGGACGCTTATCGTTGTTCTCCAATGCTGTCTGCACTTTCTTCATCAAATGAAGGTCTATGAAGGGACCTTTTTTCAGTGAACGTGGCACTTTTATTTCCTCTAGTATGAGCCGTTATCGGCTAGCATTTCTGCGGCGTACAATCATCTTGGTGGTACGCTTGTTTGTTCTAGTTTTATAGCCCTTAGTAGGTTGTCCCCATGGTGACACAGGATGACGACCACCAGATGAACGACCTTCACCACCACCATGTGGGTGATCTACTGGGTTCATTGCTACACCGCGTACGGTTGGTCTGATACCGCGCCAGCGCACTGCGCCAGCCTTACCGAGCGAGCGCAAGCTATGCTCGGAGTTTGAAACTTCGCCAAGAGTAGCGCGACATTCAGACAAAATCTTTCTCATCTCGCCAGAACGAAGACGCAATGTTGCGTACGTACCTTCACGAGCGACCAATTGTGCTGAACAACCTGCACTACGTGCAATCTGTGCACCTTTGCCAGGCTTCATCTCAATACAATGTACCGTGCTACCAAGAGGAATGTTGCGCAAAGGCAAACAATTACCCGGCTTAATCGGTGCAGCCTCACCTGAAACAAGCACATCACCTGCAGCCACTTTCGCGGGAGCAATAATGTATCGACGCTCGCCATCAGCATATAGCATCAAAGCAATATTCGCCGTACGGTTTGGATCGTATTCAAGACGTTCTACTTTCGCAGGAATATCATCTTTGTTGCGAAGAAAATCGATTACACGATACTTCTGCTTGTGACCACCACCCATATGACGAGTAGTAATACGACCTAAATTGTTACGTCCACCTGACTTAGACTTACTCGCCACTAGGGGAGCATACGGCTCGCCCTTGTGCAGATCAGGGTTAACAACTTTAACAACAAATCTGCGACCTGGAGAGGTTGGTTTACACTTTACAACTGCCATGACCCTTAACCCCTTCTTAGCTCATTTCCGCAAAGTCGATTTCTTGACCTTGCACGAGTTGAACGTAAGCTTTTTTCCAGTTTGATTTTCGACGGATACCGCCACGCGCAGTGCGCTTGGTCTTACCCTTCACGTTTAGAACCTGAAGACCAGTCACTGACACTTTAAAGATTGTCTCAATGGCTTCTTTGATCTCGGCTTTGCTCGCGTCATTCGCTACTTTGAATGCTACCTGGTTATGGTTTTCAGCCATAATGGTCGCTTTCTCAGAAATATGCGGGCCTAAAATTACAGAATATAGTCTGGCTTGATTCACGACAGCATCTCCTCAACTTTCTTCAGCGCAGGCACTGTCATGAGGACTTTTTCGAAACCAATCAAACTGACAGGATCCAAACCAGCCGCATCAAGAACGTCTACTTTATGTAGGTTACGCGCCGCCAAGAACAGCTCTTCAGCAATATCCTCTGCAACAATCAGCACGTTATTCAATGAGTACTCGTTCAGCTTGCTCACCAAGTCTTTCGTTTTGCATGAGCTAACAACGAAGTCGTCAACAATCAACAGGCGCTCTTGCCGAATCAATTCTGACAGGATGCACGCCATTGCGCCGCGATACATCTTCTTGTTTATCTTTTTGCTGTGGTCTTGTGGACGCGCAGCAAATGTCACGCCACCAGAACGCCAGATAGGACTACGAATAGTACCCGCACGAGCACGGCCCGTACCTTTTTGACGCCAAGGCTTACGACCACCACCGCTTACTTCAGAGCGAGTTTTCTGCTGTACAGAACCCTGACGTGCTCCAGCAAGATAGGTAGTCACTGACTGATGCACTAACGTTTCGTTAAACTCACGATCGAAAGCCGCATCTGAAATAGAAACTTTTTCTTTACCCGTCTTATTGCCAGGCATTGCAATACTTAATTCCATTGCTTACCCCTTAGACGCTTTAGATTTGATAGTAGGACGGATGATGACGTTTGAGCCAGTAGCTCCAGGCAATGCGCCTTTAACAAGAATAAGATTATTCTCAACGTCAACTTGAATGACTTCTAGACCCTGTGTAGTGACGCGTTCGTCACCCATGTGGCCAGCCATCTTTTTGCCCTTCCATACGCGACCAGGAGTCTGACACTGGCCAATAGAACCAGGTGCTCGGTGCGATAGCGAGTTGCCGTGTGTGGCATCTTGCATGCTGAAATTATGGCGTTTGATTGTGCCTTGGAAACCTTTACCTTTAGAGGTACCGGTAACGTCGACTACTTGACCTGGAGTGAAGCGCTCAACGGTAAGTTCATTACCAGCAGCTAGGCTGCCAAGCTCTTCTACGTCCGCTCGGAATTCCCAAAGCCCAGTACCAGCTTCAGTACCCGCTTTCGCGAAGTGACCGGCCATAGACTTAGAGACGCGCGATGCCTTACGTGCGCCAGCAGTTACCTGCACAGCACTGTAACCATCAACTTCTGCGGTTTTGATCTGAGTAACCCTGTTAGGGCTAACTTCAACGACCGTTACCGGAATAGACAAACCTGCCTCAGTGAAAACGCGAGTCATCCCGCTTTTTCGACCGACTAATCCAATCGACATTATATAAACCTCATCGTGTACGGGGCTAAAACCCGCTATGGCTGCTTACGCATTACACCATGTTCGCTACAGGGCAATTCAACGTGCCCTTCGAGCATGTTAATAGTCGGAAACTCCGACCAGTTCGCTGCACTGCTGCAAACAAGGCTCAACTCTAAACTAATACCGCGAGGTATTAACCTAGGCTGATCTGCACCTCTACACCAGCCGCTAGATCCAATTTCATTAAAGCATCTACTGTTTTTTCTGTGGGCTCTACGATATCCAACAAACGCTTATGCGTACGGATTTCGTATTGATCACGAGCATCTTTGTTCACGTGTGGTGAAACCAAGATGGTATAACGTTCAATATTCGTCGGCAGCGGAATAGGCCCTCGCACTTGCGCACCAGTTCGCTTCGCCGTATCGACTATCTCTTGGGTAGACTGATCGATCAGCCGATGATCAAAGGCTTTTAGCCGAATTCTGATACGCTGACTTTGCATCTACTCAAATCTCCAAAAAACTTTTAAATGAAACAGTAACTATTCGTTGTTATTCGTTCGGCTTCAATACCGAAAAAATGGAAGCGAGATTCTAAGTTCACGCCCCCTACTTGTCAAGAGAAACAATACCGATCTTTTGATTGTTTGCTCTTGCTATTCCTACACGCAATGAAAAAGGCGGCACCCGAAGGCACCGCCCTTCCATTTAATTACTCAAATATCTTTGCTACGACACCAGCACCAACAGTTCGGCCACCCTCACGGATTGCAAAACGTAGACCATCGTCCATAGCGATAGGGTTGATCAACGTTACTACCATCTTGACGTTATCGCCTGGCATAACCATCTCAACGCCTTCTGGCAGCTCACAGGCACCAGTCACGTCTGTTGTACGGAAGTAGAACTGTGGACGGTAGCCCTTGAAGAATGGCGTGTGACGACCACCCTCATCCTTGCTCAGGATGTACACTTCTGCTTCAAACTTCGTGTGCGGTGTGATTGAACCAGGCTTAGCCAATACTTGACCACGCTCGATCTCTTCACGCTTAGTACCACGCAATAGAACACCAACGTTCTCACCAGCACGACCTTCGTCCAACAACTTACGGAACATCTCAACACCCGTACACGTTGTTTTAGTTGTATCTTTAAGACCAACAATCTCGATCTCATCACCAACTTTAACGATGCCACGCTCAACACGGCCTGTTACCACTGTGCCACGACCTGAGATTGAGAACACGTCCTCAATCGGTAGCAAGAATGGCTTTTCAACATCACGAACTGGATCTGGGATGTACGTGTCTAGAGTCTCAACAAGCTTCTTAACTGCTGGCATGCCGATATCTGACGTATCACCTTCCAACGCCTTAAGCGCTGAACCAACGATGATTGGTGTGTCATCACCTGGGAAATCGTACGCATCCAATAACTCGCGCACTTCCATTTCTACCAATTCTAGTAGCTCTTCATCATCGACCATGTCCGCTTTGTTCATGAACACTACGATGTAAGGAACACCAACCTGACGCGACAGCAAGATGTGCTCACGCGTTTGTGGCATCGGGCCGTCTGCAGCCGATACTACCAAGATCGCGCCGTCCATCTGCGCAGCACCTGTAATCATGTTTTTCACGTAATCCGCGTGACCTGGACAGTCAACGTGCGCGTAGTGACGCATCTCTGAGTCATACTCAACGTGAGAAGTGTTGATCGTAATACCGCGCTCTCTTTCTTCAGGAGCGTTATCGATCTGCGCGAAATCACGCGCTTCACCACCAAAAACCTCTGCACATACACGTGTCAGCGCTGCTGTTAGCGTTGTCTTACCGTGGTCAACGTGGCCAATCGTTCCAACGTTAACGTGCAATTTATTTCTTTCGAACTTACTCTTCGCCACAATATCACCTCATTAAAGCGTCAATTAAAAGGAGTCGGAACACGGGCACCGAAGTGCCCGCTAGCATTACTGGCCGTTGGCAATAATGCTCTCTTTTATGTTGTTAGGGACTTCTGCATATTTCAAAAATTCCATGGTATATGTTGCACGGCCTTGCGTAGCTGAACGCAAGTCAGTGGCATAACCAAACATTTCTGACAGAGGAACCTCGGCATTAATGATGCGACCACTGGCGCTATCTTCCATGCCTTGCACGGTTCCGCGACGGCGATTCAAATCACCCATCACATCACCCATGTTTTCTTCAGGCGTCACAACTTCGACCTTCATCATCGGCTCAAGCAGTGCCGCGTCAGCCATAAGTGCGCCTTTCTTCATTGCCAAAGAACCAGCAATTTTGAACGCCATTTCACTAGAGTCGACGTCATGGTAGGAGCCGTCATACAAGGTGACTTTCATCGCCAACAACGGGTATCCAGCCAACACACCATTCTTCATCTGCTCTTGCACGCCCTTATCGACGGCACCGATGAATTCTCTTGGTACTGCACCACCAACGATCTCGTTGACGAATTGATACTCTTCGTCAGCCGGGAGAGGCTCAAGGCGCAACCATACATGGCCAAACTGACCACGACCACCAGACTGCTTAACGTGCTTACCTTCAACTTCAACAGTCTTCCTGATCGTTTCACGGTAGGCCACCTGAGGCTTACCAATATTCGCTTCAACAGAGAACTCTCGGCGCATACGGTCGACCAACACGTCTAGGTGCAACTCGCCCATACCGGAGATGATAGTCTGACCAGACTCTTCATCAGTCTCTACGCGGAAAGAAGGGTCTTCTTGAGCCAATTTGCTCAACGCGATACCCATCTTCTCTTGGTCTGCTTTCGTCTTAGGCTCTACAGCCACAGAGATAACAGGATCCGGGAAGTCCATGCGCTCTAGTGTGATGATGTTCTCTGGGTCACAAAGAGTCTCACCCGTAGTGACATCTTTCAAACCAATCGCAGCAGCGATGTCACCGGCATATACTTCTTTAATTTCATCTCGGTTGTTAGAGCGCATTTGCACCATACGACCGATACGTTCTTTCTTAGACTTAACTGGGTTATACACACCATCGCCAGAGACCAACTTACCAGAATAAACTCGGAAGAAAGTCAACGTACCCACATACGGGTCTGTCGCGATTTTGAACGCTAGAGCAGCGAATGGCGCAGAGTCATCTGCTTCGCGAGTAGCGATCGTGCCATCTTCAAGCTCGCCTTCAATAGCCTTAACTTCTGTTGGCGATGGAAGGTACTGAATAACCGCATCCAATACAGCCTGAACACCTTTGTTCTTAAATGCAGAACCACAGAAAGTTGGAACAATCTCACCAGAAAGCGTACGTGAACGCATGCCCGCAATGATTTCCTCGTCGGTAAGCTCGTCGCCGCCAAGGTATTTTTCCATGTACTCATCATTAGCTTCAGCCGCATTTTCGATAAGGTGCTCGCGCCACTTATTGCAAGCCTCTACCATGTCTGCAGGGATCTCTTCGTATTCGAAGGTCAATCCTTGATCCGCCTCACTCCAAATGATGCTCTTCATCTTAAGCAAGTCAACTACGCCACGGAAGTCATCTTCCGCGCCAATAGGTAACTGCATTGGCACAGGAATAGCACCTAGACGAGTTTTAACTTGATCAACTACGCGCAAGAAGTCTGCGCCAGTACGGTCCATCTTGTTAACGAAGATTAGACGCGGAACTTCATAACGGTTAGCTTGACGCCATACCGTTTCAGTCTGCGGCTGCACACCAGAAGAACCACACAGCACTACAACAGCGCCATCAAGCACACGCAAAGAACGCTCAACTTCGATTGTGAAGTCAACGTGCCCTGGAGTATCGATGATGTTGATACGGTGCTCGTCAAACTGCTGATACATCCCAGACCAGAAACAGGTTACAGCAGCAGAGGTAATTGTAATCCCTCGCTCTTGCTCTTGCTCCATCCAGTCCATGGTTGCAGCGCCATCGTGCACTTCACCAATCTTATGAGAAAGACCTGTGTAAAACAGCACTCGCTCACTCGTTGTCGTCTTACCGGCATCCACGTGAGCAACGATTCCAATATTTCTATATCGGCTCAATAGGGTTTTTCTGGCCACAGTCGCACCTTCAATTATTTAAGTGAATAAAATTCTGTTTATCAGAATCGGTAATGTGAGAACGCACGGTTGGCTTCTGCCATACGGTGCACATCTTCGCGTTTCTTAACTGCACTACCACGACCGTTAGCCGCATCAGCAATCTCGCCAGCCAATCGCAATGCCATAGACTTCTCACCACGCTTGCGCGAATGCTCAACCAACCAACGCATAGCAAGCGCTGAACGGCGCTCTACTCGTACTTCGACGGGAACTTGGTAAGTAGCACCACCCACACGGCGAGATTTAACCTCTACCATTGGAGCGATTGCTTCGAGGGCTTTTTCAAAAGTCTCAAGCGGATCAGTACTTGACTGTCCCTTTACAACTTCAAGCGCACCGTAAACGATTTTTTCGGCGACTGACTTTTTTCCATCTTCCATGACGTGATTCATGAATTTCGCAAGTACTTTACTACCATACTTAGCATCGGGCAGGATTTCCCGTTTGGCTACTACGCGTCTTCTTGGCATGACTACCTCGTTATATTCAGGTCATCCGAAATCCCCAACAACACAGGATGTGCTGCCGACATTCGGCCTTACTGTTACTGCATTTACATCGCCGCCGCCGAAGCGAGGGCTAATGACTTACTTAGGTCGCTTCGCACCGTACTTAGAACGGCCTTGCTTACGATCTGATACGCCAGACGTATCCAAGCTACCGCGAACAGTGTGGTAACGAACACCTGGAAGGTCTTTTACACGACCACCACGAATAAGAACCACGGAGTGTTCCTGTAGGTTGTGACCTTCACCACCAATGTAGGAAGAGACTTCATAGCCATTGGTTAGGCGCACACGGCACACTTTACGCAATGCTGAGTTCGGCTTCTTTGGTGTGGTGGTGTAAACACGCGTACACACGCCTCGTCTTTGCGGGCAACCCTGCAAAGCTGGTACGTCGCTTTTGCTTACCTTGCTTTGTCTCGGCTTACGAACCAACTGGTTAATAGTTGCCATTCAATACTCCTGCCTACACTTGCTTATATTTTAAATACACTGACAACAACACGCCGCCAGATATCAACCTGTTTAATTGGCGATGACTCGCCTGTGTGGAAATTCCACACCTGAGATGGTTCAAAATCGACTTAAAAAGTAGATTTTGCGCACAATACCCAGAATAAAGGATGCGAGAGTTTAAAGACCTCACACCCCATAGTCAACTTCTAAAAAACGAACGGCTATTAACCTTCGCCTTTAAGAGCCTCAGTCAATGCCGCTTCAACATCGCTAGCACTTACTGTTGAGCCCTCTGCCGCGGACGCCGATTCCATCGCCGCACGCTTGCGAGCCTCGTGATAAGCCAAACCTGTTCCCGCAGGAATTAGTCGACCCACTACGACGTTCTCTTTCAGCCCGCGCAAGAAATCGCGCTTGCCTGTTACTGCCGCTTCCGTCAATACACGCGTTGTCTCTTGGAAAGACGCCGCCGAAATAAAGGACTCAGTTGCCAAAGAGGCTTTCGTAATACCTAACAACATGCGATCGAAGCGCGCTTCAACTTGCTTCTTCTCACGCATTTTGTCGTTTTCTTCAGCCACTTGTGTGAACGTGACCTGCTCGCCTTTAATGAAGCTTGAGTCGCCAGTGAAGGAGATCTCAACTTTACGCAGCATTTGACGGACGATAACTTCAATGTGTTTGTCGTTAATACGCACACCCTGGAGTCGATAAACTTCCTGAACCTCATTGACGATGTACTCAGCCAAGGGTTCAACCCCTTTAAGTCGGAGAATATCGTGCGGCGAGGGTGGGCCGTCGGAAACAACTTCACCTTTTTCGATGAATTCGCCTTCGAATACAGTCATGGTGCGCCACTTAGGAATCAACGCTTCGTAATGACTGCTGCCATCAATAGGATTCACGCCATCCTTAGGAGTGATGATCAAACGACGCTTGCCCTTAGTTTCTTTACCGAAGGAAATCGTTCCGGAAATCTCCGCAAGAATTGCAGGCTCTTTAGGCTTACGCGCTTCGAACAAATCGGCTACGCGAGGCAGACCACCCGTGATGTCACGAGTCTTCGAGCCTTCTTGCGGAATACGGGCGATAACATCACCAATATTAAGCTGCACGCCATCCTGGATGCCGATAATGGCATTTGCAGGCAAGAAGTAATGTGCAGGAACGTTAGTACCTGGAATACAAAGCTCTTTGCCGTCCACATCTAGCAAAGTTACCGCAGGACGCAATTCTTTTGCCGCAGTAGAACGCTCAGCCGCATCGATAACAGAGAGACTGGACAGACCAGTGATCTCATCCGTCTGACGACGCACCGTAATGCCTTCTTCCATATTGGCAAAAGCTACCTTACCTGCCACTTCCGTAATAATTGGGTGAGTGTGCGGATCCCATGTTGCAACTACTTGACCAGACTCTACTTTCAAGTTCTTGCCAAGAGTGATCATTGCGCCGTAAGGAAGTTTATACTTCTCACGCTCACGACCACCTTCATCACTCACTAGTAGCTCACCAGAACGCGACACTACCACTAGGTTGCCCTGAGCATTCTCAACAGTTTTCATGTTGTGAAGCTGCACACTACCTTTCGTTTTCACTTGCACGTTGTCTGCTGCCGTTGCTCGCGATGCCGCACCACCGATGTGGAACGTACGCATCGTTAACTGCGTGCCTGGCTCACCGATGGACTGAGCGGCGATAACACCAATAGCCTCACCGACATTGGCGATATGGCCACGAGCAAGATCACGCCCGTAACAAAGTCGACAAATACCGAAACGAGTTTCACAGGTAATCGGAGAGCGCACGTGCACTTCATCAACACCAAGTGCGTCCAACTTCTCTACCAAGCGCTCGTCAACCATTACGCCAGCATCAACGATGACTTCACCAGTCGTTTCGTCACATACCGCTTCTGTAAACACTCGACCAAGTACACGATCGCCCAAAGGCGCGATGATGTCGCCACCTTCAATGACCGGACGCATAGTCAAGCCACCAGAAGTGCCACAGTCGTGCTCTGTAATTACGAGATCCTGAGAAATATCAACCAATCGACGAGTCAAGTAACCCGAGTTAGCTGTTTTCAATGCCGTATCCGCCAAACCTTTACGCGCACCGTGCGTCGAGGTGAAGTACTGCACAACACTCAAACCTTCACGGAAGTTTGCAGTAATCGGCGTTTCAATAATGGAGCCATCTGGACGCGCCATCAGACCACGCATACCGGCCAATTGACGAATCTGTGCGGGCGAGCCTCGAGCACCTGAGTCGGCATAAATATAAACAGAGTTGAAGGACTCTTGACGCTCTTCCTTACCCTCTTTATTGATTACTGGCTCAGTAGAAAGCCCGTCCATCATCGACTTAGCGACAAGGTCGTTCGCACGTGACCAAATATCGATCACTTTGTTGTATTTCTCACCTTGGGTCACTAGACCTGAGGCGTACTGATTTTCAATTTCTTCTACTTCCGCATCCGCTTGCGCGATGATTGACGCTTTCTCAACAGGAATAACGAAATCATTCACACCAATGGAAGAACCAGAGCGCGTGGAATACTTATAACCGGTATACATTAATTGGTCAGCGAAGATAACAGTCTCTTTCAAGCCAACCCAACGATAACAGGCATTCAAAATACCGGAGATCTGCTTCTTGGTCATTTTCAAATTGACCATATCAAAAGGGAGTCCGGCTGGAACTATGTTGAACAACAACACACGACCCACAGTCGTTTCGACCATAGAACGAGTAGTGGTTCGACCACCCTCTGTATCGGCAACCGTGCTTGTGATTCGGGCTTTAATACGAGCCTGCAAATGCACATTGCCAGTCTCGTATGCACGCTGAACTTCAGCCGCATCCGCGAATACCATGCCCTCACCCTTCGCATTCACACGCGAGCGAGTCATATAGTAAAGACCCAAGACAACGTCTTGTGAAGGAACGATGATTGGCTCACCGCTGGCAGGTGCAAGAATATTGTTCGTCGACATCATCAACGTACGCGCTTCAAGCTGTGCCTCTAGAGTCAGAGGAACGTGAACAGCCATTTGGTCACCGTCAAAGTCAGCGTTGTAAGCCGCACACACTAATGGGTGCAACTGAATCGCTTTACCTTCGATCAGTACAGGCTCGAACGCTTGAATACCAAGACGGTGAAGTGTTGGCGCTCGGTTAAGAAGCACTGGATGCTCGCGAATAACATCGGCAAGAATATCCCACACTTCAGCTGTTTCGCGCTCAACCATCTTCTTAGCGGCTTTGATAGTAGTGGCCAAACCACGACGCTCAAGCTTACCGAAAATAAAGGGCTTAAAGAGCTCAAGTGCCATTTTCTTAGGCAAACCACACTGATGAAGCTTAAGTGTTGGTCCAACCACGATTACCGAACGGCCAGAGTAATCAACACGCTTACCTAGTAGATTCTGACGGAAACGGCCTTGCTTACCTTTGATCATGTCAGCCAAAGATTTCAAAGGACGCTTGTTAGAGCCTGTAATCGCACGGCCACGACGACCGTTATCTAGCAATGCATCAACGGCTTCCTGCAACATACGCTTTTCGTTGCGTACGATGATATCAGGCGCGTTAAGGTCCAGAAGACGCTTAAGACGGTTATTACGGTTGATCACTCGACGATATAGATCGTTCAGGTCAGACGTCGCAAAACGGCCGCCATCCAGAGGAACCAAAGGACGCAAATCAGGTGGCAGAATTGGCAATACAGTCAACACCATCCACTCTGGCTTATTGCCCGAATCTGCAAATGCTTCTAGCAATTTAAGACGCTTAGAAAGCTTCTTCAACTTAGTTTCAGAGTTTGTTTGCGGAATCTCTTCACGCAAGCGCAACACTTCAGCATCAACATCCATATCTTTCATGAGCTGTTGCACGGCTTCGGCGCCCATCTTGGCGTCGAACTCATCGCTAAACTCTTCCATCGCGTCGTAGTACTGCTCATCACTAAGCAATTGACCTTTTTCTAGAGTGGTCATGCCTGGATCAGTTACAACAAACGATTCGAAATAAAGAATTCGTTCGATATCACGCAAGGTCATATCTAGCAACAAACCGATACGAGACGGAAGCGACTTGAGGAACCAGATGTGGGCGACAGGACTCGCCAATTCGATGTGGCCCATGCGATCACGACGCACTTTTGACAATGCCACTTCAACGCCACACTTCTCGCAGATAACACCGCGGTGCTTAAGACGTTTGTATTTTCCGCACAAACATTCGTAATCTTTAACTGGTCCAAAGATTTTTGCGCAGAACAAGCCATCACGCTCAGGCTTGAAAGTTCGATAATTGATCGTTTCCGGCTTCTTAACTTCGCCGAATGACCAGGCGCGTATCATCTCTGGCGACGCCAGACCGATACGGATCGAGTCAAATTCATCAGATTGTGATTGGGACTTAAGTAACCCTAGCAGGTCTTTCATTCTATATCCTCCGCCTGATGCGCAATGGCAACAGGTTTCATAAAATCACTAATTCGTTGTGTTACTTTAAAATCTAAATGCCGCCCATCGCATGGCGATGGGCGGTAACTCACTACTTCTTGGATACGTCTAGATCCATATCGATAGCGAGAGATCGGATTTCTTTCAACAACACATTGAACGATTCGGGCATACCTGGCTCCATACGATGGTCGCCATCCACGATGTTCTTATACATTTTGGTACGCCCTGCGACGTCATCTGACTTCACTGTGAGCATTTCCTGAAGTGTATAAGCTGCGCCGTAAGCTTCTAGCGCCCACACTTCCATTTCCCCGAAACGCTGTCCACCGAACTGCGCTTTACCACCCAGCGGCTGCTGAGTAACAAGGCTATAAGAACCAGTAGAACGCGCATGCATCTTATCGTCTACAAGGTGGTTCAGTTTCAGCATATACATAATGCCGACTGTGACCTGTCGATCAAACGACTCACCGGTACGACCATCATAAAGTGTGACCTGACCACTTTCGTCCATTCCTGCTAGCTTAAGCATTTGCTTAATCTCAGACTCTGCAGCACCGTCGAACACTGGCGTAGCCATCGGCACACCTTTACGCAAGTTATGCGCAAGTTCCATGATCTCGTCATCACTAAAGGAATCAAGATCTTCTTTCTTCGTTCCTACAGAGTTGTAGATTTCGTCAAGCAGCTTTCGAACTTCTGCCACTTTACGTTTCTCTTCCAACATAACATTGATGCGATCACCAAGGCCTTTAGCTGCCGCGCCCAAATGCGTTTCTAGCACCTGACCCACGTTCATACGAGAAGGAACACCAAGCGGGTTAAGTACTACATCCACTGGGTTGCCTGTTTCGTCATACGGCATGTCTTCTACAGGCATAATCACAGAGATCACACCCTTGTTACCATGACGTCCAGCCATTTTGTCGCCTGGCTGAATGCGACGCTTGATCGCTAGATAGACTTTAACGATTTTCAGCACACCAGGAGCTAGATCATCACCTTGAGTCAGCTTGCGCTTCTTATCTTCAAAGCGGTCATCTAGATCAACACGACGCTCTTTCAACTGCTCTTCTGCACGCTCGAGTTGCTTGTTCAGCTCCTCTTCGTTCAAACGCAGCTTGAACCATTCATCATGAGCAAGCCCATCAAGATAGTCTGCAGTCAGAGTAGCGCCTTTCTTCAAGCCTGGGCCGCCCGCAACTGTTTTATCCAACAAAGCTGCACGTAGACGATGGAACGTAGCGCCCTCAACGATTCTAAATTCATCGTTGATGTCTTTACGAACTTTAGCCAATTGAGCTCGCTCAATTTCAAGAGCACGCTGATCTTTCTCCAAGCCATCACGCGTAAAGACCTGCACGTCAATGACGGTGCCTTTCACACTTGTTGGTACTCGAAGCGAAGTGTCTTTAACATCAGACGCTTTCTCACCAAAGATTGCGCGTAATAGTTTTTCTTCTGGTGTTAGCTGCGTTTCGCCCTTAGGCGTCACTTTACCCACCAAGATATCGCCGCCGTTTACTTCAGCGCCGATGAATACAACACCGGATTCGTCAAGCTTGCTTAACGCGCCTTCGCCTACGTTAGGAATATCCGCTGTAATTTCTTCAGAGCCAAGCTTCGTATCACGAGCCACACAGGTCAGTTCCTGAATATGGATCGTTGTTAGCCTGTCCTCTTTAACAACACGCTCAGAGATCAAGATCGAATCTTCGAAGTTGTAACCATTCCAAGGCATAAACGCGATACGCATATTCTGACCAAGCGCCAGCTCACCGATATCAACCGATGGTCCGTCTGCAAGAATATCGCCACGTTGAATAACCTCACCTTGCTTAACCAATGGTTGCTGGTTAATACAAGTATTCTGGTTAGAACGGGTGTATTTAGTAAGGTTGTAGATATCCACACCCGCCTCACCCGCTTCAGTCTCCTCGTCACGCACTCGTACAATAATACGAGATGCATCAACGCTTTCGATTACGCCACCGTGCTCTGCAACTACGCAAACACCAGAGTCGCCTGCAACGTTACGCTCTAGACCTGTTCCCACCAACGGCTTTTCAGCTCGTAGCGTTGGAACGGCCTGACGTTGCATGTTTGAACCCATCAATGCACGGTTAGCATCGTCGTGCTCAAGGAACGGAATCAATGCCGCCGCCACAGATACCATCTGCTGAGGCGCCACATCCATATAGTTAATTTGGTCACGTGGCATAAGTGTCGTTTCACCGTTGTGACGCACTGTCACTAGGTTTTCGACAAAACCACCGTTTGCATCCAATCCAGCACTAGCCTGTGCAATAACAAATTCGCTCTCATCAATAGCAGACAAGAAATCGATTTCGTTAGTCACGCGGTTATTAACTACTTTGCGGTAAGGGCTCTCAAGGAAACCATAAGAATTGGTACGCGCATAAGTTGCTAGTGAGTTGATCAGACCAATGTTCGGACCTTCCGGAGTCTCAATAGGACATACACGGCCGTAGTGAGTAGGGTGAACGTCACGTACTTCAAAGCCAGCACGTTCACGAGTAAGACCACCAGGTCCTAGAGCAGAAACACGACGCTTATGCGTCACTTCTGATAGCGGATTATTTTGATCCATGAACTGAGACAACTGGCTTGAGCCAAAGAACTCTTTGATTGCTGCTGCCACCGGCTTAGCGTTAATCATGTCTTGTGGCATTAAGCCTTCTGAGTCAGCCATGCTTAAGCGTTCTTTTACAGCTCGCTCAACACGTACTAAACCAACTCGGAATTGGTTCTCGGCCATTTCGCCAACAGAACGAATACGACGGTTACCTAGGTGATCGATATCATCGACCACACCGAAGCCGTTACGAATAGCGACTAAAGTTTTAAGCACATCCACGATATCGCTAGTGCTCAATACTGGCGAGCCTTCGCTCTCAGCACGACCGAGACGACGGTTAAACTTCATACGCCCTACGGACGAAAGATCGTAACGCTCGGACGAGAAGAATAGGTTTGAGAAAAGGTTCTCTGCAGAATCTTTAGTGGGCGGCTCGCCTGGGCGCATCATTCGGTAGATTTCAACCAGCGCTTCTAGACGGTTCGTTGTTGAGTCAACACGTAAGGTGTCAGAAACGAACGGACCACAGTCAAGATCATTTGTGAAGATTGTCTCAAACGCTTTCACGCCTGATTCAAGTAACACTGTGACCGTTTCTTGCGTCATCAATGTGTTGCACTCAAGAATGATCTCGCCTGTATCAGCATTGATAACATCTTTCGCGAGCGACTTGCCGTGCAAGAACTCAGACGTAACCTTTAGCTCTGTAAGCTTCGCTTTCTCCATCTGGCGGATATGACGAGCTGTAATACGACGACCTTCTTCAACAATTAACTCGCCCTTCTTATCAGTAATCGGGAAGTTCATCACTTCGCCGCGAAGACGTGAAGGTACGACGTCTAGCAGAATCTCTGATTCTTTGCTGGAAATCTTGTAAGTATCATTCTCGTAGAAAATTCCCAAGATTTCTTGAGAAGTGAACTCGAGAGCACGCAACAATACAGTTGCTGGCAGCTTACGGCGTCTATCAATACGCACGTATACCATGTCTTTTGGATCAAATTCGAAATCCAACCATGAGCCACGGTAAGGAATGATGCGAGCAGAATAAAGCAGTTTGCCCGAGCTGTGAGTCTTGCCTTTATCGTGGTCGAAGAACACACCAGGCGAGCGATGCAATTGCGATACTACAACACGCTCGGTGCCGTTAATCACAAATGTACCACTGTCAGTCATCACAGGGATCTCACCCATGTAGACTTCTTGTTCTTTAATATCTTTGATTGTCTGCGTAGTGGATTCTTTATCAAAAAGAATCAGACGCACTTTAACGCGCAGAGAAACGGAATAAGTAATGCCGCGCAGCTGACATTCTTTAACGTCAAACGCGGGCTTGCCTAGATCGTAGCTTACATATTCGAGTATCGCTTTCCCAGAATAGCTGACGATAGGGAACACAGACTTGAACGCAGCGTGCAGACCTTGCTCGAGCCGGTCAGTCGGAGATACATCAGCTTGAGTAAATTGACGAAATGAATCAATCTGAGTAGACAAAAGATATGGTATATCCATTGCGCTTGGCAATTTACCAAAGTCTTTACGGATACGTTTTTTTTCTGTATACGAATAGGCCATTAGTGCTTTTCCTAACAAGTGTGTACTTAACTCAGCCACATGAAACCACTTAGCATTGCGCGCTTAAGCATTTCGAGCTGAAAGTACTTGTCTGAACTTTAGTCCACGTAATGTGGACAACCCCGCCACCGAATAAAATCTCTTACAAAATCAGTTTTATAAACGCTATTGGCTAAAATTAGAAAGCACCAAAATCGGACAGGGGAAAACCCTGCCCGATTCCAGTGTTCTATTGCTTACGCAATGTCTTACTTAAGCTCAACAGTTGCGCCGGCTTCTTCTAGATCTTTCTTCGCAGCTTCGGCTTCAGCCTTGTTTGCGCCTTCTTTCAAAGTAGAAGGAGCGCCGTCTACCATGTCCTTAGCTTCTTTCAAGCCAAGACCAGTGATAGTACGTACTACTTTAATGACATTTACTTTCTTTTCGCCAACGGCTGTAAGAACGATGTCAAATTCAGTTTTTTCTTCAGCTGCTTCAGCTGACGCTGCTGCAGGTGCTGCTGCCGCTACTGCTGCTGCAGCAGAAACACCGAACTTTTCTTCCATTGCTGAAACAAGTTCTACTACGTCCATTACTGACATTTCAGCAATAGCATTCAAGATATCATCTTTAGATAGAGCCATGACTCATATCTCCTATTAACAAATTAATTTAAAAACGGTTTAATCAAAAATAAGAATTACGCTGCTTCTTTCTTTTGGTCGCGAACTGCTGCAACAACACGAGTAACCTTTGAAGGCACGTCGTTGAATGTTCTTGTCAGTTTCGTTATCGGGCCAAGCATTACACTCATAAGCATAGAAACCGCCTGATCGTAGGTCGGTAGACTTGCCAATGCGTCTAGTTGGTCAGCGCCTAATAATTTTCCACCAATAGAGAGTGCCTTGATCTCGAACTTGTCATTGCCTTTAGCAAAATCCTTGAGCACGCGTGCTGCGGCGCCTGGATCTTCCATTGCAAATGCCAAAATCGTAGGACCAACGAGAGCGTCTTTCATGCAGTCAAAGTCTGTGTTCTCTACTGCTTTTTTAAGCAGGGTATTACGTACAACCCGTAGATATACATTGTTTTGACGTGCAACTTTACGTAGCTCTGTAAGGTCGCTCACAGTAACGCCGCGATAATCGGCGAGCACTGCGGACAAAGCACTAGTAGCAGCTTCATTGACTTCCGAGACGATTTGCTTTTTGTCTTCTAGTCTAATAGCCACTAGCTTAACTCCTGATTCGGGTTCCGTTGCCGGCCCCCATATTAGTGAACCCCGCTGCTATCAATACTTCCGTTAACAGCGGGACTTTTAACTGGTGAAGTGGATCCTCAAGCAATGCAGGATCGGGTTACACCATCTGCGTAGGGAAATTAAGTCGAGGCCTAACAAGCACCACCACACCTACGGTCTTTGATAGCCCTGCCAACGTACAAGTACGATGGCAAAACCCCAAAGTCTGTTGCGACAATTAAGTCGTTTTATGCATCAATAGAAGACTGGTCGATCAAAATACCAGGCCCCATAGTGGTAGAAAGAACCACTTTTTGTACGTATACGCCCTTAGATGAAGCAGGCTTTGCTCGCTTCAAATCAGATATAAGCGCTTCGATATTGCCTTGGATAGACGCGGCATCAAAACCGACCTTACCAATGCCACCGTGGATAATACCTTTCTTGTCTGTTCTATAACGCACTTGACCTGCTTTTGCGTTACGCACAGCCGTCGCGACGTCTGCAGTCACCGTACCCACTTTAGGGTTAGGCATTAGACCGCGTGGACCTAGAACTTGACCAAGCTTACCAACAACGCGCATCGCGTCTGGAGTAGCAATTACAACGTCAAAATCCATATTACCAGCAGCAATGCTTTCTGCTAGATCGTCGAATCCGACGATGTCAGCACCAGCTTCTGTGGCTTTAGCGACGTTGTCGCCTTGAGCGAATACAGCAACACGAACAGTCTTACCTGTGCCGTGTGGAAGCAATGTAGAGCCGCGCACTACCTGGTCAGATTTACGTGGGTCAACGCCCAAGTTCACTGCCACATCAATAGACTCTTTGAATTTTGATGAAGCAAATTCAGTAAGCAGGGCAACAGCCTCAGCTATTGAGTAAGTCTTGCTTGAATCGATCTTCTCAGCGATCGCTTTACTTTTTTTAGACAATTTCGCCATGATTCTTAGATCCCCTCTACATCAATACCAGCACTACGCGCGCTGCCAGCCAGTGTACGCACTGCCGCATCCATATCCGCTGCCGTGAGATCAGGCATCTTAACTGTTGCGATCTCTTCAAGCTGCGCACGGGTGATCTTAGCGACCTTGTCCGTGTTTGGTCGGGCACTGCCTTTGGCAATTCCTACTGCCTTGCGAATCAATACGCCAGCAGGAGGTGTTTTTGTAATGAACGTAAAGCTGCGATCCGCATATACGGTAATTACGACAGGAATTGGAAGGCCTGGCTCAACGCTTTGCGTTTGCGCATTGAACGCCTTACAGAATTCCATGATGTTGACGCCACGTTGACCCAATGCAGGACCTACGGGTGGGCTAGGATTAGCTTTACCAGCTGCAACCTGAAGCTTGATATAAGCGGTGACTTTCTTGGCCATGTTTAACTTCTCCTTTAGGGTTCAAGCGCTAAGTCAAAAGACTTAGCTCCCCTGCGCGCCATGCTCTATAAAGCAAGACGACGACTAGTTTAATAACACGCTATGCATCACTACAAAACGTGCACACTTAGGACATGCTTGTCCGAGGAACTTCCTTGCAATCTAAACACTTAAGTCTTTTCGACTTGTCCAAACTCTAACTCTACTGGCGTAGAACGCCCAAAAATCAGGACAGCAACGCGTAGACGGCTCTTCTCATAATTCACTTCTTCTACTGCACCAGTGAAATCATTGAAAGGACCATCAATAACACGCACCATTTCGCCTGGTTCGTAGATAGTTTTATGAGTCGGCTTGTCGTGACCGTCTTCAAGACGTTGTAGAATTTTGTCTGCTTCTTTCGCAGTAATGGGAGCAGGTCGCTCTGCTTTACCACCGATAAAGCCAAGCACACGAGGCGTTTCTTTTACTAAGTGCCACGTATCATCATTGAGTTCCATCTCGACCAACACGTAGCCAGGAAAGAACTTTCGCTCACTCTTGCGCTTTTGACCGGCACGCATTTCGAGCACTTCTTCGGTTGGCACCAATACTTCGCCAAACAGATCTTCCATGCCCGCAAGAGCTATGCGCTCTAAAAGTGCATTCATGACCTTCTTTTCATACCCTGAATAGGCGTGAACTACATACCAACGCTTTGCCATCTGCTACCCCTATCCTATGATTCCAGAAACGATCGCGTTCAGTCCCGTATCTAGCAACCAAAGAAGAAGCGCAACTACGAGGACTACTACGAGCACAATCATCGTGGTCTGAGTAGTTTCCTGGCGAGTGGGCCAGACAACTTTACGAATTTCTGCCCTAGCATCGAGACACAAAGAGAAGAAAGCGCTGCCTTTAGCCGTTTGAACAGCCAACCAAGCTGCTGCGCCACCAAGAATCAACAAGCCAATCGTTCTATAGAGAAGTGACTCTGCAGAGAAGTAGGAATTAGCATAAACGCCAACAACTACGAGCACAGCGACAACCATCCACTTTAGCCAATCTAACTTGTATTCCTGATCACTTATTTTTTCGGACATAGTATTACGAAACTCAGGTTTGCCTGGCGTCCGCCCTGATCGGCGGTAACCCCGGACTGAATCTAACGATTTGGCCCTGCACATAATGGCAGGCCAGGAGGGAATCGAACCCCCAACCTACGGTTTTGGAGACCGTCGCTCTGCCAATTGAGCTACTGGCCTAAATCTTTTAGAGATAAGCAAGCCGAAAGCCCTAAAAGGACGTTTCGGCTTGTTTACATCACAAAGTCTAGTGACTTACTAATTACTCAAAAATCTTTGCTACGACACCAGCACCAACAGTTCGGCCACCCTCACGGATCGCAAAACGTAGACCATCGTCCATAGCGATAGGGTTGATCAACGTTACTACCATCTTGACGTTATCGCCTGGCATAACCATCTCAACGCCTTCTGGCAGCTCACAGGCACCAGTCACGTCTGTTGTACGGAAGTAGAACTGTGGACGGTAGCCCTTGAAGAATGGCGTGTGACGACCACCCTCATCCTTGCTCAGGATGTACACTTCTGCTTCAAACTTCGTGTGCGGTGTGATTGAACCAGGCTTAGCCAATACTTGACCACGCTCGATCTCTTCACGCTTAGTACCACGCAATAGAACACCAACGTTCTCACCAGCACGACCTTCGTCCAACAACTTACGGAACATCTCAACACCCGTACACGTTGTTTTAGTTGTATCTTTAAGACCAACAATCTCGATCTCATCACCAACTTTAACGATGCCACGCTCAACACGGCCTGTTACCACTGTGCCACGACCTGAGATTGAGAACACGTCCTCAATCGGTAGCAAGAATGGCTTTTCAACATCACGAACTGGATCTGGGATGTACGTGTCTAGAGTCTCAACAAGCTTCTTAACTGCTGGCATGCCGATATCTGACGTATCACCTTCCAACGCCTTAAGCGCTGAACCAACGATGATTGGTGTGTCATCACCTGGGAAATCGTACGCATCCAATAACTCGCGCACTTCCATTTCTACCAATTCTAGTAGCTCTTCATCATCGACCATGTCCGCTTTGTTCATGAACACTACGATGTAAGGAACACCAACCTGACGCGACAGCAAGATGTGCTCACGCGTTTGTGGCATCGGGCCGTCTGCAGCCGATACTACCAAGATCGCGCCGTCCATCTGCGCAGCACCTGTAATCATGTTTTTCACGTAATCCGCGTGACCTGGACAGTCAACGTGCGCGTAGTGACGCATCTCTGAGTCATACTCAACGTGAGAAGTGTTGATCGTAATACCGCGCTCTCTTTCTTCAGGAGCGTTATCGATCTGCGCGAAATCACGCGCTTCACCACCAAAAACCTCTGCACATACACGTGTCAGCGCTGCTGTTAGCGTTGTCTTACCGTGGTCAACGTGGCCAATCGTCCCAACGTTAACATGCAACTTATTTCTTTCGAACTTACTCTTAGCCATTTTGATCGCCTCTAATAATATTTCATTCGCCCTGCGACCATTTGGCCACTGCAGAAGCGTCAATTGCACACACAGTCAGAACCATCACTTTCTTGCCACGCTTTCTTACCTATCGAAGCAAGAAAATCGCAAATCTGGTGCTCACATCCGGAGTTGAACCGGAGACCTCTTCATTACCAATGAAGTGCTCTACCTCTGAGCTATGCGAGCCAGACACTAGTAATAAAACAGTCCGAGCCTAATCTTTCGTCCGCTTAAGCTGCAAGACTTCAACCACCCCAAACTTAGGCGGCCCTTTCTCAAGACCTGTTTTTTAAATACGATATTGCCGACTCCGCGTGCCAACTAACTGCACCAGAGATCGACAAATACTCCACACAAACTGGAGCGGGTAGCGGGGATCGAACCCGCGTAACCAGCTTGGAAGGCTGGTGTTCTACCGCTGAACTATACCCGCCATGCTCAAAAGCCGAATAAAATCATACCTTTATATGGTGGAGGGGGGTGGATTCGAACCACCGAAGCTCGCGCGTCAGATTTACAGTCTGATCCCTTTAGCCACTCGGGAACCCCTCCTGCAAGAGCCCCAATTCCTAATAATGGAAATTGGGTGTCTTATTCAGAGGCGGCATTTTATGGGAATTACAGGGGATGTGCAATCGTTTCGCAGAGTTTTTCTCTAGCATCTACATAGGAGCGTGAAAGACGCATTTGAACCCAGCGCTGATCGAATTCAGCCTTAGCGCTCATACCGGTGGCTAATAGCCACACTTCCACCTCTGACTTTGGCTCAGTACGGACAACTACCTTATAACCCAAGACCTCCATTTGACGCTGCACATTAAGGGCATTGGTCTGCTCTGAGAATAGCCCCAACGCAATGCCGTTAGCCAATTCCCCACGAGACATAAGATAGGTATCTATCCCAATGTTGTTCGCTGCAAACTGGGCACGCAGTGTCGATAGAGTGCTTTGTGCCAACTCCCTAGAGCTAAAAGGTGGCAGATAGACCCGATAATCAGGCGCCGCCTGGAGCTCTCGCACATCTAACGCCAGATCCATGCGCTCCCCAAAAGAGGAAACGTAGCCCTGCGCATCTAACTCATCTCGAAACGGTCCAATTTCTGCACAATACTGCCCAGCCAACTCCACTACAACACTTTCACCAGGGGCAGGCACCACAACAAGCTGCTCAGCACCGAGATAAGGCAGAAGTTGCTCAGCATTAACCTCACTCAATAACTGTAGAGAATCAGAATCGCTCAACACAGCCGCTACTCGCGGCGCAGCAGGCACCAAGCGCGGAGTTAGAAAATTCCACGCCAGGAATACCGCATTGCTCAACAACAGCCCCAATAATATGCCACGCATAACTAGTCTTCCCACTTAAGGCAGAGCAATGCTCAATCCATCCATCACCAATTCGGGCACCAGACTGCAAGAGATTCCCTTTTTTTGCAAATAGCCCATAAGAAGCAAAGCGTCGCCCCCAGTTAAGAACAACTCCGAGCCACCTAGATGCTCATGACGCTCTTCGACAATCCAAGAAATGGCCATACTCATCACTCCATTGAGAATAGCAGCCTCAGTAGAGCGGCCTGGCACTAACTGCGCACCAGATTCAAACTCAGGTATCCGTATCGCAGTATTCTGCAACAAGACTTTCTTCTGCATACTCAGACCAGGCACTATATACCCGCCCAAATGCCGACCACCCTCTTCGACAAAATCTAATGTCAGCGCACTACCTGCATCTAGCACGCAAAACTTTCCACTAGCGATCTCTTGGGCCGCGAGCATGGCCAACCACCTATCGACTCCCAGCTTTTCAGGTATTGCATAAGCATTGCTTAGGCCTGCATAACTGGCAACTGATTCAGCAAACTCAGGCACCAACCCCCAACAGGACTGAATAGCACTCGCCAACTCTGACCGAAACGCTTGATCGCGCACACATGAGATACGCACTCGGCTAGGCACACCCTCTTGCGCAAGAAATTCGAACACCCCGTCCTTACCAGCCTCAACACCAGAGGCCACACTAGCGCCCTGAGGGCCAAGTCGACGCCACTTAATGCGCGTATTCCCCACATCAAGCTCAAGCATTAATCTCTCCGCCTTCAAAGACTGGGCGCAAACTAGGCGTTATTTCGCCGCCAGATATCTGCAACACCCCCTCATCCGTTTGCAAAAGCAGCGCCGCCGAGCCATTAACACCAAGGGACACTCCTCGCTGACGATTAGCACCACTCACGATATCCACCACACGCCCCTTATATACATCCACAGCGTTCCAGCGTTCCTGAAAAGCCGAGAAACCAAACCTAGCAAACTCCGCTAACCCCGCCTGCAAACTTAGCACTAGCGATGCGGCGATCCGATTTCTATCAGGAGTTGTCTCTGAGTTTGACGCCAAGTCTGTATAGCGCTGATCGATACTCTCCGCACTCGATGCAGGCATCCTCACATTCACTCCAACACCAATCACAACCTTGCACGGCCCCGCAGCGTCGCCATTAATTTCAATTAATATTCCTGCAAGCTTATTGGCGTCTAGCAAGATATCGTTTGGCCACTTCACCCCCATCCCTTCATAACCACAGGACTTTAGAGCATCGACTACGAGAATAGCGACAACAAGACTCAACCCCTCCAATGCTGCCATTCCAGCATTGAACGTCCAGAGCATAGAAAGGGAGATATTCGCCCCTAGCGGGCTCACCCAAGTTTTGCCTCTACGCCCCTTTCCTGCCGACTGATGCTCAGCAATACAAAGATATCTCGATGCTCCGGCCCGACCTTTTGCCATAGCGTCAGCATTTGTGGACTCTGTAGAGAAAAGGACATCGAATTCAGCACCCCAAGATGCTGCGCTATCTCCTAGCTGCGCTAGAACCTCCTCTTTACAGATCAACTCCAGCACATAAGGCAAACGATACCCTTTACCAGTGACGGAGTGCACTTCTATCCCCATGTCTCGCAGCTGTTCTACCTGCCGCACAACAAGCGTACGCGTCACATTAAGCTCTGCGCTCAGAGCATGACCAGAATGAAAACCTCCATCGGTGAGAATGCTTACGAGCGGACGCAGGGCCATAAATAAATCCAACAGAAACAGTGTTCGCCCCAGAGTAAGGCAAACAATGCCGCGTTAATACGCTAAATAGAATAGAAAAAAAGATTGAAAAGTTGGACTGAATTCTACAGAGAAAGGCTCGGAAGTTAAAACTTCAAAGAGAGTTAAGGGTAAACATGCAGAGCCTAGCGCTCGCTCACCCGCATCCACGTAATAAACATTTCATCCCAAACTTGATCCCCCCAACGCACTACTTGGGCTGAATCAGGGTTGAGCTTATTGCCAACGGAGTTATCGAAAGCACCTTCAGCCACAATGACCGTGCCTGCAGGGAGCATTTTAGGCTCCTTCAATCGATAGACCATCTGCCAATTATGCTGAAAATTCGGAATCGACAATAACTCTTCTTTCGTGCCATCCGGATACTCGGCTCGGTACTTTACCCGCTTCCCTCGTAAGTGCATATGAGGGGCAAAATTGTACAAGTAGGAATCTTTGTCAATCACAACTCGAGCGCTGACATCAAAGTCAGAGTCTCCCGCGGGAATTACAAACTCACCATCCATGACAGCGGTACGACTTAAGGGAAACTCCGGCTTGGTATCTTGAAAGTAGAGCCCAATACGCGTCACATCAACCGCCGTCCTGCCTATCGTGTTGTAATGAAATTGCACCATAAAGCGCATATCTTTCTCTAGCAACACCCCAGTATTCTCATCAAACTCCACATGTGCACGGCCCGGCGCAAAGCCACCAAAATTGGTACGGCTCCCCCCTCCACTGGAGTTCTGCTTTTGCTGCTTCGCATCTTGCGTATAGGCAACGACATGGTGCAGCACTGACTGATCACCAATATCAAATTCATAGGCCCGCACCCATCGATCCTCTTCCAGACCAAGCTCAACAGACACGAATTTATAGTCGAGAATGCCAGACGCTGGGATCTCCTGACTAGGAAACTCAACAATGAGATCAGGCTCGCCCAACGCCCAACCAGAAGGGTTCAGCGGCGCCTCAGCAAGAGGATCTACACCGCCATCGAACGTAGCGCCCCCATCAATCCACTTCACCAAGGTCCGCTTTTCATCACTTGAAATAGTATGAACATCAATATATTGATCTACATATTCTTCATCGATCTGACCTGGTGGCATACGCAATGTCAGCAGCGTTTCGCGCATCATTGCAGACCACCCGCTCACCATCTGATGACTATCCATAGACCATGGCGCCACACCACCATCTTGATGACACGACTGACAGCGGGCCTGTAAGATTGGCGCCACATCATTAGCGTAAGAAACCGTATCGGCCTCCAACGTCATATCGCCATACGGGATTTCATGCCCCCCGCTCCACAACACATCAGCCACATCAGGGCCGCCAACGGAAATCGCCGATAGCACTTCATCGAGATAGTTTCGAGACACTCGGTCTAACTCACCAGCGGCAGCAGCAACAGCGCGACTATCGATTGCTCCACGATAGAGCAACTGCATGCTTCGCGGATCAACCACCAACACTTCGCCAGTTTGTGAAATCGAAAGGGAATAGGATACTAATTGCGAAGTATCCATCAAGACAGGGATAGAATTTTTATTACCAAGAGAGGCGCGCACGGCGGCTCGACTTTCATCAGGAATAGAGTCGATCATAAAGAAGCTAATATCGCGCGCTTGATATTTGTCACGCAAGACATTGAGCTTCTCAATCGCCCCTTGGGCAACATCACAATCCTTGCCATATGAATACAATACGACAGCCTGCGAATCCGAATATCGGCTTAGCTGATGAAACACTCCCGTATGATCTATTAACGCGAAGTCTCCGACATCACGCGCCGGCGCCGCACTCACCGAAGAGGCAAAGGCAATCAATACGACAAATAGCTGTAAATACTTCATTACATCGATGACCAGCGCGAAAAGCGTAAATTTAGTGCTCAGATTATAGAGCACAAGAGCTGATAGCTTAGTGCAAGCCACTGAAAACATTGTGACTCTTTGTAACTGCTTTGAGCGCTAGCGACACACTTGCGCAACG
The DNA here is from genome assembly GCA_051252515.1 of Gammaproteobacteria bacterium. Taxonomy (GTDB): domain Bacteria; phylum Pseudomonadota; class Gammaproteobacteria; order Pseudomonadales; family Pseudohongiellaceae; genus UBA5078. Next base: position 107,817 of record JBPOFS010000009.1, read on the forward strand.
GTCGTCATTTCTTTACTCGAAAAAAAAGGCGCTCTGTAAGGAGCGCCTTTTTGTTTTCTGTCACTAGGTGACTATGAAAAAGTAAGAATTACTTACCTGTCTCATAATACGTCCAGTAACCAATAAACATTTCTTCCCAGCTCTGCAACCCAAACGTCACCTGCTCATCTGGATCTGGGTTAGCTGTGTTTAATGCCGAGTTATCAAAGGCACCAGTCACATGCACTTTCGTGCCCGCTGGAAGCAACTTCGCTTCGCTTAACTGGTAAGTAGGCTGCCATGCGTAGCTATAGTTAGGAACGCTTAGCAAATCTTCCATCGTGCCATCTGGCAATTCAACTGAAAACTTCATGTCTTTGCCACGGAAATGCATGTGGGCACGCAAGCCATTCACAACAACTTCATTGTCAAACACATAAGTACCATGCACTTCATGATTTTGCGCATGAGGAGGAATTACGAACATGCTAGAAACTGAGCGCGTGAAGTTCTCATGCGAAGGCTTCTCATCGTAGAAATACATTCCAAGAGTCGTTTCATCACTCGTTGCACGACCATTAGTCGTGAAATGGAACTGCATAGATAGTTTGTGACCTGCAGGAATTAGAACGCCTGTGTCTTCTGGAAAGACCATAGCTTCCACTTTACCCGGCGCATAACCTTCAAGGAATCGACGCGCAACAGAGCTTTGATCAGCCTCACCGCCATCGAAATCTTCTGCAGGAGCCGTCACATAAGTTAGCAAGTGATGCAAAACAGTCTCATCACCAGGGATAAATTGTACAGCTTTTACCCACTTGTCTTCATCGAATGGAAGCTCAACATCTACGTTGATGTAGTCCATTACGCCTGTTGCAGGCACTTCTTGACGAGGAGTGCTTACGATAAAGTCAGGCTCACCAAGCTGCCATGATTTGACATCAGGATATTCAAGATTGCTTAAGGGGTCAGCCGAGAACGCACCTTTAGGAGCGCCGGCATCAATCCAACGAACCAATGTTTGCAACTCTTCATCATCGAAGTAAGCGGCATTATCAAAGTGACCAATTGACGGGTCAACTTGCATAGGAGGCATACGCTTAGTCATCAACACTTCGCGAATCATTGGAGACCAGCCTTGAAGCATCAAGTGGCTGTTCATCGCGAACGGGCCAATACCACCTTCACGGTGACATCCTGCACAGTTCTCAACAATAATTGGAGCCACTTCCGTTGCATAGTCTGGCGCTACAGAAGCCAATGTCGCTTCTGGAACAACATCTAAGTCACAACCAACAACGTCCATGACCATCGTGTCTTGTGCGGTACCTGCCAAATCATTCCTGAGCGTGTCATTGATATGCTCATGAACGGGGCCACGGTAAAGGACAGATAAGCTTTGTGGGTCAAGCACAATCACTTCACCAGCTTTGCTGACATTCAAAGTTTCAGCAACCAATTGCGAGCTGTCCAAAAGAATTGGCAGATCAATGTTATTGGCTTCAGCTTCTTTACGAATGGCAGCTAAGTCGTCTTGCGAGGAGTTCATCAACAAGAACGCAACGTTCTTAGACTCCCACTCTGCACGTAAACCTTGCAGTTGGCTTAATGCGGACTGGCTAGCCGCACAACTATTAGATTGAGAAAGCACCACGACGGCATCTTTATTGGCGTATTTACTAAATTGGTGGAAATCGCCGTTTTGGTCGAGAAGAGCAAAGTCTCCTGCACGTTCTGGCGCTGCGAATGCAGAGGCACTTAGTACGCCTGTGATCGCAATTGTGGAAAGAATTCTTAAGGACTTCATATCTGGCACTCCAGTGGAAAAATAACGAGCGTAAGTCTAGTCGCGCTCTCTAGCTAAGTCTTACTAAAAAGCTGGCGCATAGTGTAACTTTTAGAAACGGATTCCGGCAATCCTTCTTTTCGAACGATCGTTATATCGAAATTTAACGTCGATGAGAAACCTCAAAAAAACACAAATTAAGCAATATAAAACAGTGAGTTATAAACAACTCACCCACAAATAGTCATATGCTTAAAATTCGATGAAGCGAACAAAGAAACACAGTTATGAAGCCAGAATTTTGGCATATAAAGGAAGCAGTAATCTAATTGCGTACCGCAAACGGAACAGACCAGCCCGCAAACACCGACTGACCTTCCCGTGATTTACGAGCTCGCCGACTCGCTTCCAACGCCAGCGGGGCTAGAAGCAAAATAGCGGCCAAATAGGTTTTGCATGACCCAAAGTACCGTTATCGCCACAATTAATAGGATCCCCCACTGAGTCAACGACACGTAGAACGCCCTGTTGATTATAGGCAATGCTATGTCATAGGCCGAAAGCACTTCCCACCGCTCTGCCATCCAGTGCCATGCGCTATGCGCGACTAGTGCGGATAAGATAATAACGCCCATGCGCTCTGCCACGAAATACCGGTACAAGAGAACAAGTAACGGCACCACAATACAAAGCACCAGTAATTGACCCAACTCCACACCGACATTGAATGCTAGCAACGAGGTCAACAAATGCCCCCCTGCAAACTGCATGCTTTCAGTAAGCAGGAACGAGAAACCAAACCCATGCACCAGACCGAAGCCAAACGTCACCAGCCATCGATTCTCTTGCTTGAAACCTATGATGTTCTCAAACGCCATATACACGATAGATAGCGCAATGAGCGTTTCGATAAAAGGTGGAAACCATAAGGCCGACGGCACCACACCAAACAACGAAGAGATCAGTGTAATAGAGTGCGCGATAGTAAATGAGGTGATCACGGGCACTAGCGCTTTGATATTCCTAAAAGGGATCACCAAACAGAGCAAAAACAATATGTGGTCGGTTCCTTCTAGAATATGGAAGAACCCCATTATCACAAACCGCCAAGCTGCCTGAAACCAGCTAGGATCAAGGCTTACAAGGCCTGGATTGCCAACAAACGCAAATGGGCGCTCGGCCCCACTTGGCAATATGTAGCGCAGAACAGTATTCGTCTCTATACCCAGTATCGCTAAGCGCGAATCGACAGAAAAACGCGATTCAGCCGATTCAATAGGGTATGTGATCAACGCATCTAAATGCCCCTGCCTCCAATAGAGGTTTACAGAGTCATCAATTTTAGGGCTTTGAAGATTAGCCAGTGCCGTCTCGTAGGAAACAAAAGAGCGATCCACAGGCAATGACACACGCACGTCACGCACCTCATAGTCTGTTAACTGTCGCCCCTCTTCAAAGAAATGAATATTGCCGAGGATATAGGCTTGCACGGCCGTTTGTAGCTCAGGGTCTGCTTCTGAGAAAATCAGAAAGCCCGGCGTACCGTGCTTAGGAAAGTCTATCTCCCCCAAGGCATCCATAGGCACCCGCACTAGCACCGAGAGTTGATTCCCTTCAGGTTTGACGAACGCCTGAACAGCAACACTTAATGGAACATCATCCGCCAACACAGTTTTAGCAGGTAAAAACGCTACAAAAAAATACATAAAAATGGCTAACCCACGCCAAAGTCCTGAAAAATTCGTGCCCCAAGCCCCCCTCAACACTGGATTGCCATTATTTTTTCTAGGACTAAAACCTATATTTTTCAACTCAAAACCCTCTATGTTATTGTTTTGTCGCAAGTCTAAACACCAACGAATATGCACCTCTCGGCCAAATGTAAGTTTTTGTAATCAGACCAAGGAAATCACTGAAACCGAGTATACTTTACTGCACAGAAGTGAGTATACTTCGTCTTGGTCTAAAAAAAACAAAGCCTCAGTAGAGACTTACCCCGGAGGGAAATAAGAATGACAAAACATTTGAAATATGCGGCAGGAGCCACATTTGCACTAGGGTTGGTAGCACTTGGTGTGAGCCAATCTCAGTTCCAAGAGCCTGCTGAAGCAGCCAGTGACATGGTAATGGCGCCAACTTTTTTGGTTGATCCGTATTGGCCAAAGCCACTTCCAAATAACTGGATTCTAGGCCGCACAATCGGCGTGGACGTTGATGCGCGTGATCACGTATTCATCGTACACCGCGACCAAGACTCTATGTTCGGTGGCGCTACTGAAATCGGTCTTAAGCTTGGCGTCAGTGGCTGCTGTACTCCAGCACCACCCATCATCGAATTTGACCCTGCAGGTAATGTTGTAAACGCATGGGGCGGTCCTGGTGACGGATTCACATGGCCAGCTTCTAACCACGGTATCGATGTTGCCCCAAATGGTAACGTTTGGATCGGCGGTAATGGCGGCGGTGACTCACACGTTCTAGTATTCACTGGTGACGGCAACTTCGTTGCAGAATACGGTGAGGCAGGCAATGCTGCTGACAGCAACTCTACAGAACACTTCGGCCAAGTTGCTGAAATTTCAGTAGATGCGCAAACTAACGAAGTATACCTAGCTGACGGCTATGGCAATAAGCGTATTGCTGTAATTGACGCCAACACTGGTGCATTTAAGCGTTATTGGGGTGCTTACGGCAACCGTCCTGAAGATGGTCGCGTTCCTTACACTCCAGGTGAGCCACTACCTACTCAGTTCCGTGGTCCTGTTCACTGTGCTGCTCCTTCTAACGATGGTTTGCTGTATGTTTGCGACCGTGGTGCTGACCGTATCCAAGTATTCCGTAAAGACGGTACATACGTAAGAGAAGTACAAGTTGCTCCTGAAACGTTGAACCAGGGTTCTACTTGGGACATCGACTTCTCAAAAGATGCTGAGCAAAAGTACTTGTACCTAGCTGACGGACAAAACTTCCGTGTATACATCCTTGATCGTCAATCTCTAGAAGTTCTAACTAGCTTTGGTCACGGTGGTCGTGGTCCTGGTCAGTGGTATGCGCCTCACAGCCTTGCTACTAACTCTTCTGGCGACATCTTCACTACTGAAACTTACGAAGGTAAGCGTGTTCAGAAGTTTGCCTACCAAGGCATCAGCGAAGTACCTCGCGTACAAGGCGCTGCATGGCCTGCAGACAAGCTATAAGTCTGTACCGATATAGCTAAGCCCTTTTAGGGTTTGTATAAAAGCCACCGCTTCGTTTTACGATCGGTGGCTTTTTTCATTGTCAGTTGAATGAAATCCACAATTAAATTAAGTTTGTATTCAGCTGTTCTACGTCACAATTACAATACTGATAACCGATAAAAATTTTGGAGTTGCTATGAGCGTTCGCCGTTTCCTTACTCACCTGTCGCTAGTGTGCGCATTTTTCCTGTCTACGCTTGCAAGCGCCGATGACATTACTATCCAATACGAATACAAGCTGGACCCTCAAGTAGATTTCAGCAAAGCACCTAAGGGCGCGTTGAAAGTGGATGCCTTTACCGACACACGTGGGGCAGCAGATGCACGCTCAATCGGTGAATACACCGTAGAGATCCCCGTCACCGAGATGATTCACAGTGCCTTTACCCAAGCTTTTGTAGCGGGCGGCGCCGGATTGGTGGAAGAAGGTCAGGGGCTAACACTCAGCGGAGAAGTGACCGAGTTTTCAGTTGCAGACAAAGACGGCGAATATGACGTAACCGTTCGCACTCACGTCACGCTCCGAGCAGGCACACGCTCAGCCTATGACACGGTTGTATTTGGCCGTGCAAGCGCACCGGAGATCGAAGCAGCAATTAGTGCAGCGCTCGACAAGCTCGTACACTCCCTGATCTGGGATGACTACTTCTTAATGGAAGTCATTTAAGTCTATGTAAGCTTAATAAAAATAAGGTGAAAAACCATGTTCCTCAATATACGTAAAGCTGTAGTTTTGTGTTCCGCAGTACTCTTGAGCGTAAACATTCTCAGTACTACAGCAATTGCCCAAGGCAACGAAAGAGTATTCGAGCTACGCACATATACCGCGACGCCCGGCAATCTTGATAAGCTATTGACTCGATTCAGAGATCACACAATGCGTATTTTTGAGAAACATGGCATGACTAATATTGCGTATTGGATTCCTACCGATGAAACAGAGGCTGAAAACACGCTAGTCTATATATTGGCGCACGAAAGCCGAGCGCAAGCAGACAGGTCCTGGCAAGCTTTTTCACAAGACCCTGAATGGCAGAAGGTTAATGAGGATTCAAACGCGGATGGAGCAATATTAGAAGGTGTCGTGCGCAAATACATGACCACTACCGACTTCTCGCCCATGAAGTAAAGAAGTGACGCGATCGAGCTGACCTAACATCAGCTTGATCGCTCTTTAACCGTAGGCCATCTCTAGCAGCTCTCTCACTCCTTGTATTTGAACTCCCCAATACACCAGTGCGACGAGCACAATGGCAGAAGAAACTGTCAGAGCTATTATTTCCAAACGATCCATTTTCATGTTTTCCCCTCCCCTAAAGCATCTTCACGTTTACGCCTCACAGCAAGCTGTTCGACATACAAATCACGAGAACCCAATCCATCGTCCTGTAGCCGCTACGGAGAACCAAATCACCATCGATGCAAGAGCTACCGATTTCAGGACTATGGGATTGATCTCACTATGAGGTCGTTTAAGCAACGGTCGTTTAATCACAAAAACAAATAGAATGCCGGTAGCCAAGGCGGCCATTTTTGCCCAGTAGAAGGAGTTGTAGTACAACTTAGTCGCTACGGCAGCTGCCATGAATATTCCTGTGGCTACGATGATGACAAGTGCCACCCTAAACCACTTATAGGCATTTTCGGTTACTTGCTCAGATGGAACATCTCGCAGTATCACATTCAACAATCGAAGATCGGTGAGCAATACCGTCCCCCCTAGCAGCGCTAATGCCATCAGGTGGAGCGATTGCCCGATCGCATACACGCCACCATAACTCTTCCCTATCGATCCCAATAAAGATGTTTCGGCCCATTCAAAAAAACTTAGTAATTCCATGCGGGTCTCCTTAATTCAGACCAAACAGGCCGGCGATTATTCCGCCATACACCCTGCAGCCCAAGCCATGAATTCAGATTGCGATCGGTAACAGTCGTACCAGTCATAGGCAATCAAACGTCCAGTCGTCACCACACCACCCCACAACCCTAACGACAACCCCGCGGCGTATCGCAGTCTTATAGGGGCTTTTGGCTCGGAATCCCACGAGGCGACAGACTCATTCATTTTTTTATGGAACATCCACGCATTCACCGCCGCCGCAAACAGCAGCACTAATTTAATACGGAACCATATACTTTGGGTTGTGCGCACGGGAACTGCGAAGAAGAGTAATAAGCCAGTCACTACCATAACCGTAAAACCAATCATCATGGGAATGTTGAGGCGAGCAGCAATACGAGAGGCGGGAACATTAGTCAGCGTCAGCCCTAACATCCGCATGTCTATTATGAAGAGCATGCCCAATGAGACAGCTAGCGATAAAACGTGAGTAGACTCTACCCAGTTATACATATAGTAAGATTCATGCAGGCGCGTGCTCAACTCAAACGAGTCAAGCCATTGCGCAAAGTCGAATAACCCTTGATTGAGCACTTACATCCCCCCACAGGTGTATTTTATTTTTATAGCTCATCTAACGTTGAAGCAACTACAGTACAGAGATTGTCTTGGAACACAAAATAGCATAGAAATCATCAAAGCAAGCCGTGTTCATTATCTACCTGGCTTAAATACCGCTCTGCTTACCAACTCTAGCTTTACGATTAACTTTATTTACTGCCATCAAAACCGATTTTCGAACCAAATCGTTGTTTTATATAGTCAAAAATTGCGGATAAGAAAAATATCACGCCCCCCATCTCCATCCCTTCTTCAACAGGTGTCCACAAATTGTAGCCCATAGTATCTAGTGCATCGTTGTATAAATAAGGCTCCGTCGCCAGCTCAACACCAACGGCTCCGCCCACAAATATTGCACCGGCCATCATAAATTGGACCGCCACCTTTGTTGGCAACGACGTGAGGAACTTTACATACATGACGCCTATTACCAATACCACTATAAGACCAGGAACCGCCCACGAAATCTGAATCACCGTATTGAGCGTCTCATGAAATCCTGCTATTTCATCAATCGACATGAAGGCAAACCCAAAACCCAAGCCTAGCCAATATTTAGCGTTGGCATCTTTTCGCTGCTTACATAGGATCGACACCAAAAACAGCACGATAGCAGTGATCAATAACAGCATTGACGAAAACCAGGTTGGAATACTCTCCTCTTCATCGACGTCAAATAACTCGCGCAGAAGCCATGGCAGATCCACAAACCCGTAATGCAGCACGGTTAAGAACGTATGTATGGCCAAAAGCAAGGCACAGCTAATGGCTAACCGCTTTATTAGCTTCTCAGACGAAAACGGGATACTTAACTCAGAAGGTTTGGCCATACGATAAAAACTGCCCTATAAAATGGTTTATGTGTGAGCTCGACTACTCAGCACGAGTATAATCTGTCACAGACTGTATAACAAAATACCCAACTCCGTGACTCCATGACACAAACACCTACAAAGTCCAGTTCCACCCTATTTCAAGGGTATTCAAGGCCTTTTAATTATTGTGCCTAGCGTGCCGACCTTGTTATGATGCGTCCTCTTTTTTACAATAAAAAACCACTGGAGAACGCCCTATGTCCTCGGTAATGATAGTACTTTTGGGTCTTGCCGGATTCACATTTGGCTGGTTTGTTTACTCACGCTTTATCGCAGAGAAGATATACAAACTAGACCCAAATTTCGTCACACCTTCACACCAAGTCAACGACGGCGTTGACTATGTTCCAACTAATAAGTTTGTACTCTGGGGCGCACATTTCACCTCAGTTGCGGGCGCGGCCCCTATCGTAGGCCCAGCTATCGCAGTTTACTGGGGCTGGGTACCTGCTGTTCTATGGGTAACCTTCGGTTCTGTATTCTTTGCTGGCGTTCACGACATGGGCGCACTCTGGGCAAGCAGCCGTCATGGGGCAAAGTCTATCGGTGCACTTTCTGAATCAGTTGTCGGTGCACGCACACGTTCTTTGTTCATGATCGTGATCTTCCTTCTTCTATTGATGGTTAACGCCGTATTCGGCACTATCATCGCTGGGGAAATGGTCACCATTCCTACTTCAGTATTCCCTGCTTGGGCAGCAATACCAGTAGCAGTCGCTATCGGGTTCTTGATTCGTCGCAAAGCCAACCTATTACTTATCTCAGTAATCGGCGTCAGCATTCTCTACTTCACTATTTATGTAGGAAGTGAGATGCCATTGGCTCTACCAGAGAGCTTCTTGGACACAATCGGCCTTAGCTCTAACGCTGCTTGGATTATCTTGTTGTTTGCTTATGCTGCTGTAGCATCCATGTTACCAGTCTGGGCATTGCTACAGCCTCGTGATTACATCAATGGCGCGCAGCTCGTTGTAGGTCTATTCCTACTATACGGCGCAGTGTTCCTTTCTTTGCCAGAGATCACAGCACCAGCCTTCAATGATGTTCCTGAAGGAACCCCTAGCATCTTCCCACTATTGTTTATCACGATAGCCTGTGGCGCATTATCTGGGTTCCATGGCATCGTTGCCTCGGGTACAAGCTCTAAGCAACTAGATAAAGAGCCAGACGCTCGTTTTGTTGGCTATCTAGGTGCATTAGGTGAAGGCTCACTAGCACTAATCACAATCATCGCAGTGTGTGGCGCTTACTATGCTTCTTCAACAGAAGTGTGGCATGAACTTTACGCAGCGTTTGGTGCCGGTGGTGCAGCAGCGTTCATCGAAGGCGGCGGCAACCTACTAACAGCTGGTTGGGGTCTACCAAATCTGTTCGCGACAACATTGCTCGCGACGATGGTAGTTCTATTCGCTGGTACCACTATGGATGCTGGTGTTCGTTTGCAACGCTACATCATCCAAGAATGGGGCAACATCTATAACATCAACATCCTTAAAGGCAATGTTGCTGCGACTTTCGTTGCAGTGGGCACTTGCTTACTACTGGCCTTTGGCGCCGGCGGATCTGAAGGCAATGGCGGTAATGTTATTTGGCCACTATTCGGGGCAACCAACCAGATCCTTGCAAGTTTGACGCTGTTGGTTATCTCAATCTTCTTGATGAAGCTTGGTCGTCCAGCGCGCTACACTCTTATGCCAATGGTTTTTGTACTAATCATGTCAGTATGGGGTAGCTTGATCCAACTTATGGGTTTCTACAGAAACGAACAGTGGCTACTAGCAGCACTAAGCATCGCCGCCTTAATAGCGAGCATCTTGGTTATACTTGAAGCGGTCTCTGTAATATCCGCACTCAAGAGAAATGGACCACCAGCTGCTGAGGCCGAAGACGCCAAATAAGATCAGTTAGTTGAACAGAAAAGCCCCTGAGCTATCTGGCTCAGGGGCTTTTTTGTGTCTTCACATTCTGCACGACTCAACACCTTTACCTGACCCACACTGAGTAAAACGCTATCCTCTCCTAAGTCCATGCCCCAGACACATTGAAAAGCAACGCTTCCTCTCTATTTGACTGCATAAACGAAGCACTTTAGGGAGGCCAGGAAAACAAACGATCTAAACATTATTAATTGTAAACCATCACGAAGAAGCCACTTGCCGATCCGGACATTAAATACCTAGTAGTGTCTAAGAATGTAAGGATCAGCTCTTAGGCTAGCGCGCATACCAAGAAAGCATTGGCCCATAAACTTATCAATATCTGCCTATCCTCTAAGCAAACCTAAGTGGGTATCGCTATTAAGCCTTCGACGGACAAGCCTAGAAAGAGCCAGCCTGGGTTCATACTAGTATAGTGTTCCTCACACAGCATCGACTACAGATGCAGAGCACTTCGCTTAAAACACGATGTAAGCCGTTATGAGAACCTGTCAATTGAAGGCGCTGACACTACCTAGCTTGTTAGGAAAGCTCGACAAGCTAAGAGCGATAGCTATTAGCTATTAGCTATTAGCTATTAGCTATTAGCTATTAGTTATTAGTTATGACGTGAGGAAAGATCTAGTTAGTAAGGAGCATAAACAGAGAGTACCCAATATATTTCAGGCATAAAAAAAGCCCCAAGTACGTTAGTACTTGGGGCTTTTAGGGTTTAAGAGCCTGACGATGACCTACT
>JBPOFS010000010.1:0-48629 GCA_051252515.1 Gammaproteobacteria bacterium
GGTGTTGAATGCCGGTTTGCGCAAACAAATTTCTATACAGGAAGAACAGATCGCTACTATTCAGCAGTCAATTACTGACGTAGCAATCGTTACTCAAGAGATGCCATTCTTGATGGACAAAATGCTAAGCAGTGTTGAGCAGTTTGTTGAACTAGATATCCCTTTCCAAATGGAAGAGCGTCGTCGTCGCATTCAGTTCGCTCGTGACGCGATCGATAGCCCTGATGTTTCTATCGCTGAGAAGTTCCGTCAAATCCTCGTGATTTACCAAAACGAGAACAACTATGGCCGTACTCACCAAACTTACCCAACGACTCTTGAGTTGAATGGTGTAGAGCGTGACGTTGATATCTTGCGTGTTGGTCGCATCTCTTTGTTGTACCAAACAAAGGATCGCACAATGACAGGCGCATGGGATAACGAATCTCGTAGCTGGGTTGAACTAGCCGCTGGTGATTACCGCACAGCAGTTCAACGCGCCATTAGCGTCTCTAGCGGTCTTGTATCGCCCGCCATCATGGACCTACCAATCGTTGCACCGGAGTCAGCACAGTGAAAAAAATAATCAAACTTGCAGGAATTTCAGCGTCTGGCCTGATTTTGGCAATTTCTTCACAGGCATTCGCACAAGCACCAGCTACATCTTTAGCTGAGCTACTAAACAATGTTGAGCAAGATCGTGTTGCACAATCGCAAGAGCACCGTGAGCGTGAAACACGTTTCCAGCAGCAAGCGAATCAGCAACAACAGATCCTTGATGAGACTACTACTCGAATCGAGCAGGAAAATACATTGAACACTCAGCTTACTGAGACGTTTGATGCTAACCAGCTTGTAATCTCAGAGCGTCGTGAAGCACTACGTGTTGCACGTGCGGATCTAAACGAACTACTCGGTACAATCCAGGGTGTTGCTGGTGACTTCCGTAGTATCTTCGAAAACTCTTTGATCAGTGCTCAGTATGACGGTCGTGAAGAGTTCCTTGATGACTTCATCGAGCGTGTTGCGAGTGACACGGAACAAGTACGTATCGACGAGATCGAGCGTTTCTGGTTCTTCATGCAACAAGAGCTAATTGAATCAGGCAAAGTAGTTCAGTACACAGACATGGTCAGCTTGCCATCAGGCGAGCAAGAGTCACGAACTGTTACTCGTATTGGTTCATTCAATGCCATCTCTAATGGTGACTACCTAAGCTATTCTGGCGCTATTGGCCACTTGCAAGTACTTCCACGTCAGCCAGCTGCCGACGTTGTTGGTCGCGCTTCTACACTAGAGTCTTCTTCTAGTGGCATGCACAAAGTGGGTATCGACCCAACTGGTGCACTTGGTGGCAGCATGATGGCTAACTTGATTAACTTCCCAACGGCTGCAGAGCAAGTCCGTGATAACTCAGGCACGATCGGTTACTTGATCATTGCTGTAGGTTTGATCGCTATTCTTGTTGGTCTGATCAGAACATTGATCCTGACTGTCGTAGCTGCAAAAGTGAACGCGCAAGTTAAAGCTGACAAAGCGAATAAGAACAACCCACTGGGTCGTGTCTTGTTAGTCGCTGAATCTAACCCTAATGTTGATACTGAGACATTGGAGCTTAAGCTTGGTGAAGCAATCCTGCAGGAAACTCCTGCTCTAGAACGCTTCCTCACTTTGATCAAAATCATCTCAACCATCGCGCCTCTAATGGGTCTGTTGGGTACGGTGACTGGTATGATCAACGTGTTCCAGCAAATCACTGTATACGGTGCTGGTGATCCAACAATCATGGCTGGCGGTATTTCGATGGCTCTTATGACTACAGTACTAGGTATCGTCGCGGCTATTCCTGCGATCTTGATGCACAGCTGGGTTAAAGGTAAGTCAGATCGCATCATCCATATTATGGAAGAGCAAGCCACTGGCATCATCGCGAGAAAAGCTGAAGCTTCTTCAAGCAAATAAGTTACAGAGACGAGGAAACGCATTATGTATTTCGCTCTGATGGATGCTTCCGATGCCATTTTTGGCTTCATGGATAAAGGCGGCGATGTTCTTTGGATCATCGCAACGCTCTTACTCGTGAAGTTCTCAATGGTGTTTGAAAGAGTTTGGTATCTTTATTCAACTCACAGCAAGCGTGTCAAAAACACGCTCGCTGTGTGGAATAGCAGAACTGATAAAAATTCATGGAAGGCACGACAGATTCGTATGGCGATGATCTCTGAGATCTCGCTAGATCTGCGTGGCTCCATGCCATTGATTGAGTCACTCGTGGTTATTTGTCCGTTATTGGGCCTTCTAGGAACGGTAACAGGCATGATCGAGGTCTTCTTTGTAATGGCTCTAACAGGCGGCGGCGATGCCAAGTCTATGGCGGGTGGGGTTTCTAAAGCCACTATCCCAACCATGGCCGGCATGGTAGGTGCTTTGTCAGGGATTTTTGCTACGAACTGGCTCAAGCACAAAATGGATCGTGAGTTAGAACTTTTAGAAGATAATTTGGCGCTTAATAACTAAGCTAAGAAGGCATAACCATGAAAAGCGGTTTAATGAAGAAAAGAGATGACGACGGCCCAGGGGAGATTGACCTAACCCCTATGCTCGACGTTGTTTTCATCCTGCTTATCTTCTTCATCGTGACCTCGGTGTTCGTCACCGAGGCAGGTATAGAAGTCACTAAGCCTGAAGCTTCAACAGCAGAGTCTAAAGCCAAAGATCTCATCCTCATCGCAGTCACTGCAGATGGTGAAGTCTGGATCGACGGCGAAGCAGTTGACCCAAGGTTTATTCGTGCTAGGTTTGAACTACGCCTTGCCGAATCACCCAATTCGTCCGTAGTAATACAGGGCGACCAAGCAGCGCAGAACGAACACGTGATGGCAATATTACGTGCCGCTCGCGATGCTCAAATTGCAAGCGTATCGATATCAACGGAGGCGTAATATGGTCGCTATAAGATGGTTAGTATCAATGGCACTAGCCTTGGCTATCACACTTGTATTGTTCTATTTGATGCAAATGTTGATCGCAACAGGTTCAGCGCTAGAGCAGCGTGTCAACGTCGTTAAGATTGTTGATGCAACAATGCCTGAAATCGAAATGGAAGTAGTGCGTGAAGTAGAGAGACCCGAGCCAATCGAGCAACTCGACACTCCACCACCTGAAGTTCCAGATCGTCAACTCAACATGGATAACGGTCCTAGCTTGCAAATTGAGCGTGCCGCTATCAATCTTGATTCAGGTCTTGATATCGGTAATTCACAAATTTCGATCACCGATGGAGAGATGTTGCCACTAGTAAACGTAACACCACAGTATCCTACACGTGCTGCTTCACGCGGTATTCAAGGATGGTGTCAGGTATCGTTTACTGTGACGGCTAGTGGTGGTGTGGAAGACGTAGTTGTAGTTGATGCAGAACCACGCAGCATCTTTGACTCAGCGTCTATTCGTGCTGCACAAAAGTTCAAGTTTCAACCTAAGGTAGTCGATGGGCAAGGAGTACCTGTACCAGGCGTACAGTACGTATTCCGCTATCAACTGGAAGGTGAGCAGTAATGATTAGCCTATTCAAAACCAAACGACTATCTCGCGATATCGTTTCAGCACTCGCCTTAGCGGGAGTGCTGGTAGCGGGTACGGCCTATTCTGGAGCTTCCTTTGCGGCAGAAGACGATGACGGCCCTCGCCAACCACCTGCCACACGTTCATCAGATGTATTGACTGAACGTGTATTTAAGGCGATCTCAGAAATCCAAGAGCTTATGAGCCCTGAGGATGAGAACGATGAGCCTGACTACGCACGTGCGAAGGAACAGCTCGATGAGTTGAATGAACGCTATGACCGCTTGAATGATTTCGAGAAGTCTACGTTGCTCAACTTCTACACGAACTACTACCTAAGCAATGATCAAATTGATCTTGCGCTTGAGACCTTCGAGCGTATTTTGATGATCGAAGAGCTTAGAGTAGAGTCTCGACTACGTGCTTTGATGGCACTTGGTCAGCTGTACATGGGCGAAGAGCGTTACTCAGATGCAATCGAATCATTTACTCGTTGGAGAGAACTCTCTGACGAAGAAAATGAAAACGTGTATTTGGGTCTAGCGAACTCCCATTACAACTTAGCTCAATACAATGAAGCCATTCCGCTATTGATTGATCATATGGAATTGGCTCAAGCAAACGGTAAGACACTCGCCAAGAATATTTATGGCCTGTTGAACCTGATGTATATCGAGCTTGAAGACTACACAAATGCTGAGCGTATCACTAAGCAGATGGCTACATTGTTCGACGAACCTAGTGACTGGCGTAACTTGTCAGCCATCTATGGCTACCTCGACGATGACAAAAAGCGAATTGAAACGCTATCTGTCACTTTCTCCAAAGGTTTCATGGAGAATGAGTCAGAATTCCTCAACCTTGCGCAATCATTGGCAGGCGCTGACGCACCTTATCAAGGCGCTAAAGTGCTAGAAGCTGGTTTGCAACAAGGAGCAGTAGAGGAAGACGAAGATAATATGAATCGTCTTGTGCAGATGTACCTTCTTGCTAGTGAATATGAAATGGCGCTTGCGCCAGCCATCAAAGCCGCTGAATTGGCAGAAAATGGTGATTCATACGATCAGCTAGGTTATATCTACTACATGTTGCATGACTACGAAAATGCAGCTGATTCTATTGCTAAAGCACTCGAACGTGGTGGTTTGGATAATCCAGGCGACGCACAATTGTTCTTAGCTAGAGCATTAGTAGAACTCGACAATTTCGATGAAGCGGCCGCTGCTGCTCGACGTGCTCAGGACCTAGGCGAGAGCTCTGCTCGGTCATTCCTGAACTACATTGAGAACAGCAAAGCACGATTCGATAACCTCAAGCGACGTAAAGAAGATGCAATAGATTTCTATCGCTCGTAATTTACGCTTGAAATTTGGGGTTTAAAACCCCATCTAAAGCCCGGTTACTTATAAAGTAGCCGGGCTTTTTTATTACCAAGAATTCTAGGAACTTTGCAGATGACTACAGAAAACAAAAAAGAGACAAGAGGCTTCGAGACCGAGGCCAAACAACTTCTTCACTTGATGATTCACTCACTCTATAGCAACAAAGAAGTGTTTCTTCGTGAACTCATCTCCAATGCCTCCGATGCAGCCGACAAGCTGCGCTTTGAGGCGCTCTCTAAGCCAGAGATCTATGAAGATGATGCGGAACTCAAAGTTCAGATCGATTTCGACACAGAGGCCGGCACAGTCACTATATCGGACAACGGCATAGGCATGAGCCGCGACGACGTCATTAGCAATCTAGGTACAATCGCCAAGTCAGGCACTGCTCAGTTTCTAGCGGGTCTTTCAGGGGATCAGAAGAAAGACTCCCAGCTCATTGGCCAGTTTGGTGTTGGTTTCTACTCTGCCTTCATTGTTGCAACAGAAGTCGAAGTGACTACACGTCGTGCTGGAGCCCCTGAATCCGAAGGCATTCGCTGGGTTTCAAGTGGCGAGGCGGACTACTCAATCGAAGCCGTTGAGAAGAAAACACGCGGAACCACTATCACGTTGACCTTACGTCCAGAAGAGAAAGACTTCGCCGAATACTATCGCCTTAGTAATATCGTGAAAAAATACGCTGATCACATATCGATCCCAGTATTGATGGCGAAACAATCTTTCGATGAAGACAAAGAAGCAGAAACACCTAAAGAGATAGAGTACGAAGCAGTTAATGCGGCGAAAGCCTTATGGACGCGCCCACGTAACGAACTCAAAGACGAAGAGTATGTTGAGTTTTATAAGCATATCTCTCATGACTTCCAAGACCCGCTAAGCTGGAGTCATAACAAAGTTGAGGGCAAGCTTGATTACACAAGCATGTTGTTCGTGCCAGCTAAGGCGCCTTTCGACTTATGGAATCGCGATGGCGCACGTGGCCTAAAACTGTATGTACAGCGTGTATTCATTATGGACGAGGCTGAACAGTTCATGCCTTTGTATCTGCGTTTCATTAAAGGGGTCGTCGATTCGAATGACATCTCGCTAAACGTCTCGCGTGAAATCCTGCAAAAAGACCCAGTGGTTGACTCCATGCGCAGTGCTTTGACTAAGAAAGCCCTCGATATGTTGTCAAAATTGAAAAAGAACGAAGCCGAGAAGTATGCAAAATTTTGGACTGAGTTTGGTCAAGTATTGAAAGAAGGCCCTGGTGAAGATTTCGCCAACAAAGAAAAGGCGGCTGATCTTCTGCTTTTCGCTACTACACACAACACTACAGCCACACAAGACCAAGGCCTAAGTGACTATGTCGAGCGCATGAAGCCAGAGCAAGACAAGATTTACTATGTGGTTGCTGATACGCCTAATGCCGCTCGTAACAGCCCGCATCTGGAGATCTTCAAGAAAAAAGGAATCGAAGTCCTATTACTCTCAGATCGTATTGACGAATGGTTGATGGGACACCTGACTGAGTTTGATGGCAAGAAGTTCCAAGATATCGCTCGCGGTTCTCTGGACCTAGGTAAGCTTGAAGACGAAGCAGAAAAAGAAGAGCAAAGTAAAACTGAGAAGAAGTTTGAAGCCCTAACAACACGCATCAAAGAGCAACTCGCTACAGCAGTAAAAGATGTACGTGTGACTCATCGTCTTACTGATTCACCTGCATGTATTGTGGTTGATGACGACGACATGGGCGAGCAGATGCGTCGAATTATGGAAGCGGCAGGGCAGGCTGCACCAGAGACTAAGCCAATATTCGAGCTTAACCCTGAGCATCCGCTAATCGTGAAACTTGATCAAGAGCAAGACGAAGAACGTTTCTCCGACCTTGTCTCTTTGATATTTGATCAAGCAAGTTTAGCAGAAGGGCGTCAGCTAGAAGATCCAGGCCAGTTTACACGTCGACTCAACAAGCTATTGTTGGAGCTCTGTGATTAACAAGGCACACTAAAAAAAGCCCGCTAAACATTTTTGTTTCGCGGGCTTTTTTTTACATCTGTTCTAAGGTTTCTAACCCCAGTAGCGTTAAGCCTTTCTCAAGTGTTTTTGCCGTCAAGGCTACAAGCTGCAGCCTTGATTCACGAACATCTTGCTCCGCTTTTAACACAGGGCATGCTTCGTAGAAACGCATGAAGATTCCAGCTAACTCGAAAAGATAGGAACATAAATAGTTCGGATAACCTTCTTGTGCCACCACTAAAATGGTTTCTTGAAATTGCAGATTCTTCAAAAGCAATCGACGCTCTTCGTCTGCAGTAATTTTAATCGTGGAAGCACTCGTTTGATCACTAGTACTTTGTTTGCGCAAAATACTCTTAATTCGAGCAAACGCATACAACATATACGGGGCAGTGTTTCCTTCAAAGGACAACATGGTTCCCCAATCAAATACGTAATCGCTAGTTCTGTTCTTTGATAAATCAGAATATTTTACAGCGCTGATACCAACAACTTCTGCGATTTTTGCACGAGCACTTTCATCGAGCGACGGATTCTTCTCGCTGACAATGGCATGGGCTCTTCGCACAGACTCATCTAATAAGTCGATCAGTTTTACATTGTCGCCGCTTCTAGTTTTGAAAGGCTTGCCATCCTCACCCATCATCATGCCGTAGGAGATATGCTCCAATGAACACGACTCTGGCACCATTTGCGCTTTGCGAGCAATCGCAAATACTTGTTGGAAATGCAGGCTTTGACGCGCATCAACGACATACAGAACACGGTCGGCCTTAAGCGTACTGGCGCGGTACTCAATGGCGGCTAAATCAGTCGTCGCATAGAGAAAACCACCATCGGATTTCTGTACGATTGTCGGAAGCGGCGCACCTTCTTTGCCCGTAAACTCATCCAAGAACACGCATTTTGCGCCCTCTGAGACACTGAGTAGTCCTTTGTCATCGAGGGTTGTAATAATTTGTTTAAGTTGAGGGTTATAAAAACTCTCCGGCTTAAGATCCTTACGACTTAACGTAACACCAAGATGTGCATAAACGCTCTCGCAATGCCCAAGCGATGTGTCGATAAAACTTTGCCAAGCGGTTAAACAATCGGCATCGCCGCTTTGAAGCTTCACCACATAGCCACGAGCGATCTCAGCAAACCCAGGCTCATTGTCGAAACGTTGCTTGGCAGCGCGGTAGAAAGTCTCCAGGTCAGACAACTCCACTGAAACCTGTGCGTTTTCGCTACGCAATGACTCCATATGCGCGATAAGCATCCCGAACTGAGTTCCCCAGTCACCAACATGGTTTTGGCGTATGACCTCGTGTCCGCTAGCTTCTAGTACACGGACTAAGCTGTCGCCAATGATCGTGCCCCGTAGGTGTCCTACATGCATCTCTTTGGCAAGATTAGGGCTGGAATAATCCACAACAACACGAAGGGGAGAGGTCACCGGTTCGATAAGGTCTTGTTCACTCTGACCGTAATGTTCACCCCAGTGAGTCAAGTAATCGTCGGTTAAGAATAAATTGATGAACCCAGGGCCTGCGATTTCTGCACGAGCGATAAGGGTATTTTCAGGAATTGCCGCAAGGACCTTCGCCGCCAATTCTCTTGGATTGGTTTTTACCTTTTTAGCTACAGCCATTACGCCATTCGCTTGGTAATCCCCGAACTCTGGGCGCGTTGCGTAAATGACGTTACCTTGGCATCCATTCAAGCCAGTGGCTTGATCGATCGCAGCGCTTAACAGCCCTTCGAGCGTATGTTTAATATTGAACATGGTCCTAGCCCTAAAAACAAAATGGCAGCAATTGTACACCATTGGGCGTGCATATTTAGGCATTGAGCAGTAGGTATTGCTACAATAGCGGTCTAATTTGAGTACATCCTCTTCAACCTGTCACGTGAGAATTATCCCTTTGTCCAATCAAGAGCCTTCCAATATTTCCAATGGCGCCACTCAAGGGGTTCAATTGTTGGAAATAGGGGCACATACAGAAATGCAGCGCCTTGATAATTTCCTCATTAGTAAGCTCAAAGGGGTGCCAAAATCTAAAATTTATCGTGTGATTCGCAAAGGAGAGGTGCGCATCAATAAGAAGCGTGCCAAACCCGATACCAAGTTGCATGCTGGCGATATCGTAAGAGTCCCGCCTATTCGTGTGGCACAAGCCTCTGTCACTGAGCCACCAAGTGCTAGCTTAGTCGCGCTGTTGCAAAGCGCTGTTCTCTACGAAGACGATCAAGTTCTAGTGATGAATAAGCCGCAAGGTTTAGCGGTTCATCGCGGCTCTGGACTGAAAATTGGCTTAATTGAAGCCTTGCGATCAATGCGCGATAACGTTGATGAAGCGTTTTTCTTAGAGCTCGTGCACCGTATCGACAAAGACACTACTGGCTGCATCATTATTGCCAAAAACCCTATGTTTTTAAAGCACATGCAGCGCGAATTTAAAGAAAGAAATGTCCACAAAACCTATCAAGCTATCGTCCACGGCGAGTGGCCAGACGACATCGTTGAAGTCAACGCGCCCTTGCTCAAGCACGATGTTCAGCAAGCCGAGAAAGTGGTAACCGTGGATCCAGAAGGCAAAAGCGCCATTACCCATTTCAAGTTAGTGCAGCGCTTTGCACAATGCAGTTTTATTGAAGCAAACCCTGTTACCGGGCGAACACATCAAATCCGAGTCCATTGTCAGTATGCCGGTCATCCCATTGTCGGGGATCGAAAATACACCAGTGCCGCTAGCAATGCCTTGGGGCAGCATAAACAGCTCTGCCTGCATGCCGCGAAGATTGAATTTACGATGATTGATGGAGAAGTATTCAAAATTGAGGCGCCTTTAGGGGGCGCAATGCTCGAGCTACTAGAAAAACAACGGAACAAAAGAGCGTAAATTTAGTAAATTGTCGAAATATCATGCCTTTGAGTGTAGATTTTTTTGACAGATGCCTTCTAGACGCCTATTATTGCGCGCCTATGGCAAACACCCTTATTCCAGATTATGTTGATTCGAGAAAAATCTTTGCTCAACAGACACTTATAGAAGGTGTTCTCCCAATCTCGCGCTTAGAGAGATTCAGTGGGGCTATTTTAGATACCGAAGGCGATGTGCAAGTGTCTTTGCAGTTCGACCTCGATGAGAGTTTTAGAAAGGTAATCCGGGGGTCTTTGCAGGCTGATGTTAACGTCGCCTGCCAACGTTGCTTGGAGCCGATGCCGATTACGCTGAAAGATCAGTTTGAATTGGCCGTAGTCTATAAAGAAGAACAGGCACTGAAACTGCCAAAAACGCTTGATCCGTGGTTTTGTGAAGATATTAAGCTTGTACTGGCAGACATGATCGAGGAGCAGTTAATCCTCTGTATGCCAATAGTCAGTTATCATGAGCAGCATTGCATTGCGAAGCTTGAGTTTGAAGCAAAGCAGCCAAACAAGGTTAACGGAAAGCAAGGCGAAAAAGTGAGTGAAAACCCATTCGCCATATTGCAAAAATTGAAAGATAAGTAACAAGAAATTCCATTTAAACGCGCTACAATAAGCGCTGCACTACACTAGGAGCTACAAGCATGGCTGTTCAAAAATCAAAAGTATCACGCTCACGTCGCGATATGCGTCGTTCACACGATTCATTGACAGGCCCAACATTGTCAACTGACCAAACAACTGGTGAAGTTCATCGTCGTCACCACGTCACTGCCGATGGTTTCTACAAAGGCAAAAAAGTATTGGATCTAGGCGACAAGTAAATTTGTCTGTGCCTAAGTGCATTGCTATTGATGTCATGGGAGGGGACTTCGGCCCCTCCGTGACAGTTCCCGCCGCACTTCGCGCTTTGCTTGCCCACGAAGACCTCTCATTGATCTTAGTCGGTGACGAACTGCAGATAAGCCCTTTGTTAGAGGGTGCCAGCACTACTGTTAAGAAGCGTCTGGAGATCATCCATACTAACGTGCGTGTAGAGGACGACTGCAAGCCTGAGTCCGTGTTACGCAAGTCCAAAGACTCCTCCATGTTTCTCAGTGTGAATCTTGTAAAAGAAGCTCGCGCCGATGCCTGCGTTAGTGCTGGCAATACAGGAGCTCTCTTACTCGCTGGACGCCACCTGCTAAAAACCATTCCTAGCATTTCAAAGCCCGCCATTATTGCCAGCATTCCCTTGTATGCACAGCAAAGCCATGCCTACATTTTGGACGTGGGAGCCAACGTCAATAATGAAGCAAATGAGCTATATGAATTTGCGATTATGGGTTCGATTTTGGCCTCTAGCGTTGATAAAATTACAAACCCTCGGGTAGCGTTACTCAATGTGGGGCAGGAAGAGCATAAAGGCACGGCACAGATACGCGCTGCCGCAAAGCTCTTGGAAACCACTGACTCCGTGAACTATGTTGGGTATATCGAAGGCAATGAGATATTTGGCAACAAAGCTGATGTTGTCGTTTGTGATGGGTTTTCGGGCAACGTCGCTATTAAGACTAGCGCTGGTGTCGTGCAGGTCATTGAACGTTTATTGAAAACGCAGGCCTCAAACAATCTCCTATCTCGAATAATGATGCTGGCCGCGGCCCCAATGTTGAGCCGCCTGAGAAAACAGATAAATCCGACACAGTTTAATGGCGCAAGTGTTTTAGGCTTACAAGGCATCATTGTTAAAAGCCATGGCCATGCGCAAGTACAAGCCTTCTATTTTGCTATCGAGCAAGCATTGAAAGAGGTGACTGACTGTGTCCCCAAGCTGATTGCGGCTCGGATGAAAGAATTAAATAGTGCTGCCGATTCACTCAATGATTTGGCTATAACTGAAAGTTGAATTAAGGGATAAAAGAATGAAAAAATTTGGCTTTGTATTTCCAGGGCAGGGATCACAACGTAAAGGCATGTTGAGCGATCTGGCTCAACAATACCCTCAAGTACAAGAGTGTTTCGCTGAAGCCTCTGCCGCCCTTGATATGGATCTTTGGGAAATTTGCCAGAATGATTCAGAAGGTTTGCTTGATCAAACCCATATTACGCAACCGGCATTGCTAACAGCATCGGTAGCAATCTGGCGTGTATGGAAAGAGCAGGGCGGGGCATTGCCAGAGCTTCTAGCTGGCCACAGTCTTGGTGAATACTCCGCGCTCGTATGTGCCGATGTGCTTTCTTTGACTGACGCCGTAACACTAGTTCATAAGCGCGGGCTCTATATGCAAGAAGCCGTTCCAAGTGGAACTGGTGCAATGGCAGCGATTCTCGCGCTCGATGACGAAAAAATTATCGCCATCTGTGAACAGGCAGCACAAGGCGAAGTCGTGTCGCCGGCAAACTATAACTCGGTAGGCCAAACTGTCATTGCAGGATCCGTGGCTGCGGTTGAGCGTGCCATGGCAGCATGTAAAGAGGCCGGCGCTAAACGAGCATTACTATTGAAAGTAAGTGTCCCGTCCCATTGCGCTTTAATGAAGCCAGCGGCGGACCTTTTGGCCGCAGATCTAGATGCGGTAGATTTCAAGACTCCAGAGATCCCAGTCGTCCAGAACATCAACGGACGCGTGGCAAAGAACTCAGAAGATATTAAACAGAACTTGCTCAAACAACTCTATATGCCCGTGCAATGGGTTGAAAGTATCGGCTGCATGCGCGATTTCGGTTTAAGCCAAGTCGTAGAGTGCGGACCAGGCAAAGTGTTAGGCGGTCTTATTAAGCGCATCGAACCGGACATGGGCACATTCTCAACAGAAGACCCTGAACTGTTCGCGCAAGCACTAGCCGAAATCACTCAATAAGATTTGATCTATAATTGGACATAACTATGAATGACACAACAAAAAGAATCGCATTGGTGACTGGAGCCAGTCGAGGCATTGGCAAGTCGATCGCGCTGACGCTGGGCAAACAGGGAATGACCGTCATAGGTACGGCCACTTCTGATAATGGGGCTGCCGCCATCGCTGCGTACTTACAAGATGCAGGCATCGAAGGGACAGGCATGTGCCTCAATGTCGCCTCTAGTGAATCTGTAGCGGAGGTATTCGCCTCTATCACTGAGCAATTCGGCGTGCCTTTAGTGCTCGTTAACAATGCTGGGATTACTCGCGATAATTTGTTGATGCGCATGAAGAACGACGAGTGGGATGACGTAATTGATACGAACCTCAATTCACTCTTTCGCGTGTGCAAATTAGTCGTCAAGGGCATGACTAAAGCCCGTTGGGGACGAATTATTAATATTAGCTCCGTTGTAGCCTCTAGCGGCAACGCTGGGCAAACAAACTATGCTGCCTCTAAGGCTGGCATTGAAGGATTCTCACGTTCACTAGCGCGCGAGATCGGGTCTCGCGGCATCACAGTCAATTGTGTCGCGCCAGGATTTATCGATACCGATATGACTCGTGCGCTGAACGAAAAGCAAATGGAGACATTCCTTACCCAAATTCCACTTGGCCGTTTTGGGCAAGTTGAAGAAATTAGTGCAGCAGTTGGATTTCTGGCATCAGAATCTGCAGCCTATATAACGGGAGAAACACTGCATATAAATGGCGGAATGCACATGCCTTAAGCGTTTAATTAAACAGCTTAACCTATTGAATAAGCTGACAATTAAAGCAATGCAGTGAATTATTTTAGACTTAAAGATTACAACACGTGGAAAATAGATGTAAACTTGCGTTTTCGATTATCTAGGTTGGCTATTTTCCAACCAATTAATCAGAAGGCAGTATCAAAAAATTAGTATTTAGGAGCTAATAATCGTTATGAGTAGCATTGAAGATCGCGTTAAAAAAATTGTCTGCGAACAGCTTGGCGTAAAAGAAGAAGAGGTAAAATCGACTTCCTCATTTGTAGAAGATTTAGGCGCTGATTCTCTGGATACTGTAGAGTTGGTTATGGCTCTCGAAGAAGAGTTCGAAACCGAGATTCCTGATGAAGAAGCAGAAAAAATTACAACAGTACAACTTGCCTGTGATTACATTAATTCGCATTTGTAAGTTATTGTAAGCTCTATATCGAAGCTACTCTGGGCACGTTCTAGAGTAGCTTTTATTTTGTCTGCAATAATAAATTCGTTTTAACGTATTTCATCAAGATTGGAGAACGACGCAGTGAACGGTAGAAGAGTGGTAATCACTGGCTTAGGTCTTGTAACCCCTCTCGGTAATAGCGTTGACGCAACTTGGCAGGCTATTAAAGAGGGACGCAGTGGTATTAATTTGCTTACGCAATTTGATACTTCTGACTTTTCGACTCGCTTCGGCGGTTCGATAAAGGATTTCGACTGCGCACCTTACTTAAGCGCCAAAGAAGCTCGTCGTATGGATGTTTTCATTCAATACGGCTTAGCCGCAGGTGTTCAAGCCGTTACGGATTCTGGCTTGCTCGATTCGCCGCTTGATTATGAGCGTGTGGGTGTAGCAATTGGCTCAGGGATCGGCGGAATAAACTCCATCGAAGACACCTCTAATCTTGTCCGCACTTCCGGCCCTCGGAAAGTGTCTCCTTTCTTCGTCCCTGGTTCTATCATCAATATGCTTGGTGGAACGCTATCGATTCGTTACAACTTCCAAGGCCCCAATATCGCTATCACAACAGCGTGTACAACGGGCACCCATAATATTGGGGTTGCGGCGAATATGATTTGCGCA
Source organism: Gammaproteobacteria bacterium (assembly GCA_051252515.1). Lineage (GTDB taxonomy): Bacteria > Pseudomonadota > Gammaproteobacteria > Pseudomonadales > Pseudohongiellaceae > UBA5078. The sequence goes on from JBPOFS010000010.1 coordinate 14,544, forward strand.
GGACAAGCTGACGTCATGTTAGCTGGCGGAGCAGAAATGGCCACCTCACCAGTGGGTCTTGGCGGTTTCTGTGCAGCAAGAGCTCTATCAACACGTAACGATGATCCCCAAAGCGCAAGTCGCCCTTGGGACAAAGACCGTGACGGATTCGTGTTGAGTGATGGCGCAGGCATTATGGTGCTAGAAGAATACGAACACGCTAAAAAACGTGGCGCAAAAATTTATGCAGAACTCGCAGGTTTTGGTATGAGCGGAGACGCCTACCACATGACCTCGCCATCAGAAGGCGGCAAAGGGGCAGCCCTCTGCATGAACAATGCTTTAAAAAGCGCTAACGTCGACCCTACCGAAGTCCAATACATCAACGCGCATGGCACATCGACTCTAGCAGGCGATATGGCTGAAACCCTTGCACTTAAGAGTGTATTTGGCGATCACGCCTATAAATTGGCTGTGAGCTCTTCCAAATCAATGCTCGGGCACTTACTAGGCGCCTCAGGAGCCGTTGAAGCGATAATCTGCGCACTTTCAATTAGAGATCAGGTCATCACACCGACGATCAATCTCGACACGCCAGACGAAGGCTGCGACCTTGATTATGTTCCTCATCAAAGCCGAGATACCAAAGTGGACGTCGCAGTAAGCAACTCCTTTGGCTTTGGCGGAACAAACGGCAGCTTGGTATTTAAACGTCTGTAGTAATTCAGAAGGTGATATCTGGAGGGCGTCATGCTCGTGAATGGGCAACTTCAATCGCATCTCCCAGTGCTCGATCGTGCCGTCCAATATGGCGATGGCGCGTTCGAAACTATTCTTGTCCGAGACTCGACTCCCATTTTCTGGGATGACCATATTGCACGCCTCATTACGGCCTGTGTCCGACTTAGAATTCCCTTGGATCTCCCTGGTTTACTGGAAGAAATCACCCAGTACCTTCCAACCCAAAACCCTAGCGGTATCCTAAAAATCATTATCAGCCGTGGAGTTGGTGGGCGTGGCTACGGGGTTGCAGAAACGATGGCACCCTCCCGAATCCTTCAATTCCACGAGCTACCTGAAAATTACGGCCACAATAACGACGTGGGCGTGAGTGTATTCAAGTGTGCACATCCTGTATCCACTAACTCAGCCCTTGCTGGGATCAAGCACCTCAATCGACTTGATCAAGTCATGGCGAGTATGGAACTACCATCGTCCGCTCAAGAGGGGTTGATGTGTTCCGATGCGGGCCTACTGATTGAAGGCATTAAATCCAATGTATTCATTTTCAGAGACGGCCAATGGGTTACCCCAAGACTTGATCTTGCCGGTGTAGCGGGTGTAATGCGGGCGCAAATCATCGATTTCTTACAACGAGGCAGTTCAGATGCTCTAGCCATTCAAGCGTTAAGCTTTGAGGAGTTACAGGCAGCGAGTGAAGTATTTGTCTGTAATAGTGTGTTTGGAATCTGGCCAGTAACATCGCTCCAGTGGGGTGATTCTATGCTAGAGTTTTCCATTGGCGAGAATACTCGCAATCTTCAACGCAGCGTGTGGGATTCAGTCTAAATGCCCAACAAACTTATCGTTCGCTCCCTTGCGGCTTTAATCGTTCTGATTGGCGTTCTTCTATTGAGCGCCAACCTTCTATTGGAACGCTATCTGGATACCCCTTTACCTATCTCTGAAGCCGAAATTATTGAAGTACGACCAGGAAGCGGATTGCGGCAAGTCGCTAACTTGCTTGAGTCTGAAGTAGGGCTGCGTTATCCGTCATTACTGTCCTTTTGGGCCCAAAGAGAAGGCTATGAACGCGCCATTCGCACTGGGGAGTTCGCCATCAGTGTCGGAATGAGCTCAAGAGCCGCTTTAGAGCATTTAATGTCTGGCCAAGCGGTTCAGTATCCAGTGACCTTCATTGAGGGCACAAAGGTTCAGGACGCATTAAGAGCGCTGTGGGCAAGCCCGAAGTTGAACGTGACATTGGAAGGCTTATCCGACGAGGAGATCCTCGAGGCTATAGGCAGCGACTTTACGCATTTAGAAGGAAGCCTATACCCTGACACCTATTTCTATACCGCAGGCACCACTGACCGTGCGTTATTGCGCAGAGCGAGTGATCGACTAAAACAAGTGTTAAACGAAGAGTGGGCAATGCGGGACGTGGGGCTGCCTTACGCCACGCCCTATGAAGCGTTGACCTTAGCCTCTATTATTGAGAAAGAGTCAGGCGTTTTAAGTGAACGTGAAGAGATCGCTGGTGTGTTCGTTCGTCGACTACAATCAGGCATGCGGCTGCAATCTGACCCTACCGTGATCTATGGCATGGGGGACGCCTACGAAGGCAATATTCGGCGCGTAGATCTGGACACCACTACTGCTTACAATACCTATAGAATCAACGGCTTGCCGCCGACACCTATAGCAATGACTGGGCGCAATGCGATTCACGCTAGTATGAATCCGAGTGCCGGTGAAACATTTTACTTTGTCGCCACTGGCGATGGCGGACATCAATTTTCCGCAACTTTAGAAGAACATAATGCGGCCGTTCGACGCTATCAACTTCGACAAGCTCAATAAGCCGATATAACAAAACAGGTGGTAGCGATACAAATGAAAGGCCGGTTCATCACAATTGAAGGCGGGGAAGGGGTAGGGAAGAGCACTAATATTCAGTGCATTACCGACCGGTTACAAAGCGCAGGAATAGAGTTCGTTCTTACTCGCGAGCCAGGAGGCACCCAATTTGCCGAACAAATACGCTCGCTGCTTTTAAGCCACCAAGACGAACCCGTCGCCGAAATGACCGAGCTGCTGTTAATCTTCGCGGCCCGAGCCCAACATATTAAACAAGTGATTGCCCCAGCCTTAGATGCTGGCAAATGGGTCGTCTGTGATCGTTTTACCGATGCGACTTATGCCTATCAAGGCGGCGGCAGAGGCTTGAATGTCGAGACTATCGAACAATTGGAAACCTTGGTCCAAGGCAGTCTACGACCACATATGACTTTCTTACTCGATCTACCTCCGGAAATAGGTTTAGAACGCGCAAGTAAACGAGCCGCTTTAGATCGATTCGAATTAGAGAAACTCGAGTTTTTCAATAAAGTACGCGCTACCTATCTGCAACGGGCTCACAATGAACCCCAGCGCTGTGTCATTATTAATGCAGAGGCCTCGATTGAAGCCGTGCAAGCCGATATTTTGTCGCACTTGGAGCCATTACTGTGACTTTAGAGACCAGCCCATTACCTTGGCACAAAGAGACGTGGGCCCACACCATAGAGCAGATTAGCAGTGGCAAAGCTCCGCATGCCTATATGATCAGTGCGCAGGCCGCCAGTGGCAAACGGCTCTTTGCGAATAGACTCGCGCAGCGTCTGCTTTGTCACACACCTGAGCCTTTGAGTGCCTGCGGTCATTGTCCTGCTTGCCAGTTGTCTGCCGCTGGCAACAACCCAGACCTGATCGTCATCAAGCCCGAGCTAAAATCCAAAGTCATTAAAATTGACCAAATACGCGAATTGAAGCATTTTTTGGAGACAAGCTCTCACTCCTTTGGCAAGCGCGTCATCATTCTCGACACAGCTGAAACGCTCAATATCAGCTCTGCCAATGCCTTGCTCAAAGGCTTAGAAGAGCCGCCAAGTGATGTGATGTTTTTAGTGCTGAGTGATCGCCCCAAAGCGGTATTAGCCACAATCTCTAGCCGCTGCCGATCTTTAAAGCTACAAACGCCGAGCCAAGCACAAGCCCTTGAGTGGTTGACGACACAAGTGCCCGATGGACTAAGCGAGGACATTGAGTTTGCGCTAGACTATGCGCAAGGCCGAGTATTAACCGCGCTAAGCATGTTAGAGGATGAAACCAGAACATTGCATGAGGCTATTGGTGAGGATCTATTGCATGTAATCAAACACCAAGCCCTTGCCACGAAAGTAGCCACGCGGTACCAGAAAACCAACTGCTCCGAAGTCCTCAATATCCTGTCGTACTGGATAAGTGCTTTAAGCAAGTTTCAAATGACTGGCGAAACACGCTTTGTAAAAGGGCGTGCATTACAAGATGCCGCCCAATTGCTGGAGGTTTCAAACCCCAATAAAGGGCCTTTCATAAGAGGTTTAATGTCGCTATATCGCCAAGTCTGCGAAGCACAGACTCAAGTGGCCGGAGTGTCCAATCCTAATTTACAATTGCTACTAGAAGATTTACTGCTGCAATTGCAGCAACTATTCAGAAAGACCAAAGGCATTTAGAAAATGGCAGTCGCGGAAGCGGAGAAAAAACCAGTAAAACACGGCATCTTATCTTTATCGATCAAAGATAAAGCCGTGCTCTATGCCTCCTATATGCCATTTTTAAAGAACGGCGGGCTCTTTATTCCTACATCACGTCATTACGAGATTGGCAACGAAGTGTTTATGTTGTTAAAGCTTCTTGATGAAGGTGAAAGAATTCCCGTGGCAGGTACCATCGTTTGGATAACCCCACCCTTTGCGCAGGATCGACGCGCTGCAGGTATCGGAATTCAATTTAAAGATGTGCAAGGCCAAGTTCGGCGCAAGATTGAAACGCTTCTTGCCGGCAACCTTAATAGCGACAAACCAACGAATACAATGTGAGGCTCAATATGCAGTTTTCGACAAAATCATTTTCATTTTTCAAGATCAGCCTGTTTCTCGGCCTTGGCATTTTACTCTCTGCTTGCCAACAAGAGGGTGGATCAATAGCCTCCGCTTCGCAGGCGCAAAATGCCACAGTCTTACAAGTGTTAAAAGATCCCTCATGCGGTTGCTGTACAGGTTGGATCGAGCACATGAGTGATCGCGGTTTCATGGCCCAAATTAGTCACCCCGCAGATCTCAATGGCGAAAAACTAAAACTTGGTATCAAGCCACAGTTTCAATCTTGCCATACTGCAATATCTGAAGAAGGGTATGTGTTTGAAGGACATATTCCGGCTAATATCGTTCAACGCTTTATGACAGAAATGCCAAACGATGCTATCGGCTTAGCGGTTCCTGGAATGCCTATGGGAAGCCCTGGCATGGAAATCGGTGACCAGTTTGATCCGTATGATGTCTTGGTCTTAAAGAAGGATGGTAGCTCTGCGGTCTATGCACATGTGGCCACGGCACAAGAACAATACTAGTCAAACTTGAGGTCGTTATAGCAACGCTATTTCGACCTCAATATACCGAGCAATAGCCAAACTTGCAGTGAGCCCAGGGGACTCCACACCAAACAATTGGACTAAACCGGGAACGCCGTGATCGCGGTAATCTTGAATCACAAAGTCCATTGCCGCCCCGTCAGCACTGAACAATTTTGGCCTAATTCCACTATAGTCTGGCACTAAGTCTGCACTTTTTATCCACGGCATATACCGCTGAACTGACTGTGCAAATTGCTCAGCCTTGTCGATGTTCACGGTATAGTTAATCTCTGTCACAAACTCCACATCCGGTCCAAATCGAACGTCGCCCGCTAGATCCAATGTCGCATGAACCCCTAACCCCATTTCAGATTTTTCGGGAACCGGATACACCAGATGTCGTAATGGGACGCGCTTATTTAATTTAAAGTAACTGCCTTTATAAAAACGAATCTGGGGAATAGAGCTCGGCGTAAGTGATTCAATCTGAGCGGCCAGTTGATGGGCCTCTAATCCAGCGGCGTTCACAAATCGTGTGCAGGTAAAGCGATATGGTTCTTGCCCATTTCCTAAACCACATTGCGCCCACACTTCGAAACCTTTTGGATGTCTATTCACACGCTCCACGTAAGTCAAACCTGCAAACTGCACGCCTAAACTTTGCGCTTGATGCAATAAACTGCGCATCAATCCATGACTGTCGACTATGCCCGTACTCGGAGAAAACAAACCATGCTTTGCTTGTACCAAAGGCGCCATAGTCCGCAAAGCGTTTTCATCTAACTCTTTTAAATCCATCACGCCGTTTTCTTGGGCGCGCAGCGCAATCTGCTCTAATGCGTCTAACTCTCCATCCTGAGCAACGATGAGTTTTCCTGTCTGTTTATGATCAATCGAGTAATGCTGACAATACTCGTATAACAATGCTTTGCCTTCTCTACATAAGCGCGCCTTCAAAGAGTTCTTAGGGTAGTAGATCCCCGCATGAATCACTTCGCTATTACGGCTACTCGTCTCTTGCCCAACGTTTAGGTTTTTATCAAGTAACACAATGGAGAAACTTTCCGATTGTGTTCTCGCCAATCGTTCAGCAACGGCTAAACCAACAACTCCAGCGCCAACGATACAAAGCTCAAAATGATCCATCTAGCGCGAGCCCTTTATTTGACGAAATGTGAGGTTGATGCGTTCAGATTCGATATGCGTTTGTTTCGCAATTCGATGCTGCCAATAACGTTGCGTGGGGCCACTCATAATCAACAAACTCCCATGCGGCAATGCAAGTTTCTGCTGTGGCAATTGTTTTTTATATCGATGTCTTAAAGAGAAAACTCTCGTTACCCCTAGACTGATTGAGGCAATTACCGGTTGTTCTCCGAGTTCGAGTTCATCATCGCTGTGCCAATCAACACTGTCATGACCATTGCGGTAATAGTTTGCTAACACAGAATTAAAAGAATGCTGACTAATTTTCTCGACCGTCTCTTTTAGTTCGAGCAAAAAACTCGTCCATGGCAAGGGCGTGAATTGTATTCCTGAATAGCTATATTGAGTGCCGGCATCACCAAACCAATTTTGTAACCGCGGTATTAGAATTTCCTTACCTGCAATTCGCATACTATCTTGGCGCCAAGGCAACTCGCGCACACACTGAGATAAAACTCTATCGGCCACAACCGGAGATAGAGCATTAGCGTAGTAGCTTAACTGACCATCTTCTAGTCTTGGTATAAATAGCTCTTCGTCCTGATCAAAAAGATCGAGAGATTCGCGCATAGGGGTAGACCAAGAAGAAGTGAAAATGGAACCGCAACTGATTAGTCGAGGAGATCGAGCAATGCTTCTATTTTCTGTGCAGGCAATGCGCTAAGTTTTTGTAAAAGTAGTGAATCCAATTTGAGATGTTCATCAACGCCTGGGCGTGATTCACCTTTTACTTGTTCGATATATCGCCCAAGTAATAAATTGATCTCAGCGTTCATGCTGCGATTATGGTGCCGGGAGACATGCTTTAGCTGATCCAAAAGATCGGCAGGAACTCGCATGACAAATTTGCTGACTTCGGGCTTACTTATAGCGGAGTTATTTTCGTCGACATCAGGCTCCATAGCGCCTATGGAGAACTCGCGCGTATCTGCCTCTATGCTAAGGTCACCATCAGTTTGTCGTAAGTCGAGTTCACAGGAATCGGGACACATGTTAATAAAGCCTGTATTCATACAAAATTATTTGTGATCATAGCTGTAACAACCACCTTAACTCAACTCTCAATAGAACTAGTACCTAAATAGGAAGGTTTAATGTGACAAATTTTGACTATGACTTGTTTATTATTGGAGGTGGGTCTGGAGGCGTTAGAGCCGGGCGTATTGCAGCGTCTCTAGGAGCTAAGGTAGGAATGGCTGAAGAGCGCTATATGGGGGGCACTTGTGTCAATGTTGGCTGTATCCCGAAAAAATTATTCAGCTACGCGGCCCATTACGCTAAAGATTTCGTCGATGCTCGCGGTTATGGCTGGGAGCTCCCACAAGCACCCGAATTTAACTGGTCAACCCTCATTGGCAACAAAGATACGGAAATAGGGCGCTTGAACTCCATTTACCAGTCGTTGATGGACAATGCCGGTGTCGATGTCATTCACGAGCGCGCCAGTTTGCTCAATGAACACACTATTCAGCTCGAATCCCATACCGTGACAGCCAAAGAGATCCTAATCGCCACAGGCGGTTGGCCCTTTGTGCCGCAATTCCCAGGCAGTGAACATGCGATTACCTCTAACGAGGTGTTCTCGCTAGCAAGTTTGCCTAAATCTGCGCTAGTGGTTGGCGGTGGCTATATCGCCGTAGAGCTTGCAGGCATTTTTGCCGCATTAGGCGTTAATACCAGCGTGTCCTATAGAGGTAGCACCGTTCTACGAGGATTCGATGTGGAGTTAGCCGAAGCCTTTTCCATGGAGTTCGACAAATACACGACTCAATTGCTACAGACCAATGTCACGGGAATCGTCAAACAAGGCGATCTATTGAAGGTCAGCTTCGACAGCGGCCCGGATATCGAGGTTGAGACCGTCTTATTTGCTACAGGCCGCAAGCCCAATACCGCGCACCTGGGCCTAGAACAACTAGGTATAGAGCTCGCCAAAAATGGCGCTATAAAGGTGGATGAACAGTTCGACACGAATATCCCCAATATTCATGCAGTCGGCGATGTGATTGATCGTGTGGCATTGACTCCGGTAGCGCTAGCCGAAGGTCAGTTGTTAGCGCATCGATTATTCGGGAAAACCGGCAAGGATATGTCCTACGACAATATTCCCACAGCGGTATTCTGTCAGCCTGAAATCGCCACGGTTGGACTTACAGAGGCGATTGCTCGTGAAAAGTACAAAGATATCGAAGTCTATCGCAGTCGATTCACGCCGTTACGCCATACATTGAGTGGCCGTGCCGAGAAGAACTTCATGAAACTCATCGTTGATATGGCCACCAACAAAGTCGTTGGCGTTCATATGATGGGTGAATATGCGGCGGAGATTATGCAAGGCATCGGAATTGCCATCAAAGCTGGCGCCACCAAGGCTGATTTTGATGCGACCATTGGTATTCACCCAAGCGTCGCTGAAGAGTTTGTGACGATGAGAACACCGTCGTAAGCGTCAGAATCGACGTAGGGCTTCGATAAGGAAGGCTTAAAAGCCTTTGATATCCTTATAGAAGCTCTAAATACCCCCTATCTCACTAATTCCGGTAATAAAGATTACCGGAATTAGTGTAGAAGGCATTGTCCCTACTCCTATATTATCTGCACTTAACGCTTAAGTGATCGGGCCTCTTTCCAAGAGACAAGCAAAATTCATTATATTTATCACCCTCGGAATGCCTCTTCGCCTCATAGTATTAATGGACAATAGATACACCGTTTTTCGCATATCTAGCCTTCTAGCATTACGAGTTAACTCCCTATAGTATACCTGCATAATGGCGGGACGCTATTGACTCTAGACACAACCGCTGGCACTTAATAATAGGGACTTTATGTTTTCTCGCTCTCAACAGATAAGGCTCAGCATAATCCTTGCGCTATTGGCGATGCTCACCACGAATGTCTACGGGCAAGAGCTTAGGCTTATTGTCGACAGTAACCACCCATTACCCATGTATCTCAAAGGCCCCTATAAGCTAGGTGCTGACGGTAATATTTACGCGGGAAACTTCAACGGCATTGTAAGAATAACGGGGACATTAGAGGCTGAACAGATCTTCACTTATGGTGGTCAAAACTCTGACATTACTCTTTTTACGCCATCCACCTGGACACCTTCGCCTGGCATCCGTATGGAATCCATCGCGGACTACGAGGTGGACGCCGCAGGAACTCTCTACATTGCGGGAACCGGTTCGCACAATGTTGTTTCTATAAAAACTGATGGGACGATTAACGAGCTAATCAGCGAAGACGGCGACGGTAAAGGCAATACTTTGCGGTACCCAAAAGACTTAGCATTGGACTTAGAGGGCAATGTCTATGTGTTAGGGCTGACTCCTCCCAGCGTCTTCAAAATAGAGCCCAATGGAAAAACATCCTTAGTGTTGGATGAAACTGGCGTGCAGGGGCACGCGTTTCAGTCCCCTTCTAAGATCGTCATAGATTCCGCAAACAATAAATACGTAGGCTCTAGTTCTGCTATTTTCAAAATCCCTTCTTTCGGTGAAACCACTGTTCATTTGGATTTCAATCCAGACCTCGATCTATATAAGGGAGTTACCCATCTTCAGGTAGATGACTTCGGTAATCTATATTTTATAAAAGGGTCTGGTTACAGCGAACTCTACCGGTACTCCGTCAGCAATGGTCTAGAACGGGTCTTGGGCTTAGAGGGAGACGGTACCGGTGAGATTGAATGTCTAAAACAAGGAGACAGAGAGCACGACCCATGGATATGCACAGGATACGGAAACTATTCAGATCTAATCGTTGGCACCCACATTGATGATGCGCAAAACATTTATATCGCCAGTCGTGAATCCCGTAAAATATTTAGAGTGACACCAACGAATCTAGTAAGTGAAGTAGCCGATTTAAGTACCATTGAAAATTTCAATTTTGAGCGTTTAGACAGCTTTATGATGGATTCGGTCGGTAACCTTTACCTCGTTCATAGCAAAGTATCTGGGTCAGGAATATCGATCTTTAGTTATTCCCCTTTCGCAGTCGAAAGCCAAGACGATTTCAATCTTGACGCCCCTCATTCCAGAGTTGCACACAATAGTAACGGGGTTACCTCTACCCTACCGAGTTCTTATACGTTCACAAGCCTTTCTCAAGAAAATAAACTACCCGACACACTCGCTCATTTAGATACACGGACAGAGGCGTTCGCCAATTTGCCCTGGCAAGACGCAAGCACCACTACAACAAATTCCGCTGACCCATTTTCGGAGACGACTCGTACTTCCTTGACTTTTGAAGGCCACCGTTATGTTGCCGAGATGCTGACATCCATTGATAAGCTAGAGGGAAAAAGGTGGATTAATTCGATCGCTTACTTCGTAGATGGTGAACAAAGCTATATGCTTAACGGACTGAATATTCCCCTCGATACCTATTATGACTACATGAACCAGTCACTTATGCGTTGGCTGTATTTAGGCAACGATGTGATTAGTGGCGGGCCACGCACCGACATCCTATTGGGTTACGAAGGACATGACATTCTCTACGGCAATGGAGGGGATGATTTAATGGACGGAAGCAGCGGTAGCAATGTCTACTATGGCGGTGACGGAGTCGACACTGTTGTATATGAAAAAAACCATCTGGATTATATGCTGTCAAAAAACCCTGTGACCGGCACGGTAAGCGTGCAGGTCAAGACAGGTTTTGGCAGCCCGTATGTTGATCAAGTGGCCCCCGATATCGAATGGCTGCGCTTCCACGATATGGAAATATCGACAGCCACCCTTAGTTATTGGGGGGAGTTAAAACCAATAAAAAATATGCAAACTGAAAAAGACCCCGTCACTGTGTATAGGTTTTTCAACACCAAAAACAAAGCTTTTTTCTATACGATCAATCCCGATGAACGCACGATGGTGCTTAGAAACAGCGGGCCAAACAATAAAAGTGAAGTTGATTGGCCCTACGTTTATCAAGGCGCACAATTCCAAGCAGCACACTCTTATGCTGGGGCAGTGCCTCTTTATCGCTTCTACAACACTAAAACTGGGCACCATTTTTTTACCAACAATGAGAATGAACGCGCGCAGATCCTCGGAAAAATCGACAATGCCGACTGGCCCTATATTGATGAAGGCATCGCCTTTAACGTTTATGCTCAGGACCCTACGCCGAATGAAGTCGGCAACGAAAAAGCCGTACACCGCTACTACAGCCCGAGCCTAGATCGACACTTTTTTACTGCAAACGAAGATGAAGAGGCCATGCTAAATGTGTCGGAAGATTGGACCTACGAAGGGATAGGCTTCTACGCGGAGGGCGTTCAAAATATAAACTCTACGAATGTGAACAAATAGTTCAAGGGCTCTTAGAGAAAGATGTAGTAGAAGTTGTTAGAACGTTTAAAAACGCTGAAGATTTAAATAACGAAGACTTAAACAAGCATTACAAAGATATCTTAAGCCAGCTTTCAGCCGAAGGACTCAAAATAGTACAGACAATAATTGATGAGTTGCAGGGCACTGAACGTATAAGCCATTCCTCGGTAGACTATGAGGCCGTCAGCAAGACTCGCCCTGAATATGTACGAGACCTTTATGCAAGAGTTTGTACGGGAATCCTCAACTCTAAACCACTATTTCGTTCTGAGACACTCGTCGAAGCTATTTAAACAACAAGAAACCGCGAACTCCAGGCACTAATACATTCCGCCGCATATTCAGCGTCGACAGCTTTGGTAAGCAAATGATCTGCTTTATCTAAACTGATAAAGCTCTTGGGATGCATCGCTTCTTTATAAATCGATTCGGCCTCGTGTATTGAAACCAGCTCATCAATCGGCGAATGCAGAATTAGCAGCGCTCGACGCAGGCTTTTTATGTGATCGCTACTTTGCGATTGAATATCGTTCAAAAAAGTGCTTTTTAACGGTGAATTTCCGACCTGCCAGATTTACCTCGGCAATCCCTTCCTTGTTTATCTTCTCAATATTGTTACCAAGCTGTTTACTGACATGACTAGATTGAAACGGCGCCCCAATGGTCACAATAGCGACAGATTCCGCTATTCTCTCAGCGACCTTAAGAACTGCGGCCCCACCAAGGCTATGGCCGATTAACAGTTTTGGCGCTTCGTATGCTTGCCGCAGATAATCCGCGGCAGCGACTAGATCCTCGACATTTGATGAAAAATTGGTATTTTCAAAGTCTCCATCGCTATTGCCTAGCCCTGTGAAATCAAAACGTAGAACACCAAATCCTCGTGCAACCAATGCTCTTGAAATCCTAGACGCTGCGGCAATATCCTTCCCGCAGGTAAAACAGTGTGCAAACAAGACATAGGCCTTTACGGTTTCATTCTCTGGTGTCTCAAGCAGTCCAGCCAGCATATTGTTTGCACTTGGAAATTCAATTTTTGATCGACGACTAGACATTTCTTTGATTCCTCAGCCAGATTTCATTGCGAGTGTATTCAATGGACGCCTTCAACGGCTATTTGTTACAACACACCAGCTTGTGTAGGTAATCACAACTCCCACGATCTTGGACGGTGTCACACAACTGTAGTATTATTGCAATCTATCTTTTATCCTGAATCCACCGTGCTATCCCGGCATAGCCTCCATGTAGAGAATCGAATCAACTTGTTAAACTCTATGCAACGTTCACTGCTGGCATTACTTTCGATTCCGATAGCTCTGGCGCATTATTACAGTGTTGAGACCAGCCTCGTCGCGCTAGTTCTTGCCTTAGTCTCCGTTGCGCTTTTAGTATTCTCTTGCACCCAACTAATTGCCCTTATCCGCAAACCTATCCTTAGAACAACGGTAGGCTTAGTGGTGATGTATTTTCTGACTGTCTATTTTGCGGCGCAGTTTATTAGCTACTACCTTCAGGGCACTTACTTTAATCGACAGTTTTTCTTCCATTTGAATTTGACCAATATAATGGAGGCACGGGCCGCCTACTATCCTCTCATTATCCTGACCATCGTTTGGACTCTTAGCGTATTAGTCAGTTATTTCTACTTCCGTAATAAGCCCCTTAAATCAAGTTTCTCCAAGGCTTCCCTTTTTGGTTTCATGTTAGTCGCGCTGGCATTAGACCCCGGCATCCGCTCTTCCGTTTCCTCCTCGATTAGTTCAGCACTGTCCTCGCAGCAAACATTGGCGCTTATTGAATGGGAAGCACTGGATCTAAACCCTGAAGCATTGGAGCCCCAGCAAGCAACTGCGGTTGCGGGAAAAAACTTAGTCCTAATATTTCTAGAAGGTTTCGAGCGCATCTATACCGATGAAAATCTCTTTCCTGGATTAACCCCTGCGATTCACGAGCTCAATTCACAGGGATGGCAACTGAGTAATTTACAGCAAGTACCGGGCTCTGAATGGACGATGGGTGGGATCGTGTCGAGCCTATGTGGTACGCCCCTATTATATGAGTCCAGCCTTAGTGGCAACGAGGTGATGTTCTCGCAACTACTCGATAAAGCCACTTGCCTACCCGACGTTTTAGATAGTGCAGGATACGAGCAGATATTCATGGGCGGTGCCTCTCTTGCGTTTGCAGGCAAAGGAGACTTTCTACGAGCCCATGGCTATGACCTCGCACTAGGACGGAACCAACTTAGAAACGAAATTGATGATGCTGAATATATAGGCGGTTGGGGTTTGTATGACGACTCGCTTTTCTCTCTCGCGCTCGATCAATATCATAACTTGGCGGCAAGCGGGAACCCGTTTAATCTAACCCTTTTAACCGTTGATACTCACCACCCTACCGGTGAGCCTTCCGCATCTTGCAGCCCTTACGAAAATATCGACAACTCGATCTTGCACGCCGTGCATTGTACGGACTTTTTGTTAGGCAATTTTATTGAACAATTAAAACAGCACCCTACGTTCGATGATACTTTGGTGGTACTCGTGTCAGACCATCTTGCCATGCGCAACAATGCTTTTTCATTGTTCCCGCGTAACTATCAAAGAAGTCTTTATTTCAATGTGCTCAATGCTGATGTAGAAACAAACAGCAACAAGTTATCGACCCCAATGGATTTGCCGCCAACCTTATTGAGTCTCTTAAACATCCAACATGACGCTAGCTTTCTTGCGGGTGTCAATCTATTGGAGACGCCTGCCGAAGCCTTGCAGCGAGATATTAAAAACAAGCAACGTTTAGATACCATTCGCTATCTCAACAGCCATCATCTCTCTACAGTCAGACGCAACATCGTTTATGCCCTCAACAGTACTACCGCCGAGATGATCGAATACTCCCCAGGAGTAGAGAATATTGAGTATTCGGATCAGGGCTTACAATTTGACGCTACGAATGACGACCCCTATTTCCTACTACCCGTGTTACAGGATGTGGATTACGACAAAGCCTCACTCTATATCACAGTAAAAAATGACAAACCCCTCAATACTAAAATTTATTATAAGCGAAGTGCGCTCGAAGATTACTCTGAGGAGAACACGGCTAGTCGTGTGATTAACGAAGGGGTCAATCAAATGATTTTCAGATTGGACAGGGTTGCCGGTGACAGCCGAATTCGAATCGACCCTGGGCATATACCCGCTCGTTATTCTATTGTCGAAATAGAAATTAGATCAGAATAAAACCGCAAAGGTTTACACCTCTGCGGTTTTGTTCAATCAACTTACAGCGTCTAATTCTAGCGAAGCCATATCAATAATAAAGCGATGTCCGATATCGCCCTTTTCAAGCCGTTCAAACGCACTGTTGATTTCATCGATACGAATCATCTCAACCTTCGGCAGAATATTATGCAGTGCACAGAAATCTAGAATTTCCTGAGTCTGTGCGATCCCGCCAATGGGAGAACCTGCCACGCTGCGTCGACCCAGTAATAAAGGAATCGTACTGAACTCTTCCATCGGGCCAATCTGTCCCACCAACACCAACGTCCCGTCGACATCCAAAAGTGGCATATACGGAGTGACATCATGCTTGACTGGCACTGTATCGATTATGAGGTCGAGTGTATCGGCCGCCGCCGCCATTGCCTCGTCATCATTTGATGACAATAATCGTTCCGCACCGTATTCCAGAGCTTCTTTCTCTTTGTCGGACGAGCGGCTTATCACCGTTACATGGGCTCCCATTGCTACGGCAATTTTGACTGCCATGTGCCCTAGTCCACCCAAACCGATAACGCCTACACGGCTACCAGGACCCACATTCCAAGTTCTCATTGGTGAATAGGTCGTGATGCCGGCACATAGAATCGGAGCACATTTGGCAACATCCAAGCCTTTGGGCACGCTCAGCACGAACTCTTCACGCACGACGATATGCTTCGAATAGCCGCCCTTAGTCGGCTCCTCTGTAATGCGATCTTTGC
Organism: Gammaproteobacteria bacterium; assembly: GCA_051252515.1. Taxonomy (GTDB): domain Bacteria; phylum Pseudomonadota; class Gammaproteobacteria; order Pseudomonadales; family Pseudohongiellaceae; genus UBA5078. Next base: position 30,226 of record JBPOFS010000010.1, read on the forward strand.
CGCCATAGGTGCCGGTAATCCCTTCACGGCAAAACTGCTCTTCCCCACCAACGCATTGATCACATTCCATGCAGCTGTCGACCATACAGCCCACGGCCACGTAATCCCCTACTTTGTATTGACTGACATCTGGTCCGATCTCTGTGACACGGCCCACAATTTCATGCCCTAGCACGACAGGATATTCCGACCAGCCCCAATCATTTTTGGCCGTGTGTAAATCAGAATGGCACACGCCACAGTACAAGATTTCCATGGCGACATCGTTCGCTCTCAGGTCACGTCTTGAAAAGTGAAACGGCACCAGTTCGCTATCTTTTGAATGGGCTGCATAGCCAATCGTTTTCATGTTCTTTACTCCAAGTATTGCTATGTATCGACACCAACAAGAATAAGCCTTTGCCTACTCATTCATAGTCCTTATATCTCTATTATATGAATGAACCAAAAGTCATTGGTAGTTCTGTGCGTAATTAACCTTTTTTGCTAAGAAATGCCCCAGCTTTGGATGTAAATCCGTAATTACTTTCAACGAATGCGCAGATCGCGAGCCAGGTCCCATATTCGCACCGCAAAATTTAGTAAAATTAATAGAATTACAGCTTAGCATTACGTATTCAAATGAAGGGTTTAACTCGGTAAAAACCGATTAAAGCAATAAAAATACCCTCCCCAGTCATCTGACTGTTTGTTGTTCAACGTATAGGTAAACACCCACAAATCGAGTGGATTACAAATATTTTCACCAAAGAATCAAATTTATAGTAAAAATGTGTCGAAAATATGATGTAAGCTTATGATTTTGCTGTGATATAATTTATTTACGAAATATGTAGACAAGGGCATTAATAAGCCCGACACTGCGCGCCGTAAATGCCACACCCACAATGTAGCTAGACGAGACCTCAGGTCTCACGGAGAAATAAATGAAGGCTTTAAGAAATACAGTTCCTCAACAACTATGCTTACTAGCATGCTTGATTAGCCCGATGGCTGTTACAGCCGCGGAACCAGGAATATATGGTGGACTGAATCTTGGTCTCACTTCATCACGTATTGATAAAACACACGTGACCGATGGCTTGCTTCCAGCTGGCTTCACTTACACTAACCGTCGTGCAGATACGCGTGACGTTGGTTTCAAATTGTTTGCCGGCTACCAGTTCACGCCTTATTTCGCTTTGGAAACTGGATACTTTGACCTAGGCAGCTACAACAATGACGTTGGCATATTGCCAGCGGGTAACTTGTTGAGCGACACAGCCGTTAAAGGTTTCAACTTCGACGCTGTATTCACTATGCCAGTCACTGAGTCTTTCGACGTGTTTGCTCGTGCAGGTATGATCAATGGCCGCGTTGAAAGCGACTATTACGGTAGTGGCTATGCAGCAACAGCGACTTATCCATCTGGACACCGCCGCGACACACACGAAAAATTCGGTGTGGGCGTTGCGTATGAGTTAAACGACCAAGTAAGCGTGCGTGTAGAAGCTGAGCGTTACAACTTCCTAGATGCGACAAGACGCGATGGCAACATCAACTTGTACTCTGTAGGTCTTGTTTATAGCTTTGGCAAGAAGAAGCCAGCGCCAGTAGTTGCCGCTCCTGCGCCAGCTCCAGCTCCAGCACCAGTAGTAGCTGTACCAGCACCTACTCCTGCACCAGCTCCTGCGCCAACAATTACAACATTGTCAGCTGACTCATTCTTTGAGTTCGACAGTGCTGTATTGATGCCTGCTGGTGAGCGTGAGCTTGATCAGTTGGTCACTAGCCTTCGCGGTGCAGAGTTCGAAACTATTGCTGTGACTGGTTACACTGACCGTCTAGGCAAAGCCGATTACAACTTGAACTTGTCTCGTCGCCGCGCTGAAGCCGTAAAAGCGTATCTTGTACAGTCTGCTCGCATTCCTGCCAGCAAGATCTCTGCACAAGGCCGTAACGGTTCTAGCCCAGTAACAACTATGACTCAGTGCCCAGGTACTGTAGCGACTGCGCAGCTTAAAGCATGTTTGCAGCCTGATCGTCGTGTTGAAGTTGAAGTAACAGCTAAGCGCTAAGTTAAACTAGTCGCTTAACGATAAAAGGGGCTTAACGCCCCTTTTATTTTGTCCAAAATTTGATCTCTTACTGACTTGGTGGCGGAGTCCAATCGCACTCTTCACACTCATTAGAGATGTCATGGGCGGCAAGCACATCAAAGATAAAGTCTCTCCATACTGCATTAGGCTGCCATACCGTATTCATATCTTCTTTTGCCTGCGCCAGTGAAACGCCTTGATACACCACTCGATACAAAAGACTAAACGCTGTGGCACGTGCATTCACCTGACAATGTAGGATTGTTTTACTTTCCGGCTCGCGCTGCATTGCATCGGCAAACGCATTGAAATCACGCACTGTTGGATTATTGAAATCGACTGGGATATGCAAATAATCCATTCCCAAGTCTTTTACAATTTGGTCTTCATCTGGGATAGCCGTACGTCCATTACTAAAGGCAATATAGATAACACGATCGTAGCCATCGTCTTTCAACAATGAGAATTGCTCACGACTAGGTTGCCCAGCGCTAGAGAACAACGGTGTATATTGGCGGTAATTCAAAATGGCGTCCAAGTCTTGATTAGCCTCTTGTGCGTGCCCTTGTAAGGAGCTTGTCAGTGTTAAAATTGCTGTAGCAGTAGCAAACACGACCTTATGAAGTTTGTTTTTTACGTGTCTCTTTAAAATACTCATGAACCGTAGTTCCTCCAGTTACACGCTAGACTCCTTCCAGCGTTTCTTTGAATAAGAGAATACCGTAGTCATTCCCTCGAATGCTACTGCGCGATTACGCACTTATCGCAAGCAATAAAGTATCGCCCGCCGCTTTACAAATGAGCCGTTTGCCCCCATAAAGCCTCTCTATGAACAAACCTAAACAACCTAGCGCCCTTTTCGACACTCTTGAGGAGATGCCCAACCCCTTCAAGCACCCAGCGCGCTCCATTGATGATCTCGTAGAGCAAAGCCCCGAGAATGCATTGGCCGACTTTCAGTTCGCCAGCGAGTTCCTCTATAGCTATCGAGGCAGTCCCGATACTTTCTCTACCTACCGGCGCGAAATCGAACATTTTCTGCAATGGAGTTGGTTAATCGCCGATAAGTCACTCGAGCTAATCAAACGTGAAGATATAGAAAGTTATGTCACCTTCGCCAAACAGCCTCCTAAGCATTGGATCGGCACGAAGAATGTGGCCAGATTTGTGACCCAAGCCGGCATCCGTGTACCCAATTCGCATTGGCGCCCGTATGTTAGCGCCGATGGCGAATACGTCAGCTCCCAGTCTGGGCTGCAATCGCTTTTCAGCGTACTGAGCAGCTTCTTCAACTTCCTAATTCAAGAGAATTACCTAGCTGCTAATCCAGTATCGCAAATTCGCCAAAAGAGTAAGTTCATCCGCAAACAGCAGTCTAAGAAGCAAGTGCGCCGCTTATCGCCACAGCAATGGCATTTCGTGCTGGCAGGAGCTGAAGAGTTAGCAGCGACAGATCCGGCGACCCATGAACGTACACTATTCATAATGAATGCGTTATTTGCCATGTACCTGCGTATATCAGAATTGGTAGAGACGCCACGCTGGATTCCTCAAATGGGGCATTTTCAGCGAGACTCCGATGGCAATTGGTGGTTCCTAACCGTTGGCAAGGGCAATAAGGAACGGGAGATATCGGTAAGTGACAATATGTTGGATGCACTCCGGCGCTACCGTGACTCGCGAGGAATGAGCGCCCTCCCCATCCCAGGCGAAGCAACGCCCTTAATTCATAAGACACGGGGCAAAGGCGGCATTACAAGCACTAGGCAGATCAGAGCCATCGTGCAAAAGACTTTCGACTTTGCGGAAGAAAAGCTGCGCGCAGCCAGTCTAGTAGAGGAAGCAGACAGACTTGCCGCCGCTACAGTGCATTGGTTACGTCACACAGGGATATCAGAGGACGTTAAGAGCAGGCCAAGAGAACATGTGCGAGATGATGCGGGACATGGCTCAAGCGCCATCACAGATCGCTATATCGACATAGAACGCGCGGAAAGACATGCAAGTGCGAAAGAAAAGCCGATAAAAAGCTGATTTTTCGCTTTAAACCCCTCAAAGGTGGGTTTCTGCTTCAATGAGTTTCCGTTAGACTGATTTAAGCCAACCGATTGCAAACATAGGACGTATAAGGGCTAGTAATTGGCCAGTCCCATGGTTTATAAGTAGTCATCGATTCAATAGAAACAAAGACTAAACGGTGTGATGCAATATGAAAAAAGCTGAATGTTCGCTGACGCGACAAAAAGGCCTCAAGGGCTTCAAAGTGGTGAAAACCCTATCTCCCATCATCGCCTTACTGATCTCATTAGGGGCCGGTAATCTGCAGGCGCAGGAAGAGGAAACCCTCAACCCTGTCCTTGATGTCGATTCCTTATACACCGAGCTAAGCTCCGAGCCAATTTACGGCAGAACAGCCGCCGAATTGCTGCAAGAGCTCGAAGACAAACATTACTCACGCGTAATGTTTGATGACCAATATTCTAGTCATCTCTTTGATACCTACCTCGATGCACTTGATGGCTCAAAACTGTATTTCTTGCAGTCCGACATCGATGCAATCGAACAGTATCGCAACTCCCTCGATGACACTTTGAAAAGCGGCAGCATTGATCCGGCCTTTCAGATCTACAATGTTTATCATCGACGCCTGCTTGAACGGCTCGTTTTTGCCATCAACCAAGTCGAAAACTCATTGGACACAATTGATTACAGCCTAGATGAGTCCATCGAAATCGATAGAGAAGACGCCCCGTATGCAACAACAAGTGCGGAGCTGGATGAACTATGGCGTCAACGCGTTAAAAACAGCGCTTTGAGTTTAAAACTGGCGAACCTTGATCAGGAAACCATTGAGGAGCGCCTCAGTAAACGCTACCGCAATCAGCTCAATCAAGTATTAAAAACCAATAATCGAGATGTCTTCCAGTCTTATCTGGGAACAGTCGCCAGCACGATTGATCCTCATACTAGTTATTTCTCACCACGAGATTCTGAAAACTTCAATATGAGCCTGCGCCTGTCCTTGCAAGGCATTGGCGCTCAACTAACAACAGATGAAGAGTACACAAAAGTAGTTGAACTCATCAAAGGGGGCCCTGCTGAGCGTGGCAAGGACCTTAAAGCCGGCGATCGCATCATCTCCATTGCACAAGGTGTTGATGGTGAGACGAAAGATGTCGTTGGCCTTCGCCTTGATGACGTCGTCGATCAAATACGCGGCGAGAAAGGCACCGTTGTTCGCTTAACCGTAATCCCTGCTGGGGCCAAAGGTGAAGCCGAAGCACACGAAGTGACAATTACTCGCGATACGGTCAAGTTAGAAGATCAATCGGCGAAAAAAGAAGTAATCGAAGTAAGCTACAACGGCAATGACTACAAGGTCGGTGTCATACAGTTGCCTACCTTCTATTTCGACTTCGAGGCCGCCTCTGCTGGCGTGCCTGACTTCAAGAGTTCAACACGTGATGTCAAAGTGTTGATTGAAGAGCTCAAAGAAGAAGGCGTTGAAGCCATCGTGATGGATCTTCGTGACAATGGCGGTGGTTCTTTGACTGAAGCCAATGACCTCGTAGGCTTGTTCATCGACACTGGTAATACGGTACAGATCCGTTATTCGGGTCTACGTAATGGTTTTGTCCGTGCCTACGGTGACGGTAACCCTGAAGTGACCTATTCAGGGCCTCTAGGAGTATTAGTCAACCGTGCTAGCGCTTCGGCCTCGGAGATTTTTGCCGGAGCGATACAAGACTACCAACGTGGCATCATCATGGGCGGCCAGACTTTTGGTAAAGGCACTGTGCAAGAGATCATCCCAATGAACTACGGCCAGGTGAAACTCACCCGTTCGAAGTTCTACCGTATCTCTGGGGCGAGCACTCAGCACCGTGGTGTCATGCCAGACATCCTATTCCCCGATCGTTATTCGGCTATCGAAGAGATGGGTGAAAGTAATCTCGACGGCGCCCTCCCGTGGGATACGGTCCGCCCTGTCGAATACAATACTTACTTCCCAATCAAAGACATACTGACTGATCTTCAAGTAAAGCATGACGAACGTGTTTCTAGCGATCCTGACTTTATTTATCTCGCAGAACAGATTGAACGCTCACGTGAATTACGCGAACGTACGTCTCTGTCTCTTAACGAGGAGATCGTCCGTGAAGAGCGTGATGCCAATCGCCGCGCAGAGTTTGATGCCAATAATATGCGTCTCCTACTCAAGGGCCTCCCTATTGAAGAATGGGAAGAGCCTTCAGAGGAAGACCTCGACCCTGAAAGTGTCGCTATTGTAGACACCGACGAAGAAGAGGACGAAGCGCTAGAAGAGGAAGATCCATTATTGCTTGAAAGCAGCTACATCCTCATCGACATGGCTAAAATGCTAGGCAATCCAATGACTGCCAACGCCGACAAAGGCCTTATGAAAGCCGCCTCTCTATAAAACCCAGGCATAAAAAAAGCCCTCTTCGCAGAGGGCTTAAAAGGCACAATGGGTCTAACAAAACGCTCAATAGAGGTTTCTCTATTGAGCGTTTTTTATTTCATCATACAAATCTTCTAAGTCAGCTAGTCAATATGGGCTAAGTGCCGATAAATCCTGTCTAGACTATGGCAGAGGGGCTTCCCCCTGCCCTTAAATCAGCTACCCAATCTATAGCGTAGTTTAACGACCAATTGGCTGCCCAATGGGTTATCCCAAGAGTTCTCGAACATCTCATCAAAGCCAAGTAGTTCTGTACGACGGTTGTCACCCTTCGTATAGACCACAAACAGGTCTGACAATGGTGCTATCTGCCAGCGGTAACGAAGCTGGAAGTTGAGCTGCGATAGTCCGAAGCTGTCACTAGGACCCGTTGGCCGTGCAACCTTGATCAAATCCCGCGCTTTCGTAATGGCATTCGCTGGAAGGTTATAGTATTCATCCTCTTGCGCCTCAATGCCTACCCATTGCAAGGCCACGCTTAGTTGCTGACGTGATGTTAGGTAGTACTCAAAGCTAGCGTCAAAACGCCACTGGTCGGCCTGGAAGGTCGTGAAGTTTTGGTTCTCTTGGTGCAATAACCAACCGTCGCGATCGTCATAGTTAAGCTCTGTCGTCAGAGCGATATTATCGCGTGGACGCCAAGTAAGACCGGCTTCGGCTCCAATACTGTTTCCGCCTACAAACTCGCCAGAGGTGTTCACCCCAAAGCTATAGCTCACAGGGCGAGCCGTGTTGGTTTGATAGCTAAAACTAGAGTTCGTTCGCTCCGCCGTGGCAAAGGTGCCGTTGCCAAAGCTATTGAGATCGTCATAACGCTTAGGGAAATGCTGAAGCGCCACATTGACACGGTCTAAGTTGTTTAAAGTAACCGCAGCACTAAGCACAGGGATCGCATTGTTGGTGCGGTCTCCATTGCTGTTCTCTTCATAACGCATAAAGGGCGTAAAGCGGAAATCTCGAACGATATCCAAATTCGATTTCACCCATTCAAAGCGATACCAAAGCTCACGCGAGTCGTTGCGCTCTTGAAAACCAAAGTCATTCACATAGAACTTATCGTCAAGATAGGTCATTTGGAAATTGTGTTTGATGCCTTGGCGTGGCGTGTAAACCACATCGGCGAAGGCACCAGCGCCATCACCCAAGAGATCAGTCTCTGAGCGAATCAACTGACCATCGACATTCCACTTACCGCCACTCGTGAGGTAATGAAAGTCCACCGCATGAACTTGCGCGTCTGAGTCTGGATGTTGTACCACCGAGCCGATATAGCCGAGTCCACGATAAGCCGCACCGTTACTATCTTCATAGATCATACGGAATGCCGCGAAATCACGACCATCTTGAAGATAACGATCGCCACCGGCCAGGAACTCACTTTCGTCCTCAATGGCAGTCATAACACCATAACGCACTGCTCCAACCTGCCCTGTCGCCTTTACAGCGCCAAGTAAGTCCGCAGGACGAATACGCTCTCGAGTTGGCAAGCTTACGCCAGCAGGGAGCTCTGGAGGCCTTGGTCGAGCACCAATGCGACGTGTGTTAACAATCGAAAGGCGTTTGCCATTGCTGCCTGTTGAACGAGGCGTGGTATTGAACACTTCTTGGCCTTCTTGGAAGAACAAACGCTTTTCAGGAAAGAAGACCTCATTCGCGGTCAGATTGACCACCACATTATCCGATTCTGTCGATCCAAAATCAGGGTTAGCGGCCGCGGTGAGTTGGAAGTTACTCGAAGGGCGCCAAAACACATCGAAACCAGCTTTGTAATCCACATCGCTGTCGATCTCATCGAAGGTAGATGACACATAAGGGAAGACACTCCATTGCTGGCGTACATCAACCCCTTCAAGTTCGAGCTTCGGCAGGCTGCTCATAAAGATCGAGCTCGACTCAGGAATCGCCGGCCATGCCCAAGTTTGGTTCAAGTAGGCAACTTTGCGCTCTGTATAAACGCCTATCTGGCGCACGCCATCTTCACGAGGCATCGCCATCTGCCCCCAAGGCACATAGAACTCAGCGCTCCAGCCAGAGTCGGTTTGTTGTGTTGCTCCATACCAAGCGCCATCCCATTGCGACGCATAATTACGCTCTGGTAGCACTGTCCCGTCTGCCTGGTTATCCCCTAAAGCCAAGGTCATCCAATAGGCGAACAGGCCTTCTCCAGAGGTATCGAGAGTAATAGAGACTGAATCTCGGTCGATATCAATATTATCGCGGGCGGAAATGCGTTGAACGATACTGTCAGTTGGCTGCTCTAAATCGAAAGAGATGTAGATTCCGCGCTCGGTATAGAAAATACGCACTTCGGTATCAAAAGGCACATTTTCTAAGGTATCAGGGTCAATCACACGCATCTGATTGATCGGTGCCACTTGTCCCCAAGCACTCTCGTTGATAAACCCGTCTACTTCGATATCAACATTCCCATGATCGAATCGTTGCAGGGGTAAAGCGAGGCCATCGTTAAAGGTAAGCTCTACCGCAGAAGGATTAGAGTTTTGAGCAAAAGTGGGGGCACAAACGCAGGCACTAAGTAATAGTGCAGGAACAACAGCACGGAAATTCAATCGGGTCACCATTAATTATTGTGGTTTTTAAGGCATAACTGCCTGAAATGTACGAAAAAAAGACGCGTAGAATAAACGCTGCACTAAAATGAGTCCAGACTTAAGCCCCGCATTGACTGAGCTGGACGCTCAATCAACCCGGTGACTTGTATTTAGTTGTGCAGATACGCGTATTAAAGCGGAGCGCACTCCTCTCCTAGGTAACCACCGCCACCGCAGTAGTCGATATGTTGCAGTTGAATATGAATACCGTCTGGATCAGAGAAATAAACCTCTGGTGTGCCACCTTCTGCACCGCCTCGATTAGGCATACGCAAGCTAACCCAGTGCGACAAGGCCGGAGTATTAGCAGGGTCAGTACGCGGGGTAATCCCGATACTTTCCAGCTTCGACTGAATGCCTTCCACAGTGAAATCCTGAACGCTCAAGCTAACATGGTCGATTCTTGCGGGACGGCTTGGACGCCCTTCGGCAGCCCCACCTACATACATTAGGAACTGTTTACCGTCACCCACCCCAACCGTTGGCATTGTAGGGCCCTGATAGGATTGATACTGCAAGCCAAACAAATTCAGATAGAACTGATTAGCATTGGGCGCATGGCTCATGTAGTTCGTAAAATGATTGATTTCATCAAGCTCCATCAAGCCACTACTTTCAGGAGCCACGCTCTGACACTGACCTGTAGGGTTACCACAATAAGTAGGCGCGCAAAGCTGAAGATTGAGCCCTTCTGCGTCTGCAAAGGCGAGCACTTGATCATTCACCGGCCAGTATTGCATCGTTCTATCCAGCGCATTACTTTGTTGCGCGGCGGCTGGGTTTTCTCTAAACCCGTTAGCACGTAGCTTTGCTGAAACCTCAGCCGTGTCGAAGTTAGGAACACTAAGCCCTATGTGCGTTATGCCAGGTTGCTCCCCTGCACGAATAGGGCGTAAAGAGATAAACCGAGGGCCGGCACCTATTTGTAAGCAGACCGTATCTCCTACTCGCGCTTGCACGGGCATGCCAAACACTTGTTGGTAGAAAGCGACAGAGCGCTCCACATCGGTGACTCGCAAACCGAATGTATGCAACTTTTGCACAGCGATCGCATTGCTCGCACTTTGAGCGAACAGCGACGTTGAAAATGGTGCTAAAACTGCAAACTGCAATAATTTACGGCGCAGAGGGTTGGCCGTCCCCTGTTCGATACCGTCGTTGGAGGTGTAATTCTGTCGACTTTTCATTATTATCTCCGCTACTTAACTTAAACCAATATGGCCCTGAATCATTGGGTTTCGACTATAACGCGCTCACGGGGTTTCACAAAACGAAACCGCAACCTTAGTTGATGACACAATGGCAAAGCCTGCCGATGGAAGCCTCTTTTTATGTCAATCAGATCCCTAAAAGCATTCAGCCTGCTCTTGAGTGCGACGACGCTAATGAGCACCGCCACCCTTTCTGTCGCTCAGACAACGATTATTAGCGATGTCCATGGCTATACGGTAAATCAAGACCATGAAATGCGCGAGTTTAGTGCATTGCAATTTACCGATGGTAAAGTCGATAGAGTATTTGTAGACAACGAAGCACTCCCCGAAGATCCAGAAATCATTCGCATTGACGGTAACGGACGCACCCTTCTTCCTGGCTTAGTCGATGCCCATGGACACGTGCTTAGTTATGGTCTGAGCTTATTGCGAGTGGATTTAACCGGCACTCAATCCGAAGAGGAAGCTGTTGCCAGAATTCGGGAGTTCAGCGAACAGAATGGCAATCTTGAATGGATCCAAGGACGTGGTTGGAATCAAGTGCTTTGGACCAGCAATGAGTTCCCTAGCGCTGCCACTCTCGATGAATACTTTGGCGATACTCCGCTATGGCTAACTCGAGTGGACGGTCATGCTGGTTGGGCCAATAGCGCCGCAATGGATTTGGCTGGAGTCAATGCCGCCACTATCGACCCCGACGGCGGACAAATCATTCGCGATACTGAAGGTCGACCCACTGGTACTTTTGTCGATAATGCCATGGACCTCATCACTGGCAACATCCCGGAACTAAGCGTTGAAGAACAAGCTTTTGCATTGCGCAAAGCACTATACGAGCTTGCCGCTCAGGGCCTAACAAGTGTTCACGATGCTGGAATCTCAGCACGCACATTACAAGCCTATCAATTGTTATTGGATGAAGGCCCCCTACCCATTCGAGTTAACGCCATGTTGGGTGCCGGCGACCCGCAACTGCCAGAGCTACTTGCGGCAGGTCATATCGCCAGCGCTGACGGCACGTTTACAGTCAACAGCATCAAGATTTCCGCCGATGGAGCCTTGGGCAGTCGCGGTGCGGCTATGATCGAAGACTACAGTGATATGGCCGGTCATCGTGGGCTACTATTGCTGGAACCACAGCGTCTATACGAAGTGATGGAAATGGCGATGAAAGCCAACTTCCAGGTCAACATCCATGCAATCGGCGACAATGCGAACAAACTGGTACTCGATAATTTCGCAGTGTTAATTCCCGAAACTGGCACACGTAATTTACGTCATCGTATCGAGCATGCGCAGATCTTGCGCTATGAAGACATTCTGCGCTTTGCAGAACTGGGAGTGATTCCTTCAATGCAAGCGACTCATGCCACAAGTGATAAAAACATGGCACAAGACCGTATTGGTGAAATTCGAATTCAAGGAGCGTACGCATGGCGCAAGTTGATGGATGCAGGCGCCATCATTGCAAACGGTTCGGACTTCCCAGTGGAATCACCCAATCCCTTTTATGGATTGCACGCCTCGATTACACGTCAGGATCACCAGAATACTCCTGAAGGCGGATGGTTTCCTGAAGAGCGCATGACCGCAACAGAAGCCTTTGCGAGTTTCACAGTGGACGCAGCTTATGCCGGGCATCAAGAAAATGAACTAGGAAGCCTGCTCGCTGGAAAAGCGGCAGATTTTATTCTGATAGATCAGGATATATTTGCAGATTCACCCACGCAAATTTGGCGCGCAACAGTGTCAGAAACTTGGGTCAGTGGTAATAGAATCACTGCGGAATAAATCAAAGCTCAGCCAGAGGGGGTTAATGACCCTCTGGCTGAAGCGTCACAATTACTCTTTCGAATAATCAGCTAGCAATCCCTTCATTTCTCTACGTAATAAGAAAATACCGAATAGGTTTGGCAAGGTCATCACGACCACAGACACCGCTGCGAAGTTCCAGACTATTGTCGTATCAGTAAACGATGCAACAAAGAATGCACAACAGTACAGCACACGATAAGGCAACACTAACTTAGGGCCAAACAAATACGTAATGGCTCGGTCTCCGTAATACGACCACGCAATAGCTGTAGAGAATGCAAAGAGGACCAGCGCGATAGTCACGATGTATTGCCCACTGATACCAAACAAGCCCTGCGTGAACGCGACAGAAGTTAGCGCCGCCGAATGTAGTAGTGATTTCCCAATGAGTTCAACTCCTTCATCACGCAGCACACCGTTTGATACTTCGAGCTGTCCTGTAAAGAGTTCTCCGTCTTCAAAATATTGCACGTCTTCCGCAATTGAACGTGAATGCATCACAGTGAAGTCTTGCGAGTTTTGCGCTTGCCCCGCCTCAATGCTCACCACTCCAGTGTAAGCTGCCACAGCGCTTCGATCATTCAGCGCAAGGTATTGATATAAGCGCTCTCGCCCTGCTTCGTCTTGATCACTCACTGTCCCAGCTAAATAGGATAAATCTGCGCCTTGAAAAGTGTTCTCATATTTTTGCGACCATGCCCCAGAGGAAAGAATCACTAGGCCGGTGATGGTACAAATAATAATCGTATCAATGAACGGCTCGAGTAATGACACCATCCCTTCAGCAACAGGGTCTTCGCATCGGGCAGAAGCGTGCGCGATTGGCGCAGAACCTTGACCGGCTTCATTCGAGAATAAGCCTCGGTTGACACCACGGTTGAACGCATACGCAAAGGTCGCCCCTAAGAACCCCCCCACCGCAGCAGAACCGGTAAACGCGCCAGAAAATACTGAAACAAATGAAGGGATAACGTTATCGATATTAGGAATAATGACGGCGGCAGCACCAATCAAATAGACCACTGACATCGTAGGCACTAAGGTCGAGGACACCAAAGCAATGCGCTTAATTCCGCCTACAATCACTAAGCCTAATAACACGCTCAGCACAGCACCCGTCGCGATAGGCGCAATACCAAAACTTGATTGTACGCTGACGGCAATATTGTTGATCTGCGGTAAGTTGCCTGTTCCGAATGAGCTGATTACAGTTGCAACGGCAAAAAATATTGCCAACCAGCGCATCTTGAGGCGGTTTTCCATATAGTACATCGGGCCACCGGCTACGGTGCCATCACGAGTCACTTTTCGATACTTGTGAGAAAGCGTTACCTCTACAAGTTTGGTCGCCATCCCGAAGAACGCTGTCATCCACATCCAAAAAAGAGCCGCTGGCCCCCCTAAGAATATCGCCAGACCAACGCCGCCAATATTACCAGTCCCGATTGTCCCGGATAAGGCTGTACTCAGCGCTTGAAAATGAGTGGTCTCACCTAATTCATTTTTCTCGGATTTTTTGCCCTTTAGGACTTTCCAAGCATGCTTAAAGAAACGTAATTGCGGAAAGCCTAAATAGATAGTGAAGAAGCAACCTACGCCAAGCAATACAAATGGAAACCACGGTGACGAACCTAACAAGCTATCAATTGTTAGCAGAAACCCATTAAAACTGTCCACAGTGAACTCCTAAGGTAAAAATATTCGATTCATTTTTTGTTATTTTCAACATGTGGACGCTGCGAGAGACTTGTTCCCTCAATCTTACTCACCCGCTGATTTATGCTCAAACTGCAACCCTACCGCGGAGCCTCTTCGAAACCCTTTCCAATAAGTGTGTTGCGAACGTGGTTCACCGTCTTGCATCGAGTAAACACCGTCATTCCCATTGGGAAGCAAATCTAGGTATTCTTCACGATCACTTTCACCTTTCAAATGCAGGTCCATAAAGACTGTTGTGAAATGATCTAAAACGTTATTGCTACGCGTTGCATCCCAGACCGGATCGGCATAATGCCCTGCCCCATTTCTTTGTGGGTCATCTAAGATCTCAACGGGCATTGGGATTGGCGCGGCAACACTGTGCCCACCGTTTACAAAGGTTAGTAAATAGCGATCTGCGTTAGTCGTGTTCTCAAAGATTGCACGCGTTCCATTCTCATAGCCCGCCGTCACATCGACGCTACCGGCTACAAACAATGTGGGTGTTGTGACACCCTTTAATGTATCAGAGGTAAAAAAGTTCGTGTTCATGCCCCAAGGAGCGATCGCGACAGCCGCCTTGATACGTGAATCCAAATTGCGTTTATAGCGTCGGTTACGTGTCGTGTGCTCTTCGAGCAATTCATTGGGCGGCGCTATGGTGCTATCGACAACGTCAGGGTTAATCCCTGCCCCTATATTGTTCAGTAGTCCATACCCGCCCATAGAGAAGCCAATCAAGCCTGTGTTATCAGCATCTACCATACCTTGCAAAAAGCTGGCGCTGTCATTGTTAGCCTCTGCCATTGTGTTTAAAACAAAGCGCTGATCTAAAGGTCGGTTATAGAGGGTGCTCGCGATTGGGGTTTGATAACGGTAGGTACTGTCCGTGTGATCAATTGAGGCAACGACATAACCTTTGCTGGCAAGGTTCTCGCCTAAATGGCTCATTAAGAAGCGGTTGCCTGGGTAGCCGTGGGAAAGAATAATTAAAGGATAAGGCCCTGACGCATCAGGGGCGGCATCACGCACAGCGCGGCCATGTAAGGTTGCCATCACCTCTAGATTACGCGTTTCGGTGATGTACTCCCCGCCAGGGCTTTGCCCGGCGGCGAGTGTCGCGGGATACCAAACTTCTACTGTTAGTGGTCGGTCGTAATAGTTAGTGACTTCTCCTGCAACCGAATTCACGACATCAACACGCTCTGTGTCAACAAGGTCGATGGTTCTAACCCCTATGTCATGGCTACCAAATTGCCCTAACTCGGGAGCATCGTGCCGAATGATGTCGATCCTATTATTCTGTGCAAACGCACTAGTCGATACACTCATTACTATTAAAACCGTTTTTAGAAATTTCATATCCCACGCTCATCTCAACTATTTTTGTTCGTAATGCCCCATCAACATGCCCGTACCGATGATGTGTCCATCTATGGCTTCGAGAAGCGACTCTTTGTTAAGGCCTTCAGGCAAGTTCAATGCCGTGTCTAAGGCGTACAGTCTAAAATGGTATGCGTGTAACTTACCATCAACAGGAGGACGAGGACCAAAATAACCTGCCTGGCGGATACCATTCAAGCCATTTATCATGCCTTCAAGGCCAGAAAAGCCCGTCACGACGGCCTCTTTGCTCAGCTCACCAGGAATTTCACTAGCATCAGCAGGGATATTATAGGCAACCCAGTGCACAAAAGGCTGCGGCATTGGCACTACGGGATCGTCCATCACGAGTGCGAGTTGCACAGTCCCCTCAGGCAGATCGCTCCACGAAAGTTGCGGGGAGACATTATCACCATAGGCTGAGTTAGCCAAAGGCACCATGTCATGGTTAGCAAAGGCAGTACTGCTCACCGTGATAGTGTCTGGCATGTCTGCGGCCAACATGACCTGGCCTGTAAATGCCATACATAGGGCAACTGCACTTAGGGATTTCTTGATCAAACTCATTTGAGACTCCAGTTAGGCACTTAAATATAAGGTAAGTCTGTGGCATCGAAATGACACCATAGCTTAATTGCACTATAACGCTGAAGCATACAAAGCAGAAGCATCGTTGCGCTTACCTAAAAGGCATTCCATCGTATATGCTTGCAAGCCTAAGAATAGGAAGCCGAGCAATGACGAATAACGACGTGTTTATCGATATAACCCTGCAGGCACCGCTGCAAAAAGTCTGGCAGGCCATTAGCGATAAAGAGGCGATGCAGAAATGGTATTTTGATCTCCCTGAGTTTATTCCTGCCATTGGCTATACGTTTAGCTTTAATGGAGGCCCTAGTGAGCAAGAACAGTATCGACATCTTTGCGAAGTCACCGAGTCTATACCCGAACAAGAGCTAGCCTACAGCTGGCGTTATGACGGCTACGAGGGAGTCTCTCACGTCCGTTTCCAGTTAAGCGCAGTCAATGAAGCCACGCGCTTGCGCTTTAGCCATACCGGCTTAGATTCGTTTCCAAAAAACGAGCCTAATCTAGCCGCAAAGAACTTTAAGATTGGCTGGGACGCGATTATTACCACTTCATTGAAAGAGTTTGTTGAGGGCTGAATATATCAGTTTTTAATTAACACTCTATGTGCATTAGCAATTTGCTTGCTTCGAACAGGCTCAACTCCTGCTTGCTCAGCGAACTGCGGCCAACGCTTAACACTTGCAATCACTCGTTCAATTACCTGTTTTGCCTTTGCTGCTTTAATGCCAGCAGAGCTTGCGAGTGCTAATAAGTCTTCTAATACAAAGTTGTCACGCTTGCCATTAATACTCATTTGATGGGCGCCGGTATAGGCACCATTGGGGTTCCAAGCATAGACAACGTCGAACGCAGGAGAAAGAACCCACTGCCCTGTTGAGTTCATCAAAAAAGCGATGTTCTTAACATGGTCATCTTGATTGCGAGCCACTACATTAAATACAGCCCGCGCAAATTGTTGCTGGCAGTCTTTAGCAAGCTCTGAGCTAATTTGGCGAATCGTCAACATAGCTTGTTCATAGCTGTAGCTTGCGGGGTCATCATAATCATAGTGACATAGTGCTGCGAGGGACTGCATATGCAGTTTTTTACCTGTCTCCGTGCGCTCAAAGCGTTTCGTCATGAAATGACTGCGTCCTCCTTCATGATGCAATCTACAGCGAGTCATTTCGATACCGGCATCCATCGCCATTAGATGATAGGCATATTCAATGCGACCGTACCCTTGCGGATCAGATAATTCTTTATCACTGTTATTTCCGATGCCATCAAATTTTAGTAGCCAATGTTCAAACCCACTGCCAACCTTTAACTGTCCCGATCGAAACTCTCCAGTACTAGGGTTCCAGGCTAATAAGGCTTTCGCTCTAGCCCCTCCTGCCGAGGTGCCCACACGAAGAATGTCTTGCAGCGCGTGAGCATCGTGTTTTTCTCCTAGTTGCCCAACAAGTACCTCACGTTGAGTCAGCACTTCGTTCGCCAGCTTCGTCAACGCAGCGATATTTACTGATTGATCAATCGTTTTAGCCGTACCTGTCGTAGGTTCAAACTCTAATGCTCCCATGGCACGCTGGCCGATATAGCACAAACGCTCTACTGGATTCATACTCCCGGGCAGTCGCCCCTGGGTTGCAAGCCAAGCATCGATAACACGGTGGCCAAACTTATCGGGCAAACAATCTGCCAATAAGCCTGGCAAACCGCGAAAAGATTCCGCGATACCAGGGAAGGAATAAGGCGCGCTGTTCGGGGGCATTGTGATGGGGGAAACTTTAAACCCAGACTTTACAAAATCATCGGTGTATTGAAATACACCTAGCTCGCGTTCAGCGTCCCAAACCACTGCCCCAATCTGACGTCCCCATAAGTTTACACGCGCCATGGTCATGGGGTTGTCCCCTCGTCCCAGTGCCAAGTCTGATCTTTATCTTTGTTTACATTACGTGAACGAACGCGCTTACGCTCTAAGCCTTTGCCCTCTAACAATTGCACGGGCTGAATACCTGGGTCGGGCAATAAGTTTGCTAGGTGCCCTTCTAGATTCAAGGCCTGCATCAACCGTACAAATGTGTCCATTGATGCCTTTTCACCTGTCTCCAAACGGCTCAATGTGCGTGGCGAAATACCTGCTTTTATCGCTAATTCACCTTGAGTGATATTTCGCGAAAGCCTGATCTGCGCGAGAGTCTCGCCCAGTGCAGTGATGATTTGCTCGGGAGTTGCAATTTTATAATCAATATTATTAGCCATATTTGTCTCTTTATATAGAGTTTTTTGCGACTAGAGGACAAATATTGATAGTTAAATAGGGGAAAGTCAACAAGTAATATGTGTCTTGGTACGAGGTATATTGCCAATAAAAAGACAATTAACTTAGCCGGTACCAACTGGTTGATTTGGGCGTTGACAGAGAGTTGAGGTTTAACGAGTAGTTCGAATATCTCTCCCGCTAGGAGCGGAAACAGATTCTGGGGAGTTTGGAGTTGGCGCTGAGATGTTGGCAGAGTGAAAAAGTGGCGGAGCGGCGAGATTA
>JBPOFS010000011.1:0-24523 GCA_051252515.1 Gammaproteobacteria bacterium
TAAACTCTTCTCGTCATTGCTGATCTCCAATCTCATAAACACCTTATCTCGGTGTCCACGAAACCCGCAGCAGCTCAAACCGGCAACAGAAGCCCGAACAAGACCAAGGCCCGGACTTGGATTTCGAGTTAGTTTAACCGGCTGAAACATGAAGCGCCGCCCGTTTGGGCGGCGCTTCATGTGTCTCATCTACATCAGTTCACAATCTAACTGGCATCCGGATTAGTGCCGTCTTTTGCCTTTTCTCCTTTGAGGCAAACTAATACGCGAGTGCGCAGTTCTGACGTGAGCCAGTAGACAACCCGTTGTATCAATCTGCCAATCTTGCCAAAAAATGCCGGTAGAGGGCTATCGAAGATCAAATAGCGGGGAAAACAGAAGACGATACATAGGCTGATGTAGGTTAGAAAGAAGTAGCTGAACATACCGATCACCTGCTGGTAATCTATATGCTGCTGGAGCGTCCAGTCTGGAGCGACCTTCTCGATTTGGAATTTCCGTGCGGCCAGTTCTTCCCATTTGGAAAACTTTCCGGTGTTGATGATAAGCGCTGACGCACCAACAGCAGCAATACCGGCTGCCCAATCCCTTCCTGTTGCGGTAAACTCAGCCTTGCGTTTTTCTCGGATGAGCGCCTTAGATTCCGGCGCAAGCTGATTTGAAGATTTTTTCATATCGGTTCCCCTGGAGCGAGTATGTGAAGCGCGCTAAGCGCTCGTTACAATTTGCAGGAACCGACTTTCGGCATGGGCTGAGAACGGGAGAACTTTGGGCGGATTTTGAGCAAAATTTTGATCTGACCTACTTTTTTAAAATCATTTTCGGCTTGAGTTTTCCATCAATCACATCTCACATGACCTGAGCCCCGTTTGTTCATCCAATTCTGGGTAGAATTCGCCCGTTATAAGGAGACGAATAAATGAGAATATCACGCACTGCCGTGTAGGAGTTCAGCGACGAACAAATCATTCATTGCCCAGCAGGCGATTGCGAAGCAAACGCCGAGAGGGGGCATGATCAAAGAGCAGGAAGCTGGGATGCAGACTGCGGAGGTTTTCCGGAAGCACGGGATCAGCACTGCGTCGTTCACAAATATAAATCCAAGTTTGGTTGCGTGGAAGGTTCTGTTGTCCGCAAACTCAAATTGCTCGAAGATGAGAATGCGAACTTGAAGAAGTTGTTGGCGGAGCTGATGCTGGACAACTTCATACCGAAGGTATGTGAACTCAAAAAAGTGGTTACGCCCGCCGCAAGACGGCAAGCTGTGGATTACTTACGCTAAGCCCAAGGAGTGAACCAGCAACGGGCCTGTAATGTGCTTCAGATTGATCGCTCCGCCGTCCGCTTCAACAGCGTTCGCCCTGATGACTCGCATTTGCATGATACTGGAACTTCAGCGGAAATTCATGAGCCAAAAGAAGACTCGACGGCTTTATCGAGAATGGAAACTGCAAATGCGTAAGGGTCACGGCCCCAAACGGGCTTTGGGTACACGCAGACTTATGGTTCTGCCCAGTAGTGCGAATGAACGGTGGAACCTCGACTTCGTATCTGATGCGTTCGTTCACCGATGGCCGCCGGTTTCGTGTTCTAGCCGTAGTTGATGACTTGAGTAGCGAATGCTTGGCACTCGTAACGGACACATCGCTGTCAGGACTGCGCAATACACGGGAGTTGGATGACATCATCAAACGACGTGGACGACCACACTCGTCGTTGGATAACATCACGTCCGGCGAATTCGCCACGAAAATGTTGTTGCAAAGAGAGGCTGGATAAGACCAAAGCAAACCGACAAATCCTTCGATAGGCTGGAGGAGAGTTGGGTCTATGGTCAATTGCAATGACGCCACGGAGAAGAAACAACGCTGCATGGTAATCCGGCGAGCTTTTAGAAAATGCGGTACTTGCGAAGGACAAACGCTTCTTCCCAACGAAGCCGACGTCACATACGGAGACCGAAGATGTATTGGTGGTTTCTGTTAATGTTTGCGAGCAGAAGCGAGGCCATCAGGGCGTTTGGGAATTTTCGGTGGAGGAAAGCTTTTTGGCTAACATAATCGCATAGTCAGCGGTGTCGACAGGGGAACAAAAGTAGAAACTGCTATGTTTCGAATATTCCTCCTCGACCAACTCAGCATAGATCAGAGACTTTTCATTCAAGTCAACAATGCCCAAATAGGTTGCTGCATCCCGCTCGTAGATCACAGGAGATCCAGAATTGCCGCCAAAGTAAACGAGCGCGCGGCCACATTCTGGCAGTGTTGCATGGAATGGCCCTTGTCCGTATAGATATAGTGCTTCAATTCCTTCAATTTGTTCGCGGAAGGAGTTGTACTTGTCGTCGTAATAGTTATTCTGTTCGATCCAAGCTGGTTTAATCGCTGTTTCGCTCTTATCCAGCCAATTGGACGTTACTTCGTTTGATAAATTCCAAACGCGGACGACTGAATGAGTGTCTATCGTGATCGCCGTTTTTCCTGAATCCGAAATTAATATGGTATGGACTGCGTTGTTATGCCCTGTCAGCTCTGTTCTCGAAGACTCGCCGTAGCCTTCTATTCCGATGTGTGGCTGCTCCCATTTTCCTTTGCGGAGTAAACCGGAAAAGATATATTTGCTGCCACTCTTCGAAAAGGCGATGAGGCCGTCGATATTGTTGTAGTCAGTCAAGAAACTTAGGTCGTTCCCTATGGTTGTCAGTTTTTCGAAATTCCACCCGGAGCGCAAGGTAAGGGTCTGGCTTTCCATCTCTACGTAGTATCGGCCATTCGGCGCAATTCGACGGGAACCGCCCATCCGGTCTATTCGTGAGGATGCGCTCAGAGTGAGGTCTGGGTTGTGCATAGCAACGACCTCTCCATCCAAAAGGCTGACAGTGAAGACGCATAGCACCTCTTGGTTCCAATCGCTTTGCAGCGTCGCTTCCGAGGCGATTTCGACAATCAAAGAAACGATCTCGCCTCCATTTTTGAAATGATAAACTGGAGCGACTAGATGGTTTCTGCCTTCAATAGCTTTCGTCGTGTCCTCTAATAGTTCGGTTGAAGTGAAGTGTTCGTCAAAGTTATCGGAATCGCTTGAACGATTTGCTATTCGATAGTGGTCGTCTCCACCTGCCAAACAGTCCTGAAGATGCACTCGTTTTCCTGATTGGCCGTCGTTCACGGAATCCGGAAGCGGGATACGAATTTCTTTCCGATCTGAACTCCACTGCGCAAACGCATTCGGCTTTTGCCAGTTGCGCGGTAGTAAGTCGACAGAAGGAACATCCGGGCTGTTTCTTTCGATTTTTTGAACATAGATTTCCTCAGATCCCTCCTTGAAACGAACAATCTGCCCCTCGTCCAACTTCGACCTCTTGACTAAGCGGTTGGCCCACAACGCTCTGTAGAGGCTGGCTTCCGCAGCCAAACTCTGTTCCTTCGTGAGCAGGTATTCGCGCTTTATTGCCGCAGCATTCTGAAAAGCAACAGTGTAATCGCCCAGTTCGATCGCTGTATTCATCTGAGCGATCTGTGCAACGGCCTCGTTCTGCATAGCCAGATATGTCTGGCGAATGGAAAACCCCAAAAGGACGAGTAGAGCCAGTATGGCGACACCGGCAGTTTGAAGGTTGCGTCGCTGTTGCAGAAGCTCCCGAGACCACAGGTCTTCGGGCGGCATACCCTTCAAACGGGCAGCCACTTTACTTGCTAGGCTATGGAAAGAGGTGTCTCTGCGAACGACTACCGTCGCTTCGCGCCGTTGGCTGACGTCTATCCAAAACGGTTCACTCCGAAAGCAGCCAATGAGCTTAGACGGCAGCGCAGTCGATTTTTCTCGATCGAAATCACCTGAAACACTATCCCATTCAAGTGTACCTTCAGATAGTGCAAGTAGAAGCGTTTCGGGGCGCTTATTTGCAAGCCACCATTCTAACTCTTTGGCGACCCAGGGGGATTGGGCGGCTTCCGGACTCGCGATGAGGATCAAGAAACGCGACTGCTCCAAAGCTAGGACAATTGAAGGCCACAACTCAGGCGTTGCTGTCAGGCTGGTTTCGTCGCGAAACACGCGCACCGACCTGACCTTGTACCAAGGCTTTCCAAGGGTCTGGATGACGTTCTGAAGATCCTTCGCTATCGGACGGTCATTGGCATGGCTGTAGGAAATGAAGGCATCATAACTCATTAAAAAAAGACAAACCTTTTGCTAAACACCAAAAGTAGCTGTGACAATACCGTTCGCGACGATTTGTCTGTGCATGGCGTCGTCAGCACCGACTAAACCACAGCGGGATAAAAATCTCTAGGTGTTGCTTACCGCGAGAGGATTATGTCCGCACCATACTTAACTCACAGTATCTGTTCCGTGATTAAACCTCTCTGAGAAAATTTTTTAGTGTGTGATCTAAAATCGCCCAGCACTAAATTGAGAAGAGTTGCACCATTGATAGAATGTTTCGCGCCTTCTTTTCAAATCTCATTGCAAGTCTGCGCATGTCTTTCTTCCTGCGGGAGAACCGTTCCGCGATATTTCTTCGTCGGTTTAGACCGACCTCGTGCGGGATCGGCTGACGCGCATTGGATTTGGATGGAATGACAGCCAGTGCGCCTTCATCAGAAATTCTCTGCCTGTTTTTACCGCTGCCGTATGCTTTGTCTGCAAAGATGGCAAACGGTGGCGTGTCCTAATTCAAGAATGCATCCATCATCTGGCTATCATGGAGCTGTCCTCCGGATATGGCCAGATCAACGGACGGCCTTTTGCATCTATAGCCACATGAACCCTACTCCCTTCTCGGCGATGTAAGCATTACCCATCAGGCAATGGTGCGGCCTCCGCGTGAGCGGCCAATACCTTCTTCCAGTTCCCCTTGTTTGTCCGTCATCAAGGCTTTTGGAACAGATTGCATAAGCGGCTTTGTCAACGGCTCTGTAACGATCCAAGCAAACATTATGGCTGACTGCCTTTGGCGGTCTCCTGCAATTCTTATCGGGTGGATTAGCAGGTTTGGAGCCTAAACAACAAAATCAGAAACTGGATCACCCTCGCAAACAGCTTTCTCAAGTGCTGCATCAGTCACGCGCGTATAGATTTCAGTTGTTGCGATGGACGCGTGCCCCAGCAATCGTTGCACAAAGCGAATATCAACACCGTTTTCGATAAGTATCGTGGCGGCAGTGTGTCGGAATCGATGCGGAGTAATGCGCTCTTTTAGCCCACGCATTTCTGCAAGGTGATGAAGGCGTCGACGCAGAGTTTGGGGGCGCAAGACGGTGCCTCGACTACTTAGGAAAAGGTGAGCTTCAATATCATTCCTGGTCATTAGACAATCGGCTCTTCGCGACGCCAACGCTTTTTTCAGACACGTATTGCCGATAAATGCCATCCGCTCTTTAGCACCTTTGCCCTGGACATAAATGCTCGATCCATCCGC
This sequence comes from Gammaproteobacteria bacterium, assembly GCA_051252515.1. Taxonomy (GTDB): domain Bacteria; phylum Pseudomonadota; class Gammaproteobacteria; order Pseudomonadales; family Pseudohongiellaceae; genus UBA5078. The sequence goes on from JBPOFS010000011.1 coordinate 5,423, forward strand.
AGCCACGTCGCTTGCTCGGATGGCGCAAAGCTCGGAAACACGCATACCCGTCGCGCTGAGAAGCAAGACGTGAAACATCGTTTCTTGCTGGATAAACGCATCAGCGTTTCTCGGCTGAACAAGCGCTGCAACCGCAGACCGGTGAAGCGCGCGCGGTAGATATTTGGGGCGCTTTAGCGACGGAGACCAAACTTGGAACGGGTCGGCAATCCCATGATGCTCTGTTAAATATTTTGTGAACGATTGTAGGCATGCGATACGCCGTCTTGCTGTCGATACCGACAGATGTCGCATGACAACCATATCGTTCAAAAAAGCCTTTAGCGATTCAGTACTAAGCGCTTGCTTTATTGACCGCTTTCCAACAAACGTCGCAAATGATCCTAAATCGCTACGATATGCGTCGATAGTATGGACTGAATACCTTCGTTCAACGTTACAATAAAAAAGAAAATTATCGATTAATTTATTGATGCCCATTTCGCCCTCAACTGCTTAGGAAGATTAAGAGATCACAAAATAGTTGATTTTCTTACCCCTTCTGCTCGAACTAGCTTGCAGAATTATGCCAAATCGTTAGCATTTAAGCTCTTAAGAGTAAGGATAATCACGAGTTATGGGGCAACTACCAAACTCCACAGAAGGCCGCTATGCTCAAAGGCTGGACGATGTCTTGCGCAACTTCGAAAAGTTTCGAGAACACGTTGTTCCTCTGTGTGCTGCTGAAACACCAATTTCTGAATATGTTAGGGCCCTTTCCTCTTCAGAACTACAAGAGAAATATGCCATGGGCGGCCCACTAGCGCCCAAGTCTGGAAATTTTATCGGCGCTGAAAACGTTCTGGAACTGCACACCCTCATCATCGATCTTTGTAAGATACTGTACGGTAGTGCATATGCGGACCCTCGACCATCTACAGGTATTGGAGCTGTTACAAATCTCTTGATGACGCTTTCGGAACCTGGACAAACCATTGCACTACAAACAACAGCCTCAGGTGGACACGCGTCCATGGCACCGGTGTGCCGACGCCTTGGCTTAGATATCTTTGACATTCCGTATGATTTTGAACGTCTAAACTTCGATTTCGAAGCCCTCTCCGAGCTTGCCCGCGAGCGGAAACCTGATTTTGTTCTCTTATCTCCATCCGATGTTTTGTATCCTCCACCGTTTCAACAGTTAAGGGTCGGATCCGAGACGACCATTTTATATGACGCGACACAATTGCTGGGCTTAATCTCTGGCGGCGTCATCGCCAATCCGCTCAACACGCTTGCACGCTTTGTTGTCGTTGGCGGTACGCACAAAACACTACCGGGACCAAGTTCCGGTTTGATTCTCACTTCAAATTTGGAAATTGCGCAACTGATCGATAGCGAACTCAACCCCAAATACCTTCGCCATTCTCAGCCGAATCAAATGGCAGCCCTCGCAGCATGTCTGATTGAGCAAATTGGAATTGGCGAAGCCTATGCTAGACGCATACGGGCATTTTCCCAACACCTTTCTAAGTCGCTCAAGACCAATGGTTTAGATGTAATTCAAGACGGTGAACACGCCAGCCAAACTCACCAAATCTTTCTATCGCTTCCCGACGGTGCCTCCGAGAGTGTGTATACTCGGTTTGGTAAGGCTGGAATTACGCTGAACACTAAATCAAAAGCTCTGTTTCGTGGTGAAGGGCTTCGTCTGGGTGTGCAGGAGATTGCTCGGTATCGTTGGTGCGAAGATGACCTAGATGAACTTGCTATGCTTATCGCCAACATCGTTCATTCCAATGGAACACCGGAGAAATGGTCATCTCACGTTCGAACGCTGTCGCGATTAAATTCTTTTGATCCAAATCTTGAATTGGATTTTGCTCAGCCCACGTTGATTAAATCAAAATAGGAACAAGCGAGCTTCGGAGCCGTTTCTCGTCTCAAAACGTGTTAGCGTCATCTCAGCTTGCTTAACGGTTAGCTGGATATCGGCATCGGCAGCGATCGCACGTGATTGCAGAATACTCGCACGCATATCTGCATCGCTCTTATGGAAGATTGGGTTGCCATATGAGGTTTCGGCCTCAGAAATACCAAGCAGCGCGTTGGCGATTAGGTTTCGGTCGCCATTTTCGCGACCAAAATTCAGAACAATTTCATAGTCTTTAATCGCAGCTGTATGGTCTCCTGACAAACGTGAGAACTCGGCACGCTCAAAATGGTAGTTGAACAGCAATCTGTCATTGTTTTCTAAAGCCCTGGAGATTGCTTGCTCTATTAGTTTCCTTGCTTGGCCCACGTTTCCAGAATTGAATGCGATCTGCGCTTGAGACTTCCAAAGTTTTGGCAAGTAAGCATGTTGACTTGCTTTTCCAGAAATGCGGGTTTCAATGTCGTTAAGCGCGGATTGAAGAGCAGTAACGTCTTCTTGACGGAGCACTTGGATCGTGCATTGACCAGTAAGCGATGCTATTTCGGTGCTAACGTCTCCCGCTTCAACTGCCAGCGAGTGAGATTTAGCAAATTGTGATAAGGCCTCATCAATGTTGATACCCTGATGGCGCATAACATGCCCAATCATCCATTCGATTTTTGCGCGATAATCCGGGTGGTCAGCTAGATGTTGTTGGAGCATGTATAGATCGTTTAGGGCTTCATCATACTTATTTTGCAAATGAATAAGGTCAGCGTGAAGCAAAGCCAACTCGAACTCAACGGGAGATAATTTTGCGCCGGAAGATAGTTTCCTAAAAAGATTCGCAGAACCATCATTGAGGGATGTAATGGCAGCTTGGTAGTCACCTACGCCAGCAAAGGCATTGGACCGACCAAGCAAAAGCGCATAGTGAAGCTCATCATCGTTCAGGGCAGCTTCCTTCACCGCAGCACGCGACTGCCAGATAAGCGACAGGGTGGCGAGCAGTGGGTACGCCTTTATTCGCACCGCGTTGGTGATGGTGCGTCGTATTAGGCTTAGCTTCTCCTCGGAACTGAGAATTTTAGGGTGACAATAAAGTGAGTAAAGCGCTGCCTGCTGGTCATCCCCCCGACGCATGGCGATTTTACTGAGTGCTTCGGCAAGTGGTTCGACCTGCTCCGAGCACAGGTCAACAACAGCGTCTCGAATAAGATCATGGGTCTTGAGAAGCTCACGTCCGTTCCTTTCCCTCCTAACCAAGAGGGAGAAAGCGCGCAAGCGTTGGATGCGATGTGCAGAGGCATCGATAGGAAGGTGTTTCAGATCAGTGACGTCAACCTCAGGATTGGCAACGGATGCCAAAGCTATAGCAACTAGCAATTCGATACTCTCAACATCTAAGCGAGGAAGAATGGCTTCTACCAAAAAAAGCCTCACACTCGCTGATGTTCCGGCAGGAACGCCTCGGTTCTGATCCCAATGCGTAAAGAGCAGTCGGAGGAACAAAGCCAAACCGTCGGTTTTGCCCTCAAGTGTTGCGAGTTCATCAGCATTTAGCTCGATTCCGCTTGAACGTGCGAGTTCCCCGATTGCATCAGTGTTAAACGCGCCAAACTCAATATGTTCAAGATTTAGATTATGGAAGCGAATGGCTTGAATGGAGCCTAGAACAATTCGATCATCGGGACGTCTGGCCAAATACGCATACAGCGCCCGACCAATAGGGCCCCAGACCCCCTCTGCATTGACATTGTCCAGAATGAGGATGACGGGAGATGCACCAAACACATCATCGATGTTGTCGATCAATAATGACCATGATGGAGTTTGTGAGGGAAAACGGGCGCTAAAGATCTGCTTTAAAACATCTTCGAAACCGAGCGACTCTGACAAGTCCACGTAAACAGCACGGTAATTTTTCAGATTTTTTAGCGAGGTGTGTTTGTCACCAATTTTGCGGTGCCCATTTGAGCAATCAGCAACAAAACTCAGGAAGTGACTTTTGCCGCTCCCTTTGCGTCCGTGAAGATTGATGGCTTGGTGATCTTCAATGAATTGGACAAGATTTTCCGTTTCTGTGGTTCGATCGACAACAGGGTCCAAGGGGGTCAAATTGGGACCGGTTAGATCTGCTTTGGACAACCGAGTTTGGCTGGACGCTGTTCTGATCGTAAGTACATTGCTGACGATACCTGTTGCAGCCCAAGCCATCCCCAGAATCGCCCAGACAATTGAAAGACGCACCGTTTGTCCTGCGCCAAAATCCTGTCGAACGAACTCATAAAGCGTGTAGGCAGCAAGCAGTAAAGCGATTAACGTTAGTAGAATGAAAAGGGTTCGCCAACTTGCCCAACTTGGCCACGATCCTCGTCTGTTAATTTGCCCCATAACTCGTGATTATGGGGCAATGTTTGGTGTCACCTGTCAGCTTGATTTTCGGAGCTAGAGAAGGTCAGGATGGCGACACCACCGATTTCGTTCACCTCTTCTTCCGGCTTTGGAACCGATCCATAGCTTGCTTTGCAATAAGCAATTCAAGCTTGTCATCGGTATAATCCATACCTTGGGATTCATCTCTCTGGATCACATAATCGAGAACTTTTCCAATTGCATCATCTACCGGAATATCCTCATGATCGGCGCACCTGAGTACGGTCTTCAATAGCCATTCTTTGTCAGGCCCGAACTCATAGTCGGCAGCTCGGTCATACCAACGCCAGACAAGGCGGTAGGTTTCTACGCGGCGGGTTTCACCATCGGGAAAGTCGATGTCCCGAACGGATGTTCGGAACATCTCATCTTGTTCGCGGGTGAGTAAATAATCAAACATGCCAATAGCTTACAACATTTGACAACTCGACTGCAAACTTGTGTTAGCTATTTTGATCAAACTCCCGCTCCATCTCAATTGCAGCCTTATCGAGCCGGTTTTCAAGATGGTTGATACGATTTTCTCGCATCCTCATATGCGTCCGATGTGGATCGTATGGATCTTCAATCCAGGACGGCTTGGGATAATTGTGCTCTGGAAGCGGTGGGTCGTTCTTCCGATCTTCGATCCAGCGATCCAACTCTGCACGGGTGGCAATGTCAGGGTCAGTTTTGGTCATGCCTATCTGACCTCCTGTGAGTAATGTTTTCCAGGCAAGGATCGAACCAGAACGTCCAGCACGATCCTTGCGTCAATGCGAGGGGTGAGAACTCATCCGTTACGGGGTGCCCAGTCCTACATTTCTGGTTCTTGATCCCGAGATTGCTCGGTTTCTCGCTCCCGTGTCGGCAGTCCTTGCTCAGCGCGAACCTGTTGCAAATAGTCAAAAGGGTCTTGCTCATTGGCCGCATCGAACTTTGACACGATCATCGCTTTCATCTCGTCCTTTGGATATCCCGTCTCATCCGACAGACGCTCAGAAAAGTTCGTAAGCGACCGGCTGTAGTAGCCCTTTTCATCGATTTGCGTCTTGAGCTTGTCCGCATAGCCTTCAGCCTGTTTTTCATGGCTCTCTGTCCAAGGCACAGGATCGGGATTGGCTAATACTGGACCAGCTGGCGAGACGAACACCTGCGCCCGCTCTAAGTCTTTGGGCATTTCTGAGTTTTGAAAATAATCCTGGAGAGGCACACCTTGCTGAGTGCGCGGAATGCGCGCCACACCATCGCGGGTCTGAACCATGCGAATTTCTTTAGGGTCGTCCATATTGATCTCCTTTTACGAGGCTTCAGTTCTGCACTTGGGTACACCGATCCGGCTGTCTCAGTTGGACCGGTCAATCCGATATAGCGGCACCGAATAATGGAATCGGGCGGATGTCGGGCAGAACCGCAATGCATATGTTCGCGGTTCTGCTGCAGGTGTGGAAGGCAGGTTTACATCCGGGCTCAAAAGATTTTTCGGAACACAACGATTGGACATTTGGGACCAGTGAGCGTGAAGTTCTTAAGACCGATATACTCGCAATCATACATCCGGCTGGGTGCTGAGTAAGTGCCAGTATATCTGTACTGCCAGCGAAGGTTCGGAAGGCCGAGCACAACGACAAGACCAACAATAGCGGCGGCAGTGATCAGTGCAGAGACCGGAGCGCGGCTGAGAAGATACTCTGTAATCAGTGGCCAACTCCGAGGCTGATAAACCGGGAACCTGCCGCGCCGAGTTACACGAGCACCGGACTTGCCAACAATGACCTCAACCGGTTTCAGATAGCGCTCGCTGCTATACATGCTGTTCGGCGCGATTTCATTGCGCCACGGCTCAACGGCGAAGACCTGGACCTTGCGGGCAAGGATGGGCTTGAAGTTGCCGTAGATGACAATCTGGGCATCCTTGCGCAATCGCCTGATCTCATCTGAGGTCTGAAGAGCACGCCCCGAACGGCTGGTGCTCTCTTTGACCCCACCATCGTCAAACGCATAGCTAGCTGTGTGAACTGTGAACTCACCCATATATTTACTCAGGTAATCAAGCGTAGTTTGGGACCGAATTCCCCCCAGAAACTGCTTGATGTCCGTTTCAGACAGGATGGTTTCGAGCGCATGCTTTCCATAGACCCGGACAAAGTCAGCGAGGTCCTGTGTAGCGGCGACATATTTCACCCCATAAGAGCGTAAAAGCGTCAGGACAGTTGGCAAATTATAGAGCGGGCTGTTGCAACACTCATCGTGGTAGATGATCACTGGCGTGTTGTTGTTTGCCCGCACGAGCTGATCGGTTGCAAGCCAGAGCATCAGCCCCGCCCACTTGCCAAGAACATCCTTGTTGGCAAAATCCACAGTGATGTAGGCAGTCACCTTCTCGCGCTTTAAATCGGCGAAGGAGAAAGTTGTTTTGGATGTAATCTTGGCAAGAAAGTTTCCAGGACCAAAGGCCTCCAGAGCCTGCATTGCTCCAATACGGAACTGTTCATAGGTCTTGGCTGCACCATTGTCGCCAAACGCCATCCGGTGCAGATCGTCGGCCATGTGTGCAATCTCACGCTCGAGGAGCGTGCAATTGGCAGCTTGCATCAAAAGCTCGTTCAAAAAGCTCTCATTGGTCAAAGCACGATAAGCGGTCGTCAGATTGCGATGCTCCGGCGGGCATACTGCAACCACAGCCAGAATGATCGTAACAAGTTGGAGGCGGGTCCCGTCTCTGAAGAACCGGTTAGCACCCTCCTCCGCAGGTTCAGGATAGAGTTGCAGTACCAATCCGCGTGCCAGAGACAAAGCAGCTGGCGAGTTCTGTTGCAAAAACTCAAAAATGTAATCCAGCGGATTGACGTAGTCGGTCTCATCGGAAACTGGGTCAAGCGTCACGATCCGATGCTTGAACTTCTTCCTGCGCATTTCGGCGGTGGTCTCGCGGAACTCTCGTTTGATGTCGAGAACAATGCTGCTTTCAGAGTTTCCAGCCAGCATGTTCATGAAGGCCGCTGAGCTCTTTGCAGATCCTGCGGGACCAAGGATTAAGGTATGAGTCTCGGTATACAGCCATAGCGCAGTTTTGCCGATGACTCCGATAAACCGGCTTCCCTCATATCTTTTATGAAGTCCCGACCGCCGGGCTTCTTTTTCCGTCAAAAACCCGGCGGAGCCGTGAGATGTATCTCTTCCAATTGCTCTCAGATATCGTGTGAAATCCCTGTAGTAACCCCAAGCGACTGAGAATGCCGCGATCGCTTGAAAGGCCGCTACGAGACCAAGCCCACCGGCCAGGATTTTTTGCCAGTCGGGGGCATAAGCCCCCGGCCAGAAATAGTAGGCTCCATACGCAAAGCCGGATACCAAGATAGTCGACCCGAGTAAACTGGTCTTGTTCGAGGGTTCTGTACTGTGCATTTGTCAGCCTCCCTATTCGCCGCCGCGTTGGCGACCGGTACGAAGGCGGACAATGTCAACGGATGCAGCTCCCGCATCCTTGAAATACGCTGTCCAAAAGGTGCGCAGTTCATCCTCAGAGCAATAGGGAAATGGTTGTTCTCCATAGCCATTTCGGATCAGCATATAGATGCTGACATCGACACCGTTCAGGCTTTTCGGTTTGACACGCTCATAGTATGGCGTTGCCTTGAACTTTTCAAAGCTCGGAAGATGGCCTTGTGTCACACAGAACTGTGCTTCCTGCGTTGACTGGACCAGATCGGAAACGACAATCAAACGGCGATGAGGAAGATCATCACCAAAGTCCGACAATCGCGAAACGCTCTGAATCTGTTCAAGAATCGGGCTTTCTCGTTTCTGCCGACGATTTGCATCCGCTTTGCTATCAAATACCGCCCGAACCACGGGATCATGAGATTTCTCATTGAGGCTATCGGCCTGCCGGTTCAGGTAGGCAGGTGTGGCAGGAGCCGCGCCAATTGCCTTCAACTCCTCTGGATCGCTTGCCGATTGGCAGAACGTCAATACTGGCTGGGGAACAGAGCCAATCGTACCTTCTTCCGTTGTGATTAAGGAAAACCGCTCTTGAAATCGCAGGCCGGATGCAAACAGCTTCCGAAAGCCCTGCAGCAGATCCCGTGTTTGCGCTTCATCGAATCTTGGCTCAGATGAATCAACCAAAGCGACGGTATGTGCGGCAGGCGGATTTCCAGGAAAACAGCCTTGCGCATCCGCTGTGATGTATTTGGCTTCATCCCAAATGAAATAGCCGACAGCTCCAAGCAAGGCAGTCACGGCAACTCCGCTCAAGAGCAACTTGCCAAAGGGACCATTCGAACGACGTGAGTTGCGACGGCGGCCTGATGACGGGCGCTTTTTTTGTGATTTTCTAGACATAATAATAGTCCTTTCGCTTAGTTGAGAGTTGTTTTGAAAGCAGCGTGAATGGCTTCGACAGACGATTTGCGCGCCTCAGCGAGCAAGGTCCGGGCGCGTTTATTTGCGTCCGGAAAGCCGGAGGAAAATGCCGCCGTGTCGATGGAGATATTTGGAACTTGATCCAGGAGTTTGTCGGTTTGAATACCGGGAGTATCGTGGCCATCAGGCTTTGCGCCGGTAATCATATGATGCAGGTTGATTTGCTCTGCCCGGTAAGCTTCAAAGTCCGTATTTGCTTGCATGATCGCAGAGACCACACGTTCGCGGTCATGCTGGAAATCACGCAAGGCATCGGTCAGCTCTTGTCTTTGATCATCAATCTCCGCGCGGGTATCATCGATATCAGCCAGAGCGTCTTCATGGAGATCATCAATATGATCCAGAGCATTATCGCGAACCCACTCCGCCTTTGCTGATGCATTCACAACAGCCTTCGCCGCTTCTGCAAATCCTGGATAGGGATCAGCGAACGCCGACAAACCTTTTTTCCAGGACAGAACGGAAAAGCTTACGCCGATGCCCCATAACATCAGTGAATGGAAATCAGAGGCCGCCGTTGAGAGGCTTTCAAACGAATAGGAAAGGTCTTCGGTATCTCCAGTGGCGCGAACGATACCTGAGGCGACCAAAATCGCGCATATGGCACCAGCGGTCAAAACCGCTCCAGTGCGTCCCGCCCACTTCTTGAGTGTAATGGTGGTATCCGGATCACGGCACTTCGCGCCGTAGTTCCAGTAACGTCCGCATACAAAACTACCAAGACCAGCAGACAGCACTACGTTAACACTGGATATGGTCAAACCAAGAGCTGCCGCGCCGCCCATTCCAGAGGTAAGTCCACTTCCGTAAAAGAAGGCAGATGTGGCTATGCCTTCCACAATCGCCATTGTCGCCAGCGCTGGCAGGCTGCCATAAGGCTCTGGAACGACCGGCTGTCGGTCAAGGTTATGCTTGACCTGAAACGCGATTTGAAAGCGCTTTGCAGCGTGTTTTTCGTCTGAGATCGCAGCAAGCTCGGCACTTGCGGACTGAGCAACACCGTTAATATCCGCACATACAGCCTCAGCAGTGCCATCAGGCAATACCGGCGATGTGTTAGCTTGGATTTGAATGTCTTCTGCGGTCGAGCGCAGCTCTACAATATCTGCGCTCAGAACCCTCGAACGATCTTGTTTCCAGGCTTCGAGTGAGCCTTGGATACCGCCTCCGAGTACTGCGTCGGTTGAGACGCCAATCCCTGTTCTGTTGGGCATGTCGGCCTTCCTTCAAATGAGCCAGCGCGATGGGTGCGCTGACTGAAAGAATGGCGGAAAAGGATTTGCCCTAAGGGCTGAAGCTGGGCGAACTTTAGGAAGATCATGTCAATGGCGTTCGATACAAAGTCGAGTGTTATGACCAAAGCCCATCAACCGAAAGCACCGTGGTTTTTGCAATCGATACCTGAAAAATGGTATAATGGGGTTACATTTTAAGGCATTCTAATAATTGAAGAAAAACACTGTATGGCAAACTATATCGAGGAATTTAACGCTGAATCTAAAGCGGCGACCGAACGCAAGCGTCAGCTTGACTTTGACGATCTCCAGCGAGAATTATCTGGTGTGGATGTTGGCCGAATAGCGCGGTTTTTAAGTCCCGAGGTGCGCGATGCCATTCATGAGGCGAAAACCGGCCAAAGCCGCTTTGGCATGAAACTTTCCGCCCTCGTTTCTCTCCTCATGGACGACCCTGAATACGCCAGAATGTACGATGCTGCCGTCGATGAAAATCGTGCTGCGCGAAACAAACACAATGCGTTTGAAGACCGCCTCGAACAGTCAACCTTGCGGGCAAGGGAAGATGTTGATCACAGCACTGAGCAAGCCGTAACTCTACCTGATGGACGTAAAGCCCATCTGGACAAAGACGGTGTTGCCTGGGCGGTCGACAATGAGCGTATCGATAGCGCTGTTGCAGAAGGAATCGACTGGACTGGACATGAGACTCGGGAAAGTCACCTCGCCAAAGTGAAACGCCTGTCAGCCCTTGAAGAGCTGGAACAGCAGAGCAATGGGCTCGGGATGCGTCTTGGAGAGATCGCAGACGCGCTGCACGACGAAGACACACCGCCATCAAAAGACGAACTGAAAGCCTTTCGTGAAGAGCAAGATGCGATCGTTGAGCAGATTGATGAGATGGATCAAAGCGTACACAAGGCACTGTCTGGCCCAGCCCCTGATCAGGGTGTCCAATCGAATTTATCCGCACTTGCAGAACTTGGTTCACTGCCTGAGCTGAACTAGATTGAAGGTCCGTCGAATTGACAATGATCGAAGGTAGCTGAGCGGGGCAAATCTGTCCTTTGCCGCAAATGCTCTAATGACCGCTCTTGGAGTGGTGGTCAGAAACGGTCGTTATCGCCGGTGAAACAAACGATGAGTTTCTTCTAAAAAACTGCATCTCTCATGAGTTTAATTTTTCAATGTCATCATATCTGAATAGTTGTCTCTATTGCTGAGAAGCCAACGCCAACGCACCAGATACAGAGTTAACTACGATCATCATATTAGCGATGTTCGAGACAAGGCGATTTACCGTTGTTCTGTTCGTAGAATTTGCAGCGGAAGCCGGGCCGAAGCTGTTTTCCTGAAGGCTCGCCACCAAGTTCGCGATTGCCAAGCTCTGATCACCAGAATAGCGGGCGAGATCAGCCGCGGTTTCGATCTCTGCGTTCCTAACCAGTTGGATAGCACCCTCGTCGATTTCTGCTACGGCTTCTATTGATACGACGAGCGCCTGTAGATCCTCTGTTTGGAGATCTTGAAACAGGTTCGCAGCTGAAACAAGACTATTTACCGCTGCAGAAGTCGCTTCAACGGTATTAACGCTTGTCTCGCCTAGCTCAACTTGAAGCAGCATCTCGTGGATCAAAGCGAGACCTTCGAGAGTGCTGATGGCAGCTTCTTGAAAGCGCGCCAGCGTCTCTTCTGAAACTGATCCCGGCGGGGGTTGGAAGAACCACGCATGAGCGGGCAAAGTATAAATTATAGCGCTGAGGAGCACTCCAAGAAGTCTACTACGCATCTTTGCATCCTTCTAAAATTTTGTTGAAACCACTAGGAAAATCGCCCCGTTTAAGCAAAGGAGCGGCTATGTTCCGAAAGCCGGTCGATTGGTATGTCAGACATATGTCGCGCTTGACGAGTGCCCACGTTTCATCGTCGATCAGACCACCGTCACGGTAAACGTACTGTTCTGAGAAAAAGCTCAGCATCTTCTGAACGAAAACTGTCTCTTCTAGCGTGGAAGATTCTGCGCGGAACAGCTTCTCAGCGAGGCTAGGGTTTGCTGCAAGAGCATCGCGAAGGTCCCTGCCGTGGGCGAGCAAAGTGCCGATCGCTTGCGCTTGAACTGTCTGGCGGGTCAGGTAGAACTGCCGAGCGCTGACAACGACGGACACAATCAGAACGATTGCTGAAATGATCGAAACGATTGAAGCAATTGAAGCAATCTCGTCTTTGTGTTCTTTGATGAAAGTCAAATTGAAACCTTTTGCTTAGCCTTTCGTCGCGACGCACCCAAATAACTTTGCCTTTACAGTTCAAGTATTCGCATTGTTGGAGGGTTTACCGTCTTCGCGCAACCCAAAAGGGATACTTGGGTTTCAATCACGCATTGAATCTGGACAAAATTCTCCTGTTAAATAACGCAAAGCGTTGGCAAAACTCAGTTTGTTTATGGTACGTTTTTGGCACGTGTCGAAGAAACAGACATTCGAGAGGACCCAGAATTGGTAGAAAGGGCTCCTTGTAGCCATTTGAAGTATTGGATTAGCGGGTCCTAACCTTGGTTACCAAACCTACCACATTGCTTTTGCAAAACCGCGATGATGATCGCGATTGGATAGCTATCAGGATACTCCTCCATAATCGTTAGAATTTCAGTGTTTCGCTGTTTGATGGTGCCAGGATCATCGGAGTACCAATCAGCAATGCACAAACTCATATCTTTGCGAATTTGTGCTGCAATTACCGTTGCAGCATCGATGGTTGCCTTGAGGTAGTAATCCTGAGAATTGTAATCATATGTCAGAAACTCCTTTATTCTGACATTCTTGCTTGCATACGATGGTGTGCAATTCAGAAGAAAAAAACCGATAATACTTGCAGTTAATCCACGTTTTATGCCGAACATAATCCATGGATTCTGATACAAATAAGATACACGCAAAAACCACTATAGGCGAAATTCAGATGCCAGGGTTTGTGCGGGCTCTAACAACTGACTATCGCCCTTTTTCTTCTTTGCCTCTCATGCTCAAAAAGGATGGTTTTTGGGAAGCGGAGAGCGCGTCATGATCGAAGAAAAACCTTCAGGGCGCAATATTGGCTATGCCCGTGTCAGCACCAAAGATCAGAAACTTGCGCTTCAACTTGATGCGCTGAATGAGGCTGGCTGCACCCCGATATTTCGTGATCATGGTGTTTCTGGCGCGAAAGGTAGCCGCCCCGGCATTGACGCCATGCTCTCAGACCTGACCAGTGGAGATACGGTCGTGGTTTACAAGCTTGACAGGCTGGGTCGTTCCGTTCTGCACCTGTCTGATCTTTTGGTGAAGTTCCAGAATGACGGCATTCACTTCATGTCTCTCACTGAAGGCATTAACACCACTACCCCCGGCGGCAAACTTGTGTTCCACCTCTTCAGTGCTTTTGCTGAGTTCCAGCGGGAAATAATTCTTGAGAATTCACTGTGCGGCCTGGAAGCTGCTAGAAAGCGGGGAACTCGGTTGGGGCGACCACCGATACTGGATGCCCGAACTGTCCTTGAGGCAGAACGTTTCCTAAGTTCCGGTATGAGGCGAGAGGATGTTGCGACAATGTTTGGAGTATCCAGAATGACGCTTGACCGTGCGGTCCAAAGGTACTCATCGAGCGAAGTTCTCTGAAGTTTTGCGATAGCCCAATTCTGGCCAGTTGGTCAGATGCGCCGAGAATGGCCGGGCGCAATGCCCGGCCATCTATTTTTAGCTAGCGTCTGCCAACCGCCCTTCGCGAATACGGCGGGCAAAGTCAAGCATCATAAAGCGCGGCACCAAAGCCCGTGACAGGGTTTGAACAGGAGGAATTGACGCATATCGACGAGTAGCGTTGATCATCCGTCTCCCGTCCTCGCCAAAAAGATCGATGACCTCGATGGTTTCGCGGGTTTTAAACTTCTTCAACGATTTCATTCGATCAAGCGCTTTGGCTCCCCAGAGGGCTTTCGGCTTTAATGCAACAAGATCCAGTTCCTGATCGTTGAAATCGTATAAACGACCTTCGTGACATAGGTTGAGTTCATCCATGATTGTATCCAAGATCAATTCTCCGGATAGATCAGCAATGTCCCAATATGCAGCAATGCCGCAAACTGTTTGTGGTTTTCGCAATACCGAAATCGGTAGCGAGACGAGGTCCGCATTATAAAACTGTGCCATGTTATTCTCCGTGACACTGCGGAGAGCTCTCCTGGGTTAATCCCGGGTTTCGTCGACAGGAGAAAGCTTGTCAGTCAAATTGGACGAGTGGAACTGACATCCACCGTATATCTGGCAGATATCAGTCTGATATAATTGAATAAACTACTGATTTATTGAGTCTATTCGTAATTTCAGATATACTAAAGGTATGAGTTCGACGTATATAGAAAAAGCATTTGTAGAAACAGAAATCGACTTTCATTCCAAGAAAACGCTTAGAGAAATCTGGAAAGATGAGGACGGCCTTCGTCACCGTGGACGTGGTTTACCGGCGGTAACGACATATGATCTTGCAACCGGAGAACCTGATGGGCGCGAGTATTGGTTTCACGAAATGAAGCATCGGACCGATGGCCCCGCAATTGAGTGTATCTGCCCGGAAACCGGTGTGGTCTTTTTTGAAACTTGGTACCGTTTTGACAAAGAGCTTGGCAGCATTACACGCGACGTTGCAACGGGGTTGATCTTAGAGTCCGATTTGGATGTTCCTAAAGATCAACTGCTAACAGAGCTTCCCAACGATTTCACGCACGGGTAGAATTCAAGTCTCATTGCATCTAATGTTCTGACAAACATTATTGTAATTGAGTCTTTCTATGAGCAGTCAACCAACCCTAGCGTCAAAGCGCTCTGCGTTTCAGACATTTGCAAATTTGATCAAACAAGGGTCAATGGCTGAATCGCCAGATGTCTCGTGGTTGGTCAAAGACATTTTGACTCCGGTGTTGAAGGACCAAAATTTCGATGAATCTCCAACAAGCGTAGGAGAATTATGGCGTTTGTTTTTTGGAGATATTTCTAAAACTATACACAATCCAAAATTTGGCGAACTCGTTCGACAATCAGATGAAGATATTCAAAATAACGTCCTAAATAAATGGTCCAAAGGAGGAGCCAAAGCACATCTTGATATTGCGCAGGCTGCTTACTATTACGCCCATACGTCGTCCAACGACGCGTTCACGCTCGCAGCAGAAGAAATTGACAAAGCAATTCTAGGCCAGCCTTTCGAAGAGTTATTTGGCGCTCCTGTACCAACTACAGCGGAAGAATCGTCGGAAATTGAAAATGCTTACCGAGCCAAAAAAACCAACACAGTTCATATATCAAAAACACCTCACATCCCACGATATCTTAAAAATCTTGCGGCAATATTTGTTTTTTTGGTTCTGCTTGTACCAATTTACCTAAATTTCGATTTCTCTAATAGAGAAGCCATTGCCCCAAATGAGTCTGCGAGCTCTGCTGAAACAACATTTCAGGACGCTATGGAGCATTTGAAACTCGGTGAGAATGTAGAGTATTTCAATGACCTCACAAAGGCTAACACCGAGGGTTTGGTGCAGGCCACAGCCGCAATCGGTATCGCCTATGAGCGCGGAGTTGGCGTTGCGCCTGACATTACGCTTGCAGATAAATTTGCCAAGCAAGCCTATGATAAAGGGCTCATCTCCTTAGCCCAAGGCGGAGACCGCGATGCACAATACATGTATGGTCTTATGCTAATCACAGGCCTTGGTGGGAAGGCTGACGCCAACGAAGGCATCCGGTGGTTAGAAAACGCTTACCTGAATGGTCATTCCCGGGCTCCACTTCATCTTGCCTCGATGTATCGACTTAACTCGGAAATCGCCGATGATTGTAAGGGTCGCGATCTCGCGGCAATCGCGCGGAAAGCGGGCCATATTTACGCATATTCAGAAGAAGCCAGATTTCAAGTTTATAACCTGTGTACGGAAAAGGAAGCCGAAATTGATGCTGTCACATTATTGAAAAAAGGCAGCCAATTTGGAGACCTCGAAGCGGAATTTCTCCTTGGCTGGATGTATGATCATGGGCGCGGTGTTCCACAGTCAGATGAAATTGCCGTCGATTGGTACGAAAAAGCTGCGGTCCAAGGTTCTGCTGGGGCGCAAAATAGTCTTGGCTGGATGTATGAAAATGGGCGTGGCGTTCCACAGTCAGATGAAAATGCCGTCGATTGGTACAAAAAAGCTGCGGTCCAAGGCTCTGCTGGGGCGCAAAATAGCCTTGGCTGGATGTATGATAAGGGACGCGGTGTTCCACAGTCTGATGAAACCGCTGTCGATTGGTATAAAAAAGCTGCAAGCCAAGGTTCTGCGGGGGCGCAAACCAATCTCGGATGGATGTATGAAGAGGGACGCGGTGTCCCACAGTCTGATGAAACCGCTGTCGATTGGTATAAAAAAGCTGCAGACCAAGGTTACGCCCGGGCGCAAACAAATCTTGGTTGGATGTATGAAGAGGGACGCGGTGTCCCACAGTCAGACGAGAACGCTGTCGGTTGGTACGAGAAAGCTGCAGACCAAGGTTACGCCCGAGCGCAAACCAATCTTGGTTGGATGTATGAAGAGGGGCGTGGTGTCCCACAGTCAGACGAAAACGCTGTCGGTTGGTACAGAAAAGCTGCAAACCAAGGTTACGCCCGAGCGCAAACCAGTCTTGGTTGGATGTACAAATATGGCAGGGGAATAGCACAGGATACCAAGCAAGCCTTATTATTATTTGAGAATGCGGCAGCACAGAATTATGGGAGCGCGTACTACAATATTGGCCTCCTCTATGAGGAAGGCTCTAACGAGCTAAAACGCGATGTTGGAACGGCAACAAAAGCTTTCCAAACAGCCGCCGAGCTCGGTTCTTCCAATGCGTTCGCCATGTTAGGTTGGTATGCTAAGGACGGTGAAGGAGGACCTGTTGATTACACTCTTGCTGAGGATATGTTTTTACAGGGAATAGAGGCCGGTTCATTGTTGGCTAAATCTGGCCTTGGGCGAATGTACATAAACGGGGAAGGTTTCGAACAATCAATCAAAAAAGGCGTCGAACTTTGTCGGGAAGCTAAAGCTGAAGGTGATGTATGTTCAGCTGACTATTGCATCGGTTTGGCGTATTTCTCGCAAGATACAGAAATTGTTTCTCCGAAGGAAGCGGAAGATGCACTTCGAAGTTCTGCGGAAATGGGTAACAGGTGCGCACAAACCCTTTTGGGCGTTGCTTTGGCAACAGGCGAATTCAACGATACGCCGCTGATACCTGCGTCCTCCGTTTTCAGGGAGCTAATATTAAACGTCAGGATAATTGATTTACTGCAATTAATAGGTCGCAAAATCGAAGGGTACTATAGCCGCTTAATGGAGGCTGATTACTGGCTGGAAAGAGCTGCTAATTCTGGACAAGGCCATGAACAATTTAACTATGCAGTTTTTCTAATGCATTATTTTGGGTTTCCTCCTGAGGATGAACGTATAATTCGCTATTTGGATGAGGCTGCCGACTATAATCATCCAATTGCAAACTGCTCTCTGGCGGCCTATTACTTATATGACAAAGAAGGCGCAACTGATTTGATGGCTGCTCATGAGTATCTGCAGCGTCTACGCGATATGAAAAATTCTTTCAGCCATGCCGATGCAAATAAATCGCTAACTGACCCATATTTTTTTGCCAGTTCACCGATAGCCTCACAAGCGTATGCAAAAATTTTTACAGCTGCTGATTTGAAAGGTGGCGTAATTTCAACAAAGCACTCTGCTGAATAAAGAATAGACTGCGAAGTGCGCCATGAAACCACAGGACTGCGAGATGTGTGGTGAAACCAATGGACTGCGAGATGTGTGGTGAAACCAATGGACTGCAAGATGTGTGCTGTCAGACAGCACATCTTGGCAGGGAGACGCTGCGCTCTCCCGTGCACCCTCTGGCACTTAGTTCAAATTCGACATCGAGCCAAATCTGAACCATTCAAACAGATAGGTGTTTGATCCCTTGCAAAATGATATTGTCCTCCTCTACACGCGCCGTAACGATCCAGATTACCCCTCGAACTGGGAAAATCGATAATCACGGCCCATTCCTGCCGTTCGTCGTTCACGGCAACGCTGCAACGTGATTTACGCAAAACAGACATTAGCGGCGCAATCTTGGTGCCCAGCTACTTGTGTCGGCTACATATATTTATCGCTTACCACCGATTCTATACGCCTTTCGGCGTTCGACAAAAGCGAGATCGCCCTCACTTCGCACATTGATCAGGGTTGATGGAATCCAGATACGTTTTCCACTTTGGAGAACACGTTCATGAGCGCGACGCAGGTGTGGTATTGGGCTTGCGTGAGTACCCCCTCGCTGCTCTCTGTTTTCAGCAGAAGCAAGGGCTGTGAAGTATTCAGATGCATCGACATCATAGCGGGCCGGTATTGGGCTTTTGCCCTGCCTTTTACGTCGCGCATTTGTAACCGTTGGTGCACGTTTCAGGTCGATGCTGCATCCACGTGTGTTGAGCATGGCGATTGCAGGTGGATAAAACGATCCTGCGGCACGGTCCTCGGCATCTGCTTGACCACGGCCCGTTTTTGACACCGTTATCGTAGTCCCATCGTGCGTGTGTCGGAAAATAACTTGGTTCGTCAAGCGCATGCCCTTGGTCGAAAAGATGAAATCGCTAACGAACACAGAGCCATCGGCCTGAGGCCAAACCACTCCGGCAACCGGTAGTGGAGATTTTTTACCGTCTTGTTTGAGCGTTGAAATTTCATAGACGAAGGCCCAAGGGTGTAACTCAAAGGGCTGACCAATATGTTCCTTAAGACCTTCCACAACGTCATTCACACGACCATGTAGCCGATCTTCATTTTCAAAAATACCAAGTACAAATATACGTCCTTCTTCTAAGATCCCCCGAGGGATAACTCCACGGGTTGAAAGGTCAGATATGTGTTCGAGAACGCGTTGTATTTTCATGTGACAAGTATAGCTGTGATCGGTGATTGTGGGAATGAGCGACGATACCTAACTTGGGGTAACGGCCGATTTTGTTGAAAAAGTCGGATTTTTTGACATCTATTGAATAGGGTTGTTCCACCTCTTAAGGGTCTTCTAT
>JBPOFS010000012.1:0-10653 GCA_051252515.1 Gammaproteobacteria bacterium
GTATTTCCAGTCTCTGTCACGTGTGTTGTACGGTGGGTCGATATAAATCACATCAACCTTGCCCTCGTGCGTGTACAGCAACGCTTGAAGCGCATGGTAGTTTTCCGCGTTGATTACGGTATGGAAGGGCTTGTCACTTCCGCGCTCGACTTTGCCGGTGGATTTGAGCCCAGGAAATATCGGATCACGAAATTCCGCTAATACAACAAGGTCTTCGCAGTTCCTGTTTGCCTTCTCTGGATTGTTTTTTTGCTCGGTAACCCGAACAAGTTCCGCGATTCGTCCTGAAGAATCTTTTCGGATTTTTGTTACGGTCCATAGTCGAGTGTCAACTGAGTTTTTTGGCTGGCCACGCTCAGGCAAAAAGCGCACCTTGTCGCCACGTCGTATAGGGCGCCCCGGAAGTTCAACAGTCTCAGGAGAGTGTCGTTCGAAGTTCAGACCAAAGGCTCGGCGCTGTTCCAGCGCTTTGATCTCTCGTTCAATATCCGCCGCAAGTTGTGGGTCTTTGTTTTTGACCTGGCGTAATAGATTACTCAGCGTAGACAAGCGCGCACCTCATACCCCTGTGTTTATAGTTATCTCAAGCTGTGAAGGCTATCGATCTTGTTGCCAGATTGCCAGATATCAAACAAGTTATTCTTGTAACGTATCGTGAGCTTGGCTCCAAGCCGGGGTGCGCATGCTGGCCAGCTCAACTTTTAGGGACTTGAGCCGACGACTGATGTACTCCGATAAGTCTTGTTCTACATTGATTTCGTAACCTTGCTGCTTAGCTGTGGCGATAACTTCATCGAGTTGCTTCCAGGCAGACTCAGATAATCGGATAGGTAGCTTACGGATGACCTGCTTGGGTAGTTTGCGTAACTTCATAGTGACTCCTGTTGATTGTTAATCAGGCCGAGGTGCCAGCAGCTCAGCAGTAACGCTGGCCACAGTTCGGCGTGCTCGGTAGATTGGTACCCGACGTGTATACGGAAGCGGTATGGTCAAGGGGGAGGGGTATCCAAGGCTGCGATGATTCTTCTTCCAGATGGTGTGTGCGTGGTCATCAAAAGCTCTGATGTCTGCGCGGATTCCAGCAAACATCGGGGACAGTCGAAGCTGATCGAACACTGAGATTACGGACCTAGCGTCATATTCGGCTGCGAGTTGAATTCGGTTGCGCCAATGCTGGGTTTGGGTAGGGTGAATGCTCCACGTCCAGCGTTGACGTGATGCACGCTTTTTCTCTAGCGGATGTTTGATGGTGCGTCGATGAAGGATGTAGTGGCCTGACCATTCCAATGGAATATTTAGGCCATTCTTCATCTTCTCCCGTTGATGAATGAGGTCAGTGAATTGTTCATCTTTTGGTCTGGTGCTAGGCGCGATCTTCCCTGGTGTAGCTAAGAGGAACCAACGCAGATGGAGGTCGGACAATTCATCTGGAAAGAAAATCAATTCAACATTGGCGATGTGTTTGCGGCGCCTAGTGGATCGTTGGTTTGGTGTGGCCAAGATGCCGTCGTAAAGGCCAGTGAACTTTTCGGCCAAGCTGGCCGCCTTGGTTGCAGTCACGACGCCAGAGTTCCAGTAAAAGTAGCCTTGCGACATCAACAATTGGAGTTGCAGCATGGCGGCCAGGCGGTGGTCTGGGATGGAGAGTTGTTCAGCGATAGTGGGCATGTGGATGTTCTCGACTAAGTTGTTGATTCCGAACATGTGATTGGCCGGAACAATGACGCATAAATAGAAGCACCTATGTGAGTGCTTTTCACATAGGTACCTAAAATCTATGCAGCGGTGCTTGGCGTACCACCCATGCATTCTTATTAAGAGTGCATCGGGGTGCGCCAACACCACTGTCATGCTGAAACACCGGTCGCCGACCGGTAACTGTTAGCGCCCAGAGCCAAGAAATTCGCTTGCTGGGTGCATTGAAGGGGTGTGGTGGAGTAAACGGCGTAAGCCAGTAATCCCATCCATCTATTTCAACCGTATTGGATAAGTTTTAAGCCGTGCGGGTGGGACAGTGGGCGTTCACGGGGAATCGAATTAATTCGATGAAAGTGCAACGTCAGGTGACAATTTAACGGGGTGAAACTCCCCGCCTGTTTGGGCTACCTCTCAGATAATGAGAGATGCCTGGATGGTGCTGAAACCGCGATACGTTGACCTAGGTAACTAGGCATCGGGAGCATGTGACTAGCGTGACTCTCGACACCCAGCAGACTGACCATAAGTTACGTTATGGAAGGGCCGGTGGGGGTGCGAGGAGCGAAGCGGAAAAGCCCGCAAGGGCAATCAGAAGACCAAGTGCAGCTAGGGCCTTAAGTGCCTGCGAATCTGTGGAAGCAATGATGGAGCCGGATTTTCCGGAAGTAGACGAGTTAGCTTGAGGTGCTTCGTACCGTCGAAAGCTCGGACAGTCCGAGTGAGGCCCGCCGTAAGTGGGTCAACCATCAGTGAGCAGACTGCGTACTGGTCGCAGAGACGGATGACTGTGAAAAGCAGGCATTCGAGATTGTCGCTCAACCATCAAAGCTGCGGTTCTGGGTCGGCGGTGTGGCAGCCGTCGGAGACTTAATCAGAACTGGAGAGATGGCCGTCGAAATGCCGAATCTTTACAAGCTCGAAAGGCGTGTAAAGGCCTCTCAATATGAGGGATAGGATGGTGACGGAGGCAGTGAAATACAGCGGGGAAATAACCCCAATCGGCGCAATGCTGGTGGACTTGGATGTCCAATGACAGTAGTGGGAAAGCAGTACAGCTTGGGTGTTGGCGCACCTTTGTTGAAAGCCAAAAGCCTTGGCGGGCTAATGGCGTATCTGATGCATGACTATGGTAAAGGTCTGACGACCAAAACTGTAGTTGACTGATGACAAACGTGATTGTCTTCATTGCGTCATTTTCACGTAACTCTGCCGGCGTAATGCTGGCTTACTCACGCGGGGGCTTAGGCCCCCGCCATTTTTACATTGGTAGTGAAATCTGCTGGTCACATGGTGCTGTTTTTGGTTCGGCTATGTTGCATTTTTTTCTCGTGTATCCGGCCTTGCGAAGTTTCTGAGTGAGTCTGTCAATGGTGTTGTAGAAGGCAGATGCTTTACTTTGATCCAAGACTGCTATTGCTGCGTCCATCTCTAGGGCGACTGCAATCGCCTCTATTGAATGCTTGCCGAATTCCACGCGGTCAATCGCTGATTGGCGGTCCTTCTCTTCATTGCGGCTGTCTAACCAAGACTGAAACTCATCGCGTTCGTTATTGGCTAAACAGTCACCAATTTCTTCTGATATTGATTTCAGATATGAAGCCTGACTGGCGATCACTTTGCCGAATGAGCGTTTACGGGTAGGGCAGTATTTCGAGCGAATGCACTGCACGCGACTTCCTTTAATTCTAAATTGCATAAGTTTTACCTTCATTGTTAGTGGTTATGAAGGTGGTGGTACCTTGCTGCTCGACAGTGCATAAACAGCATTGTCTACCGGCAACTGAATGGCAGTCGGCAGTCACGGCATAGACGGTCGGCAGTCGTAGTTCAGCCTGTTGGCAGTCTTCATCTGGTCTGTTCATTTTCGGTTGGACCCTATCCATGATATGGCGGCCTGCGCCGTTCTCTTGGCGTAGTCTTTTGGATCGCTGTGTCGGTTGGGTAGGTTGGGTGAATTCTCCAGTATCCATTGTGAAATATCGGACTCGGAGCTGCCTCGGGCTGCCATGTATACAGCTTTACTCATGTCGGCCTCAGATTGCCCCGTGGTTGCTCCTTGTTGAGTCGTCTTGGCTTTGCGGGAGTGGTGATTTTTTTCAGGCCGCCCGCCGGCCGCCCCCTGTGATTCTAAGTACTGCGTCACCAGGCTCGACAGAATTCCTATTGATTTTAGGGCTGGTGTCCCAGTTTGTAGGACTATTGCAAAGGGGTGCTGACCGTGTGTATTTTTGTACATCGGTTTTCGGTTTGTGAATCCCGGAACTCTCCCGATGCGGGGGTGTTTTTCAGTGGACGATGAATGAGCCCCAGCATCAGCTTTCAAAGCTGCTGTTATAGCCCGTGAGGTGTCCTGGTCGGAGTGGTTGGGTAGTGATGGTAGCCATACCTGCGCGTGACCAGGCGAGGTTTGAATTGTGGCAAGGGGTTCAATGCCCAAGCTTTCAACGCGGGGCAATTCGCTTGCATCATCGGCATCTATGTATAGGCACTCACCATGATTAATGGGGCCAGCAAAAATGCTACATCCAGCAAGGTTTTTGGCTTTCAGGAAAGGGATGCGCGTCAGCAATGTTTTGCGGTTCCAGATATCGTCCATCCCATTCCAAGGCCGCCACCTTCCGTCGGTTGAATGTGAGCCCCATCGAAATCTAAGGTTGCCTTCTGGACCGACAACGGAATCAAAAAAAAGCATGGCTTCTTTTGTGGTTCGATCGGTCATAATTGATCTCCCAGGAGCCACAGGGGGCGGCCGGCGGGCGGCCTGAAAAAAGGATTTAGTTTTGCTGTAGAGCGGTGCGCCCCCCTTGGTGTCTGCAAACTGCAAACAATGCAGTCTGAAGTCTGGAAAATAAAGGGTTTGAGTTGTTTGCACTGGTTGCAAACAACTGCATACAAACTTGCAATAATGATCCGGTCAATGTCTGAATACGGCATTACATTTTTACTCCACATATTCTGAGCATCGTCAAAACCTCATCTTTCTTCGAAATGTCACGAGAGAAACGCTGTGTAAATTTTCGAACAAGCTCGGAGTTTTTGATTCCTTTAGACATGGCGTTGTCGCACCATTTGGTCATTGTCACGATCTTATTTGCGACCATCGGGTCAGCCAATGTAACGACATGGCGTGTGCTATGAATGTGGTAGAGAACCATTCGCCAGGCCCATCTTGCGGCATAGACTCCTATGCGCTCCTTTGGGTCGTTGTTGGTCAAAAGGTGGTACATAACAGCGTATGACGTGGCGGCATGTGTAATGCGACGCAAAAACCCGCGCTGTAAGCCATTGCCAAGCTCTTGGATGGTTTCTTTGAACTGGCGCCTAAACTCTGCGTGCGCTGCTTCTGTGATCACATATTCCCGCGTTTCGGATAAAGCATGTTTGATTTGATCTATCGTCGGATGTCCTGATATAGCTACTTCAATCGCCGTTCGGTTATAGCGATACTTGCTCAGTGGCTGAGGAGGTGAGGCCACCCACAGATGGCGGGCGGCAAATCCGTCTACAAGCATTTCTGCATTCAGGCACGACCCTAGTGACCCGTCAGGGGTTGATCCGAATATGACCAGTACTGGATTTGGGACTTCGATCAATCCATGTTTTCGCGTGAGGTTGGACAGCGTGCGATGATCGTAACTTTGTAATAGATTATCTTTGAGGTCAGCTAATTGTGGTGAACTGGCAATCTGTTTGATCGTTTGCCCGTATTCATCCTTATCCCAAAACCCCACTCCAGGAGGATCACAGTCATTCAGCGCATCGATAAACGCCGGGCCGCTTGCGGGGGTTGGAATGGTAGGTACATCAACACCAAGTGCATTGGCTACTGCGTCACGTACGAAGGTCTTTCCGCTGCCGCTTTCGGCTAAAGTGACAAGCCAAAGCGACATATAGTCGCCGCCCAATTCACCCTCGTACCGAACGGTCGATTTAGTGGAGCATAGGGCGGCTGACAGTACGGCAAATGTGCTGGTTAACGCAATTTCCAGTGGGCAGTCAGTTTCCCTTCGGATTGTTTTGATAACTGTGTCTAGTAAACTGCCTGGTGGCGTCAGTGCTTCAACGGGGCTTAAACCCTTTGATCTGATGACGCTCCCTAGTGCTTCGGCACCTTCGGTTTTGAGTAGCCCTCTAAGAACGGAATCCTTCTCCGGCCTTTTTTTCGTGGGGCCTTTTCTGGCTGGTCTGCTCTTTATTGGTGTGGGGCTCATAGCGGAGCCCTCGTTGAGAGCTGAGACAGTACGTCATCAATATGCCAAAGACGCCTTTTAGACCGACGTATAGAGGGAATGAAATAGGTTCCCAGCGATACCTGATTAAAGATTGTCTTTGGGCTGTCTCCCGTCAACGCAGATAGATCTTCTGCGGTTAAGTAAACGCGCCCAGCAGCTCTTTCACGGATATATTTCGCTGCTTCCGTGTTAGCAGACAGGGTTGAAGTGTTGGCCATTATGCCGATTCCATAGCGCGGAATCCGCCTGCCTGGACGGAGTTATCGGCTTGACCTGGTGCTGTCAGAACTATGCTGGCAGCAAAAATATTGTGCCTAAATGGGCACTTGGCTGGATAAACCAGCAACAGCAAAATGGCTAAATAGTAGGTAGGCCGGCTTCCACATGCGACCTAGCACAACAACTATAGCATAGTCAAATAAAAAATCAACTATTTTTTGATGTGGCTGCAAACTTGTTGCGTTTAACGGCGACTTTTTGAGCGCTTAATCGAGCGTACGGTGTAACGCTGCGGGGGTCGGTGTGGCCGGATTGGACCATGGTTTCATGGGTAGACAAGCCATCTTCAAGGCAGCGGGAAATGCATTCGGCTCGGGTGTCGTGAAAGCGAAGGTCATCTTCTGTTGAGATGTTTGCTCGGGTTTTAATCCGTCGCCATGCGCTCTTAAAGGCCTGTACGTTCACGGGAAACAACATTTCCTCTTGCTTTGGGCGTCCTTTCGCAATCAGGGCCTTCTGAACGATTTCAATTCCATGTTCTGTGAGCGGCACCTCGCGGCCCTCGTCTGTTTTGGTAGCCGACTTTGGAAGGAAAATGTACATGCGCTCGCTGTGAATATTACGAACCTCAACACTCAGGAGTTCAGCTCTTCTCATTCCGGTTTCAATGGCGAGCTTCACAATAAGCGGGTGGTATGGGTTCCTACAGGAGGCCATCGCTTTATTCAGTTCTACTAATTCATCAGGCTCAATTCGGCGTTTTCGTTTTTCGGTTGAGGATGGGAGCCTGATTCTCATTGGATGTTCCCAGCCCTCAATTTCCCCGCTGTCAACAAATTGGTTAAGCGCGCTGCGCATAACGGTCAATTTTCGGGCTACTGTAGTTGGCGCTAGCTTTGCGCCTTTACCGTTGCTCTTTTTAAGTAACTCATTTTTTAAATTGTTGAAGTGAACCCTACGTAGGTTCGCTAAAGAAATTTTTGCAATTGGCATGCTTAAGAAGTTTAGAATTTCTCCTTGAGCGTACGCGAGGCCACTTTTCTTGAGTTGAGTCGGAGCCTCTTTTATATACCACTCGAGCACTTGGCCTAGTGTCCACTCTCTGAGGTCGCGGCTGATTGGTAGGCCGCCACTCTCTAGTCGAGCCTCTTCCTTGACGGCCCAGGCCTTGGCGCTGGCTTTATCGGCAAACGTGTCTGAGATATCGGGGTAGCCGTGTCGCCGAATGCGCGCTTGCCATCGCCCGCTGGCTCGCTTTCGAAAATTAGCCATCGCTTCACTCCAAAAGAATCGCGGAATTTTGCTAGGTGGGCCTATAGTGGGCCCAAGCATCAAAATGCCTAGGTTGAGGCTAGTATAGCCTGATGCCCGCCGAGTGCGGCAACCTATTGATTTGGAATGGTAAATAAATTTGGTAGTCGCGAGTGGATTCGAACCACCGACCCCCACCATGTCAAGGTGGTGCTCTAACCAACTGAGCTACGCGACTAAACAGGCCGCGGAAGATACCGGATTCTGCGTTATCCAGCAAGCATTGCTTAGGATTTTTCCTCTTGCGCTTCGGCTTCTTCCGCTTCCAATTGGTTCAATTCGCTTTCCAGCTGTTGCTTTTCTTTGTCAGCTATCGGACTTTCGGTGTCTTTATTGGACTTAGATAAAGCTTGCTTGATTTCGTCGATGCGTAAGCGGCGTTGTTGCTGCTTACTGGCTTGTTCCGCTTTGTCGAAGATCATATCTTCTACTTTGCTGTCCTCCGCGCCTTCAAGTTTGGATTGTTTGTAGGGTTTAGGTATCGCAATTTGATCTGGCGTTTGTGGTCGCTGATTCATAAAGCTGGGGGAGACGATTTCGATGTCATCACCATGCAGGCTGTCCAGCATGCAGGCGCGTAAGCGTGAGCGAGCGGTAATCAGTCCGTCTATGTCCTCTAATCGTCCGCCTACGCGGTAGGAGATGGAGTAGTCGCCCAGTTCTCGAATATGAACAAAGGGATCCTGCAGTTCGGCATCCTCAGCGCTTTGCTTCAGCAATTTTTCCACGCGTTTGTGGTGGACGTCGTAGCCCAATGTGAGCGTGGCGGAAATAATGGTCCCGGTTTTATGGACCACAGTGACCGCATGGGTGATGAGGTGCATATTGGGTAGCGTGAGTAAATCGCGGTCCTCTGTTTGCACTTCGGTGTGGAACAAGCCGCGCTCGGATACCCGCCCAAAATGGTCGCCGACGCGTATGTAATCACCCGGCTGAAAGCTGTTGACGATACGTAGCAACAAGCCGGCCATCGCATTGGCGACCAGTGTGGTGGAGGACAAGGCGATCAAGGCCGTCAGAACTAGCCCGAGCAAACTCAGCAATTGCCCGCGGGTCGCGTCTGATACGGGAAGGCTGAGTAGTACCAGCAGTATGCCCAGCGTCCAGCAAGCAATAATCAGTAGCTGTCGCGGTAGATGAGCTTCTGGATTGGCGGGTTGGTTTTTGAGCATCCACCAACGCATGCTGCCGAGTACAAGCGCAAGCAAAGATAAGGTGATGAGCAGGGGGATGAATGGCGCTAATAATTCGACGTTAAGCATTAAATCGTGTCCAGTTCCATAGCAGCATCTCGGATACGCTTGATTTCATCCCGTTTGGCCGCTGCCAATTCAAACTCGAGATTCTGTGCAGCTTCGTGCATGTCCTTTTCCAGCGACTTCAGCAGTTTGGCCAGTTGTTTGGGCGGCATGCGGCGGTAGTCGGCTTGTTCTTCGGCGGCTTTGAGCTGTGCAGCCTTGTCTAAGTTTTCGTAGCCGGCATGCATGACATCAGTGATGGCTTTCTTAATGCCTTGCGGGGTGATGCCATTGGCAGTGTTGTGCGCGACTTGTTTTTCCCGCCGCCTATCGGTTTCATCGATGGCGCTGCGCATGGATTTGGTGATGGTGTCGCCGTAAAGTATGGCTTTGCCTTTGATATGGCGTGCCGCACGTCCTATGGTTTGGATCAGCGAGCGTTCTGAACGCAAAAAGCCTTCTTTGTCGGCGTCCAAAATGGCGACTAAAGAAACTTCAGGTATATCAAGACCTTCTCGCAATAAGTTAATTCCGATTAAGACATCAAATGCGCCGATACGCAGGTCGCGTATGATTTCTGCACGCTCCACGGTGTCTACGTCGGAGTGCAAATAACGCACACGTACGCCGTTGTCGTGCAGGTATTCGGTGAGGTCTTCGGCCATACGTTTGGTCAGGGTGGTGACCAATATGCGCTCGCCCAGTGGCGTGCGTTCGCGTATCTCGCCGAGCAAATCATCCACTTGTCGGCCGACGGGGCGCACTTCGATTTCCGGATCAATCAAACCGGTGGGGCGCACCAATTGTTCGACGACGGCGCCAGCATGGGTTTTTTCGTAGACGCTAGGGGTGGCGGAGACGAAGATCGATTGTGGTGCGAGTTGCTCGAATTCCTCGAAGCGCAGCGGCCTGTTGTCCAAGGCAGAGGGCAGGCGAAAGCCATACTGTACTAAGGTTTCCTTGCGTGAGCGATCGCCTTTGTACATGGCGCCTAGCTGCGGAATGGTGACGTGAGATTCATCCACGATGAGCAGCGCGTCATCGGGCAGGTAGTCGAACAAGCATGGCGGTGGCTGCCCAGAATCACGGCCGGACAAATAACGTGAATAATTCTCGATGCCTGAGCAATAGCCCAGCTCTTGAATCATCTCCAAATCGAACAGCGTGCGCTGCTCCAGGCGCTGCGCTTCCAACAGTTTGTTGTCGGTGCGCAGTTGTTGCAGGCGTTCGCGTAACTCGTCTTTGATCGAGTCGATCATGTCCAGTTGGCGCTGGCGCGAGGTCACGTAATGAGTTTTGGGGAATATGGTGTAACGCGGAACCCGCTGGTTAACCACGCCGGTGAGCGGGTCAAACAAGCTAATGGATTCTATGTCCTCATCGAACAACTCCAGGCGCACGGCTTCACTTTCGGATTCGGCGGGGAAGATGTCGATGACATCACCGCGTACCCGGAAACTGCCGCGTGAAAACGCGGTGTCATTGCGTGAGTACTGCAAATCGGCCAGTTGCCGGAGCAAATCGCGCTGATTGAGTTTTTCGCCTTTGGCAAAGTGCAAAACCATCTGAAAATAGGCTTCAGGATCGCCCAAACCGTAGATGGCGGAGACCGAAGCCACGATGATGGTATCGCGCCGCGACATGATGGCCTTGGTCGCCGACAAGCGCATTTGCTCTATGTGTTCGTTAACCGAGGAATCTTTTTCGATGAAGGTATCGGAGGAGGGGACGTAGGCCTCCGGTTGATAGTAATCGTAGTAAGAGACGAAATATTCCACCGCGTTATTGGGGAAAAATTCGCGGAATTCTCCGTACAGTTGGCCCGCTAATGTTTTGTTTGGCGCCAGCACCAAGGCCGGTCGTTGCTCTTGTGCAATGACATTGGCAATGCTGAAGGTTTTTCCCGAACCCGTCACTCCCAAAAGGGTTTGATGGCTGAGGCCGTCTTGTAAACC
>JBPOFS010000013.1:0-6067 GCA_051252515.1 Gammaproteobacteria bacterium
TGTCTCCATTTTATTATTGTATTTTTTGAATGTGTTTTTCATTTCCTAAAATTCGCACGGTGGCGACAAATATAAAGTACGATCATTATATATAAATATCAAGATAGAATTACGTAGTTCTTCGTATTTGATTTAGCTATTGTTTATTATGGTCTTTTGTTGACTTTAAATTGTATCTAAATAGTGTGATTTATGCATGACGCTAATTTTAAAGTGTAAATTTAGTGCAGGATGTTTATAGTGATGATGTGAGTTAATTTGTGTTCAAGCTTGATTATAAATACATGGTGTTAACTAAAAATCAATAAATAGCACAGATATGGCAAATACGAATCGATGAGTTGGAACTGAAATATTGATTAACGAACCTGTTATGACATTGATAGTACTGATGTGGATTTTCAAAAATAGTTTGTAGTTTATAAATAAAAATATAATTTTAACTGTAGAAGCTAATAAAACGGTGATAAGCAGAAAACCTTATTAATAAGAGTTTAAAAAGGAAAGGGAGCTAGTTGTGCGAAATTGAGCCGACGACTAATGATCGAGTTAAGAGTTATATTGGTGAAATATGAGATATTCTGAAATTTGGTTGCGGGAGCCACTTTTTATGTAAAGAGTGAACTGACGACCTTAGGTCGTACATCCGTAACCTATATTTGTTTTAATTCTAATAATGTAAAGAAGTTGGTTGCGGGAGCCACTCATTTTGAAGAGAGCGAACTGACGACCTAGGTCATACATAAACAATAAAGGATATTGTATTTCAAGCATAAATAAAGAATTGGTTGCGGGAGCCACTCATTTTGAAGAGAGCGAACTGACGACCTTCGGGTTATGAGCCCGAAATTTTATCATTATGTTAACTTATTTTAATGTACGTTAAAATAAGTTAACATAATGTTGATTGTAAAGGTTTTTTTATATAAATTCTGTGACAAAGTTGTTATTGTAACAGAGTGTTTTAAATTATCATTTGTCACAAAATGACACATTTATTATTCTGTGCTAAATAGAAAAATTTACCTTAACCCATTTTTCATAGTAAATAATTATATGAGTTTAGCCATTCAATCACATCGGAAATGTCAGTCATTATCAGCTTCATAAAAACCGTTTTTTACCAGTATACAGGCTTAACGTCAAAGTGGCGTGGCTTAAGTGTGTATGGCGGAGTAAGGTGATTCTACAAAGAGGATAGGGCTTCGATAACTTCCTTCCTTTTTATACCAGCCCCATCTTCAGCATTTAACCATTTACCAAAATGCCCGTTCAATCCTGATGGGTGTGCCAAATGAACCCATACTCGATTATCCGCATATACAGCCATTGAATTAATAATATTGAAATCATCAGAAAATTTATCCCTAAGTAATTTCTGACAGCTTTTAACATATCCATCATCATTCCCAAGCATGAATACAATTTTGACTGATTTAGGTAAATTTGATAAAAACTTATCTGTGCATAGAGTAAGAATGTCTGAAATTTCTTTGAACGACTTTTTAATTAGAGGCCCTGTACAACTGTATGTTTCAACACCTTTTTGTTCCGTTACTTTCACATCTATACGAGATACGCTACATCGGATTAATGAACCGAAGGCTATATTTGAATTAGGATCTTCAATTTTTTCATCAACAGTTTCAAAATCAGATAGAATACCAACGGTACGTAAAGCTTGAGTTAATCTAGGGCGCATTCCCTTAAAAGCTACCTTTTCAAATGCGCCATTATCATAATAATTTGCTTGAGTTGCTCCCTTGGAAAAACCTAGTACTAAATATTCAGGGTTTTCACTTCCGCCCCATGCTCCAGGATCATTTATCATTTTCCAATCGCAATTAGGCTTTGTTACGGTTACTCCATTATCAAAGCAAACTTTACAGTCAATTTTTCCATGTCTTGGAAACATATATAATTCCTTTCTCTTGCATCTCTTATAAAAAATTATCATTTCAATGCGAAAACTACTGATAACTATTGAGTTATCAGCATAAATACTTGTTTGGCTATTCAATGATCTGCCATGAAATGCCTGAGACAATTCCTCTATTTCCGTGAATGTTAGGCCTCCTCCATTTAGGTGTATTCATTTTTTGTAAATAAGTCAAAGCATCTTCCCTGGTTTTAGCGTGAACGCTTATTCCGGTTTTATCGTGAACACTTTTTACTGATTTTCCGGAATCGGTGTTCACACCAAACCAGTACAATTTCAACGCATTGATTATTACTTACTTTGTTAAGCTATTCCCTTTTTCGATTAGGAAGGGATATGGCGACCAAAAGGATCACAATGCGTAAAATTCGAGAAGTGTTGAGGCTACATTTTGCTGCCCAACTCAGCGTTAGAAAAATAAGTGCCAGTACAAAAATCAGTGTTGGTGCTATTCAGAAACTATTAACAAAGGCCAAAGCGTTATCGTTAACCTGGCCACTACCTGATGAAATGGATGATACCGTCCTAGCAAGTCAGTTTTATCCCCGCGCCGATACACGGCCATCTCAGCGTTTTGAAATGCCTGACTGGCCACAAATTAGAAAAGAATTAACCGGTAAAGGCATCACCAAAAACTTACTTTGGGAAGAATATACCCAGCAATATCCAAACCGTTGTTATAGCTACTCTCAGTTTTGTGATCGCTATATGCGGTGGCTTAAAAAACAAAAGCGTTCGATGCGGCAAGTGCATAAGGCCGGTGAAAAGTTGTTTGTCGATTACGCTGGCCAAACGATGCCTATTGTCTGTAATGCAACGGGTGAGGTGAAGTTTGCTCAGATATTCGTGGCGGTGATGGGCGCATCCAACTACACGTTTTGCGAAGCAACCTGGAGTCAAAGTTTACCTGATTGGCTTGGGAGTCATGCGCGATGCTTTGAGTTTCTTGGCGGTATACCGGAGATGATCATCCCTGATAATTTGCGTAGTGGTGTCAGTAAAGCATGCCGCTATGATCCGGATGTTAACCCTAGTTACCAGCAACTGGCTGCGCATTATGGCACCGTGATCGTGCCAGCACGCCCTCGAAAACCACAAGATAAAGCCAAAGCTGAAGTGGGTGTGCAAATCATTGAACGCTGGATATTAGCTAAACTGCGTCATCAAACCTTTTTCTCTTTAGCTGAGCTTAATCATTGCATTAACGCTTTGTTACTTGAGGTAAATAATAAGCCTTTTAAGCAACTCAGCGGTACACGACAATCGTGGTTCGCATCAATTGACCGTCCGGTTTTAGCGCCTATGCCTCAGCAGGCTTATCAATTCACCGATATTAAACACGTTAAAGTGAATATTGATTACCATGTTCAATACGATAATCACCTTTATTCCGTCCCCCATCACTTGGTTGGTGAAAAGCTTGAGCTGCATGCTAAAGACAACCTGATCGAAGCTTACTTTAAGCATAAACGTATCACCAGTCACCCAAGAAAATACCACCCAGGCATGACCACCACACCAGAGCATATGCCGGTTAAACATGAAAAGCACCACCGGTGGTCACCTGGACGGTTAATGAACTGGGCAAAGGACATTGGTGATGAAGTCTTGCTCTGGGTGAAAGCACAATTAGCACAAAAATACCATGAGGAGCAGGCATATCGTGTCTGTTTAGGGCTACTGAACTTATCTAGAAGTTATCCTGCTGAGCGACTAAATAACGCATGTGCCATCGCCAATCATTATCGTTTATATCGGCTAAAACACATCAAAGACATCCTCAGTAGCAACCAAGATAAATTGCCTGCACCGTCAGAAGAGCAAACAACGAGATTGCCCCAAGCCCATGAAAATATCCGTGGCCCTAAAAGCTTCCATTAATTAAAGGAAATCCTATGTTAGAACAAACAGTAACACATCTTCGCCAACTCAAACTTAGCGGCATGGCTAATGCGTTAGTCAATCAACTAGAGCAACCTAGTACCTACGAAGGGCTATCCTTCGGTGAGCGATTACAATTGCTGGCAGATAGCGAAAACCAAGAACGAGAGCATCGTAAACAACAGCGATTACTTAAAGCGGCAAAACTTAAATTAGCCGCTAATGCCAGAGACATTGATTATCACCATCCCCGAGGGCTAAACCAATCGATGATGGCATCACTACTACAATGCGACTGGTTAAATAAATCACAAAACTTACTCGTCACCGGCCCTTGCGGTAGTGGTAAAACCTATATTACTTGTGCGCTTGCGCATACCGGTTGCATGAAAGGTTACAGCGTCAAATATTACCGACTATCGAGATTGTTACTTGCGCTGACACAAGCTAAAGCCGATGGCACTTATAGTCGGGTGCTACAGTCATTGGCTAAAATTGATTTACTGATATTAGATGATTGGGGGCTAGAACCACTAAAAGCGGCACAACGAAATGACCTAATGGAGATGGGGAATCGGTGTTCACCATCACCGGAATATGCACCCCGCGAAGATAACCGTGTTAAACCACGTGCGTCGTAAATATATGTGCCCGTGTTGTAACGATTATTTTGTTACCGCTAAAAAACCTGCGCAACCGATTGAAAAATCAATTGCCAGTCCTGGATTGTTATCACAAATCGCTACACATAAATATTGTGACGGCTTGCCGCTTTATCGCCAAAGTAAGCTTGTTTTTAAACGCTTAAACGTCGAGCTTGATTCAACCAGCATGGCGAACTGGATGATTAAGTGTGGCCAATTAGTGCAACCCCTGATTAATTTAGGGCTTGATGCCTTAAGAGCACAAGAGGTACTTTTCATGGATGAAACTGTGACCCAGGTACTTAAAGAAGAAGGCCGTAGCGCGAGCCAACAAAGTCGTATGTGGATAATGACCAATAACACCGAGCAACGAATGGTTTTGTTTTACTACAGCCCCACGAGGGAAACCAGCGTAGCTGAGCTGATGTTAGGGGACTTTAGCGGCACGTTAATGACCGATGGTTATGCTGTTTACGACGCGGTTGCTAAAACCAATGGCTTAACGCATTTAGGTTGTTGGGCACATGCCCGGCGTTATTTTAAGGAAGCGAGTGATGCACAACCTAAAGGCACCTCGGGGAAGCCTGAGCAAGCGCTGTCTTATATTCAAAAACTCTTTCGTATTTAAGCCAAAATAAAAGCACTGACAACGGATGAAAAATACCGTATTCGACAACAAGAAAGCATGCCGATATTAGCCGCCTTAAAGCAGTGGCTCGATAAATCGTTAAAACACTCGGTAAAATCAGCGAAGTTAGCGAAAGCGCTTACCTATTTAAGTAATCAGTGGGAAAAATTACGCCGGTATACGGAGAATGGGGCGTGGCCGATAGATAATAATCATGCTGAAAATTGCATTAGGCCTTTTGTGATAGGTCGGAAAAATTGGTTGTTCTCTACGAGCGTAGAAGGAGCTAAGGCCAGTGCTAACTTATACAGCTTGATTGAAAGCGCAAAGGCGAACAACCTAGAGCCGTCAGCTTATTTAAAAATTGTCTTTACGCTACTACCTCAAGCAGAAACTGTTGAGGATATTGAGGCATTACTGCCCTGGAATATCAATAAGGTGGTTGGTTAGGCGCTTACGATCAAACTCACCACGCCAAATGGCTATCAATTAGACTTCGAGTCAACATTAGCGCATCAAACGTTAGCCAAATTATTGAGCGTACTGTGAGACCTTGCACCCACCAAGTTTACTTGGTCACGGGGTTCACCAACATGCGAAAATCAATGAATGGTCTGAGTATTCTTGTCAGCGATACGCTATCTCACGATCCTTTGAGCCAAGCGTGGTTCGTTTTTTGTAATAAACAACGCGATAAATTAAAAATTTTATTTTGGGATACTAACGGTTTTTGGCTCTATTATCGGCGCTTAGAGCAAGGGCGATTTCAATGGCTAACACATGTAAAAGCCCACACGGCTATGGGCATTGAGCAACGACAATTGCAATGGTTACTATCGGGGTTACCGGTCAACAATCAAACCCGACACATGACCTTATCAGGATTATCGGTGATGTGATCTAGCATGATCACTTTTTCCACTTGAACGATCTTGCCCATGTGTCATGCTATGGCCATTTACTTAGCTAACTTAA
>JBPOFS010000014.1:0-5975 GCA_051252515.1 Gammaproteobacteria bacterium
CGCGCGGGTCAATTCGAACGAAATGGCGACCGTAGAACTTCCAGAACGCGCCACAGGGGGCTTTATGGGCCGTGGAGGGGAAACAGACGCCGATTGGCACTCAAGAGCCTCTGAGGCCGCCTCTGAGGCTGTGAGGGACGTTTCTGCGCGGCTTTCGGGAGAACGCGATGCAGCAACCGACGAATTAAACGAGACCAAACTCAAAATGGCTGACCTTGAGAGCAGAGCGGAAACCACGAGCAACGCCCTCCAATTCTTAGCTGATGCCCACAGCGTTTATGAGCAGCTCGTTCTTGATAGGGAGGGCGCAAAAGTCGCCGTCAGCGATTTCCACAAGGCTTACATCGCCGCAGCGCCAGACATTCCCAAAAGCATTCGTGAGATCATTGATGACAAATTATTGTCGATGGGCAAGCACGGCTTTGAGCAAATGGAATTGGACCGAGAAGAAGCTAAAAGGGAGCGGGAAGCGGACGAGAGGGCGGCAGGGCTAGAGCGGCTGGCCCAGTGGGAAGCCCGTAGCCCCGATCGCTACAGCCTGAGCAAAACGGGAGCAGAGCATCGTGAGATCCTCCGCTTGATCAAGGAAAGCACGAGCGAGGCTCAATACAGCCGCTTCAGAACCGGGGATCTGAGCGCCATCGATCACATCACCAACAATCCGGTGTTCTCACGCCAGCTTTTGGCAGAGGTGGAATCGCATGACCGCGCCAAGGGCTTTGAACTGAGCCGTGAGGAGGAAGACCGCATGAGAGATGCCCGCGACTATCTGAAAAGCAACTTCAAGGCAGAGTTCGAAAGAGGCAACGATCATGAGCATAGCCGATAATCCAAATAATCTTTTCTAAGCACCTTCCACCGGACATTCATGACCGCCCAGGCGGACACTTGGCCCCTTTTTTCATCCCATTTTTACCCAAAAAGCGCGTAGCGCCTTCTTGTTCTAAGTGTTCTCTTAAGTTCAGGGCGCTGAAACCCCTTATTTATAAGGCTTAAAAAAGTTATAAGTAACAAATCAGGACTGAAAGGTAACAAATCAGGACTGAAAGGTAACAAATCAGGACTAAACCGCTCATTGACAGGTAACATATTAGCTCAGTATTAGTTACCAATGGGAAAGACAACGCAAGTGGCCGCTGACCGAGCCTATGACCAAACCAAAACCGTGCTGCCTTCTGAGGTCGCGCAGGGTGTTTACATGCAACACGCCCCCAGCTTGAAAGCCCTCAAGCTGATGCATCTGATGATCGGCACGGCAGGGGGCCGCATGGCGGACCCTGTGCGCCACACGATCCGCCTGTCAGACGTGAAGAAGATTGACGGCATGGCAAACCACAGCCGCCAGACGGTCGCGCCATTGTTCGCAGAACTACGCGCCGCCACAATGACCACGGACGACCCTGAGAAAAAGCGCATGGTCATCGGTGGGCTGCTGGATGTTGCCACGATTGATTACCGCCACGAAGTCAGCGGCGACACACTGATCACATGGTCATTCGGGGGTATGTTTATCGACATGGCGCGGGACTCGAACCACTGGGCGATCCTCGACCGTCAGGCGGTGTTCCATCTAGGCAGCAAGTATTCCGTGCTGTTATTCCAGCACATCGCCAGTTTGCAGAACCTCAAGCATGTCACCAGCAAGCGGTTTTCTGTGGCCGAACTCCGAGCGGTTTTTGGGATACCAGAAGGCACAATGCCGAGATTTGCCAATCTGAAAGCCCGTGCCATTAGCCCTGCAATTGCCGAGATCAACAGCGACCTGACACGGCTGCACCTGACGGCGACCTATCACAAGGTTGGGCGCACTGTGGCAGAGGTCGAAATTGCTTGGGAAGTCAAAGAGGATTTAGCCAAAGTTAAGGCAGAACTTGACCGCCCGAAGGTGGGGCGAAAGGCGCGAGCAGAAGGTTCCGAAGATCAACCAGTTTTGGCCTTCCCCAAATTTGGATCGGTAAAGGGGACCCAGCCATGGGGCCAAATTGCGAGAGATCATGCGCCCCGCATCGAAGGTCGGCATGTGCCAGACTTGCGGGTGCTGGCTGATACCTTCAGAAAGTGGTGTGATGACAAGTCTATCCCGCTTGATATGCGCAATATTGATAAGACATTCACCACATGGTGCAAGAGTTATTCGGTGCGGTGATGGAGCCGCACACCCTATCGCACATGTCTCCCGCACAGGCCGCACAGGTAGCCGGCGTTTCCCGATGGACTATTATGAGGGCGATCAATAGCCATAAATTAAAGGCTAACAGGGATAATCGAAATTATTGGCGTATATCATCTGATTGCTTAGATGCTTGGTGCGCGCACAGTGTGCGGCAACAGCACACCGCACACCCTGAAAATAGTTCAGAGCTGCGTAAAAGATTAGCTAGAGAAACCGCCCGTGCAGACGCTGCGGAAAGAGCAAGAGATCAGGCGGAGATAGACCGAGATGCATGGCGTGAAATGGCTGAAAAAACCATACAACATCCTAAACGTTGGTGGCCATGGTGATGAAGCAACAAGACATTGAAATTGTTCTTCTTGGTGTGTTGTGCTTGAATAGTCACTCACAACGTTAAGTAGTAAGGTCGTTATCATGCCAACTTATACCTATACGGATGTCGAAGCTAACAGTGTATTTGGTCCCGGCGGCGGGGTTCATGGCTCTGGTGCAAATGACACGTTTAACCTCACCGCGACCAACAGTCTCTCCCAACTCCATGGATTTGGCCAATGGGGGAATGATACATTTAACCTTAAATTCTCAGGGATTACAGGATTTGCTCATGGTCATCATATTTACGCCGATCTAGTTGCAAAACCTACCTATTCGGACACCTTCAATTTTCAAAACCTAGAGCAAGTTCAGAGCGGCGGTATTGTCGTCGGGCGGTTGAATGGTTTTGATGCGAGTCCAAACCGCGATGTAATCAAAATTGAAGGCCAAATCCTCGATCTTAACAACTTATCTTCATTTTCTCACATAAACGTTTCAAGTATCAGGATAGTCTCCTTTAACGGCGCGCACAATGATTTGAATACACAACCGCAACAGTGGTTGTTAATTGAAACATCCTCAGGCGGCCATATATTCTATGCCCTTGAAGGTGTCCGTATTGACATGACGGGAAATGGAGGTTCCAACAATGGATCCCAAGAACTTCATTTCATTGGTGAAAATGATCTACCCGACTTCGCATCCTTACCGGATGTCGATTTCACAAGCACCCAGAATTTTGTGCCCGCAGGATATTTACCCCAAGGAGGAATTATCCTTAACGACCGCGACCAAAATCCAAATGATGTTTTGGCGCAAATTCAAGGCTCTTCTAATGGAGATCTTATCGCAGCTGGCTTAAACGATGACATAGTCGAAGCAGGGGCAGGAAATGACATAATCTGGGGCGGCACGGGTCACGACACCATTTTTGGGGAACACGACAACGACGAGATTTATGGCAATCACGGCAATGATCTTCTTAATGGTGGTATTGGCAACGACACCGCCATCGGCGGGCTCGGCAACGACGAACTATACGGACAAGGGGGGTTTGATTGGCTGGAAGGGGGGGGAGGCAACGATCACATTGATGGCGGCAATCAGGCCGATAATCTGCTCGGGGGCTCTGGCGATGATACGCTGCTCGGGGGCAACGGACTTGATCGGTTGTTTGGCGAGGGTGACGATGATTTTCTGTCCGGTTGGCAAGGAAACGACGCGCTTTTCGGGCAAAATGGCAACGACACGCTAGTTGGTCAGCAGGACAATGACCGGCTAGATGGCGGCAGCGGAAATGACTGGCTAGATGGCGGAACAGAGGAGGACTTCCTATCGGGTGGTGCCGGATTTGACACACTGATCGCGTCGAGCGGCAACGACACACTACGCGGTGATTTCAACGCGGATACTTTCGTGTTTTACGATTCTGGAGGCGGTTTTGGCCAAGATATAATCTTGGATTTCGATGCCAACAATAACTTTGAACGAGTTGATCTCAGCCGTGTCGCATCCATCAATAACTTCTCAGATCTGATGAGCAACCACATCAGCCAGGTCGGGTCAAACGTGCTGATCGATGCTGGTGGCAACAACACTATTACCCTTGTGAATGTCACAATAAACGATCTGGATAACGTAGACTTTATCTTCTAACGTCAAATATCCTAAAGGGGTTCAATTGATTGTAAACTGTTGCAAATACTGCATGGAGCGGGATTTATTAATGGCGTAAACACCTCATCATTCAGAGATAGAGTTATGGCAGATTTCTCAGTAATTTATCGATCTGAACACCTCAGGCTAGTGCTATATAATTCCCACTCACAAAAGCTTGCTGTTGTCTTTGACAATCGTCGAGTGAGAAACGGAGATTTCCCAGCACATTCGCATCCGCCGTTTTTCAAGGGAGCCAGCCTGTTGCACGTACAGTGCAAGAACAATAGCTGGTTTTTAGTTCCAGATTTACCAAGGGCCATAAAGGTGTTCGCCGAAATATCTGGGGAACTAGAAAATGTGTATTTGTTTGGAGGTTCGATGGGTGGGTACGGCGCGCTCCTGTTTTCGGGCTTTACAAAAGTAGATGCAGTTCTCATTTCCTCGCCCCAAATTTCGATAGCTCCGGATAAGGTTCCATTTGAACGGCGATTCTTGAAGTTTCAATCCAATCTTAGTTGGGAGTTTGATTTGGTTAGTGAGATTGTTAACGAAGAGTTGTACGGTTTCTTGCTTTATGACCCTCTCGTAACGGAAGACAGACGCCATAAGAATCTTATTTGCAATAATTACAAATCTTTAGAAGCAATTCCCGTTCCCTTCTCTGGGCACGCCGCATTGAGCGTATTCGGCGAGAGCGGCGTTTATGGCCAACTTGTAAAGCCACTTCTTTGTGGGACTTTAGAAAAAGCTAACATTATTTCTACACGAAGAGATAATAGGCTTAACTCCAAGACTTACCGCAACAACCTCGGCTCCTACCTATGCACCAGAAAAGGACGGCGTTCTGACTAGTCCCCTACGCCCGCCTAAACTGCGAGACGTTGAAAGGTCACAAGCGCCTCAAACAGAACGCAGAGGACGCGTTAATCCTGCTTGCCAATGCGACGCAACCAGTGGCGATCGCTGATCTCTAATCACAGCACTTAACACTGAGCCCCACTCGACCCCTATCAGCACACTCCCCATATTTTTAAATGTACAGCCTTGCCTCCTTGGAGGCCGAGCGATAATTTGGACGTAGGAATAAATTGTCTAGTGAGTGTACATTTAAAATATATGAGCGGTGTTGTTGGCGAGAACTTCCGAACCAGACCGCCAAGAGGTGGTGCATTAGGACGCCCGCCTGTTGGGTCGCGTAGGTTCGCCATCCTTCGGGTCAGCAAGATCAGCGGTAAGGGAAAGATGGCCGCTGCGGCCAAACACAATCTGCGAGAACGTGAGACTTTCAACGCACGACAAGCTGACGTAGGCCGCAACATCCATCTGGCAGGCGCGCGCACCTCAGATGAACTTGCAAAGCTCTGGGAAGAGCGAGCGCCGGAAAAGGTCCGCAAGAACGCTGTCCATGCCCTGGAATACGTGATCACCGCCTCCCCCGAAAAAATGCAGGAGATGGGCCAGACCAACAGCGAGAACTATCTGCGTGATGCACTGACCTGGCTGCAAGAGAAACACGGAACCGAGAACATCCTCTCGGCCGTCATCCACAACGATGAGACCACACCGCATTTGCAGGTGATGGTGATCCCTCTCGATGAGCGCGGCAAACTGAACGCCCGCGCACTGGTTGGCGGCAAGGCCCAACTCTCAGCAATGCAGACGGACTTTGCTGAGCGGGTTGGTGCTAAATACGATCTGGATCGTGGGATCAGGAACTCCAAAGCCCTGCATTACGACATCAAATCCTACTACGCGCGGGTCAATTCGAACGAAATGGCGACCGTAGAACTTCCAGAACGCGCCACAGGGGGCTTTATGGGCCGTGGAG
>JBPOFS010000015.1:0-4945 GCA_051252515.1 Gammaproteobacteria bacterium
AGTTTAACCACTTGCCGGATTATGTCGCTAGGTTTGTAGGTGAAGAACATATTGAGTTTTGCAGCAAAAAGGCAGCACTTCCAAAGCCCAACGTTTCCCCTTCAGAACAATTTTTTCTTGCATCTGAAACTTATCTAATGGCGAAAGATGAAGCGCCTACGTGGGATGTGTACTATTTGGAAGATAGGTGGCGTGCTTGGATGAATGAAAAAGCGATCAAACGTCCCGTCAACGTCGATAATGCTTTTCTTTCTTTCTGTCGAACCTGGTACGGAAAACGGGGTCAAGCAGAGTAAACCATTACACCGCTATAGGGGTATACCCCTATAGCTCTATTTGGCTAATTCTTTGACCGTAGGATATCCGTTCTCAGATAGAACACGATTCACACCATCAATCACCAGGTCATGCATTTTGCAATCTTTAGCAAAGGCTATTTCTTTCAATTTTCGATGCGCTTCAGGCGGTAAATATAGGCTGGTTTTGACCGGGGTTGATTTACCGGGATTTAAAGCTGTCTGAGGCATCTCAACGACCTGTTTAAAGTCAGCGTCACTCCCCTGCCCTTTCTCCATATCGATATTAGCTAACAAGCTTGGTCGTTTTGCCATGATCTAACCCTTCTACTTTATTTTTGATCCAACCCCAAAGCTGCGTAATTTCAGAAGCAGCTTTGCTATTAGGATCATATTCGGTGACGCCTCGCCCTGAAGCAAAAGCGTCTTGCTGTGCCGCCCTTTGCATAATCGAGGGTTCCGCCAATACACCCCACATTTTCAATCCTGCCGCTGCTTCTTTTGCACGTGGATTATTCGGCTGTGGCGGGCATTGGTTCAAAATGAATGCGTAGGGCTTGGCCATGCGTACTGCAGCCTCATGAGTCGCCTTTGTGGCGCGT
Organism: Gammaproteobacteria bacterium; assembly: GCA_051252515.1. GTDB lineage: Bacteria > Pseudomonadota > Gammaproteobacteria > Pseudomonadales > Pseudohongiellaceae > UBA5078. The sequence continues at coordinate 899 of JBPOFS010000015.1, forward strand.
ATATCCATTGTAGTTGGCCGACTTGGAATAAGAGCCATGTTAGCCGCCTGCAGAGCAAGATGCGTCCCTGCTCCATCAATACCGGCCGTATCCAAAAACGCGTAGGTAAATCCCTTCTCTGCTAGGATAGGCAAAATCTCATTGAGGCGCTTCACTTGAGAAGCATCAAGCGTATCAAATGCAGGTTCTTCAACATCTCTGGTATCAGACCAGGCAGCTAAAGACTGTTGCGGATCGAGATCGAGTAGAGCGACTTTCTCGCCAGCTTCACAAGCAGCCACGGCAAGCGAAGCTGCAAGAGTCGTTTTCCCTGCGCCGCCTTTTTGTGTAACAAATGCAAGAGTTTTCATTTTATTCATACCTTTATAATGGCATAGCGTTATAGGGGTATACCACTAAACGGTTAAAACTCTATAAAGGTATAGTGGCATAACTGCACACCCCTACACCCCTATACGGGTGTAATTGCGATTTGCTCAACACACTTCACAGGTTGAGATAAAACTGCTTCAAAGTAGGGTCACTGAAACATCGAAGGTGGGGCATGTTACTGAAATAGGTTCGTCACCCCCTATAACGTTATAGGGGTATGCCGTTATAGGGGCATACCCCTACATATTACTTTTAAGTCTTGAGATCGTACTGTGGCTCACACCAAGCAAACGAGCAATTTCTGAAGCGTTTTTGCCCTGGTCCAGTAGAACAAAAACTTCCTTCTGTTGATGTGCAGATAGGGCAGGGGGCCGGCCAAAACGCTTGCCCCTGGCTTTAGCTAAAGCACGTCCTTCAGATGTTCTTTCCAAGATCAGCCCTCGCTCAAACTCGGCCAAACCTGAAAGGACCGTCAACATCATTTTCCCTGCTGGCGTTGTCGTATCAGCCCAAGGTTCTGCTATCGACTTCAGGGCAGCTCCCTTGACCTCTATAGTCGCCACTATGTCCAGCAGATCCCGTGTGGATCTCGCCAATCTATCCAGGCGAGTAATAATCAACACATCGCCAGAGGTGAGGGCGTCAAGCACTTTTGATAATTGCGGCCGGCTGCGTTCAGCTCCTGAAGCTTTTTCCTGAAAGATTCGCTCGCAAGCTTCTGCCTTCAAGGCAATGAGCTGTGTATCGAGAGTTTGGCCTCTGGTACTGACACGGGCGTAACCATATTACATGTGCGGGTCACATAACCCCGTTTGGCCTTGGTTGAGATCCATTGCGCCAGGGCATCTAGGATGGTTGTCATTTTGGCGATCTCAATGCCTTGTTTTCCGGGCGTTAATCGGTCCTGACAATGTTCATTTTAGAGTGTGATCTAATTCGAATGGGCACTTATTGCCAATTAATCTTGAAGCTGAATAGTAGCATAATCATCATTCCGGGACACGCCACTTATCTGGGTGAGAGACAGTGACGCTTTACTGGTGATCCAAATTGTTCTACAGACATTCCCATCTCGGATTACCCTGGTTCTGTCAGCACATAAAACCTCTAAGCGACCTGCCGCTCCGAATATCTGCGCTCTATGGAAATCCAAATAATCGGGGCCTGTCTGGCTGCTAATCCGGATCGGGCTCGTCGGGTTAAACAACACATCTGACTCCATCTCAGAAACCACACTGCCTGGTATTCCTCCAAAGAAATCATACGTTCTAAATCGCGCCCTGATATTCCCTTGCGTTTCAGATATCACTTTAAGGTTAAACTCAACACTTGTACGGAGCGCTGTCGCAGGACATCCAGAATTCCCCGGCCTGAAGAAATCAACCATTGTAAATGGTTCACTTACATAAACTGCGACCCCCTCTGGTACTTCAGAAATCAGATGTTCATGTACATCGGATGGCGTTTTTTCATTATCGACGCTCATTATAAATCTCCCCTCATTGTTCTAGAGCCACCATACCACAGTATCTAAAAATCTCTAAAAAGGATGGTTTTTATAATGGTCAGCCTAACAAGAGTTGAAACCCATCTTTTTCCAACGATAGCCATTCAATCACACGATTGATTGGAATTGTAAAATCATGCGAGCGGAGCGTTTCAGCGTCCTTCCTGCTCAATTTCATTGATGTTCCGTGACTTGATGTACCGTCTAGGTTCACGACACCAATCTCCTCACCTTTCCTGCCATAGATATGTACGTGCGTTTGACCAACTCCGTGCGTCGGATGGTCAATTCGCATTTTGTTTTTGCTACTTGTGGGTATCCACTTACCCTCCTTAAGGCGAACGGTGTCACCGTTTTCCTGGACGATGAATACCTCATCAAGCGCATCACCTCTCTCTCGAACATCTTGAATGATTTCTAACAGCGAGCGAGCTTTCGTTAGCTTTGACATCTTTGACCGCCTAAAAATTGTCGTGTAGTCAGACGTATAGAATTCTATGCAAACCCACAAATACGCCAATACTTTTGCGATACCTAACCCGTTGCAAAAACCTTCCTTTTGCGTCGCAGAGCCTTGTCTTAGATCAAAATCCGCTCGACCTCGTCCAGACTGATTTCGTCACTGCGTCGATCATAGAGCTGCGTCGTACGAGTTGAGGCATGATTGGCCATTTGGGCCGCTTTCTCAAGCGTACCCCCATTTTTCAGATAAGCCGTAATGCCGGTCGCTCGGAAAGTATGACAGCACACCTCTGTTTCAATGCCAGCCGCTTTGGTGCGCCGCTTGATCATTGCATAGGCATTTGCCTGGGGCAGGGGCGTTTCAGATAACTCGCCAGTGCCTCGCTTAATGGTCCGAAACAACGGTGATCGAGGATCCTGCCTCAAACCAGCCGCTTCCAGATATTCATCAAGGTATTCATCAAGCGTATGATGGCAGGGCATCTCGTGACGCTTGCCACCTTTCTCATGGAGACGCACCCAGTGCCGGCGATTTTGCACGTACACGTCCCGTACCTCCATGCCAACCACGGCACCAATGCGCGCAAAGGAATAGGTCATCAATGCAATGAGTGCCCGATCACGCAACCCTGAGATAGTCTCAACCGGAATGCTATCCAAGAGGTATCTAGCTTCTTCAGGCACCAACACAGAGGTTTTCCCACGCCGGACTGAATGCTTGGGGCCTCGTACTGTGTGAGCTGGATTAGATGGCATAGACTGGCCAACCACCATCCAGTCAAATAGGTGCCGAATGCCGGCCAAGCGCTGCTTCACCGTTTGTACCGAGTGTGTGTGTCCTAACTCTTCAATCCAAGTAGCTACATGTATGGGCTGGATTGCGGGTAGGGCAGTAATACCCTGGTCTGAACACCAATCCAGAAAATCAAACGCTGCACGTGCGTAAGCTTTGCGGGTGTTGACGTTCCGTATGTTAGCCGTGAAGAATTCAATAAACCGGGTACGCTGTGATTTATCAGGCAAGAGAGAAATGAGCGCTGGCGACTGCATGGGGATTGGGATGAGGTCCATTATGGCGCTTCATGTTGGCTTTTTTCAATCAAATAGCGAACAAACCAGATGCACAGCCCAATACCAACCGCCATGCGAAATAACCCACGTGGCCAACTTGTCGTGTCGTGGGATGTGACCCATTCAGAGCCGGGGCCCACAAGAAACGATTGTATTCCTTCGGTTAAATATCGTGCGACACCTTCTGCCAACACAACACCCGGTATCAACAGCCAAAACGGTTCTGGCTTTTTCCATCCCCATAATTTCAAAACAAATATCACCAATCCAACCACGAGAACCACAGAAAATACGGCGAATTGAATATCAGGTTTGACGATTGCGCTTTTGAAGGAATGGTAGGTTTCCAATGCGTTTCCAGAAGCGATTGACAGCTTAATTTCTTTATAAAGATCTATGCCGACTTGCCCCAAGAGCGATCCTAGAACAACAACGGCAATCCATTTCAAAGCCTGCTTCATTGGGGTTATCTCCTATATAAGATAAAGGATATTATCATATATATGAATTTTTGCCGAGAGATTCGTTAATCTATCAATTTACAAACTGGTATTATTCACAAGATCCAAAGAAACAGACTTTCACTAGCGCATATCAAAATGAGGTTTCCACTTCTCAATCTGGATATTTACTCC
>JBPOFS010000016.1:0-2113 GCA_051252515.1 Gammaproteobacteria bacterium
GGTTGTATACCTCCCGTTATGTTACTCAGGCGCGATTTATCGTGGCGTCCGTTTGTAGCCATCCCCTCCGCCAGGCAAGAGGGATGTCGTGCTCACTGGGTCTGATGCGAAGCAGTTGAGCCAAGCTTTCTTGATGCCCTTTATGTAGGCACAGATGGTAACGAGCATGCCGCTCTCCTTTTCATAGTAAACGCGATTTCTTTGCGCTGTTTTATGGAGGAGAGCGGAAGCCACTACTGACAATTCCCAGTACCGTCTGTTATATACAGCACACTTAGGCTTTGGATCGAAGATACCAAAGCCTGCAGCGCTGTCCCCGCAGGTCTCGGACCATGCGGATTACATCGCTATCGTGTGCCAGGGCTTCGCCCTTGGAACCTACCAGGGGATAATCCCCTGGACCTTATTTTGAGGTTTGTGCTGTGCCTAGAGATGATGATGGACACTACCATTTGCATGTGCGCTGGATTGGCCGTTTAGATAAGCTCACCGGTAAGACGCGGGATGTTGTGGCCGCTGCTGCATATCGTAGTGGCACGCGCTTACGTAACGACACCAAAGGAAAAGCCTCAGACTTTTCACATAAGGCCGGCCGCACTCTATTCAGCGACATAATGGTGCCGCCCGGATCTCCCAATTGGGCAAAAGATCGAGCAGAGCTTTGGAACACAGTGGAGAAAGTTGAGAAACGCAAAGATTCCCGTCTTGCCACAGAGATTGAATTTGCCATCCCGTATGGTTGCCCACGCTCGCAATGGGAGCGCGTCGCCCAGCACATGGCCTTGCTGTATGTGGGAGACGGTCATGTCGTAGATTTTGCGCTTCACCTAGGCGAGGATGGTGCGAACCCACATGTTCATATGTTGTTGCCTATGCGCCGACTTACAGAGGATGGTTTTGCTCGCCGAAAAAACCGTGAAATGGATCGAAGAGCTTTTATTGACCTGGCCCGCGAACGTTGGGAGATTGTCGCTAATGAATGGCTAGAATATGCTGGAAGTTCTGAGCGGATTGATAGGCGCAGTTATAGGGAACGAGGCCTTGAACGAACACCAGGGCGGCATGAACGTCCTGACCCTGAGGCACGCGCCATCAAAAGGGCCATTCGTCATAGACAATTAGAGGAGCAAGCCATGCAGCGAGCGCCAACCATGACAGAACGCCGTATTTTCCCTCACCTTACTCAAAGAGAAGAATGGCCTCCTAAGCAGCTGCATCCTACCCCTGATATGACCAAGGTGGAGCGAGAAGAATTGACGCAATATCGAGAAAGCTTGGTTTTGGAACGAGAGCTAAAACTAGAGCCTCAACCAGAGCAGCTTTTGGCCGAACAGGAGAAGATCCGCAGTCAGCTTGAAAAAGAGCAGGAAAGAGATCTCAAAGAGATTGAGTTTAAGAGGGCTCGCGAACAACCGGAATCGAACAAAGAGCGCGATTTACGCCGCGCGGCGCGTGCCAGTGGCGACCTGGAAGAGATTGAACGCACCGAAGTTCAAATAATGTGTGACCGCATTGAAACTGAACGGAGAGGCATGAAAGAGCATGCGGTTGAAGGTCATTATAGGCAGCATTTAGATAGGATTTTAGATCGCGTTGTTTCTTACACACCGGAAGAGCAGAGGCGGATTGGTCAAGCACATGATCCCAAGGAGCTTATGCGTACTAGAGCGGACATTTTTAGAAGCCGGCTTGACCAATACGAAGAATACAAGCGGCAGGAGAATGACACACTACGGTCACGGCCCGATTTACAGGAAGATCACGATAGGTTGCGCGGCAAAGCACTAAATCAAATGTTCCGTACACCTTATGAGAACGAACGTATCAAAGAAGCCTGGGAATTGGTTTCATACACCAAAGATAAGCGGGCGCTACGGATGGTGGAGGATAAAATAATTAGTGAGCGTATGGATCGGATAAAATCACGTGAGGAGCAGAAAAATCGCAAGCGCGAGGAACGTGAACGAAGCCGTGATAATAGAGAAAATCGCGAGCGTGATAATGATCGTGAGAGAAAAGAAAGATAGGAGGTGATCGATCAGATCGTGAAGAAGCGCTTTGCTGTAAAAAGCCCCGCCAATTATGGCAGGGCTTCTATGTGGGAGGTTATTGG